>CAVQLO010000005.1:0-255777 GCA_963713385.1 uncultured Solirubrobacterales bacterium
AACCAGATCAAGGTCAAGCTGACGTTCAAAGAAGCCTACACGGGCGGCACCCTCCATCTCTACGCGCTGGATTGGGACTCGACCGCCCAGGCCCGCGAGCTGATCACGGTCAACGGCCAGACCGCCGTGCTGTCGAGCTCCTTCCACGAAGGAGCTTGGGTGTCCCTCCCGATCAGCGTCGCCGCGGCGGGACAGTCAGGTTCACCGTTGATCGCACCGCCGGAGCAAACGCCGTCCTATCGGGGATCTTCCTCGGCAACGAAGGGCCACCCCCCGCGATGCCCCTCTCAAAGGCCCCGCAGGGCAGCTGGGTCGGCACCTACGGCTCGGGCGGCTATGACCTGGCGGCGTGGAACGGCGAAAGCGACCTCTCCTCGCTGTCGACGAGCGCAACCCTGAGCCTCACGCAGGGAAGCCGCTTCGTGTGGGCCGCGTCTACCACCGACGGGCGGGCGCTGCAGAGTCCCGACAAGAGCACGCGGGTTTCCGCCACCTACTACGACCCCAACCAGATCATGCTGACGCTGAGCTTCACCGCTGCATACAGCGGGAATCTCGAGCTCTATGCGGTCGATTGGGACTCCACCACGCGCCGGGAGATGGTCTCGGTCGAGGGTGGACGACGGCCGTGCTTTCCAGCGCGTTCAACGAAGGCGTGTGGATGTCGTTCCCGATCAGCGTTCAGCCGGGTGGAACAGTCACGATCACGGTCACTCGGTGGGCTGGGGCCAACGCGGTGCTGTCAGGCGTCTTCCTGGCGTGAGCGACAGCGACCGAAGCTGAGGTGGGCGCGCCTCCAAGGGAGCTAGACAGCCGTTGACCTCAACGGCCCGCGACGGAAGGCCGCGTGACCGACTCAAGCCAGCTGGTCGGCCGCAACGTCCATGGTGTTCCAATGGCGGGTCACGTCGCAGCGCCAGCCTGCGTCGCCGTCGGCCAGCAGGACGAATCTCGTGATCGTCGGCTGGCCGCCCTCGTGGTCGGTGTAGAGCAGGTCGATCGTCACCCGGCCAGCCGTCTGGATGGCTTCGCTGACCTGCACATAGCGCTCGTCGTTGGCGTCGCGCAGTGCAGCCTGCCAGAAGCCCACGTTGCCGGTCGGTATGTAGAGGTCACGCTGCTGCTCGGCGAACGTGTGGCGCTCCGGAGGCCTGTCTCCCCGCCGATGGCGCGCCACGCCTGACGGGTCGCGGGCGACTCTCTCTGCGGACTCCGCTTCGAGGTGGTAGCCGCGCAGCAGGGCGATGCCGGCTCCGACATTGCGCAACGGGATGGCGAGATAGATGGCCTCCTGCTCGCGGCGAACCATCGCGTGACCGGCTCGCACGCCAAACACGCGCCCGTCGGCAAACTGAACCTGCTCGTCGGGGTCCTCGGGACGCGATGGCGTGAGCAACGGCCGCAGGCCGGCCAGAAGCGCGCGCTCCGCGATCCTCGCCGAGCGATTCGAAGAGCGCACCGCAGCGAATGTCGCGCCGGCGAGCACGAGTGTCCCGACCGAGGTGCCCCAGGCTGCCCAATCTGTCATCGGGCACGAGCGTACCGTGGAGCCGCCGCCCCTTTCAGGCGGCCGCGCGAACGTCGATGATCAGTCCGAAAGCGCGTTGGGCCACCGCGACCCGCGCGGCAGGTCTTGAAGGCGCGGGCGAGCAGTCCACGTCGTCAGATGGCTACGTTGACGCGCTCGCGCCGGTACGCGCCGTTGAGATCGACACCGTTTCGGTGCTGGTCTGCGAGGAGCGGAGCGCGTGCGATTCGGCCTTCTTGTGATGCAGCGCGACGTCGACCTCGTGAAGGAAGTCGACGGCCGTTTCGCCGGGCTGCCACTGCACCGAAGCGACGCTGGCCGTCGGTCGCAGATCGGGGCATATGCGCCGGCGTGCGCGGACGATCGCGTCGTCTATGCGCTGCACGACGGCAGCCGTGTATTGCGGATCGGCGTCGTCAAGCACGACGACGAACTCATCGCCGCCGCGCCTGGCGACCAGCGCATCGATGCGAACACGCTCGCTGACCGTGCGGGCGACGGCGACCAGCACCTGGTCGCCCGTGGTGTGGCTGTAGACGTCGTTGACCTGCTTGAACTCGTCGAGATCGATCGCCACGGCGAGCGGGTTGAGCTGGCGCGAGGGAGCCCGCTCGACCACGTCGCTGACCCTGTCGCGCAGCGCCCGCAGGTTGCCGACGCCGGTGAGCGCGTCCAGCTCCGAGAGCTCGCTGTTGGTGCGGGCAAGGCTGACCGTGACCAGTCGCAGCTTGGAGACCAGGCCGCCGACGACGGCGACGACGACGGTCGTCACCACCGTCCTTGCGACGCCCTGATCGAAGCCCGCGCCGATCGCGAAGGCGCCGTACATGCCCTGGCCCAGCAGCAGATAGAGAGCTGCCGTGCGGGCCTTGAAGATCAGGAAGCCGTACATGACGATCGCCGGGATCAGGTCCAGCAGCGCCGCTCCCGACGGGACCGGCGAGGTGGATCTGAAGGGCGAGCAGGCCGTAGGACGCGAGCCACGGAAGGTGCAGCCATCTCGGCGAAACGCCCGCTACCCCCGCCCACGCGCAGCCGAGTGCCAGGGCCAGCAGAACCGGCGGCTATCGCTGCTCCCGCGAGCGGCGTGAGCGGTCGACCAGCTGGGCGGCGGAGAGCGACGCGGTCACGAGCGAGCCGAGGAACAGCAACAGCGCGGCGAATATCCAGTCGGGGTTGGCGCGCGCGAGGGCGGCCTTGAGAGCGCTGCGGGGAGGACGCGAGCGGGTCGAGCCCGCCGGGTCCAGCCGCTGGCGGAGGGTTCGCTGGAAGGCTGCTGGGGGCCATGGCGGGCGGCTCGGCGTCGGCGTCGAGGGCAGCGCGTCGGGCGGCTCGGCGGGCGCGGAGGCCTTCTTCGCTGCGCCTCTTGCGAGACGCGAGCTTGGCGTGGTGCAGGGCCTCGTCGGCGCGCTCCATCATGGCGCCGAGCTCCTCGCCGGGATCGGTTCTGATGTAGGCGACCGTCCCGCTCGGCGTGATCTGCGGGCAGGTGGCCATGCGCGCCCGCGTGATCGCACGCTGCAGGCTCTCGCGCAGGCCCTCGAGGTCGCGGGTGGACGGGTCGGGCACGAGCACGCGCGAACTCGTCTCCGCCGCGTCGGACCGCCAGATCACCCGGTTGCAGCTCTTCACGGATCGCTGCGGCGATCGCGGACAGCACCGCGTCACCCATCGAGTGGTCGAACTGGTCGTTGACCTGCTTGAAGTTGTCCATGTCCATCGCGTACAGGGCGAACGGTCCGTCCTTCACCCCTCGACGCGGCGCGCGCTGCGGAGAAGATGCGCTCGCGCAGGCCGCGCATGTTCGCGATCCCCGTCAGCGGGTCGATGTAGGCGAGGTTGCGGTTGTGGCGGGCGAGCCGTCGTGTTCGCTGCTTGGTGACGATCAGCGCCGCCGCGATCACCGCGAACGCGCAGGTGGAGATGAGGGCGTGCGCCACATGCGCGGGTCCCGCGATCGGAAGCTGAGCCGAAGAACACCAGCAACGCCCCGCCGAGCACGTAGGGGAGCGCCAGCCGCCACGTGTACAGGTAGCACGGCGTCGGGACTATCAGCAGGGGTATCAGCGCAAATGCGAGACTTTGCCGTGCGTGATCAGCACGGCCGTCACGAAGATCGCGAATCCGGCTATCAGCCGCGCGTGTGTCGTCACCTCGAGCACGCGGCTGGAGTCATGCAGATGCCGTCCGGCGAGGAGCGCAGAGCGCGCCGATCACGATCGCGATGCAGCCGAGGTAGAAGACGCCGCCGGAAACGCGTCGGGATCGATCGCGTAGAGCGCGGTGACGAGCAGCCCGCCAACGACGTAGAGCACCGCCGAGGAGTACCAGGCCGCCTTGGGGGAGAGCCCCATCTCGGCGAGCTCGGCCGCGAGATCGGCCGAGCCGTCGTCGGTGCCTTGCGCTCGCCGGGCGTTGCGCGCACGCCGCGGGCCGGGCGCACCGTCGGCAGACGCGTCCAGGCGTGACAGCTCCGGTCGCGATGCCATGGTTCATAGTCGTGCCGGATGCCCGCGAGCGTTAGCCGGCCGCCAAAACCCGGACAGGATGGGGTTCGCCCGCTTGAGCGAGCTGAACAGCCGGCCGACTATAGGTCCGTGTGGCTGAGATTGCGCGAGCGTGGGATACGGTGAGCCAGCGATGAGCGACGTGGACGTCAGCGAGCCACCCGTGGATGACGGTTCGCTGGGGCCTTCGGTCAAGTCGGGCATCGCCTGGTCGATTCTCACGTTCGCCCTGACCAAGGGCCTGGCGCTGGTGTCGCTGCTGGTGCTCACGCGTCTGCTGGTGCCGTCGGAGTTCGGCCTCGTGGCTGCGGTCAGCGTCGTGCTCAGCCTGATCGAGCTGACGACCGACCTCGGCATGGGCCAGGCGGTCATCTACGAGCAGGAGAAGGGGACCGGCGAGCGCATCGACGTCGCGTTCACGATCAACATCGCGCTCACCGCGATCATGACGGTCGTCGTCGCGGCGGCCGCTCCGCAGATCGCGAGCTTCTTTCACCAGTCTGAACACGTCGGGCTGTTTCGCCTCGCGTCGCTTGACATCTTCCTGACGGGTCTCGGCGGCGTGCATGACGGCCTGCTGCTGCGCGACCTTCGCTTCAGGACGAGGATCGTGACCGAAGTCGTGGGCGCGGTCGCACGCGCCGGGGTGGGCGTCACGCTCGCGCTGCTCGGGTTCGGCGCGGCGTCGCTGGTGTGGGGGATGCTCGCGGGCACGGCCGCATGGGCGGCGGCGCTGTGGTGGCGCACCGGCTTCAGGCCGACGCTTCGCTATCACCGCGCGATCGCCGCCACGATCGTGCCCTACGGGATCGGCGCGTCGCTGCTGCAGCTGTTCGCGCAGATCACGACGACGATCGACGTCACGGTCGTCGGTCGCGTGCTCGGCGGCGAGGCGCTCGGCCTGTACTCGGTCGCGTTCCGCCTGCCCTCGCTGTTGCTCGAGAACATCGCCAACCAGGTCTCGCTCGTGGCGTTTCCGGCGCTGTCGCGAAAGCGCGTGATGGACTCCGCGGGCGTCGGCGCGGCCACCGGCAAACTCGTGCGCTACCAGTCGCTGTACGCGCTGCCCCTGGCGGCGTTGCTGGCGGTGGAGGCCGAGCCGATCGTCGAAACCCTCTTCTCGGCCAAGTGGCGCGAAGCGTCGGGGGTCTTCGCGGCGGTGTCTGTGATGTCGGCGATCTCGGCGTCGGGGTTCGCGCTCGGCGACGCGTTCAAGGCGCTCGCGCGCCAGCGCGTGATGATCGGGCTGACGCTCATCCAGCTGCCGATCCTGATCACGACGATCATCCTGCTCGCGCCAGATGGCATCACGGCCGTGGCGTGGGGGCGCGCCGGCAACGTGCTGCTGTGGGTCACGATGATGGCGATCTCAGCGGCTCGCGTGCTGCGCATCCCGTTCAAGGTCACGCTCCGCGCGATGGCGCCCGGCGCGGTGGCGGCGGTCGGGGTCGCGCTCGGCGCGGGCGCGGTGCGGTTGTGGTCGGGCCTGCCCAACATCCCCGAGATGGCGGCCGCCGGCCTGCTCGGCTGCCTCGGCGGGCTCGTCGCGCTCGCGCTTCTGGCGCCGCAGACGTTCGCCGAGCTGCGACTCGGCGCCGCGGCGGTCGCGCGTCGCGTCAGGGCATCAAGGACACCGCCGCCGCCGGTCTCCGCGCCCGCGAGCGCGCCCTCGCTGTCGGCGCCGGAGACCGCCGGCGTAGGTCGGGCCGCGCGAGGCGCCGGCGCGGCCGCTCGTCCTCGCGATGCGGACGGCGGCTAGGCTCCGCGGCGGCTCGGCGCGAGCGAGACTTCAGCGCCCGGAGACTTCAACGCCCGGCACCTGCACGCCGACCGTCCCGAGCGGCGGCACGGTGACGGTGGGGACCGTGATCGCCGGGGTCTTGACGCTCGGGACCGGCGCGCTCGGGACCGGCACGCTCGGGACCGTCACCGGCGGGATCGTCGGAAGCGCCGGCGTTGGGGGAGCGCCCGCGATCGGCGACGCGCTCGTCGGCGGCGCGGGCTGGGCCGGTCTCTCGGGCGGCGCGGGGGCAGCCGGGGGCGCTGTCTGGCTTCCCGCCCCATCGCCCGTGGCCGGCGCGCCCGGGCTGGCTGTCAGGGAGCCGCCGCCGCGCGGCGCGGTCGCATCGGTCCTCGGTGCTGCGTGGGCTATGCCGCGCGAGGGCGCCGTTGCCCTGCGCATGACCGGCGCTCGAGCGGCGCCTGGCGAGCGGGCTCGTGAGCGAGCTCGTCGGAACAGCGAACGCGCGCGTCAGCGCCGGCGCGCCGCCGGTCGATGCGGCGTGAGCGCTCGCCGGCGAGTGGTGCAACGCGGGCGTGAGCGCGAGCAGCCCTGCCGCGCCGATGGCCGGCAGCAGCGAGGAGGCGCCTGCGAGCTGGGAGCCGAGACCGGCGGAGGTCGCCTGCAGCGCGAGCACCGCGCGTTGCAGCAGGGCCGTGGTGAACGTGAGGCCCGCGATCGAACGTCGCGCGCCGTAGCGCTGTGAGAAGGCCGCGACAGCCGCGGCGTCGAGCTGGCGATCGCTCTCGTGGGAGAGGACGTCGAGGGCCTTCTTCTGCGTGCTCGCTCGCCGGTAGGCGCGATTTGAGGTGATCGAGTCAAACGTGTCGGCGACCGCGATGATGCGCGAGCCGAGCGGGATCTCGCTCCCGGCCAGGCCGTCGGGATAGCCGCTGCCGTCGATGCGCTCGTGATGGTGGCGCACGATGTCGGCTATGTCCGGGTCGCCGACCGTCGCCAGCATGTCCGCGCCGTCTGCCGCGTGGCGCTTCATCACCTCGAATTCGCCCTGCGTGAGCCGGCGGGGGTTGTTGAGGATCTGTCGCGGCGTGTGCAGCTTGCCGACGTCGTGGACCGACGCAGCCGTTCTGATTTTCGCGACCTCGTCCGCTTGGAGGTGCATTGCGCGGGCGATTCGCTCGGCGTGGCGCGCGACACGTTGGCTGTGCCCGTGCGTGTAGGCGTCGCGCGCTTCCAGCAGGTCGCTGAGCGTGGTCAGGAGGTCGATGCTGACGGCCGGCGCGGCCCTCGTCGCGACGTCATACAGCGCCCGCGTGCGCGCAAGGCGGCGCTCGGAGCGGTAGCGACGCACCCATCCCCAGAGCATGAGGTCGGCGAAGACGACGTCCTGAGATCCGCGGCAGCGCTTCCACAGCGCGGCCTCGGCGCTCGCGATCACAAGCGAGGCTGCGACCGCCAGTGCGACCGACGCGAGCGCCCGCAGCACGCCGCCGCGCGGTACGAGCGCGGCGCTGAGCAGGGCCGGCAGCACGACGATCGAAGCGGTGGCGAGCAGGGCGAGCGGCAGATAGCGCGCGATCGAGCTGGGTTGCGGGCTCGATCGCTCGGAGGGGCTCGTATCCGAGCGCCTGGCTGGACGAGCGGGCGCGCGAGCGACTGCAGGCGCCAGGTCAAGAGAGGTAGCCATGGTCCCAAGGACACGCTAGCCCTGGCCGGCATGGGTGAATCAGCTCTGGACGTATGTTCGGTGGGCGGCTGCGCTAGGCGCAGCGCGGCAGCTCGAACCACACGCTCGTGCCGCCGACCCGGTCGATGCCCCAGCGGCGCGCCGTGCGGTCGACCAGGTAAAGGCCGTAGCCGCCGCAGGGCGTGGCGGGCTCGGCCACCTGGTGGGTGAAAGGGTCGCCGGCATCGGTCACGGCGATGCGCACGGAGTCCTCCGCCGCGGCGGCGGTGAGCAGGATCGGCGCGTCCCGCGGGGCCGAGGAGTGAAGCACGGCGTTGCTGACCACCTCTGACACGAGCAGCACGCAGGTGTTGCGCAGCGAGGGGCTGATTTCGAGGTTCTCGCACAGCCCGCTGGCCGCGGCGCGAGCGATCGCGGGCGCTTCGACGCTGCGCGCCAGCTGCAGGCTGAGCTCCGCGCGAGCGCCGCCGGCCCCGGCCGTCTTTTGCGCCGCGGCCATCACGACGGGTCGGGCCCCGCGAGGAACGGAAGGTGTTTGTCGGCTCCGGTGAGCTCGACGACCGAGAGCACCTGCCCGCATGGGCGGGTCAGGCCGAGCTCCCAGCCGGCGGCGGCGGCGTTTTCGTCGAGCACGATCAGCAGCCCCAGCCCGGAGGAGTCGATGAAGCTCAGACGGGCGAGATCGATGACGACCCTTCGCGCGCCGCGTGCGACCACCGCGTCGACCTCGTCTTCGAACTGCTGACGCGTCGCGATGTCGAGCTCGCCGAGCACCGTCAGCGTGGCGGTGCCGTCGTCGAGCGCGCTCTTGATCTCAAAGGGAGACGACCTGACCATCTAGGTCTCTCTACCCATTCCAACGGATTCCGACTCCGCTCTGGCGTCTTGGTCCGCGTGTGCGGGTGACGAACCGCAGAAGCGCATGATGACCGCGGCCGTGTCGTCGGCCTGCGCGCCGACCTGAAATTCGTCCAACGCGCCGATCAGTCGCTCGCGGACGACGTCCGGCGCCGCCTCGTGCGCCTCGGCGAGCACGCGGCGCAGGCGCTCTAGTCCGAAGCGCTCGCCGTCGCGGCCGATCGCGTCGGTCACGCCGTCGGTGATCGCGACGAGCGTCTCGCCGGGGCTCATCGCAAACGGGCTTTCCACGATGCTGGTCGTCGCAAAGGCGCCCAGCAGCGTCCCCGGTTGGCCGACCTCACGCACATCGGAGGCGCTCGCGCACAGCGGCAGCGGATGCCCGCCGAGGGCGAGCGTGCACCCGCTCGCGGAGATCCGCAGGCAGATCGCGGTGCAGACCGACAGCGATTCACTGCGCTTGAGCGCGGCATCGATGTGCTCGAGGATCTGTCTCGGACGGTGGTCGAATTCAGATGCCGTGCGCGCTGTGTGCCTGACCAGCGAAGTCAGCGCCGCCGCCGCGATGCCCTTGCCGGTGACGTCGCCGAGCATCACAAGCCAATCGCCGTCGACCTCCCAGACGTCATAGAAGTCCCCACCCACCTCGTTGCCGTGTCCCGCCGGGCGGTACAGCGCGGAGATCTCCCAGCCGGGGATCTGCGGCAGGGCCTCGGGCAGCAGGCTGCGCTGCAGCGTGCGTGCGACCTCGGAGCGCTCGGTGTACAGGCGTGCGTTCTCCACGGCCTGCGCGGCCCGCTCGGCGATCTGCTCGGCGAATCGCACGTCGTCGTCGTCGAACGTGCGACCGGACTCGGCGCTCACCAGCGTGAGCGCTCCGATCGTCTGGCCGCGGATCTTCAGCGGCACGATCAGCAGCGAGCGCAGGCCCACGGCGCGCAGTAGGTCCAACTGCTGCGCGTCGGCTGCGGCCGCGACCAGCAGCTCGTCGCTCACCTCCGGGTAGAGCATCGGCTCGCCCGTGCGCAGCACCCTGCCGAGCCCCCGCCCGGGGTCGAGCTCCTCGGGTGCGCTCGCGCGCAGGCGGTTGATCATCGCGAGCTTCTGCGGATCGGCGTGCGCGACCGCGACGTGCTCGCGGCGGCCTTCCTCGTCGAACAGGTCGACCGCGCACCAATCGGCGATCTGGGGCACCGTCAGGCCCGCGACGTTTCGCAGCGTCTGCTGGTAGTCCAGCGAGGAGGCGAGCATCTCGCCGGCCTGCGCCATGTACTCGGTGCGCAGCGCGGCGCGCTTGGCCGCGGTCACGTCCTCGATGATCGTCACGGCCGCCTGGATCGAGCCGCGGGAATCGCGCACCGAGGTGGTCTTCAGCAGCGACCAGAGCTCCTGGCCGCTGCTGCGCTTGACCGAGCGCAGCATCAGCGGCTCGGGCTGCTCGCCGCGCAGCAGCCTGACCGAGGGGAGGTCGTCCATCGCTATCGCCCTGCCGTGCTCGTCCGTGGTCTCGTAGTCGTTCATCAGCGCTCGCGGGTCCGCGTTGCGAAGCTCCTCGAGCGAGTCCAGGCCCAGCCGCGCGAGCGCCGCGCGATTGGCGTAGATCAGCTGGTCGTCGGGAGCGCGGATGGTGATCGCCTCCGCCAGCGCGTCGAGCGTCACGGACAGGCGCTGCTCGCTGCCGTGCAAGGCCTGCTGGAGCTCGTCCAGCAGCTGCTCGCGTTCGCGCGCGGCGTCTTGGCGATCGGAGATGTCGGCGATGAACGCGTGGAAGGACCATCCGTCGGGGTCCGCGAGCGCGGAGATCGTCATCTCGATCGGGAACTCGACCCCGTCGCCGCGCAGCGCGCTGAGCTCGACACGCCGGTTGAGCATCTCGCCCTCGCCGCTGCGCAGGAAGTTCGAGAGCCCCTCGCGATGGGCCTCGCGGTAGCGCTCGGGAATGATCGTGTCGGCCAGGTCGGCCCCCAGCACCTCGCTGCGGTCCAGCCCGAAGAGCTCCTCGCTGCGCGCGTTCCAGTAGGAGATCCTGCCGTCCTCGTCCATCGACGCGAACGCGCTGTGGGTCAGTTCGAGGATCGCCTGCGCCTGTGCGAGGTCCACGATCGGATTATCCCCGAGGGCAAACCCCGATCTGCGCGCCCGCCTCGACTCGGCGCCGCGCCGAGTCACGCGGCGCACGTGCTCGCGGGCAGCGCGCGTCGCTCAGGGCGAGCAGGAATCGCCCAGGCGCGTGCGCAACGCGGCGAGCGCGCGACCGAGCAGGCGCGAGACCTGCATCTGGGAGACGCCGAGCTGCTCGCCGATCTCGCTCTGGGTCAAGCTCTCGCCAAAGCGCATCTGCAGCAGTCGCCGGTCGCGCGAGTCGAGCGTGGCCAGCGCGTCGCCGACCACGACCGTCGTGTCGACCAGGTCATAGCCGTGCTCTTCGGCGCCGAGCTCCGCGGCCAGCGTCGCCCCGGCGTCGTCGTCCTGCGACGGCGCCGGCGCGTCGAGTGACATCGTCGAGTAGGCGCGCCCGGCCTGCATTCCATCGAGCACGTCCTCTTCGCTCATCTCGAGATAGACGGCGATCTGCTGCACGTCCGGCGAGCGGCCGTGCCGCGCCGACAGCCGCTCGATCGCCTCTTGCACCGACAGCGCGCGCTCCTGCGCGGCGCGCGCCACGTGGACCGCCCAGGAGGTGTCGCGGAAGTGGCGGCGCAGCTCGCCGAGGATCGTCGGGATGGCGAACGACTGAAACGCGATGCCGCGCTCGGGATCAAACCGGTCGATCGCCTTCAGCAGCGCGACGCTCGCGACCTGCACGAGATCCTCGTCGGGGACCGACGAGTGCGAGTAGCGCCGCGCGAGCTTGCGCGCCAGCGGCAGGAAGCGCATGAGCAGCTCCTCGCGCGCGGCGGGGTCCCCGAACTGCTGGTAGTCGCTGAACAGGCGCCCGGTCCCGGCTGCGCTCGGGTCCAGCGTCCGCCGCTGGAAGCGGCGCATGACCGTGTCTGCCTGTGTCATGGCTGCGCTCCTTCCCGTCAGTGGAGTCCACCGCCTGCGCGGTGACCGTCCTCAGCATGTTTTATCAAAGAACGCGCCGCTCGTCAGCTCAATGCGAGAGACTCGCACGATGCCCGGCGCCGCGCAAAGCCCGCGTGTGCGGGCCACGAGCCCTCCCGGCGCCGGCCCGAGCGCGGTGGTCTTCGACCTCGACGGCGTGCTGCTGGACTCAGAGGCGGTCTGGAGCTCTGCCAGGCAAGAGCTCGTCCGCCGCCGTGGCGGGCACTGGACGCAGGCGGCGGCGCGCGAGATGCTCGGGATGAGCTCGCGCGAGTGGAGCCGCTACATGCGCGATCGCCTCGCGCTCGAGATGGACCCGAAGGAGATCTCAGCCGCGGTCGTGCAGCTCGTCGCCGAAAGCTATGAGCGCGAGCTGCCGGTGATCGCCGGCGCAGACGCGGTGCTGCGCGAGCTCGCAGCCCGCTGGCCGTTGGCGCTCGCGTCGTCGGCAAATCGCCAGATCATCGAGCTGGTGCTCGCGCGCAGCGGCTGGCGCGACCTGTTCAAGGTCACCGTCTCATCCGAGGAGGTCGCGCACGGAAAGCCCGCGCCAGACGTCTACCTGGAGGCGACGCGGCGACTGGCCCTCGCGCCGGCGCGCTGCGTCGCGGTGGAGGACTCGGCTGCGGGCATCCGCTCCGCGCGCGCCGCCGGGCTGGTGGTGGTGGCGGTGCCCAACCGCGACTTTCCGCCCGACGCCGAGGCTCTCGGTCGCGCAGATCTGGTGATCGACGAAGATCTCCGCGCTGCGCGCGGCGAGCGTCGCGGCGCTCACTGCACGCGGTCGATGACCGGCTCGGGGTGCTCGCCGAGGTACTCGAACCACGCTTTCTTGACGCACGGATAGTGCTTGTGCGCCTCGACGGAGTCCATGAAGTTGATGATGTTCGTGCTGAAGCGATCCGCGAGCGCCTCGCTGACGAGCCGTCCCTCGCTGTCAAACGCGGTGTGCGCCTGCGCGAGCGAGAACATGTCGGGATAGATGCGCGAGCCGAGGTGCTCGAAGGGCACTCGCAGCGCCCACAGGCCGCGGTTGCCGCCGACCATCGAGGGTGAGGCCGACAGCAGCAGGCCCGACAGCTCGTTGAACGGCTGCGGCTTGAAGCGCGAGACCCAGTCGATCGTGTTCTTCAGCATGCCCGGCATCGACGCGTTGTACTCCGGCGCGGCGATCACGAAGCCGTCGCACTTCTCCAGGCGCCGGCACATCTCCTTGGCGCCGGCCGGAAAGCCCTGGCTGTCCTGCAGGTCGGCGTCATAGGAGGGCGTGTCGAAGTCGCGCATCGTGGCGAGGTCGACGTCGCCGCCGTTGGCCTCGATCGTCACGGCGGCCAGCTGCGCCAGGCGCGCGTTGAGCGACTCGCGCCGCAGCGAGGCGGCGAAAACGAGCAGGCTGATCGGTCGTCGGGTCTCGCTGGCGCTCATCTCGCGCGCCAGCCTACTCCCACGCGCGCCCTCGGCGTTCTGCTCGTCTTTGCGCTGGTGATGTGGCGCCTGGCGATATCCCAGCTCGGCCGGCGCCTGATCGACTGAGCAAGCTCACGAAACTCTGAGCTTTCTCACACGTCGCTGCTAGGCGCGGCGGCGATCCTGCCGGCATGGGCTACCCGTCCCAGACACGCTCGGCCGCCGTGCCGGCGCCCGCGGCCCGGCGAGCACGCGAGGATCGCTCCAGCGGCGCCGGCGCGCGGTGGGCGCGCGCGCGAGCCCGAGTCGTCGCCGTTGGTGCGCCGCACCCCGAGCTCGTCGCGCTCGTCGCGCTCGCGGCGGTGCTCAACCTCTGGGCGCTGTCGCGAAACGGCTGGGCCAACGACTACTACAGCGCGGCCGTGCGCTCGATGAGCACGAGCTGGCACGACTTCCTGTTCGCCTCGCTTGACCACAGCGGCGTGATGACCGTCGACAAGCCGCCGCTCGCGCTGTGGGTGCAGGCGCTGTCGGTGCGCGTCTTCGGCTATGACTCGCTGAGCATCCTCGTGCCGCAGGCGCTGATGGGGATCGCGAGCGTCGTGCTCGTGTATGACCTCGTGCGCCGGCGCTTCGGGCGCATCGGCGGCTTCGTCGGCGGGCTCGCGCTCGCGCTCACGCCGATCACGGTCGCGATCTCGCGCCACAACAACCCCGACGCGCTGCTCGTGCTCTGCTGCGTCGCCGCGCTGTGGTGCGCGGTGCGCGGCGCTCGAGCACGGACGCACGCGCTGGCTGGTGCTCGCGGGCGTGTGCGTCGGGCTCGGCTTCGAGACGAAGATGGGCGTCGCGCTCGACGGTCGTCCCCGGCATCGCCGCGGCCTGGCTGTGGATCGCGCCGGCCGCGCGCGGGCGCCTGCACGCCCTGCGCCAGCTGCTCGCGCGGCGGCGCGGCGATGCTGCTCGTCGGCGGCGCCTGGCCGGCGCTCGTCGAACTGACGCCGGCCGCCGACCGGCCGTGGGTGTCGGGCACGAGCGACAACCGCATGCTGTCGCTGATCTTCGAATACAACGGCCTCGGCCGCGTCGACGGGCAGGCCGGCGGTCCCGGCGGCACGGGCGGCAACATGTTCGGCGGCACCCCCGGTCCGCTGCGCCTGCTCAACTCCGCGCTCGGCGGACAGGCCGGGTGGCTGCTCGGGTTCGCCGCCGTCAGCGCCGTCGCGATGCTGCTCGCCACGCGCCTGCGCCGCGTCAGACCCGCGCAGCGGCTGGCTGATCGTCGTCGGCGGCGCGTTCGCTCGTCACGGCGGTCCTGTTCAGCGAGGCGAGCGGCATCTTCCACCCCTACTACGTGTCGCTGCTCGCCCCGTTCATCGCCGCGCTCGTCGGCGCCGGCGCCGCGCAGCTGATCAAGGGCGGGCGCAGCGCGCGCATCGTCGGTCCGCTCGCGATAGCGGCCGGCGTCGGCCGCCGAGCTCGCCGTTCTCGGCCAGTACCCGGGCGAACTCACCTGGGTCGCGCCCGCTGCTGATCGTCGTCGGCGTGCTCGCGAGCGTCGCCCTGGTCGCGCTCGCGCGACAGGCGCGTTCGCATCGCGGCGGTCGGCGCGGTCCTCGCCGCGCTGCTGCTCGCGCCCGCGGTGTGGGCGTTTGACACGCTCGGGCACGCGACCAGCGGCACCTTCCCCGCCGGCGGCCCGGCCTCGATCGCAAGCGCCGGCGGACCGTTCGGCGGCCCGCGGCGGCGGCACTCGGCGAGGCATCGGCGGGCCGGGACGGGCGCTGCGGCGCGCCGGCGCGACGCAGGGCGCGGCTCCCCAGCTGTTCGGGCCGGGCGGATCGTCGGTGGGCGGCGGCGGCGAAGGCGCGGGTTCCGGCCCCGGCGCGGGCGGTCCCGGAGCGGGCGCGGCCGGCCCGATCGGGGGCCCTCCGGGGCTGTCGGCCGGTGGGCGCACGGGCGCTTTGGCGGCGCGGCTTTGGCGCGGGCGGCGGCGCCATAGGCGCGCCGATGGGCGGCTCGCTCACGACGGCGATGATCGACTACGTAAAGGACGCACGGCGGCGGCACGGTCGCGCTCGCCAGCCAGTCGAGCGCGGCCTCGTCGATCATCTCCGGCGACGTCGAAGTCGCCGGAATCGGCGGGTTCTCCGGGCGCGAGAGCGACGTGAGCGTCTCACTGGCTGGCCCAGGAGGTGCGCGCGGGCAAAATACGCTGGGTGCTCGACGAATCGGGCTCGACCGGTGGTCGGCGGCCCACGCCTGCCCGGCGACACGCGCAGCGGCTCTCAAAGCCGCGATGCAGGCGGTCGCCAAGGAGTGTCGCGCGGTGACGCTCACATCCGCGAGCACGACATCGGGTGGCGGCCTGATCACGGGTACTAGCGCAACCGCGCTAGGCGGAGGCTCGAGCTCGAGCGCCACTCTGTATGACTGCCAGGGCCGCGCGGCGCAGCTGCTGAGCTCAGCTGCTTGAGCCCGAGCACTCGCTCGCCCGGAGCCATCGTCCGCAGGCCCGCCAGGCGTGCCGCGGCGCTCTGGCGCTCGTCATAGCTGACGAAGGCGTCAACCGGCGAGACATCGATCGCGGCGATCAAGTGGATCGCGTCCAGCGAGCGCAGCGCCGGCTCGGCGATCGCACCCGCCGCCGGTGAGCAGGCCGCGATCGACCGGCAGCAGCGCCAGCGCGTCAAACAGCTCGCCGGCACGCTCGAGCAGGACATCCAAGCGGCAGCCGTGGCTCGTGTGCGACGGCACGGCGTATCGCCCGCGGCACCTCCGCGAGGACGAGCTCGCTGCAGACAATGTCGGCGTCGGCGAGGAAGGTGCGCAGCTGCGGGCTCTCCGGCTCGTCGCGCACGAGCTTGACGAGCGCCGAGGCGTCCGCGTAGTAGAGCGCCACCCCGCTAGCGCTCGCCCCGGACCTCGTCCAGGGCGCGGCTGAGCGCACGCGGGTCGCCGTCGAGCCTCAGCGCATCTGGCAGGCCGTTTCGCAAGGGCCGCGACACGCGGCCCTCGGCGAGGAGCCGATCGAGAGCCGGCGCCGGCGGTCGACGGCGGTCCCAACTCGGCGACGGGGCGGTTGCGGTCGGTCACGACCAGCCGCTCTCCGCTGGCCGCACGCGACGCAGGTAGACGGCTCAGGTTCTGGCGAAGCTCCGCCACTCCAACGCTGCTGCTTGCGGTCATGTACATAAAGGTAGCATCTGGCCCCCCCGCATGGTCTCGCCGCCGCTGTTCGGACCGGGCGGTCCGCGCGGTGGCGTGGGCGCAGCGGGTCCCGGCGGCGGCGCGGCGCCGATCGGGCCACCTCCGGGCAGCCCGGCGCAGCGGGGCCGTGAGGCCTGGGCGCCGCGGGCCGCCCTGCAGAGCCTCGCCGCCACGACCTGCTCGCCCGGCGGTTACGGCGCGGGTGCCTGTCATGGCGTCGATTGAAACATCTGTCGCTTTAGGCAGCAGGAGTTCGCGCCGAGCCGTCTAATACGGGAGTCGAAGCCGCAACTTTCTAGCCTTTTCAGAGCTCTCAAACCGGGGGGTAAGACGTGTCCGATAGGGAGGTAGTTGCCGTGAGGCCCAACATTCGTGTTTCGCTCGTGGCGCTCGTCGTGAGCGCGTTCTAGTCCTCACGGCCGCGGCTCCCGCTGCCTCCGGTGCAGGAGGTGGCTTTCGAAAAATTCTTCGCCGGGAACTGCAACGCGACACATGAAGCCTGCGGCGAACCAGAAGCGAAGGAAGGAACCGAAGCGGAAGCCGAACGTGAAGGCTGAACGCCGGTCTGGCGCGTTCGTGCCGTTCGGAGTGACCGATTTCACGATAAGAGGCTACAAAGCCAACCCCGAAACCTTCGCGCCCGAACCGAGCTCTTCGTTCCTCGCTCCGATCGAAAGCATCAAAAACCTCCGCGTCGATGTCGCCCCCGGCGTGGTCACGAACCCGCAGGCGGTGCCGAAGTGCTGCGGCTTCAGGACTTCACCACGGCTCGGAAGTCCCTGGCCAAAGGGATCTTCACTGAAGCACCGAAATGCCCGAAAAGCACGATCATCGGCGAACAGAAGGTCAAGACCGATCTTGGAAACATCTCCGCTGGATCCGAAAAAATTCGAAGACAAGGAATTGCTGGGCAAGGTCTACAACCTCGAACAGGAAGCTCGGGCAGGGCTCGACATACGGGGTCGCGCTCGAAGTTCCGGCGGCGGCTTGTACGTCCACACGATCATCAAGGGCAGCGTCGAATACGCGTCCGACTACCACGACTATTTCGTCATCAACAACATCTCCCCGGGACTGATGGAGTCGCGTCTGGTCTTCTACGGCGCGAAAATCCAGAAATCACCCGACGAAAAAACTGAATTCATCAGGAACGGAACCAAGTGCGCGGCCGTCGGTCCGGAAACGACGACGACGGTGCGTGGCGAATTTGAAGCTGGGTCGCAGAACCAAAACGCCCGTACACCGGCCTCGTGGGCGGCATCGGGTGCGGAAGCCTCGAGTTCGAACCCACGTTTCGGGCTCACGCCCGAAATCGGCCGTGACCGACGCGCCCGACGGGATCACGACCGAAACGAAAGACACCCACCCGTCGGCCGGCCCAGAACTGGACACGGCCGACCTGGCAACGATCTCGGTCAAATTGCCCGAAGGCATGACGATCAACCCGTCGGCCGCGGCGTCGCTCGAAGGCTGCACGCCGGAACAGGCCGGCACGCAACAAACAGAGCACCGCGTTCGAAATCGCTCCGAACTGCACCCGATCGGCTGCCCCTCAGGCAGCAAGATCGGAACCGTCAACCTCGAAGTGCCGACGCTGCCCGAAGGGGCAGCTGCAGGGCCCGATCTTCCTCGGCAAGCCGGCGGGCGGATCGATCAAGGCCCGCCCTACACGATCTACCTGGATCCGGAATCGACGCGCTACGGCCAGCGGGTACTGCTGAAAGGCACCGTCGAACCGAACCCGGCGACCGGGCAGCTGACGGTGACGGTCAACGAAAACCCGCAGGCGCCATTCAACAACGTCAAGGTGCACTTCAACGGGGGCGCGTTCGCGCCGATCGCCAACCCGCTCGCGTGCGGCAGCAGCAACGTGCTGATCTCGCATTCGCGGCGTTCTCCGGGAACGGCGTTCCCCGGAGCGCCGACGTTCGTTCACGACGGTCGGCTGCGCCTCCTCGCCGCCGCCGTTCGCACCCAGCACGAGCACCTCGACGCTGCCGGCGGTCGGCGGCTCGACGACCAACCTGACGTTCAACCTGACACGGCCCGAAGGCCAGCAGTACGTGAAGACGCTGAGCACGACGCTGCCGCCAGGGGTCTACGCCAAGATCCCGACCGTGCCGACGCTGTGCAACGAAGCGCAGGCAAAAGCGGGCGCATGCCCGGCGGCGAGCCTCGTGGGAACGGTGACGGCGAAGGCCGGATCCGGCACGCCGTTCGCGTTCGGCGGACTGGTCTACCTGACAGGCCCCGACGAAGGTGCGCCATACGGGCTGAACTTCCAGGTCCCGGTGGTCGCCGGTCCGTTCAACCTCGGGCAGGAAACGACCCACGCCAAGATCGAAGTCAACCCGAACACCGCGCGCGTGGTCGTCAGCTCGCCGGTGCCGACGATCAGGGCCGGGATACCGACCCGCATACGTGAACTGACGGTCAACCTGACGCGCGCCAACTACGCCGTCAACCCGACCAACTGCGGTCTCGCTGAAAACGGAATCGACCGCGACCTCGACGTTCGGCGCGACCGCGGCGTTCGCGAGCAACTTCCAGGTCGAAGGCTGCAGCAGCCTGCCCTACAAGCCGACGTTCAAGGCCACGACCAGCGGCAAATACTCAAAAGCCAACGGCGCGAGCCTCGAAACCACGGTCAACACGCCCGAAGGCGACGCGAACATGAAGTCGATACTCGTCCAGCTGCCCAAGCAGCTGCCGTCGCGCCTGACCACGCTGCAGAAAGCGTGCACTGAAAAACAGTTCGCCGACAAACCCGCTCGGCTGCCCGGCCGGCTCGAAGGTGGGCTCGGCGCGGGCCAACACGACGCTGCTGCCAGGCAAACTGCAGGGGCCGGCGATACTTCGTCTCACACGGCGGAGAGGCCTTCCCCGACCTCGACCTGGTGCTCGAAGCCAACGGCATCCGGGTGATCATCGTGGGCCACACGAAAATCACCAAAGGGATCACGACGACGAACTTCGAATCGACGCCGGACTCGCCGGTCTCGAGCGTCACCGTGCTCCTGCCGCTGGCCTCGAACTCGGCGCTCGCGGCCAACGGCAACCTCTGCACGCAGTCGCTCGTCATGCCGACGACGATCACCGCGCAGAACGGCAAGGTGTTCAAACAGAACACGAAGATCGGGCCGGTCAACTGCGGGATCCAGGTCGTCGGCCACAAGACCGTCGGCAACGTGGCCCGCATCACGGTGCAGACCTACGCCGCGGGGCGCGTGAGCGGCAGCGGCAGCGGCCTGAGCACCAGGGCCAAGCACGTCAGCGGCGCGACGCGCACGACGATCGAAGTTCCGCTGACGCCCGCTGCGCGCCAGCACAAGCCGAAAACGGTCAAGGTTCGGATCGGCTTCTTCCCCAAGAAGAAGGGCGGGGCATCCTCGGTCGCATACCAGTCGGTCAGGTTCGGCTAGGCGTCTGCGTCGCGCCTGGCAGAACGGGGGCGGCCGAGGCCGCCCCCGTTCGCGTTAAGGCCCGCCATGCCCTAGATTTAGCTGATGGACGAGGCGATCGGCATGGAGGCTGGCGAGCAGATCTCCACGTCCTACGGCGACGTGGATCCGCTGCTCGGCGGGGTACGCCGCCTGACGCAGCTGGCCGACGAGGCGAGCGACGCGCAGGAGATCCTGCGCGGCCTGGCGCGCGAGCTGCTGGCGGTTCCCGGGGCCGAGGAGGTGCACTACCACCAGCTGGCCGGCCCGGCTGCGTCAGAGGAGCTCGTCGCCGTCTACCTGAGCGAGGGCAACGCGCGCCTGAGCTATCTGCTGCCGCGCGGCGAGCGCGCGCCGGGCGTCAGCTGGGTGGCGAGCACAGGTCGCAGCTTCCTCGCTACCGACGAGCGCGAGCTGGCGGCGAGCGTGCCGCGGCTGGTCGCCACCGGCCAGACGAGCTGCGCGCTGCTGCTGCCGCTGGTGGAGGGGGGCGCGCCGCGCGCGGTCGTGATCCTCGTACGACGCCTCGGCGAGCCGTTCGACGAACGCTCGGTGGCGCTCGCGGCGACGCTCGTCGACCAGGGCGCGACGGCGCTCGCGCTCGTGCGCGCCCGCGCGGAGGCGGGGACCGACGCGGTGGCCGGTTGCCTGAACCACCGCGCGATGCGCCGGCGCCTGGACGAGGAGATCGACCGCGCGCAGCGCACGGCGAGCCCGCTGTCGTGTCTGCTGATGGACCTCGACGACTTCAAGCTCGTCAACGACCAGCTACGGCCACCAGGCGGGCGACAAGGCGCTGCGCGGGGTCGTGCAGGCGCTCGTGGGCGAGTTTCGCGCCTTTGACCGCGTCGCGCGCTACGGCGGCGACGAGTTCGTCGTGATCCTGCCCAACGCCGATCTGGGCGCCGCCGCCGTCGCCGCCGGGCGGGCGCTGGAGCGCCTGCGCGGCGTGCCGGCCTACGACGGCGGGCCGCCGATCTCGGCCTCGATCGGCGTCGCGCAATGGCACGCGCCGATGTCCACCGACGAGCTGCTCGACGCGTGCGATCGCGCGCTGCTGCGTTCCAAGCGCCAGGGCAAGGGACGCGTCACCAAAGCCGCGGAGATGAACGCCTAGAAGACCGCTGAAGAAGTCGATTCCTCAGCGGGGCGCGTTGAGCACGGGATGCCTTGTGGGTGGCGGCGGTCGCTCGGGGCCGTGTCGCTTAGGCGGTGTTCTCGGCCAGGTGGTGGGCGATTGGGTTGAGATTGACAAGGGCGGCGGTCCAACTCGCCTGTAATCGGGTCTTGGTGGTACCGATGTAGCGGCTCTTGCGGGCTCCGTAGCGGTGTGCGAGCAGTCCGAGCAGCCGCTCGATCCGTGGTCTGCATCGGCGGAGATGCTCGGCGTTGAGAGGATCGTCGAGCGCTCCTCTGGCCGCGATCAGGAGATCCTCCTCGGGTGCGAGCTGGATCTGCTTGCACGGCTGCGTCGGGGTGCAGCGGGACTTCAGGGGGCACGAGCCGCAGATGCTCCGACTGAAGCGCGCACGGCGCTGGCCGGAGGGCTCGGTGCGGATCGTTGCGGTGTGCCCGGCCGGGCAGGTGACGATGCCGGCTTGCGGGTCGATGTCGAAGTCGCGCTTATCGAGGCGTCCCTCGCGGACTGGCGCTTCAGCCACCGGCGCGAGCACCTGCACGTCGCGCTCTGTCATCTGGGCACGAACCGGTCCGATCCCGTAGGCCGCGTCACCAAGGATTCGTGGCGGGCGCCGCTCGCGCGCTTGGGAGTCGATCAGCGCTGGTGTTTGTGACCCATCCTGCTCTGAGGCCGGCGCGACCTCGATCGCCGTGATCAGCGGCTCGGGGGTGTTTGTTGCCGCAGCCGAGAGCTTGTAGCCATCGAAGCGCTGATGGCTACTCTTGCGCCCGTGGCGCATCTCGGGATCAACTGTGGAGATGATCCGATCGGAGCGCGTGCCGCGGTGAAGTCTTGGGACACCCTCCTCGTCGACGTCGAAGTCCTGGCCGATCAGCTCCCGCAGCAGCCGATGGGCATCGGCCACCCGCTCGTCGTCGAGCAGCTCCCCCGTGCGTTGGACCGCAGACAGTGCGCGCTCGGCGTCTTCTGCGACGCGCGTCAGCATGCGCTCGCGCTCAGCCTTGATCCGCCAGCGACAATCGGGCTTCTCGCCGGGATTGGCGTAATCGAACTCCAAGCCGCGATCCAGGGCGGCGGCCGCCTCATCATCAGCCGTCGCGACGGCATCGATCAGTTTGCGCACCCCACTGCGAACCAGGCGCACGGTGTCCTGCGTCGCGGCCGCACCGAGCATCGGCGTCGAATCGACGATCTGCTCGGCCGGCCCGTCCAGCATGCCCAGCTCCTCAGCCAGGTGCAGCGTGTTCTCCAGTACCAGGCGCTCCTTTCCGTGCAACAGCAGCCGGGCGCGGAACTTGGTCAATGTCGTCGGGTGAAAGGCGCGCTGATCGACCGCCAACCCGAGCGCGACCTTCCAGCGCAAGTCCCACGTCAACGACTCCATCGCCGCCTCGTCAGAGAGCCCGCAGCGATACTCGAGCAACAACACCTTCGCCAGCAACGAAGGCGGAATCGACGGGCGACCCATGCGCTGCGAGTAGCACTCTGCGAAGTCCTCATCGCGCACGATCCGCTCGCCATGCTCCGCCAGCATCGCGAAGAACGAGCCCTCCGGCAGGGGCCCAACCAAACCCGCCGCGTCGAACATCCCGACCTGAGAATCCGTCGTCGAAAGCATGCCCCAAAGGGTCTTAAACCCGTCGGACAGACACCACGACTATTTCAGTGGTCTTCTAGCAGCGCCGCGCGCCGGCCGCGACGCGGGGCCGCGCGCCATCACGATCGCGAGCGGCCCGTGAGCGCCCGCAGGCCGGCCTGAGCGGCGGGGGTCTGCGAGACTGGAGGTCGAACCCAACAGACCCCAGATACCAGGGAGAAACGCATGTCGCAGAACAGCTTCGGCGCCAAGGACTTACTCGCGCTCGGCGACCGCGAGTACGAGATCTTCTCCCTGGAGGCGCTGCAGGAGCGCTTTGACGTCGCGCGGCTGCCGTTCTCGCTGAAGGTGCTGCTCGAGAACCTGCTGCGCACCGAGGGCAACGGCTCGGTCACGGCGGGCGACATCGAGGCGCTCGCGAGCTGGGACGCCAAGGCGCAGCCGAGCAAGGAGATCGCGTTCACTCCCGCGCGCGTGCTGATGCAGGACTTCACCGGCGTGCCCGCCGTCGTGGATCTCGCGGCGATGCGCGACGCGATGGCGCAGATGGGGGGCGACCCCGAGAAGATCAACCCGCTCGCGCCGGCCGAGCTCGTGATCGACCACTCCGTGCAGGTCGACGCGTTCGGCACGCGCGACGCCTTTGCGGTGAACGCCGAGCGCGAGTTCGAACGCAACCGCGAGCGCTACGCCTTCTTGCGCTGGGGCCAGGGCGCCTTTGAGCACTTCTCGGTCGTGCCGCCCGACACCGGCATCGTGCACCAGGTCAACCTCGAGTACCTCGCGCGCGTCGTGTTCGACGACGAGCGCAGCGGCCAGGCCTACCCCGACACGCTCGTCGGCACGGACTCGCACACGACGATGGTCAACGGCCTGGGCGTGCTCGGCTGGGGCGTCGGCGGCATCGAGGCCGAGGCCGCGATGCTCGGCCAGCCGATGTCGATGCTGATCCCGCAGGTGCTCGGCGTGCGCCTGCACGGCGAGCTGCGCGAGGGCGCGACCGCGACCGACCTCGTGCTGACGGTCACCGAGCTGCTGCGCAAGCGCGGCGTGGTGGGGATGTTCGTCGAGTTCTTCGGCGCCGGGCCTGGCCGGCCTGCCGATCGCAGACCGCGCGACGATCGGCAACATGTCGCCGGAGTTCGGCAGCACGTGCGCGATCTTCCCGATCGACGAGGAGACGCTGCGCTACATGCGCTTCTCCGGGCGCACGTCGCAGCGGATCGAGCTGACCGAGGCCTACGCCAAGCGCCAGGGCCTGTGGCACGACGAGCGCTCCGAGCAGCCGACCTTCTCAGACGTGCTCGAGCTGGACCTGGCGACGTCGAACCGAGCATCGCCGGCCCCAAGCGCCCGCAGGACCGCGTCGCGCTGAGCGACGCGCGCGAGGCCTTCAACGAGGCGCTCGGCGCCTACGTCAGCTACGACGGCCGCGACGAGGCCGTCGCCGAGAGCTTTCCCTCCAGCGACCCGCCGGCCAACGGCAACGACCGACGCTCGCGAGCAGTCCGACGGCGGCCCGAGCTACGTCGACGGGCCGGCGCGCTCGGGCGTCGCGCTGCAGGCGGCAAACACCGTCAGCTGCACGCTGGCCGACGGCACCGAGGTCTCGCTCGATCATGGACACGTCGTGATCGCGGCGATCACGAGCTGCACGAACACGTCCAACCCGTCGGTGATGGTCGCCGCCGGCCTGCTCGCGCGAAACGCCGTGCGGCGCGGGCTGAGCGCCAAGCCGTGGGTGAAGACCTCGCTCGCGCCCGGCTCGAAGGTCGTGACCGAATACCTCGACCGCGCCGGGCTGACGGAGTCGCTCGAGCAGCTCGGCTTCAACCTCGTCGGCTACGGCTGCACGACGTGCATCGGCAACTCCGGCCCGCTCGCGCCAGAGATCTCGGCGGCCGTCAGCGATGCCGACCTGGCGGTCGTGTCGGTGCTGTCGGGCAACCGCAACTTCGAGGGGCGCATCAACCCCGACGTGAAGATGAACTACCTCGCCTCGCCGCCGCTGTGCGTCGCCTACGCGCTCGCCGGCACGATGGACCTGGACATCGTCGGCGAGCCGCTGGGCGTCGACGAGCAGGGCCAGGACGTATACCTGCGAGACATCTGGCCATCGGAGCGCGAGATCGCGCAGACCATCGAGGAGGCCGTGCAGGCGGACATGTTCAGAAAGAGCTACGCCGAGGTGTTCGCCGGCGACGAGCGCTGGAACTCGCTGCAGACGCCGCAGGGCGAGCGCTTCGCCTGGGATGAGCTGTCGACCTACGTGCGCCTGCCGCCCTACTTCCAGGACATGCCGGCGCAGCCGCCGGCCGTGCAGGACGTGCGCGACGCCCGCGTGCTCGCGCTGCTGGGCGACAGCGTGACGACCGACCACATCTCGCCGGCAGGCTCGATCAAGCGCGACGGTCCGGCCGGCGCCTACCTGCAGGAGCAGGGCGTGGCGCCGCGCGACTTCAACTCCTACGGCTCGCGGCGCGGCAACCACGAGGTGATGATGCGCGGCACGTTCGCGAACATCCGCCTGCGAAACCAGCTCGCGCCCGGCACCGAAGGCGGCGTCACGCGCCACCTGGGCGCCGGCGCCGGTGGAGCCGGCGAGCCGGTCTCCATCTACGACGCCGCGATGCGCTACATGGCAGAAGGCACCCCGCTGCGTCGTGCTCGCGGGCAAGGAGTACGGCTCGGGCTCCTCACGCGACTGGGCCGCGAAGGGGACGAAGCTGCTCGGCGTACGCGCGGTGATCGTCGAGAGCTTCGAGCGCATCCACCGCTCGAACCTCGTCGGCATGGGCGTGCTGCCGCTGCAGTTCCCCGATGGCCAGAGCGCCGCGTCGCTGGGTCTGACGGGCGAGGAGCTCTTCTCGATCGAGGGCATGGCCGAGGCGATGGCCGACGGCGGGCCTCCGCCCAAGGAGGTCGTCGTGACGGCCGAGCGCGACGACGGGGAGACGCTCGGTTTCTCCGCGCGCGTGCGCATCGACACGCCGCGCGAGGCCGAGTACTTCCGCCACGGCGGCATCCTGCAGTACGTGCTGCGCCAGCTGTGGCGCGTGATAGCTGCCGCGCGCCTGATCAGCCGACGAGCCGCAGCCCGGGCACCCGCTCGAAGTGGCGGCGGTTGCGGGTCATCAGCGGGAGCTGATGCTCGAGCGCGGTGGCGGCGATCAGCGCGTCGGCGATTCCCAGCTGCGAGGAGCGACGGATGCGACCGGCGACACGCGCGATCGTGGCGTCGACCTCGATTGCTCTCAGGCTCGTGAGCAGCGCTTCGATCGCCGGCTCTTCACTCTGATTGCCCGCAAACAGCTCGGCCTGCGTGATGACCGAGACGGTCAGCTGGTCGAGCTCGAGATGGCGATGGCCATGTAGGTGGTCGATCAGAACGTCTGTGTCGAGCAGCGTCCTGCCTGTCGACCTAGGATCGCTCAATGCGATTCCAGTTCGAGTCGAAGCGGTCCCACTCATCACGTGGTGGAACCTCGAAGTCAGGGGCGATGCCGAACGTCTCGTCGAGCACCCTCTGCATCTCGGCCCGGCGAGCCTCCTCGGCGGCGGACCCGTGGGTCGCCAGGTACTCGTCGAGCGCCGCCCTGATCACCTCGGCCAGCGACCGGCCGTCGGCTGCGCGCAGCTGCTCGATGCGGTCGCGCTGTGACTGCGTGAGATAGACCTGGGTCCGCGTCGCCGCCATATACAGCACAGTATACAGCATACCGCCCCAAAAAAACGCGGCCACCGGGCCGCGGACTTCGAGACCGCCGCGAATGTCGCGCCGGCTAGGCGCCCTCGAGCATGCTGAACGCCGACATCTCGTACGGTTCGCCGGGCGTGCCGCCGACGCTAGCAGGCGCAGTCCCTGCGTGCCGGCGAAGATCTTGCGCTTTGTGCCGGGCGCGACGCGCACGAACGTGTCCGGCGCGAGATCGACGCGTTCGCCTTCGATGTCCAGCCAGCCCGATCCGCCGAGCGCGGTGTACATCTCCTCCTGCCCGTCGTCGGCGTGATCGTGTTCGGGGTAGCCGTCGGCGTCGGGTGGCAGCTGGATGACCTGCACGCCGAAGACGGTCACGCCGAGCTCGGCGCGAACCTTCACGAAGCTTCCGCCGAAGGCGTCCTCCATGTCGTCGGTGTGCTTGGCGGTGTAGTCGGCCATCGGCGCGCATGCTATCGCTTGCGCGGCGCGCGCGCGTTGGCAAGCCCTCGGCTAGCCGCGCTCGAGCGGCATGAGGATCGCCAGCTGGCGCGACATCGCCAGCAGCGAGCCGTCGGGCGCCCAGATGAGGCCGTCCTCCTCGAAGAAGCCTTCGTGCACGAGCGTCGTGTCAAAGCGCGCGAGGCACAGGTTGCCCGGCGTGCGGCGCGCCGGCGTGCGCTGCGGAAGTGGATCGTGAGGTCGATCGTCGGGCTCGTGCCGGGGCCGTCGAGTTTGATGAACGGCGGCGAGTACAGCGAGTCGCTGAAGAGCGCGAGCGCGAGCGCGTCGAGCGGGCGCTCGGCGTCGCGCAGGCCCAGCCAGGCGCCGACCGACATCGGCTCGCCCGAGCCCTGGAAGGGGATCGGCCCGATGCGCGGCTGGATGACGAGGTGCTTGGTGAACGGCGGCGCGAATTTGTGCAGCGCCGCCGGGCTCTCGCGCGGGGAGCTGGGCGGCTGCACGTTCGGCATGCGCACCTCGCTCAGCTCGGGCGCGGTCCACGGGACCGAGAAGGCGGCGAGCACGAGCGCCATCAGCCTGCCGTCCTGCTCCATGCGCGCCGAGAGCGTGCTCAGCGAGCGCCCGGCGCGCTGCAGCGTGGTCGCGATCGTCACCGGCCCGGTCTCGGGCGCGCGCGCGTAGTGGATGGTCATCGAGCGCGGCGCGCGCGCGGGGTCGTCGACGGCGTGGGTGAGCGCGCGCAGGAGCATCGCCGCCAGGTAGCCGCCGTGCGGCCCGCGCCCGGCGCGCCATTCGCCGGAGACCTCGGCGTCGAAGACGTGCGTGCCGTCAGACTGCTCGCGCAGCGTGACGGCGGTGTCGCGCTCGAAGGAGTCGATCGCCGGGGGCTGTGAGGCGCCCGTGGCGCTCGGGCCGGGCGCTTCAGCCACGGACCAGGCGCTTGTAGGTGATGCGGTGGGGCCGGTCGGCGGCGGCGCCGAGCGCGGCGCGGCGGTGCTCCTCGTAGGCCTCGAAGTTGCCCTCGAACCAGGTGACCTGCGAGTCGCCCTCGAAGGCGAGCACGTGCGTGGCGATGCGGTCGAGGAACCAGCGGTCGTGGGAGATGATGACCGCGCAGCCGGGGAATTCCAGCAGCGCGTTCTCCAGCGCGCGAGCGTGTCGACGTCGAGATCGTTGGTGGGCTCGTCGAGCAGCAGCAGGTTGCCGCCGCTGCGCAGCAGCTTGGCGAGATGCACGCGGTTTCGCTCGCCGCCGGAGAGCGTGCCGATGCGCGCCTGCTGGTCAGAGCCCTTGAAGTTGAAGCCGGCGGTGTACTGGCGCGAGTTGACCTCGCGATCGCCGACCTTGATCTGCTCATAGCCTTCTGAGATCTCCTCCCAGACGGTCTTCGCGGGGTCGAGCGCGTCGCGCGACTGGTCGACGTAGGCAAGCTGCACGGTGTCGCCGAGCTTGACGGTGCCCGCGTCGGGCTGCTCGTCGCCGGTGATCATGCGAAACAGCGTCGTCTTGCCGGCGCCGTTTGCGCCGATCACGCCGACGATGCCCGCGCGCGGCAGGTCGAAGCTGAGGTCGTCGATCAGCAGGCGATCGCCGAAGCCCTTGGACAGGCCGCTGGCGGTGAGCACCTGCGCGCCCAGTCGCGGGCCGGGCGGGATGTGGATCTGCACCTCGTCGAGCTTGACGTTTCGCTCTTCGGCGACGAGCTCCTCATAGCGCGCCAGGCGCGCCTTTGATTTGGTGCGTTTGCCCTTGGGGTTGGCGCGCACCCACTCGAGCTCTGCGGCGATCGTGCGCTCGCGGCCCTTTTCCGAGCGCGCTTCCTGGGCCAGGCGAACCTGCTTCTGCTCCAGCCAGCTGGAGTAGTTGCCCTGGTAGGGGATGCCCTTGCCGCGGTCGAGCTCGAGGATCCAGCCGGCGACGTTGTCCAGGAAGTAGCGGTCGTGGGTGACGGCGACGACCGCGCCGCGGTACTCGGCCAGGTGCTGCTCCAGCCAGGCGACCGACTCGGCGTCGAGATGGTTGGTGGGCTCGTCGAGCAGCAGCAGGTCGGGCGCGGCGAGCAGCAGGCGACACAGCGCCACGCGCCGGCGCTCGCCGCCGGAGAGCGTCGATACGTCGGCGTCGGGCGGCGGCAGGCGCAGCGCGTCCATCGCGTACTCGAGCTGCGTGTCCAGGCTCCACGCGTCGGCCGCTTCGATCTTCGCCTGCACGTCGGCGAACTCGTCGGCCGTCTCCTCGGAGTAGTTGGCGGTCAGCTCGTTGAAGCGGTCGAGCAGCGCCTTGGTCTCCGCGACGCCATCCTCGACGTTGCCCTTGACGTCCTTTGACTCGTCCAGCGCCGGCTCCTGCTCGAGCATGCCGACCGTCGCGCCGGGCGCGAGCGCGGCCTCGCCGCGGTACTCCTGATCGACGCCGGCCATGATGCGCAGCAGCGTCGACTTGCCCGCGCCGTTGTAGCCGAGCACGCCGATCTTCGCGCCGGGGAAGAAGGCGAGCGTGATGTCGTTGAGCACGGTCTTGTCGGGCGGGTGAAGCCGCGACAGGCGGTGCATCGTGAAGACGTACTGGGAGGACACTGCGCGTGAGGATAGGCGGTCTTCCCGATTTTGATGGGACGGCTCGCGCCGTCCTCTCGGGCGTGCGCGGCGCGGACCGGCGGCGAGCGTGCACGGATGCTCGCGGGACTTTTGAGTTCGCGCCGGTTGGTCGCTAACGTGGGCAGGTCATGGCTGCGATGGTCCTCGACATAGAGCGCCACCTGTTGCTGTTGGAGCTGGCGGCGCCGTTTGACAAGCGCGACGTGCAGCTCGCGCGCCGGCGCATGGCCAAGCGCTGGCACCCGGACCTCGCGCCGGCGGGGCGCCAGTTCGAGCACGAGCGCCACCTGAAGGCGATCAACGAGGCGGCCGACCAGCTGGAGCGCATCGCCGAGGGCTCGCGCGGCGGGCGCGTGTCGGCCAACGCCGTGCGCGCGAGCGCCGCGGCCGCGCGCAAGGCGCGCGAGGAGGCCGGGCGCCGCGCCTATGAGGCCGAGCAGCGCGCCCGCGCGCAGGCGCAGGACAAAGCCAAGCACGACCCGTTCGCCAGCCGCGTGCCCGACCACTCGGTCGTGCACCGCTACGCGCGCTGTGAGACCTACCCGGAGTGGGGCGTCGGCACCGTGGAAGGCATCTACTTCAGCGGCGATCCCGACGGCGGCGAAGAGGTGCAGCAGTGGGCGCGCGTGCGCTTCAGCCACGGTGTGCGCACGGTGCCGGCGGGCAGCATGCGCTTCGTCGACTTCTCAAAGCCCGACCCGGCCAGCGAGCGCGCCGAGCGCTTCACGCTCGCCGCGCAGCGCGCGATGGCCGAAGGCGAGTACCAGCTGGCCGCGCAGCGCCTGGTCTACGCGCGCGAAGCCGAACCGCGCAACCCGACCGTGCTGCGCCAGATGACGCTCGCCTTCTGGAACGCCGGCCAGCTCGAGGCCGCCGGTCGCGCCGTGCGCGATTGGGCGCGCGTCCAAGACGGGCCGGCGGCGCATCGCTTCGCCGCGCGCATCTACGAGGAGATGGGCGCGATCGACCTCGCCGCGCAGGCGGCCGAGCGCGCGGCCGCGAGCGGCCCGTCAGACGCCGGCGGCTGGGAGCGCCTGGGGCGCCTGCGCCTGGAGCTGGCAGACCGCGAGGGGGCGCTTGACGCGCTGCGCCGCGCGCTCGCGCTCGGAGCAGATGGCGAGGCGCGCGAGCTGCTCGTGCGGGCGCTCGCGCTCGAGCCGCGCCGCCCGGGCGCGAACGGGTCCGCGCCCGACGCCGGCGCGCGTGACGTGGCACCGGTCGCCGAGACCGCGTAGCCCCAGCCAGCTGCAACGAAGTCGCTAAAGCGCGCGCGGGCGCGGCCCGATGGGGCCGAGACAGGCGAGCGACTTTAGACGGAGGCGGCATGCGCGGCACACGCACGATCACAGGCGAAAACGACGGCGGGCTGACTGGCCGGATGGCGGCGGCTGCGTTGATCCTCTGCGTAGCTCTGGCGGCGTCTGCGCTCGGCGCCGCGTCGGCGGCGGCCACCTCCTGCGCGAGCGGGAAATGCAGCGTGCCGTTCAGCGCCACCGGCTCGCTGCAGGAATGGCAGGTGCCGGCCGGCATCGGCTCGGCGACGTTCGAAGTGAAGGGAGCCGGCGGCGGTGGACTTCCTGGCGCGCCCGGCAACGCTCACGGTGGAAGCGGCGCGAAGGTCGCGTCGACGCTCACGGTCGCCGAAAAAACGAAGCTCAAGCTCGTGGTAGGCGTCGGGGGGAGGTGGAACGCGCCCGGTGAAGTCTTTGGCGGTGGCGGCGGCGGTGGGTTCGCCCTCATCACGATCGGCGGCGGCGGCGGCGGCGGGTCGTTCGTGTTCACCGAAGGTGGGTCGCTGTTGATCGCCGCGGGCGGCGGCGGTGGCGCCGGGGGCTACGAATCATCCAACTCGAGGGGTGGCAACGGCGGCGAAAATGGCGCGGCGGGAGAAGCCAACGGCGTCTCCGGGGGAGGCGGCGCCTCGACCGGCGGCGGCGGGGTGGCCGGCGAACACGCCCAAGCCGGACAGGGCCCGACCACGAGCACGGCGATCCAGGGCAAGGGCGGAGAAGGCGGGGACGACATCGAAGGCGGCGGCGGCGGTGGCGGCGGTCTCTATGGCGGCGGAGGAGGCGGCTCGAACTCAGGAGGCCACTCGGGCGGCGGGGGCGGTGGTTCCTCTGCGGTCAACGGCGGATCGAGCACGACGTTCGAAACGAGCAAAGGCGGGGCCGGGGGCACGAGCGAACAAAACGGCCAAGGCGGCGAAGTCGTGGTCGCCTTCAGCCAGCCGACGATGAGCGCCGCGCTGATCGCGTCCAGCGAAACCCCGGCGATCGGCGAACCGGTCACCTACACGGCGACGGTCTCGCCGGTGCCGACCAGCGGAACCGTCGCCTTCGAAGAAGGCGGCGCGACGATCTCCGGCTGCGGCGCGCAGACCGTCAGCACGACGACCGGCAAAGCGGCGTGCACGACCGAATACCACGCGGTGGGCGTGCACGGCGTGGTGGGCAAGTATTCGGGCTCGGCGGACACGGTCTATCGCGCGGCGACGAGCAGCGAAAAGCAGACCGTGACCCGCGCGGCGACCACGACCGCGCTACAAGCCTCGAGCGTGTCGCCGCAGACCGGCGTGGCCGTCAGGTACACGGCGACCGTGTCGCCCGCCCCGAGCGGCGGCAGCGTGGCCTTCAAGGACGCCGGCGCCACGATCTCAGGCTGCGAAGCGCAGCCGGTCAACACGACAACCGGCGTGGCCACCTGTGAAGTGACCTACGCGAGCGCGGGCAGTCACTCGATCGGCGCGTCCTTCTCCGGCTCGCTGGACACCGTGTTCGAAGCGTCGAGCACCGCGTCGGCGACGACCGTGACGGTGTCCGCGCCCACGCCCGCGACGCCGAGCACGCCGCCGGCGGCTGTCCAGAGCGCGGTTACGATCGTCAAAGTCACGCCGCAGTCGGCGCCTGTCGTGCTCACGCGCGCTCCCCAGCCGCTGATCAACACGAAGTTCCTGACGGTCGTCTTCAGGTGCGGCCAGGCGCCATGCAGTGGCTCGGCGACGATCACGGTGACGCTGCCGGGCCGGCGCGCGTGGCGGCTGAAGAGCCAGCAGGCGGACGTCGCCGCCAACACGCGTGGCGCGCTGCGGCTGACCGTGCCGGCGCGCCTGCGCAGTGCCGTGCGCCGCTATCTGCGCCATCACCGTGGCTACAAGCTCCGGCTGGGGCTTGCGGTGACGATGACGAGCGCCGGCTCGGCCCCGCAGAGCACGCGGTCGACGCTCGCGATCTGGACGCTTCCGGGTCTGCGCTGAGCGCCTCGCAGCGCGCCGACGTCAGAGGATGTTCACCGCGCGCGAGACGATCAGCCCGATCGTCACGAGCGAGACGAGCGACTGGATGCCCATGATGCCCTTGGCCATCGGCGTCAGCGGCATCGTGTCGGTCGGCGAGAAGGCGGTCGCGTTGGTGAGCGACACGTACAGGTAGTCGATGAACGCCGGGCGCCAGCCGACGGGCTCGATGCGATCGTCTGACATCTGGGGGAACAGGAAGTCGGGCGCCGTGTCGTGCCCGGCGGCGCGCCGGCCCGGGCCGCCGCGATCCATCTCCCAGTACCACAGCGCGAATATGAGGAAGTTCGTCAGCCAGATGAGCACGCCGGAGATGATCAGCTCGCGGCCGTTGTAGGAGGCCTTGCCCGCTTCGGACTGGGGATGGTGCAGCAGGTAGTGAGTCAGCGCGACCAGCGAGTAGATGTTGGCGGCGCTGACGAACGCGGTCAGGCTGAGCGCCATGCGCCTGCGCCGCGGGTGCTCGTCCTCGACCTGGTTGGGTATGAAGATGAACATGCCGAGCAGCAGCAACCCCTCCAGCGCGGGTACCAGCCAGGAGGGCCCGATCGTCAGGCGCGCCGGCAGCAGCAGCTGCAGGCCGATCGCCGCGAGCACCGTCAGCTCGGCCGGCCAGAAGGGCTCGGACATGCCGGGCGGCGGATAGGGGCGTCCCGGCGCTGCTGACGGTTGCGCGACCACGCCGCCACAGCCTAGGAGGCGAGTCGGAACGACCGCTGCGCGTCGCCGCCCGCGGGCGATCGCCCAGCCGGGCGCGCCGCCGGAGTTCATCGCAAGACGGTCGCGCTAGCCTGGAGAGGCCGATGGGCATCGAGAACCCGGTACACCTGCTGTTCATCGCCGTCGTCGCGCTGCTCGTGCTCGGTCCCAAGCGCCTGCCCGAAGTCGCGCGCACGCTCGGCAAGGGCCTGCGCGAGTTCCGCGCCGCGATGGACGGCACGATGACCCACGCCGAGCACCCGCCGCCCGCGCCTCAGGCGCAGCTCGCCGCGACCGCAGCGACCGCAGACTCCTCGACGCCGGTCGCGGTTGGCTCACCCGAGCCGCTCGCGCAGCCGCGCAGCCGGCCCCGCCCGCGACGCCGCCGCCGCCGGCGGTCACCGCGCCGCCGCCGGCCGGGCCGGGCGACGGATAGGCTGGTCGCCCACCGACCAAGGAGCCTGCCTGATGAGCGCCGAAGAGACCGCTGTCGCCACCGAGCCCGTGCTGATCGAGCGTCGCGGGAAGGTGCTGCTTGTCACCCTCAACCGGCCCGAGGTGCGAAACGCCGTCAACGCGGCGCTCGCCGAAGGCGTCGCGGGCGCGCTCGAGCAGCTGGACGCCGACGATGAGCTGTCGATCGGCGTGCTGACCGGCGCGGGCGGCTACTTCAGCGCGGGCATGGACCTCGGAGCGTTCGTCAAGGGCGAGTCGCCGTGGTTCGGCGACCGCGGCTTCGGCGGCATCGCGCAGCGCGCCTCGCGCAAGCCGCTGATCGCGGCGATCGAGGGCTTCGCGGTCGCGGGCGGCATGGAGCTCGCGCTGTCGTGCGATCTGATCGTCGCGGCGAAGGGCGCGAAAATGGGCATCCCCGAGGCCAAGCGCTCGATCGTCGCCGCCGGCGGCGCGCTGCTGCGCCTGCCGCGGCGCATGCCCTACCACCTCGTGATGGAGCTCGCGCTGACCGGCGACCCGTTCCCCGCCGAGCGCTTCTATGAGCTCGGCCTCGTCAACCGCCTGGCCGAGCCGGGCAGCGCGGTCGACGTCGCGCTGGAGCTCGCCGAGACGATCGGGCGAAACGGACCGCTGTCGCTCGTCGCCTCCAAGCAGATCCTGCAGGAGCAGTTCGACTGGAAGAGCAGCGAAATGTGGGACAAGCAGCTGGAGATCTCCGGCCCGGTGCTCGCCTCGCAGGACGCCAAAGAGGGCGCCGCCGCCTTCAAGGAGAAGCGCGAGCCGGTCTGGCGCGGGCGCTAGCGCGGCGCCTGTCGGCGCGCGCGCCGCTGGACGCCTGTCGTAGTGTCGCGCCTCGCAGGTCGCCCTTTTGGCGTTTAGCGGCGAATATCGGGGTAATTCGCCCACGGGGCACAACTTCTGCGACAGGCCGATGTTGTGTGCCGCGAGCGCTGCTGGCGCTGCCGGCATCGCGTCTGGGTCTCGGGCGGCGGCAGCCCCGGCGGCCCGAATTCGTCAACTCACGGAGGAGGTCCCGCATGGGAACGCGTTCGTTTCGCCGAGTACTGGTCCCGCTAGGAGCGTGCTGCGCGCTGGCCGCCGGCATCGTGCCGGTCGTCGCGTCGGCGCACGGCGGACATCATGGCCGCTTTGGACGTCACACCGAGCGCTCGCTGCGCGACGCCAAGCGCATCTGCCGCCAGGTGGGCGTGTCGTTGAACAGTCACTCGGTGGGCGGCGGGCCTGTGAGCAGCGGCCTGAGCGCCGAACAGATCGCGGCGCTGCAGGCGGCCTGCAACAAGCTGAAGACCGCGCGCGAAGAAGAAGCGCAACACCGACGCGGCTGCGAGGAAGGCCAAGCATCAGGCGATCGCCACAGCGACCGCGGCGCTGCTGGCCGTCTGCCCGCGTCGCCACCACCATCATCACCGCTTCTTCCCCACCGGCCCCAGCGGCGCGAGCGGGTCGACGGGCTCGACCGGGTCCACGGGCGACCGGCCGACGGGCCCGACCGGCCCGACCGGCAGCTGTCGCGAAGCGCGCCACACCTATCGCATGGCCGTCGAAGCGGCCGAAGCGGCGTTCTGGAGCGACCGTCGAAGGCGCGAGCGGGAAGTTCGAAGGCGCTCTGGAAACGTTCGAAAAGGAAGTCGAAGAAGCCCTCGGCTCGGGGCAGGGCAACGGCCGTCACCACCGCCATCACCACCACCACGGGCCGTTCGGCCCGACGCGGCCAGACCGGTCCGACGGGGGGCACCGGATCCAGCGGCCAGACCGGTCCGACGGGCGCTACCGGAGGCGGAACCGGCCCGACCGGGCGACTGGAGCGACCGGCGCGTTTCAGCCAGGGTTCGGCCGCGGACATCGCGGGTAGTAGCTGACCGGCTCTCGGGCGGTCGCGCTCCGGCCCGGCCGCCGCATCCAGCGGCGGCGGCCCGCCGCATTTGCGCAGTGCCGGCGCGACCGCGCCGGCGGCCGCGTGCAGTCACCCCGAGCTAGATCCAGTCGTTGCGCCGGAAGGCCCAGTACAGCGTCACCGACCCGACGACGATCAGCCCCGTCGAGAACCAGAACCCCCAGTGGCGGGCGAAGCCGGGGTAGGGGAGGTTCTGCCCGTAGAACCCGGTGATCGCGGTCGGCACGGCGATGATCGCCGCCCAGCTGGTGACCTTCTTCATGACGAGGTTCATGCGGTTGCCCTGGATCGTCAGGTTGGTCTCGAGGATCGTCGTCACGAGGTCGCGCAGCGACTCGGTCCATTCGGTCGCGCGCAGCACGTGGTCATAGACGTCCTGGTAGTAGGGGGTCATCGCCTGGTCGACGACGTGCAGGTCGCGGCGCATCAGCGAGTTGACGACCTCGCGCATCGGCAGCACGAGCCTGCGCAGCAGCACGAGGCTCTTGCGCAGCTCAAACGAGCGCCGCTGCACCTCTGTGTTGCGCGGACGGTCGTCGAACAGGAGGTCCTCGAGCGCCTCGATCTCGCCGTCGAGCGACTGCACCGCCTCGAAGTGCCCGTCGACGATGTCATCGAGCAGCCCCCACAGCAAGAACGACACGCCGTGCGCGGTCAGTTCCGGGCGATTCATCCCAGCGTTGCAGCACGGCGTCGATCGGCACGCCCTCGTCCTTGCGCACGGTGATGAGCGCGTTGGGCGTGACGAACACGCCGATCTCGCTGGCCGACAGCTCACCGGAGGCGGTGTCGAGCCTGACGGTGTAGGCGTTCATGAACAGGTGCGAGTCGTAGCGGTCGAGCTTGGGGCGCTGATGGTCGTTGACCGCGTCCTCGACGGCGAGCGGGTGCAGCTGGAACTCCTCGACGATCGTCGCGAGGTCCGCTGCCGTCGGGGAGCAGTAGTCCAGCCAGACGCACGCGTCGTCGTCCTTGAGGTACTCGGAGATGTCCGCGACCGGGAAGTCCTCGAGGACGAGCTTTCCGCCCCGATAGAGCCTGGTGTGAGCCACGGGCGCACGATAGGCCGTGCGCCGGACCGCGCTCTAGTTGAGGCGCTTGCGCCGGCGCTGGCGCAGGATTTCGCGAAATCTGCGCCACAGCGCGCCCATCAGCGCTCGCCCGGCGCCTTTCGCGGGTACTGGGAGATCGGGATGCGCAGGTCGATCGCGGTCGTGACGATGCGGTTCTGTTCGTCGATGTGCGCCGCCGGGTAGCCCTCGCCGGGGCTTGCGCGCTCGGGGCGCCCGATGTAGCCGAAGTGGATCTGCTCGGGCAGGATCTGCATGAGGCGCGGGAACATGTGCGCGCGGGCGCCCATGTTGCGCGGCTCCTCCTGCACCCACACGACCTCGCGCAGGTTCGGGTAGCTGTTGATCAGCGCGAGCACCTGGCTTTCGGGGAACGGGTACAGCAGCTCGATGCGGCCGACCGCCAGGCCCTCGTGGGCGGCGCGGTCGGGGTGGCCGACGAGGTCGTAGTAGATCTTTCCGGTGCACAGCAGCAGGCGCGTGACCTTCTCGTCCTGCACGCCGGGCTCGGCGAGCACCGGCACGAAGCGCGTGTGCTCGGCCATGTCCGCGACAGAGCTCGTCGCCTGCGGCAGGCGCAGCAGCGACTTGGGCGTCATCACCACGAGCGGGCGCTGCTTGGCGACGCGCGCCTGGCGGCGCAGCAGGTGGAAGTACTGCGCGGGCGTCGTCGGGCTGGCGACGCGGATGTTGCCCTCGGCGGCGAGCGCGAGGAAGCGCTCCAGGCGCGCGGAGGAGTGCTCTGGGCCAGAGCCCTCGTAGCCGTGGGGCAGCAGCAGCGTCATGCGCGAGGTCTGGCCCCACTTCGCCAGGCCGGACACGATGAACTGGTCGACGATCACCTGCGCGGAGTTGACGAAGTCGCCGAACTGCGCCTCCCACAGCACGAGCGTCTCGGGCGCCTCCTGGCTGTAGCCGTACTCAAAGCCCATGCACGCGAGCTCCGACAGCGGGCTGTTGTGCAGCTCAAACGGCGCGCGCGCGTCGGGCAGGCTCTGGATCGGGCAGATCGTCTGGCCGGTCTTGGCGTCGTGCAGCACCATGTGGCGCTGGCTGAACGTGCCGCGCTCGGTGTCCTGGCCGGTCAGGCGGATCGGCGTGCCCTCCGTCAGCAGCGACGCGAAGGCCAGCGCCTCGGCGTGCGCCCAGTCGATCGCGTGCGCGGCGTCGTCGCCCTGCGCCGCGAGCGCCTCGCGACGGCGCTCGAGCTGTTTGACGAGCTTGGGGTGCACGGTGAACCCGTCGGGCACGCGCAGCAGCTCCTCGCCGAGCGCGCGCAGCTGCGCCGCCGGCACGGCGGTGTCGACCTCGGGGCTCGGCGAGCGGTCGAGCTGGTACTCGCCGGTCGGGTGCTCGCAGTCGCCTTCGGCGACGGCCGCGATCTTCGCCTTCAGGCGCTGGTGCAGGAGGGTCAGGTTGTCCCACACTGCCTGGGCCTGGCGCTCGACGTCCTCCTGGGAGACGACGCCTTCGGCGACCAGGCGATCGGCCCACAGCTCCGAGACGCGCTTCTTGGCCTTGATCTTCGCGTACATCTCGGGCTGGGTGTAGGCGGGCTCGTCTGACTCGTTGTGGCCGAAGCGCCGGTAGCCGATCAGGTCGATCAGCACGTCGTGGCCGAATTCCTGGCGGAAGGCGAAGGCCAGGCGCACGGCGCTCATGCACGCCGGCGACGTCGTCGGCGTTGACGTGGATGATCGGCACGTCGAAGCCCTTGGCGAGGTCCGAGGCCCAGCGCGTGGAGCGCGCGTCGTCGGGGTCGGTCGTGAAGCCGATCTGGTTGTTGGTGATCAGGTGGACGGTGCCGCCGACCTGGTAGCCGTCGAGCGCCTGCAGGTTGAGCGTCTCGGCGACGACTCCCTGCGCGGGGAAGGACGCGTCGCCGTGGATCACGATCGGCACGGCCGCGTCGGTGTTCTGGTGGGCGTGCGGGCCATCGCGCGTGGTCTGCGCGGCGCGCGTGGCCCCCTCGACGACCGGCGAGACGTACTCCAGGTGGCTCGGGTTGGACTCGAGGTTGACGCGGATCGTCTCGCCGCTCGGCAGCTCGTAGGAGCCCTGCGTGCCGTGGTGATACTTGACGTCGCCGGTGCCGCCCTGCGGGATCGTCGTGACGGCCTCGAGCGTCGAGGCGCCCTCGAACTCGGCGAAGATCGTGTCGTAGGCGCGTCCGAGGTTGTGCGCCAGCACGTTCAGCCGCCCGCGGTGGGCCATGCCGATCACGACCTCCTGCCCGCCGTGCGCGGCCGACAGCTGGATCAGCTCGTCGAGCATCGGCACGGTCATGTCCAGCCCCTCGATCGAGAACTGGTGCTGACCGAGGTAGGCCTTGTGCATGAAGCGCTCCAGCGCGTCCACCTCGACCAGGCGCTTGAGCAGCGTCTTTGACTCGTCGCTCGTCAGCGGCTGGCGGAAGGCGCCGGACTCGATGTGCTCGCGCAGCCACACGCGCTGGCGGTGGGAGGCGATGTGCTCGATCTCATAGGCGATCGTGCCGCAGTAGGTCTCGCGCAGGTGCGGCAGCGCGTCGGCGAGCGTCGCGCCCGGCACGTACATGTGCAGGATGCGCGCCGGGATCTGCGCCTGCATCTCCGGCGTGAGCCCGAGCGATTCGGGGTCCAGGCCCGGGTCGCCCTCGGGCTCTGAGCCGAGCGGGTCAAGCCGCGCCGCGAGGTGCCCGTGGCTGCGAAAGCGCGTGAGCAGCGTGGCTCGCCGCCTGAACGCCCTGCAACAGCTCCTCGCCGGCCGGCGAGGCGGGGGCCGCCTGCTCGGCCGACGTGGCCGCGGCGGCGGCGGGCGCCGGCACGGGCGGCGCCGGGCCGAGCTCGACGGCGAGCGCCGCGAACAGCTCGTCATAGAAGGCGTGCTCGCCCTGCAGCTGTTGCTCGATGAGGGCGAGGAAGCGACCGGACTCGGCGCCCTGGATGACGCGGTGGTCGTAGGTCGAGGTCATCGTCATGACCTTCTCGGCGCCGATCATCGCGCCGATGGCGCCCAGGCCGACCGGGTAGGAGATCGAGCCTGTCGCGACGATCGTGCCCTGGCCCTCCATCAGGCGGGGGACCGACGCGACGGTGCCGAGGCCGCCCGGGTTGGTGAGCGTGATGTTCGCGCCGACGAGGTCATCGGGGGAGAGGGTGTTCGTGCGCGCCTTCTCGACGAGCGCGTCATAGGCCGCGACGAAGCGGTCGAACGGCAGGTTCTGCGCGCCCGAGATGACCGGCACGATCAGCGTGCGCGAGCCGTCCTTCTTCTGCACGTCGACCGCGAGCCCGAGGTTGACCTGGCCGTCTGAGAGGCGGTGCGGCTTGCCGTCGATCTCGGCGAAGTGGTCTGCCATGACGGGCATTTCCTGTGCGGCGCGCACGATCGCGTAGGCGATCAGGTGGGTGAACGACACGCGCTTGCCGGCCGCCTTGAGCTCGCGCCTGCGCGCGTCGAGCATCGTCACGGTGAGCGTGCGAAAGCTCGTAGCCGTCGGGATCGACAGCGATTTCTGCATGTAGCGCGCGAGCGTCGCGGGGCCGCCCTTCATCAGCTGGTCGGTGGCGCTGCGCGCCGGCTGTCTGCGCGCGCCTTCGCGCTCGCGGCCGTCCGCCGCGGAGCGCCGACAGCACGTCTGACTTGGCGATCCGACCCGCCGGGCCGCTGCCCTGCGACGCCGGCCAGGTCGACGCCCTCGCTGGCGGCGACGCGCGCGGCCACGGGCGAGGCCTTCACGCCGTCCGGCGAGCCGCCGGCGCCGTTGGCGCGCGAGCCCCGGCGACGGCGTCGCGGCTGGCGCGTCGCGGCGCCGCGGCGCCTGCGCGCTCGGCGAGCTTCGATGCGCGCGATCACCTGCCCGACCGTGACGGTCTCGCCCTCCTGTACGAGCAGCTCGCGACCGTGCCGCTGGCCGGAGCCGGCAGCTCGACGTCGACCTTGTCGGTCGAGATCTCGACGATCGTGTCGTTCTCCTTGATCGCGCTCGCCGACCTTCGCACGCCATTCGAGGATCGTGCCCTCAGAGACCGACTCGCCGGCCGCGGGTGTGACCACGTCGACGAGCCGTGCTTGCGTCGCGCCGTCGTCTGAGGCCGTGGCCGCAGGGTCGCCGGCGCCCGCACCGTTGCCCGAGCCGTCGCCGTCGTTGACGCTGCGCGAGCCGTTGCCATCGGGGACCGGGGTCTGCACGCCGCTCGTGCTCGCGTCGCCGGGGGCGCCCTGCGTGGCGCCCGCGCCGTCGGCGCCGACCGCGATGCGCGCGATCACCTGACCGACGGTGACGGTGTCGCCCTCCTGCACGAGGATCTCTGTCACGGTCCCGCTCGCGGGTGACGGAAGCTCGAGGTCGACCTTGTCGGTGGAGATCTCGACGATCGTCTCGTCGAGCTTGATGAAGTCGCCCACCTTCACCTGCCATTCGAGGATCGTTCCCTCGCTGACCGACTCGCCTGCGGCGGGGGTCACGACATCTACTGTCTGTTGACCCGTGGTGCCAGTCGCCATGTCGTTTCTACTCTAGCGTGCGCGGTAGAGCTATTGAGCGGTGATGTGACCGTCCTGAGAACCGCTTGCACGTCGGCGCTGCTCGCGCACGAACTCATAGCTGCCGAAGAACGGCCCGACGCCTCCGAGCACCGCCACGGCGACCCCGACGCGCAGCGGGATCACCCGCAGCCGCACTGCCGCGATGCAGGTGAGCGACATGACGATCCACAGGATGCCGTGCGTCCAGCCGAGGATCAGCGTGGGCGTCGCCCAGCCGACGATCGCGGCGCAGATCAAGCCGGCGTAGACGCAGGAGTGCGCGAGCGAGGCCCACTTCAGGCGCGTGAACGTGAGCGCTCCGACGCGGTCGCGGCTGGGCGGCGCGCGCCTGCGCGAGCGGCAGGTCGGTCGGCGGGGGGGCGGGCAGCGCGCCGCTGCGGCTCACTGCGTCAACCAGCGCGCCATCGCGCGCACGGGATCGCTCGCGTCCGACGGCCACTGATCCACGTCGCTCGGCCACCAGGCGAACTCGTCGTGCTCGTGGTCGGGCGTGACGGACGCCTCGACGCCGTCGGCCAGCCAGGCCTGTCCGACGAACATGACCAGCCCGTGCGGCAGGCGGATCAGCGCCTCCCCGCGCACCCGCTCGGGCGACACCGCCCACTCCTCGTGCAGCTCGCGCACGAGCGTGTCCGCCGGGTTCTCGCCGAGGTCGACCGCGCCGCCGGCGCCGAGCGCCCAGCGCCCGGCCCACGAGGCGACCCAGCTGGCCCGCCGGCCGGCCAGCCAGCGGCCGTCGGCCGCGCGCGTCACGCACAGCGCCGCGACGCTGTCGGAGGCGTCGCCGGACACCAGGCGCAGCGCCCAGCGCAGCGGCTGGAGGTCCATCGAGATGCCGTCGCCGTCGGCGCGGTAGGCGACCAGACGCGCGGCGAAGCCGTCGTGGCTCGGGGACCCGCGATCCTGCAGGCCCTGGATCGCGGCGTCGGCCGCCTGGCTGTGCGCGGCGGAGGGCTCGAAGTGCTCGCTGCTCCAGCTGGCCGCGACGTGCTCGCGGGGCCACGGCCCGCGGGCGAGGATCTCCGGCATCTCAGACCGCTGCGTGGCGCTCGTCGTGTCCGTCGGCATCAACTCGAAGGCTAGTGGGCTTAGACTCGGCGCGTGAAGATCGCGATTCTCGGACCGGGCGGCGTGGGCGGCCTGCTCGCGGGCGCGCTGGAGCAGGCGGGCGTTCCGGTCATCCTGATCGCGCGCGAGGAGACGGCGCAGGTGATCGAGGACGACGGCCTGCGCGTGGACAGCGTGATGTTCGGCGAGTTCGTCGCCAGGCCGGCGGTCGTGTCGCGCCTGGTGGAGCCCGTCGACGTGCTGATCGTGGCGACCAAGGCGTCCGGCCTGGACAGCGCGCTCGCGCGAGTGGCCAGCGAGCCGACGCTCGTGCTGCCGCTGCTCAACGGGCTGGACCACCTCGTCGTGCTGCGCGAGCGCTTCGCGCCGGCGTCGGTGCTCGCGGGCACGATCCGCGTGGAGGCGGACCGCCCCGCTCCCGGGGTCGTGTCGCACACCAGCCCGTTTCTGTTCGTCGAGATGGCCCCGGCGGCCGGTCTGGAGGACGCCGTCGACCGCGAGCTGATGGAGGCGCTCGTGCGCACGCTCGACGACGCCGGCGTGCCGGCGCGCGTGGGCGAGTCAGAGGCCTCCGTGATGTGGTCCAAGCTCGTGCGCCTGAACGCGCTCGCGTGCACGACGAGCGCCTACGACAAGCTGCTTGGCGAGATCCGCGACACACCGCGCCTGCGCGCCGATCTGCAGGGCGCGGTCGAGGAGGGCTGTGCGGTCGGCCGGGCCGAGGGCGCGCAGGACGTCGACCCGGCGACGGCGATCGCGGAGCTCGGCATGGCGCACGCGACGCTCGGGAGCTCGATGCAGCGCGACATCGCCGCGGGGCGCGCCCCCGAGCTCGACGCGATCCCCGGGTCGGTGCTGCGCGCCGCCGCGCGCCACGGCATCCCGTGCCCCACGATCGAACGCCTCGTCGCGATGATCGCGCAGCGCGCCGGCGTGCCCGAGCCGGTTGTCAGCCGCTGAGCGGCGACGGAGCTCCGCCGCGCGCGGTGGACGGAGGCCGCCGTCGCCGGCGCGCGAGCCGGCGCTAGTTCTCTTCGAACGGCGAGCGGGCGGGCGCGATCGCGGGCACCGACTGCGTGGCGACCGCCTCGACGACCTCCTCCTCGGCGCGCTCGGCCTGCTCGTCGTGCTCGCCGTCGCAGAGCACGCGGAAGTTGCCGCTGACGCCGCCGTCGACCTGGACGGTGATGCCCGGCAGGATCTCCTCGCCCTCTTCCAATCCGAGGCGCTCGATGTCGAAATGCGCGAGGCCGATGCCGAACGCGGTGTGCGTGGGGTTCTCGCGGTCGTGCGCGGCCACCGCCTGGGCGAAGCGCTCGAGGTTCTTGGCGATCTTGCCGGTGTCCGCCATCGCAGCGCAAAGCCTAGCGCCAGCGAGCGGTGCAGTATCGCGCTGAGCAGCGCTCTACATTGAAGCGATGGCCCAGCCGGCTGAGCTCCTGCCCACACAGCCCCGCTCGCCGGCGGACGGCCAGCTCGACGGCCGCGGCGAGGTGATCCGCACGGTCGGGCTGACGAAGGTCTACCCGGGCACCGACTTCGCCGCCGTCGACAGGCTCGACCTGAGCGTGTACGCGGGCGAGATCTTCGGGCTGCTCGGCCCCAACGGCGCGGGCAAGACGACGACCGCGGGCATGCTCACGACGCGCGTGATCCCCACGTCGGGCTCGGCGTTCGTCGGCGCGATCGACGTCGTGACCCAGCCGGCGCTCGCCAAGCAGCTGATCGGGATCGTCTCCCAGCAGAACACGCTCGATCGCCAGCTGAACGTCTGGGAGAACCTCTACTTCCACGGCCGCCTGTTCGGCATCTCCGGCGCCGAGTCGCGGCGCATCGCCGACGAGCTGCTGGAGAAGCTGCACCTCTCCAAATGGGCCAAGGCGTCGGTCTACGCGCTGTCGGGCGGGATGGCCCAGCGGCTGATGATGGCGCGCGCGATCTTCCACCGCCCGGCGGTGCTGTTCCTCGACGAGCCGACGGCGGGCCTTGACCCGCAGAGCCGCCTCGCGCTGTGGGAGATCCTCGGCGAGCTCAACCGCGAGGGCCAGACGATCCTCTTGACGACGCACTACATGGAGGAGGCCGAGGAGCTGTGTGAGCGCGTGGCGATCATGGACCACGGCCGGATCCTCGCGCTCGACACGCCCGAGGCGCTCAAGCGCTCGGTCGGGGCGGACACGATCGTGACGGTCAAGGCCGACGGCGACACCGAGGCGCTCGCGCGCCAGCTGGCCGGCGAGATCGCCGAGGTGACGCACACGCGCACGATCGACGGCGGCGTGGAGCTGCACGTCAAGGGCGCCGAGCGGCTGGTGCCGCGCGTGGTCAACGCGGCCGAGGCGGGCGGCTTTGAGCTGGCGGACCTGTCGGTGTCAGAGCCGAGCCTCGAGACCGTGTTCATCTCGCTGACCGGCAAGGAGCTGCGCGACTGATGGCCGCCACGGCGACTCCGCCCGCCAGCGCCGCCGGCCCCGGTGGGCGCGCCGATCGTGATCGAGCCCGCGCGCTCGACGATGGCCGCCAGCCGCTCGGCGCTGCTGGCGCTGATCCTGCGCGACCTGGTCGTGCTGCGAAAGCACTTCCTGGAGTTCGCGATCCGCGTGCTCGTGCAGCCGTTTCTGCTCGTGTTCGTCTTCCTGTACGTGTTCCCGACGATCGGCCAGGGCATCGGCGGCGGCGGGGGCAAGGCCGCCGAGTCTGCCTTCGCGACCGTGCTCGTCCCGGGCGTGATCGGGATCACGATCATGTTCCAGGGCATCCAGGCGGTGGCGATGGTGATGGCGCAGGAGTTCGGCTACACGCGCGAGATCGAGGACCGCGTGCAGGCGCCCTGCCCGATCTGGCTGGTGGCGATCGCGAAGGTGCTGTCGGGCGCCACGCAGGGCCTGATCGCGGCGCTGATCGTCTTCCCGATGGCCGCAGTACGTTCATGCCAGCGGCGTCGAAGCGCACCTGTCGGTCCACTGGCTGATCGTGATCACGCTGATTCCGCTCGCGTGCGTGACGATGACCTCGCTCGGGCTGCTGCTCGGGACGGCGTTCGAGGCGCGCAACCTCGGGCTGATGTTCGGCTTCGTCGTGCTGCCGCTGACGTTCCTCGGCGGCACCTACTACCAGTGGACGAAGCTCGCGCCCGTGCAGGTCGCCGGCATCCACTGGCTGCAGATCGTCGTGCTGGTCAACCCGCTGATCTACATCAACGAGGGCCTGCGCGCAGGTCTCACCCACGCCTCGCACATGCCGCTGTATGTCGTCTATCCGGTGCTGATCGGCTTCTGCGCGACGTTCCTGGCCCTCGGCCTGCGCAAGTTCCGCGGGCGCGTGCTCGCCTGAGCGCGGGCGCTCGCCTCACCGGATGTCTGAGGCGCTGTGCCCGCTGCGGGAGCCGTCAGCCTAGGGCGGGTTCGGGTTCGGCGAAGCGGGCGACGGTGAAACCGACGAGGACGGGCACGTGCACCGCGAACACCACCAGCGAGAGCGTGAGCACGACGAGCACCCCGCCTCTGATGTGGTCGCGCAGGAACGAGTACTCGATCATCCCCGCGATGATCACATAGGCGAGCAGCGTCCACTTGGCGACGGCGAAGAAGCGGCGCCAGCGGGAAGTCCGGCACGAGCGCGAGCGCCACGAGGTTGCCCGCGAGCAGCAGCACCGAGAGCGGCCAGCAGGGCGACCGCCGGGCCGAGCGGAACATGGTGGGGGAGATGCGCGGACAGGTAGATGCCCGCCGGCCACGATCAGCGCCAGCGATGCCATGCCGATCTGGGTGACCGGCGGCAGGCGGCGCTCGCTCATCCCACCGTCAGCTTGGTCATGATCACGAGCGTCGCGACCTGCATCGCGCCGAGGATGCCGGCGCAGTAGATGAAGCGCTTCATCAGTTTCTCGATCACCTGCGGGTTGGGTCTCGGCTTCTTCAGCTCGACCAGGACGGCGATGTTCGCCGGCTCGAGCAGCCCGAGCGCGATCACCGCCATCACGCCGACCACGATGAAGCTGGCCACCGTCCAGGCGTGGTTGGGGTAGCTCGACTGGACGGTGCCGAGATGAACCCCGAGCTGCCAGCCCGCCGCGAGCGTCATCGTCACGACGGTGGGCATGATCAGCACCATCTTCGGCATCAGCCGCGTGGTGAACTCGACGCGCGCCGGGACGGACAGCTTGCCCATGATCGGCCCGAGCACGAAGCCCAGGAAGAGGTCGATGATCGTCCACGACGCTCCGCCGACGAAGTGGAAGAAGGCGAGCGGCCAGAGTTCGTTGGAGGCGATCGCCGCGATCAGCAGGATCCCCACCACGGCCACGAGGATGAGGCCCTTGCGCGGGACGATTTCGAAGTCCGGCCGCTCGATCGCGGCGGGGGGAACGGTTTCGGGCGCTGCGGCCCCGGCTGAGATGGCTACGTCGGCCACGACCGAAAGATAGCGCCTGGCGCGGGCGCGCAGTTGATCCTCTGCCAGGCGCCGGCAAGGTCGCTTGGTAGCGAGGTCAGTCGTTCCAGTGGACGTCCTCCCGCTCGGCCATCGCCTGCTCGATCTGCTCGAGGGTGACGTCCGTGCGGCGACCCTCGACCATCGTCTGCAGCGCCTCACCGATCGTCGGCGCCTACACCCGCCGCGATACGGCGACCTGCCCGGACTCCTCGGCGAACTGCTTCCATTCAAGCGCGACCAGAGGGGCGCGCGAGCGAGGGGCGTCTTCGGGCACGGGCGCCTCCCATCCATACAGGGTTATCTGTGCCTGCCAGCCGTGCGGACACAGCTCTCCCATCACGGCGAGCGCCTGCCATTGGTCGGCCACCGGCCTGGGACGGCGATCGCGCCGGCCCAGGTGGATGAAGATCGACACGCACGCTGCCAGGAACGCGGCGATCAGGAGCACGATCAGGAGCGTTTCGTACCCGGGCGCAGGAGTGCTGGCCGCCCTGCACGCCGCTGGCCAGTAACGAACGCGCCCGCAGCGTATCACGGCGTCCCCACCGATCCGCTTGATCCCTCCCGGGGAAGCAGATGCGACCCGCTCGCTCTCATCGCTCGGTCACCCTAGTACGCCGCAACGGTGCGTTACGCGGCCGTTGTGCTCACGTCCTACGCAGCCGCTGCGCTCACGGGGACGACCTCTGCGAACTTGACCGTGTCGATGAACTGCCGGAAGCGCGCTAGCTTGCCGTCGCGGATCTCCCAGAGGTGGAGCTCTAGCGTGCCTCAATGATCTCGACCCGATAGCCGTCGGGATCTTTGACAAAGCACAGCCGCGCTCCACCATCGCTGATCGTGTAGGGCGGCTTCTCGGGCTGGATGCCCTGATCGGCGAGGCGGGCGAGCGTGCCGTCGAGGTCCTCGGCGGTGATCGCGATGTGGCCGTAGCCGGTGCCGACCTCATAGGAGTCGACGCCGAAGTTGTAGGTGAGCTCCAGGCGCGGCATGTCGCCGTCGCCGGGCTGGTTCATGAAGACGTTGACCGCCTCGTCTCTGATCGGGATGCGCCCGATCTCCTCGAAGCCCAGCGCTTCGTAGAAGCCGACGGAGCGGTCGATGTCGGTGATGCGATAGCAGGTGTGGATGAGCGCCATGCGCCGAAGTCTATGTCGCGGGCACGGGCGCGCGCGACGAACGCCGCCGGTCAGCGCTCCAACGACGCCGACGTCAAGTTTTTCGTCCTCTCGCGCTGAAGCTTTAAGCCCACGTTCAGCTCGTCTTGAACAAGGCGGGGCACGGTGTCGTGACCGAACAGTCCCCGAAGGGAGACATCATGGCCAGAATCATCGTCACGACAGGTCCAGTCGGAGCTCGCGGCGCGGCGGCGCTGCTCGACGAGGCGCCGGTGCTGCTCGACGAGCGGGTAGAGCGGGTGCACCTGAGCGAGGACCTCGCCGCGCAGCAGCTCATCGAGCGGATCGCCTGGGCGGTCAACGACGCCGAGGATGCCGAGCACGCGCCGTAGCTCGCCTTCACGCGGGCGGCTGCGCGAGGGCGCGCCGCCGCCCCTGTGGCGCCGATGCCGGGGTGCTCGTGCGTCGCGGTGAGCAGTGTGTGGGGATGTAGGCTGGCTGGGTGCGCACCCTGATCGTCGGTCACGGAGGACGCGAGAGCGCGCTCGCCGTCGCGATGGCCGAGCACAGCGAGCTGTGCGCCTTCATCGGCCACGAGAACCCGTCGATCGTCGCTGCCGTGAAGGCCTCGGGCGGCAGCTATGCGACAGGCGACGTGCGCGACCCGCGGGCGGTTGCCGCGTTCGCGCGCGAGCACGAGGTCGACATCGCGATGGTCAGCGCCGATGAGCCGCTGGCCGCGGGCGTCGTCGACGCGCTGCTCGCCCAGGGCACGCGCGCCGTCGGGCCGACGAGGGCGGGTGCGGAGATCGAGTGGAACAAGGCGTTCGCTCGCGAGCTGCTCGCCGAGGTAGCGCCGCAGGCCGTGCCGCTGCTGCGGGTCGTGAGCGATCCGCGGGAGGTCGACGAGGCGATCGCGTCCTTCGGCGAGACCGCGGTCGCCGTCAAGCCGTCGGGCCTCACCGGTGGCAAGGGCGTCAAGGTGATGGGTCCCCACCTGGCCGACCATCGCGAGGCGGGGGAATATGCGGCGAGCCTGCTCGCCGGCGGGCGGTCGGGTGAGACGGTGCTGATCGAGGAGAAGATCGTCGGGGCGGAGTTCACGATTCAGGCGGTCAGCGACGGCAGGACGGTCGTGTTCCCGCCGGCCACCTACGACTATCCCTATCGCTACGACGGCGATGAGGGGCCGGGCACGGGCGGCATGGGCTCGCTGTCGATGGCCACCGCGACGCTGCCCTTCATGACCGACGCCCACTACGCGCAGGCGTGCTCGATCATCGAGCGGGTGATCGAGCGCCTCGCCCAGCAGGGGCGCCATTTCAGCGGCGTGATGAACAGCGGCTTCTTCGCGACCGCCGAGGGCGTGAAGGTGATCGAGTTCAACGCCCGCTTCGGCGATCCCGAGTGCATGAACATCATGAGCCTGTTCGAGGGCAATTGGCCGCAGACGATGGAGCGCATCGCGGCGGGGAGCCTGGGCGCCGACGACGTGCCGCTGCGCGACGAGGCGTCGCTGGTGCTCTACCTCGTCTCGCCCGACTATGCGCTGCGCGCCGGGCCGCCATATGAGTTCGCGCTCGACCGCGAGGCGCTGGCGGCGCAGGGCTGTCGCGTGTTCTTCTCCTCGGCCGTGCAGATCGCGCCCGACACCTACCGCACCGTTGGCACCTCGCGCGCGGTGGCGCTGGCGTGCACCGCGCCGACGCTTGCGCAGGCGCGAGCGGTGACCGTCGCCGGTGCGAGCTCGGTCGAGGTGCTGCAGTGGCGCCGCGACGTCGGCGACGACGCCTATCTGGACGGGCTGAGCCGGCTCGTCGCCGGGGAGGCGCCCTCGGCTAAAGGCGCAGCCCCGCTGCAACCGGGACTGGAGCGGCAGTCGGCCTGAGCGCCTTGTGCAAGGATGGGCGCGTTGATCGTCGAGCACGCCTCCCACCCGCAGTTTGTCTCGAACACCTACCTCGTCGCCGACGGCGACGGCGGCCCCGGCTTCTTCATCGACGCGGGAGGCCCGGTGGCGCCGCTGATCGAGACCGCCGAGCGCCTCGGGGTGCAGCCGACGCACGTGCTGCTCACCCACCACCACTACGACCACGTGTGCGAGACGCAGGCGCTGCGCGAGCGCTGGCCCGAGCTCGAGGTCCTGATCAGCTCGCTGGAGCGCGATCTGCTGCAGGCGAGCGACGCCTCGGGCGCATCGACCAACGGAGCGGACGCCGTGTCGCTGGCGACCGGCACCGTCGAGGCGGGCGAGACGCTCTCCTTCGGCAAGCTCCAGGTGCGCCCGCTGCACACGCCCGGCCACACCGCGGGCATGCTCTCGTTCCTGGTCGGCGAGGCGCCCGCACAGGCGCGGCGGCAAGCTCGCGCGGAGAGGTCGCGGTCTTCACCGGCGACACGTTGTTCAAGGGCTCTGTGGGCGGCGTGAGGGCCCCCGGTCACACCTCCTACGCCGACCTGCGCGACTCGATCATGGGCACGCTCATGGAGCTGGCGCCCGAGACCGTGATCTACCCCGGTCACGCGGAGGCGAGCACCGTCGCGCAGGAGTGGGACTCAAACAGCTTCATCCGCATCTGGCGCGGCATCGATCCGGAGGGGTCTGAGGCCTGCACGGCGCTCGGCGAGCCGGCCACACTCGTGCTGCTGGGGGCCGACTACGACGGCGGCACCAAGGCGTGGGTGCGCTGGGGCGACGGCTCAGACGACATCGTCCCCGGGTCGCGCGTGCAGCGTGTGCAGTGACGGCGACGATCAAATAGTTCTGAGAACGCGCGTGCGCGCTTAAAATCGGGTCGGTATGGCGCGCGAGAGCGAAAAGATCCCCACCTCGCGCGTGCGCCGTACGGCGACCGTCGCGACGCTCGCGGCGAGCGAGGCCGTGAAGCAGTTCGGCACGCGCGCCGCCAACGTGACGCGCGGCGAGGACGCCTCCGAGGAGGCGCTCGCCAGACGCCAGCTGCAGACGGCCAAGCAGATCGTCGCCGCGCTGGGGACGATGAAGGGCGCCGCGATGAAGCTCGGCCAGGTGATGTCCTTCCTGGACGTCGGTCTCGTCGCCGAGGAGCACCGCGACGAGTTCCAGCGCGAGCTGGCAAAGCTCAGGGACGCCGCGCCGACGGTCTCCTTCAAGCAGATGCGCAAGGTCATCGAACAGGACATGGAAGAACCGCTCGCGGAGGTCTTCGCGGAGTTCGACGAGGAGCCGATCGCGGCGGCCTCGATCGGGCAGGTCTACCGCGCTCGCCTGCACGACGGGCGTGACGTCGCCGTGAAGGTGCAGTACCCGGGGGTGGCGGCGGCCGTGCGCGCCGATCTGCAGAACCTGGAGATGATCATGCGCCTGCTCAAGCGGATGACGCCCGGGATGGACGTCAAAGCGGTGGCGGAGGAGATCAAAGGGCGGATCGTCGAGGAGCTCGACTACGAGCTCGAGGCTCAAAACCAGCGTTCGCTCGCGCGCATCTTCGCCGGGCACCCGTTCATCGTCGTGCCGAACGTCGTCAGCTCCCTGTCGCGCGAGCGCGTGCTCGTCAGCGAATTCGTCGAGGGCGTGGGCTTTGAGGAGGTCAAGCGCGCGTCCCAGGAGGAGCGCGACCGCGTGGGGGAGATCGTGATGCGCTTCTTCCTCGGCTGCATGTATCGCCATCGCCAGTTCTCGGGCGATCCCCATCCGGGCAACTTCCTGCTGCTGGGGGACGGTCGCGTGGCCTTCCTCGACTTCGGCCTGTTCAAGCGGATGGACGCAGACGCCGTGGAGATGGAGCTCGCCGCCCAGCGGGCGGTCATCGAGCAGGACGCGGTCGGCCTGCACGAGCTGCTCGCGCGCTCCGGCTTTCTGCCCGAACCCGAGCGCGTGGAGCCCGAGCAGCTGCTGGAGTTCGTCCAGGACGCCATCTGGTGGTACACGACCGCCGATGAAACGCTCCAGCTGACACCCGAGATCGCCACGCAGGTGATGATCGAGAGCTCTGATCCACGCTCGCGCCACTTCCGCGAGATGCGCCACCAGGACATGCTCCCCGAGCACCTGCTCGGCCGGCGCATGGAGGTGCTGACGCTCGCGGTGCTCGCGCAGCTGGGCGCGCGCGCCAACTGGCATCGGATCGCGCGCGAGTGGATCTACGGCGATGAGCCGGTCACGGAGCTCGGCCGCCAGGAGGCCGAGTTCTACGGGCGAAGCGGCGTCGGCGCCGCCGGCTGATCGCCGCCCGCGCGACCGCGCGCCGCTGTGCGACCGCCGCCGCGCTCAGTCCACGCGGCGCGTCAGACGCGCTGGATCTGAAACAGGCTCGTCGTGCCGGGTCGCCCCGAGGGCAGTCCGGCCGTGATGCCGACGCGATTGCCCTGCTCACACCAGCCGAGCTCCACGACGCGCCGCGCCGCGTCGGCGATCAGCGCCTCGGTCGTCTCGTGACGGGCCATCGAGGCGGCCTGCACGCCCCACAGCAGGCTGCAGCGGCGCACGGTCTCTTTGCCCGGCGACAGCGCGTAGATCGGGACCGTCGGGCGGTGCGCGGAGACCAGGCGGGCCGAGCGCCCGGAGAGGGTCGGCACGACCAGCGCATCCAGATGCAGCTCGCGCGCGGCGTCGCAGAGGCTGTGGGCGACGGTGTAGGCGGGGTCGGACTCGGTGCGGCGCACGCGCAGCTGGTTCCAGCGCTCATAAGGCGCGATCGACTCCGTCTGCTCGGCGACGGCGGCCATCATCGCCACCGCCTCGACGGGGTGGGCGCCGACGGCGGTCTCCTGAGAGAGCATGACCGCGTCGGTGCCGTCGAGGATCGCGTTGGCCACATCGGCCACCTCGGCGCGCGTGGGGCGCGAGGAGCTGACCATCGAGTCGAGCATCTGCGTCGCGGTGATCGACGGTCGCGCCATCCAGCCGGCCAGCTCGAGCAGCTGCTTCTGGACGATCGGCACGCGCGCGATCGGCAGCTCGATGCCGAGGTCTCCGCGCGCGACCATCACGCAGTCCGACGCCTTGAAGATCTCAGACGCGCGTTCGACCGCGGTGGGCTTCTCCATCTTGGCGATCAGCGGCAGGCGCGTGTGGTCGCGCACCGTTTCGATGTCCTCCGGGCGCTGGACGAAGGACAGCGCGATCATGTCGACGCCGATCGATTCGCCGTGGCGCAACAGGTGCAGGTCCTCCTCGGGAACCGCGGGCAGCGCGATCACCGGACCGGGGATGTTCAGACCCTGGCGCGAGGCGACCGCGCCGCCGACCTCGATCTCGGCGTCGATCTCGCACGCGCCCGTGCGCACGTCGAGCACACGCAGGCGCACCGAGCCGTCGGCGAGGTACAGGACCGTGTCTTTCTCGACGGCGTCCGCGAGGCCGGCCCAGGAGACGCTCATGTGCGCCGCGTCGCCGGTGATCTCGTCCCCGCCGCAGGAGAGCGTCAGGTGCTCGCCCGCGGTCAGCTCGACGACGTCCTCGCGCAGCGGCCCGATGCGCAGCTTGGGGCCGGGGAGGTCCTGCAGGATCGCCACCGGGCGCCCCACCCGTCCGGCCGCGTCGCGCACGCGCTCGGCGGTCTCGGCGTGCTCCTCGAGCGTGCCGTGCGAGTAGTTCAGGCGCGCGACGTCCATGCCCGCGTGCACCAAGCGCAGCAGCGTGCCCGGCTCGCGCGAAGCGGGGCCGATGGTGGCGACGATCTTCGTGCGACGCATTCCGTTGATCGTATTGAGACTGCCCGGCGGCTCCGTACCATCGGTGGGGTGCTCGGTCCGTCTCGACCAGTTCCGCGCGCCGGCGCGCCGGCGCGCCTGACGCACTTCGGGGGCGGCTTTGAGCCCGGGATCGTGCTCGCGGTGCACGAGCAGGGCCGGCGCCTGCAGGTGCAAAGCGAGGGCGGGGAGGTGCTCGAGTTCGTGCTCAGTCCGGCGACCGGGCGCTTCGTCTGTGCCGGCGATGCGCACGGGCCGCGCCTGGAGCTGCTCAGGGCGCCCTGACGTCGGGGAAGTGCTCGGCGCAGTGCTCGCGCAGGACGTCGCGCACCCATGCGCGCTCCCGCGGGCTGGCGGCGCGGAAGCGCAGCAGCAGCTCTCGCTGGCGGTCGATCGGAGCGCCCGCGATCTCCCAGCGCACGGCCAGGCGCTCGAACAGCAGCTCGACGGCGCGCTGCCAGGCGTCCTCGCGCGACAGCGGGTTGCTCGCGAGGGCGCGCTCGTAGGCGGCTCGCGAGCCGGCGGTCAGCGAGCCGCGCAGCGTGAGCACGTTGCCCTCGGAGTCGGCGTAGTCGCTGGTCGGCGCCTTGAGCTTCTCGGGGCCGGCGCCGGCGCTTGCGCTGTCGCGCCGGCGCTTGCGCCGCGCCACCGGTCAGGCGGCGTTCGCGGCCTGCAGCAGCTGGGCGCGAACGTCGCCGGTGAGCGGCTTACCGTGGCCCGGCCACGCTGCTGCGGGCTCCAGCGCGGCGAGCTTTCGCATGCTCTCGCGCGCCTGCTCGGTGTCGAAGTTGTAGGTCGCCTCGGGCACGCGCGCAGGGCAGTCGCGGCCCCACAGGTCGATCGTTTCAAAGCAGTCTGCGACGAGCGCGAGGCGGTCTGACTCGCGCCACAGCCCGATCAGGCCGGGGGCGTGTCCGGGAAGGTCGATGACGCGAAAGCCGGCTATCAGATCGCCCTCGCTGACGGTGGCGGCTATCTCCACCGGGCCGCCGTAGGCATAGCGGTGCAGCAGGCGGTGGATCTGGCGCTGGGGCGTGGGCAGCCCGGCGAGGTCCGCCGGCCAGTAGCGAAAGCCGCCGCTGCCCTCGGCGTCCTGCACCTCGTCGGGGTGGCAGAGCACGGGGACCCCGAGCGCCGCGGCCACGCCGCGATGGTCGGTGTGGCCGTGGCTGAGCAGCACGCGCTGGATGCCGCCGCGCCTCGCTCCGGCGCTTGCCACCGCGCGCGTCATCGTGCGCGCGCCGGCGTCGAACAGCGTCAGCCCGCCGTCATCCTCGATCAGGAACACGTTGCAGCGTCCCGGCTGGCCCTGGACCAGCCACACGCCCTCGGCCACCAGCCCAGGCTCGGCTGCCGCCAGCCCACCGGTCAGGCGCGTCTTTGCGTTGAACGCGCCCATCAGCCGCTGCTCGGCCGGCGAGCCCGCCGCCGGCATCATCCCGATCTGCCGCGGCAGGGTCATCGTGTCGGTGAAGGCGTCGTTTGACTGGATCAGCCCGTCGCGCACGGTGAACAGGTCGAGGCCCTCGAGCACGACGGGATCGCCCGTCGGCGCGACGCCGCCGAGCTTGCCGGGCCCGGCGAAGGTGCCCGTGAAGCGCCATTGCACCGCGCAGCGATCGTCCTCGCTGGTCGTGGAGAGCACCTCGACACGCAGGTCGGGCAGCGCGTCGAGCAGTTCGGCGAGGAACTCGCGCACGCCCTGCGGCGCGGTGATGTCGGCCATACCGCGCACGTACTCGCGCCCGCCCGGCGACCACATCGAGACCGCGCTGTCCAGATCGCGAGCGCCGATCGCCTCGAAGTAGCTGCGTACGATCGTGTCGATGCGCGGGCCGGTGATGCGCTTGCGCCCAGCCGTGGCCTGCTGGAGGCTGGCAGCGGCCTCCTGCACCTTCGAGGCTGCCGTGCTCGCGCTCTCCTCGGCCATCGGAGGATCTCCTTTTGCGACGCTGGAGGCGCTTACTCTACTCTGCGCACGTGGCCGAGGTGGTGCGCAAGCGCGAGCTGGGGCGGGGCGAGCGCGTGCTGCCCGGTGTCTTTCGCCTGCGCCTGCCGCTGAGCTGGCCGGGTGTGCCGCACTGCAACGCGTGGGCCGTCGCGGCCGGCGACGGGATCGTGCTGTTCGACACCGGGATGCACCTGCCGGGCTCGCTCGCCGACCTGGAGGGGGCGCTTGCGATGTGCGGCCTGCGCCTGGAAGACATCCGCCTGGTCGTCTGCACGCACGCACACTCAGACCACTGCGGTCAGGCGCCCGAGATCGTGCGTCTGACCGGCGCTCAGCTGTGGATGCATCCGCGCCACGAGCTGATGACGCGCATGGCGCAGGACCCCGAAGCGGTCCTCGCGCAACGCATCGAGGTCGCTCGTCAGAGCGGAGTCCCCGAGGAGCCGCTTCGCCGCGCGACCGCCGAACGGCGCGCGCGCGGAACCGGTGTCGCGGGCGTGATCGCACCCGACCGCGATCTGCTGGACGGCGTGACGGTCGACAGCGACCTCGGCGAGTGGGTGGCCTACGAGACTCCGGGTCACTCGCCATCGCACGTCTGCATGTTCCAGCCCCAGCGCAGGCTGCTGATCTCCGGCGACCACGTGCTCGGGCGCATCTCGCTGTTCTTCGACTACGGCTACTCGCCCGACCCGGTCGGCGAATTCCTCAACTCGCTGGATCTGGTCGACGCGCTGCACGCGCGTCTGTGCCTGCCCGGGCACGGGCGCACGTTCGCCGATGTGCGCGCGCATCATCGACGCCAACCGCGAGCTGGTCGCCGAGCGCCTCGCAAAAATCCTCGTGGCGCTGGGTGAGGGGGACCCGCTGACGGGCTTTGAGCTCGTGCCGCGCGTGCACGAGGGCGCCTCCTTCTCGACGGGCGTGCCGTGGTTGCTGCATGAAACGCTCGCGCTGCTGACGCATCTAGAGGTCACCGGTCGGGTGCGGCGCGTGGCCGGTGAACCGGAGCGCTGGACTTCATAATCGGTCGATGCGAATCGATCAGATCCTCGCCGCCGACGACCCGGTCTTCTCGTTTGAGTTCTTCCCGCCCAAAACAGAGCTCGGCGAGCGCAACCTGTACGCGGCGCTCTCAGAGCTGCGCGCGCTGGAGCCGTCGTTCGTGTCGGTGACCTACGGCGCGGGCGGATCCACGCGCGAGCGCACGATCGAGATCGTCAAGCGCATCCGCGAGGACTACGGCCTGGAGGCGATGGCCCACTTCACCTGCGTCGGAGCGACCGAGGATCAGCTGCGCGCCACGCTGGACGAGATGCTCGGCGCGGGGATCGACAACGTGCTCGCGCTGCGCGGCGATCCGCCCGCCGGTCACGAGGAGTGGGTCAAGACCGAGGGCGGCCTCGAGTACTCGCGCGAGCTGGTCGCGCTGATACAGCGCCGGCTACCCGTTCGCGATCGGCGCCGCCTGCTTCCCCGAGACCCATATCCACGCCGTCAGTCCCGAGGCCGATCTCGCATACCTCGTCGAGAAGGTCGCCGCCGGCGTCGACTTCCTGATCACGCAGCTGTTCTTCGACAACGCGCACTACTTCGACTTCGTCTCTCGCGCGCGCGGGGCGGGCATCGAGGTGCCGATCATCCCCGGCGTGATGCCGATCACCCAATCCGGCCAGGTGCAACGGATGGCGCATATGTGCGGCGCCTCGATCCCGCGGGGACTGCGCGAAGAGCTCGACGCGCGCGCGGACAGCCCCGAGGCCGTGCGCGACCTCGGCGTCGCCTACGCCACGCTGCAGTGCGCCGAGCTGCTCGCGGCGGGCGCGCCCGGCATCCACTTCTACACGCTCAACCGCTCGCCCGCGACACGCGCGATCCTCAGCGCGCTGAAGCTGGCCAGGCCGTGGGAGAGCGCGGCGCGGGGCTAGCCGCTGCTGCTCTGGATCTCGAGACCCTCGGCCACGCGCGGCGAGCCGTCGGAGGCCTCGTAGCGCACGTCGACCGAGTCGTTCTGGCGGTAGGTGCCCACTCCCCACGCGCCGAGCAGCCAGCGCCACCCGCTGATCTTGTCCTTGCGCAGCTCGCGCTCGAACACGAGCGCTCCGTCGCGCACCATGAAGTCGACGCCGAGCTCCTGGTGAACGCCGTTGAGGTAGACCTCATATGGCGAGCGCACCTCGCGCGGAAGCGGCACCGTGGATCTGCTCATCGGTCCATGCCCGCGTCGATCACGCCCCGTCCGGCGCCCCTGACGACCCGGCGCGCGCCTGACCGCGGCGCGGCTGGCGCTGCACGTAGGCGCGCTGGCGCTGCTCGGCCTGCTCGACGATCTCGCACACCTCCGAAGGCTCGCGCACGAGTTTGAGGATGTCGAGGTCGCCCGGGGCGATGTGGCGCTCGACGAGCGCCGTCGCGCGCAGCCACGCCAGCAGCCCCTCCCACTCGCCCTCGCCTACGAGGATCGCCGGGAAGTGGCGGATCGTCGCCGTCTGGATCAGCGTGAGGGCTTCGAAGAGCTCATCCAGCGTGCCGAATCCACCCGGGCAGACGACGAACGCGCAGGCGTAGCGCACGAACATCACCTTGCGCACGAAGAAGTGGCGAAAGCGCAGCCCGATGTCGACATACGGGTTGAGCTGCTGCTCGTGCGGGAGCTCGATGTTGCAGCCGACCGACAGCGCGCCGACGTCGCGTGCGCCGCGGTTTGCGGCCTCCATCAGCCCGGGTCCGCCTCCCGTGATCACGCCGTAGCCGGCCTCGCCCAGGCAGGCGCCCACCTCGCGCGCGAGCGCATAGTCGCGGTGATCGCGCGGCGTGCGCGCCGAGCCGAACACGGTCACGGCCGGACCGACGCTGGCGAGCGCATCAAAGCCGCGGGCGAACTCGGCCGCGATGTCGCGCACGCGCTCGCCGTCTGCGGCGCGCACCTGCGGCGACTCGTCGCCGAGCCACAGCAGCAGCTCCTCGTCGAGCGTGAGCGTGTGCTCGGAAGCGTCCTCTGAGGTCGGCGGCACGCGTGCAGCGTACGCGCTGGACGGTGCCCGAGCGCCGTCCGAGCGCGGTGAGGCGCCCGCGCCGGCGCGTACGCTCACGGTGATGGCCGAGCAGACCACGATGGGAGCGATCCGATACACCGTGCGCCGCTCGACGCGTGCTCGGCGCGTGCGCGTCAACGTGCACGCGCACAGCGGCGTGGAGGTCGTGCTGCCGGCTCGCGCCCCCGAGCGCGCTGCGGCGGCGGCGGTGAGCGAGCTCGCGCCGTGGATCGAGCGCCGTCTGGCAGAGGTGCGCGAGGCACGCGCACGAATCGCCGCGCGCGCGGGCACGCTGCCCTACCTCGGTCATCCGCTACAGCTGGTCGCGCAGCCGGGCCGCGTGCGCGTGCACAGCGACGGCGAGCGGCTGTTCGTGCCCGTCGGCGACGCGCGGCGCGGCGATCGAGCGCTTCTACCGTCGAGCGGCGCGACGCGAGATCGCCGCGCGCCTGGACGCGGCCACGTCGCTGGCGGGGCTGTCCTACAGCGGGCTGTCGATCCGCGCGCAGAGCACGCGCTGGGCGTCGTGCTCGACGCGCGGCAGCATGAGCTTTAACTGGCGGCTGCTGCTCGCGCCCGAGCGGGTGCTGCAGTACGTCGTCTGGCACGAGGTCTGCCATCTGGAGATCCTCGACCACTCGCCGCGCTACTGGGCGCTGCTGGGCCGGCGCTGGCCCAGCTACCGCGACGAGCGCGAGTGGCTGCGCCTTTATGGCGCGACGCTCGTGATCTGATCGCGCGATCACGCACGTGCGCTCGCGGCGTGGGATCGGGTTGCCTAGACTGGCCCGGTCGAGATGCCCGAGGATCGCGTCGCCATCCTGTTTGACATCGACGGCACGCTGCTGATCACCGGCGGCGCCGGCGCGGACTCCTGGCGCGAAGCCTTCAACGAGCTCTACGGCGTGCCGGCGGACATCGGCCAGTTCACCGACGCGGGCATGACCGACCCCGAGCGTCGGGCGCAAAACGTTTGAAGCGGTGCTGCACCGAAAGCCCGAGCGGCGCGAGTTCGCCCGCCTGCTCGAGCGCCGGCTGCACTACCTGCACCACACCGTCGCCGACTCGCCGGACTACCGGGTGCTGGCGGGCGTGCCCGAGCTGCTGCCGCGGCTGCTCGAGGAGGGCTATCTGCTGGGCCTTGTGACCGGCAACGTGGAGGCGGCGGCGCACATCAAGCTTCACCGCGCGCAGCTGAACCGCTACTTCTCCTTCGGCGGCTACGGCTCGGACTCAGAAGATCGCGGCGAGGTCACGCGCATCGCGCTCAAGCGCGCCAACCTCGTTTACGGCGAGTCGGTGTCGCCCGAGCAGGCGATCGTGGTCGGCGACACGCCGCACGACGTCGCGGGCGCGCACGCCGCTGGCATGGCCTGCCTGGGCGTCGGCAGCCACCACTTCAACGCTGAGCAGCTGCACGACGCGGGCGCCGACTACGCGGTCGGCGCGCTCACCGATCCGCTTCCCTTCTGAGCGCCCGACCGTATAACCATGGCTATCGCTCGTCCGCGGGCGAGACCAACGGGCCGGGCAGTGTGTGTTCTCTCGCGGACTGCGTATAACCATGGCTATCGCTCGATAGAAAGCACACCCGCGGCCCGCTTTAGGTTCAGATTGCTTGGCCGCGCTTGCGCTGCTGTGAGGCGCGGGCGGTCCGGTGAACGTGGAGCTAGCCGCGCTCTGCGATCGGCACGTAGTCGAGGTCGCGCTCGCCGGTATAGATCTGGCGCGGGCGGGCGATCTTCTGCTCGGGGTCTTCGATCATCTCCTTCCACTGCGCGATCCATCCGCTCGTGCGCCCGATCGCGAACATGACCGGGAACATCGCGACCGGCAGGCCCAGAGCCTCATAGATCAGGCCCGAGTAGAAGTCGACGTTGGGGTAGAGCTTGCGCGAGGTGAAGTAGTCGTCATCGAGCGCTCGTTTCTCGAGCTCTGAGGCGACGTCCAGCAGCGGGCTCTTGCCGCGCACCTCGAACACGTCGTCGAGGTACTTGCGAATGATCCGCGCGCGCGGATCGTAGTTCTTGTAGACGCGGTGTCCGAAGCCCATGAGGCGCTCGTCGCCGGCCTTCACGCCCTCCAGGAAGTCGGGGATGTTCTCGACCTTCTCGATGCGCTCGAGCATCCTCAGCGCCGCCTCGTTGGCGCCGCCGTGCAGCGGCCCGTACAGCGCCGCGACGCCTGCGGCGACCGCCGAGTAGGGGTCGACCTGCGTGGAGCCGACGGAGCGGACCGCGCTCGTGGAGGCGTTCTGTTCGTGGTCTGCGTGCAGGATGAACAGCACGTCCAGCGCGCGCGCCAGGCGCGGGTCGGGCGTGTATTTGAGCTCGGTCATGCGGTACATCATCGAGAGGAAGTTGCCGGCGTAGTCGAGGTCGTTGTCGGGGTAGACGTAGGGCTGGCCCCGGTTGTGGCGGAAGGCGAAGGCGGCGAGCGTGGGCATCTTCGCCAGCAGCCTGATGATCTGGATCGCACGCACGCGCTCCTCGTGGATCTTGTTGGCGTCGGGGTAGAAGGTCGACAGCGCGCCGACCGAGGCGACGAGCATGCCCATCGGGTTGGCGTCGTAGCGAAAGCCCTGCATGAAGTCCTTGACGTTCTCGTGCACGAACGTGTGGACGGTGATCTCGTCAATCCAGCCCGCCAGCTCGGCCTCGGTGGGCAGCCTGCCGTTGATCAGCAGGTAGGCGACCTCCAGATAGGTGGAGTGCTCGCAGAGCTGCTCGATCGGGTAGCCGCGATGCTGCAGGATGCCGGCGTCGCCGTCTATGTAGGTGATCGAGCTGCGACACGACGCGGTGTTCATGTAGGCGGGGTCGTAGGTCATCAGGCCGAAGTCCTGCTCGTCGGTCTTGATCTGTCGCAGGTCCATCGCGCGCACCGTGCCGTCGGTCACGGGCAGCTCATACGTCGCTCCGGTGCGGTTGTCGGTGACGGTTAGCGTGCCGTTCGTCGCCGCGCCATCGCCGGAGGCCTGCGCGCCAGACGGCGAGGTCGGGTGCGGGCGTCGCGGATGTCACCGTGTCGGTGTCGCTGCTCATCAGCTGCTCCTATCGACGGGTTCGGGTCTTGTCTTCCGATTATGCGTCACGCGGGCGTCCAATCCCGCCGGTTGCTGCGCAGATTGCCGGCAGAGCGCGCAGTGCGCCTGCGCCCGCGCCGGCAAGCCGGCGAGCGCGAACGGCTCAGCGCTGGAACTCGCTCCGGGCCGGTGCGCGCGCGCCGGGCGGTCGCCCGGGTGCGCACGCGCGGCGGGGAGGCGAGGGCCGGATCGCCGTGCGGTCCACGGCGCGGCGAGCGCGGAAGCGGCGAGCGCGGACGGTGAGGATGCCTTGGACCGAGCCGCGGGCCGACGCCGCCGTCCTGCTCGGCTGCGGCCTCGGGCGTCTGGCGCACGGCCCAGCGCACGATCAAAAAGAGCATCACGATCGGGATCTTCAGGATGACCAGAAGCCAGATGAACACCCAAGCATCCACTGCACTGATCCTATACCGGCTGCCCGATCCACACAAGCGCGCGGGTCATCTGAGCTCGGGTCGCCCGTGGCGCGTGGCACGCCCTGGCGGCGAGCACGCTCGTCCACCTCAGACGCGCAGCGCGGGCGGCGCTTCGCTGAACGTGGTGATCGCGCGCAGCTGGCGCATGCGCGCCGCGATCTCCTCGCCGCTCAGGCGCGCGACGCGGTCGGTGCCGAACTCCTCGACGTTGAAGGACGCGAGCACGGTCGCGTGGGCCATCGCTCGCCGCAGCAGCTCGTCTGAGAGCTCCTGGTGGGGGTGGGCGGCTATGTAGCCGACGAATCCGCCGGCGAACGTGTCGCCCGCGCCGGTGGGATCGATGACGGTCTCCAGCGGATAGGCGGGCAACGCGAAGAAGCCCTCGGGCGTGATCAGCGCGGCGCCGTACTCGCCCTGCTTGGCGACGATCACACGCGGACCCCCAGGAGAGCACCTCGCGCGCCGCCGAGACGAGGTTCGGCTTGCCGGTCAGCTGGCGCAACTCGGCGTCGTTGAGGATCACGCAGTCGACGCTCTCGATCGCGCTCACGAGCGAGTCGCGCGCGATGTCGATCCAGAGGTTCATCGAGTCCAGCGCGACGAAGCGCGCGTCGGGCAGCTGTGCGCGAACCTCGCGCTGCAGATCGGGCTGGATGTTCGCCAGGAACAGCACGTCGCTGTCGCGCGAGGCCTGCGAGAGCTTGGGCTGGAAGCCCTCGAAGACGCCGAGCTGGGTGTCGAGCGTCTCGCGCGAGTTGAGGTCCCATCCGTACTCGCCGTGCCAGAAGAACGTCTTGCCCCCGGCCACGTGCTCGATGTCTGAGACGTCGACGTCGCGGCTGGCGATCAGCTGCAGCTCGCTCTGGCCGAAATCGTCGCCAACGGGACCGACCACGCGCACCTGGTCAAAGAACGAGGCAGCCAGCGCGAAATGCACCGCCGCGCCGCCGAGCATTCGCTCGCGTTCGCCGAACGGCGTCTTGACTGTGTCGTAGGCGATCGAGCCCACCACGGTGATTGACATGGGCGCGCACCTTAGAGCAGGCGGCCCTCCGATAGCCTGACGGTTCATGCGCGCAATTCAGATGACGGAGTTCGGTGGACCCGAGGTGCTCAAGCTGACCGACCTGCCCACGCCGCAGCCGGCGGCCGGCGAGACGCTGATCAGGGTGACGCTCGCCGGCATGAACTTCGCCGACACGCACACGCGCACCAATTCCTACGTGCAGAGGGCGACGCTTCCGCTCGTGCCCGGCGGCGAGGTCGCGGGCATCCGCGAGGACACGGGCGAGCGCGTCGTGGCGCTCGTGGGCGAGGGCGGCTACGCCCAGTACGCGAGCGCTCCGCTGGAGCGCGTGTTCGCGATTCCCTGACGGCGTCGACGACGCGACGGCGCTCGCGCTGATCGTGCAGGGCACGACGGCGTGGCACCTGTATCGCACCGCCGGGCGTGTGGCGCCGGGCGAGAGCGTCGTCGTGCACGGCGCGGCCGGCGGCGTCGGCTCACTTGCGGTTCAGCTCGGCCATCCGCTCGGCGCCGGTCGCGTGATAGCCACCGCCTCGACCGAAGACAAGCGCGCGCTGGCGCTTGAGCTCGGCGCCGACGCGGCGGTGGACCCCGCGCCCGAGGGCCTGACCGAGCGCCTGATCGAGGCCAACGACGGACAGCCGGTGGACGTCGTCTTTGAGATGTCCGGCGGCGAGGTGTTCGAGGCCTCCTACCGCGCGCTCGCGCCCTTCGGGCGCATCCTGCCCTACGGCATCGCGACCAACCAGGCCAACGAGGTCTCGACAGGCTCGCTGCTGCGCCACTCGCGCGGGGTGATCGGCTTTTACCTGTTTCACTGCCTTGGTCGTCCGGGGATGTTCGCCGACTCGCTCGCGGACCTGTTCGCGCGTGTCGCGCGCGGGGAGCTGAAGGCGATAGTCGGCGAGACCTATCCACTCGCGCAGGCCGCCCAGGCGCAGATCGACCTGCGCGAGCGGCGCACGACCGGCAAGCTGCTGCTCGACCCCTCCGCCTAAGCTCAAGCTTCACGCCCATGCCAAAGTCCTTCGCCGATCTCGGACTCTCCGAGTCCACGCTTCACGCCCTGCAGGACGTCGGTTATGAGTCTCCGAGCCCGATCCAGGAACAGGCGATCCCCGCGCTGCTGGAGGGCCGCGACGTGATCGGCCAGGCGCAGACCGGCACCGGCAAGACCGCCGCCTTCGGGCTGCCGATCATCGAGTACGCCGACGCTTCCGAGCCCAACGTGCAGGCGCTCGTGCTGACGCCGACGCGCGAGCTGTGCATTCAGGTCACGCAGGCGCTTCGCACCTACGGCGCGCACACCAGCATCGACGTGGTCGCGGTGTTCGGCGGGGCTCCTATTCGCAGCCAGCAGGGGCAGCTGCGCGCGGGTGGGCACATCGTCGTGGGAACCGTGGGGCGCGTGCTGGATCTGATCTCACGCCATTCGCTGGTGCTGCATGACTGCCGCTTCGTGGTGCTCGACGAGGCCGACGAGATGCTCGACCTCGGCTTTCTGGAGGACGTCGAGAAGATCCTCTCGCTGACGCCGTCCAGCCGCCAGACCGCCCTGTTCTCGGCGACGATGCCACCGCCGATCAGAAAACTCGCCGATCGCTACATGTATGACCCGACGATCATCCAGGTCGAGGCGGCGACGCTGACGATCGACACCGTCGAGCAGTTTCAGCTGCCGGTCGAGACCCGCGGCAAGCCCGACAAGCTCGTGGAGGTGCTGCGCGCCGAGGCGCCCGAACAGGCGATCGTGTTCGTGCGTACGAAGGTCCGCTGCGATCAGCTGTTTCGCACCCTGCGCGACCGCGGCATGAACGTCAGGGCGCTGCACGGCGACATGTCCCAGGGCTCGCGCGATGGGGTGATGCTGGCCTTCAAGGGCGGGCGCGTGCCGGTCCTCGTCGCCACCGACGTGGCCGCGCGCGGGCTTGACATCTCATCGGTGACGCATGTCATCAACTACGACGTGCCGACCTCGCCCGACATCTACGTGCATCGCATCGGGCGCACCGGGCGCGTGGGGCGCTCGGGCCGGGCGATCACGTTCGTGGAGGATCGCCAGAAGCGCGAGCTGGAGGCGATCGAACGCCACATAGGCACCTCGATCGCGCAGTGGCAACAGGGTGCGGTGGCCGCGCCGACGCCCGTGCGCGAGCGCCCGCGCCGGCACTCAAAGCCGCGCGTGCGCGCGTCAGGACAGCGGCGAGCACTATGCCAAGCTGATGCTCTCGGGCGGCCGGGCGGCCGGGCTGCGGGTGGCCGACATCGTCGGCGCGGTGACAGCCTCGGCGGGACTGGACGGAGAGGCGGTGCGCGACGTGCTCGTGCTCGATCGCTTCTCGTTCCTGTCGGTGCCGGCCGACGAGGCCGACTGGGTGATCGACGCGCTGCGCGGACGTAGACTGCGCGGGCAGTCGCTCAGCCTCGAGCGAGTGCCAGACTGACCAGCGCCAGCCGCCGTTTCATTCAAAGCCGAGGAGGCCGCCGATGTCAATCGCCACCATGCAGACCACCGAAGGCCCGATCGTGTTCGAGCTGTTCGACGAGGAGGCGCCGAAGACCGTCGAGAACTTCCGCAAGCTTTCCTCGGAGGGCTTCTACGACGGCCTGACGTTTCACCGCGTGATCAAGGACTTCATGATCCAGGGAGGCTGCCCGCAGGGAACCGGCACGGGCGGCCCCGGATACACCTTCGAGGATGAGATCAACCCGCACAAGATCGTGCGCGGTGCGCTGGCGATGGCCAACGCCGGCCCGGACACCAACGGCTCGCAGTTCTTCATCGTCACGGCCGAGTCCTGCCCATGGCTGGACGGCAAGCACACGGTCTTTGGCCAGGTGACCGATGGCATGGACGTGGTCGACAAGCTCGAGGGCGTGCAGACCGACGGGGGCGACCGGCCCGCCGAGCCGATCGGCATCGCGACGATCGCCCTGAGCGAGTAGCGCGATGAGCTAGCCTTCAGGTAGAGGCGAGCGAGCGAGGGAGAGGCTGAAAATGGCGAGCGTTGAGAGCGTCGAGCAGCATGCACCGCTGAAGGGAAATGGAGCGGTGGGTGCCCACCGCGCCGACATCGAGGTCGAGAACCCGGCGACCGGCGAGATCGTCGCCACGGTCCCAGATCTGGACGCGGCCGCGATCGCCGAGATGGCTTCGCGCGGGCGAGCCGCCCAGCGCGACTGGGAGGCGTTTGGCTTTGAGGGGCGCGCACGGATCCTGCTGCGCGCGCAGAAGTGGCTGGTCGACAACGCCGACCAGGTGATCGCGACGATCGTCTCTGAGACCGGCAAGACCTTCGAGGACGCCGAGTTCGCCGAGATCGCCTACGGCGCGAGCGCGTTCGGCTTCTGGGCGCGCCAGGCGCCGAAGTACCTGGCCGACGAGCGCGTCAAGTCCGGCCAGGTGCTGGTCAAGGGCAAGAAGCTCGTGCTGCGCTACCGGCCGCTCGGGCTGATCGGCGTGATCGGGCCGTGGAACTATCCGCTGACGAACTCCTTCGGCGACTGCATCCCGGCGCTCGCGGCGGGCAACTCGGTGATCCTCAAGCCCTCGGAGGTCACGCCGTTGACCTCGCTGCTGCTGGCGGAAGCGCTGCGCGAGTGCGGCCTGCCAGAGCACGTGCTGCAGATCGCGACCGGGCGCGGGGAGACCGGCAGGGCGCTGATCGAGGAGGTCGACATGATCATGTTCACCGGCTCGACGGCGACCGGGCGCAAGGTCGGAGAAGCGGCCGCGCGACGGCTGATACCGGCGTCGCTGGAGCTCGGCGGCAAGGACGCGATGATCGTGCTGTCAGACGCCGACGTCGAGCGCGCGGCGAACTTCGCGACCTACTACTCGATGCAGAACGCCGGCCAGACGTGCACGTCGGTCGAGCGCGTGTACGTCGAAGATCCGGTGTACGACGAGTTCGTCGCCAAAGTGTCTGAGAAAGTGCGCTCGCTGCGCGTCGGAAAGCCCGATGGGTTCGGCTCGGTGGAGGTCGGCGCGATCACCTTCCGGCCGCAGCTGCAGACGATCACCGACCACGTCGCCGACGCGCAACAGAAGGGCGCGCGCGTGTTGGCCGGCGGTCGCCAGGCGCCAGGCGCAGGGCGCTTCTACGAGCCCACCGTGCTGGTCGACGTCGATCACTCGATGAAGTGCATGACCGAGGAGACGTTCGGTCCGACGCTGCCGATCATGCGCGTGAGCGACGTCGAGGAGGCCGTGCGTCTGGCCAACGACTCGCCCTATGGCCTGAGCGCGTCGATCTTCACGCGCGACACCGAGCGCGGCGCGGCGATCGCGCGGCGGCTGGACGTCGGCGCGGTGAACGTCAACGACGCGCTGATCAACTACACGGTGCTCGAGCTGCCGATGGGTGGCGCCAAGGAATCGGGCCTCGGCTCGCGCCACAGCGCGGGCGGGATCCGCAAGTACTGCGCCCAGCAGGCGATGGTCGTCACGCCGCGCCTCGCGCTCAAGCGCGAACCGCACATGTACCCCTACAGGTACCGCACGTCGCGCATCCTCGCCGGCGTCTTCAAGTTCCTCTACGGCCGCGGCAAGCGCGACTGAGCCGAGGCGGGCGTGGGCCGGCGCAGGGCGGCGCGCCAAGCAGCGGGAGGAAGTAGGCTGCATGCGCTCTCGGCGTGGTCAGGCTGGGCCAGCCAAGGCGCGTCAATGCAGCGTTCGGCGTGGCAGGCGTGTGTTCAGGCGCGGCCCGGCAGCACACCCCGGGCCACCCAGGAGGAGGGAGTGCGGCCCGGGGTGTCATCCGCTGCATTCTGGCGTTCATCCACGCGCCGAGACCATCGTCCTCCCTGGTGAGGACGTAGGGGCGGGACCTATCCAGTACAGCATTACCTCATTGTCTGCGCGGCGAGCTGCGCCGCAAATAGCGAGCAAGAAGCCCGCGCCGCGGGTCAGGTGCGACAGACCGAGCGCCCAGTGAAGGCGCTCGGTCTGTCATGGAAGACGGGCGACTGAGGGAGCCTATACCGCCCGTCGGGGAGGACGCTGGTCCCCGAAGCGGGGCCAGCCAGTGCTCAAAGTATCCGCCTTACATGAAACGTCCACGTAGAACGGACGAACGAACGATGGCCCGGTGGGGTTTGCCAAGCCAAGCATCCCCCGCTTTGCTCACGAGCCTCTCAGCAGGTGAGCGCACAGCAGTGGGATCAGAGGGGCAGGCCGAAGAGGGCTTCGAGCTCGGCGATCGTCTTGTGCGCTTCGATGTGGTGGACGGTGGCCATGCCGAGCTGCTCGGCGGGCGGGAGGTTGAAGTGCAGGTCGTCGACGAACACGCAGTCGCCGGCCTGGGCGCCGATCGCCTCGACACCCAGCTCATAGATGCGCGGGGCGGGCTTGCGGATCCCGACCTCGCCGGAGATGACGACGCCGTCAAACAGTTCGTCGAGCAACTCGCGCGGGTAGCGGTCGCCCCAGGAGTTGGAGATCAGGCCGGTACGCAGCCCGGCCGCGCGCGCCGCGCGCACGGCCGCGACCATCGCCTCGTCGGGCGCGGCGCCGGCGAACAGGCGGTCGATCAGCCCCTCCGCGTCGGGGACGCCGAGGCGCTCGGCTAGCGCCAGCTCGAACTCGGCATCGGCCAGGCGGCCCTCCTCGAAGCTGATCAACAGCTCGCGCGCGACCACGTCGGCGCGGAACATGCTCGCGAGCTTGTTGGGATCCAGGCCCTCGGCCTCGCAGAAGGCGTTGAAGGACGCGAACGGGCTGGAGGTCATCACGCCGCCCCAGTCGACGAGCAGCGCGGAGCGGGTCGCGCGCCCGTTGGACGGCTCAGTCGCCATAGGCTGCAGCCTCTGCTCGGCGCACGATCTCGAGCACGCCCTCGCCGAACTGCTTGAGGTAGGGATCGTCGGTGCTGCCGGCGAGCGCGCGCTTGTAGTTGCCCTCCATGAACACGGCCATCTTCCACAGGGCGAGCGTCGTGTACCAGCGGATGTCGCCCATCGAGCGACCCGAGCGCTGCTCGTAGGCGTCGATCAGCCCGGCGCGCGTTGGAAAACCCTCGGCGCGCGTGACTTTGCTCACGTCCTCGCGCATCCCGAGCTGTGGATCGTCGCGCTCTGTCCACATCATGCACAGGTAGCCGAGGTCCGCGAGCGGATCACCGATCGTCGCCATCTCCCAGTCCAGCACGGCCGCCAGGTGCGCGGGCGCGTCGGCCGCGAAGATCGTGTTGCCGAGCCGGTAGTCGCCGTGGACGATCGTCGCCGGCGGCGAGCTCGGCAGATGCTCGGCCAGCCATTGGCCGAGTTGCTCGACGACCGGGATCTCGCGCGTCTTGTTGAGCTCCCACAACCCGCCGAAGCGCCGCAGCTGGCGCTCGAGGTAGCCGCTTGGCTTGCCGAATCCCTCCAGCCCGGCGGCCTGCCAGTCGACGGCATGGATCTCGACGAGCCCGTCTATCAGTTGATCGGCGATCCTCGCGTGTTCCTGCGGCGTGTCCAGCGCGGGCGGGACCTCGGAGACGATCACCTCGCCGTGGATGCGCTCCATCAGATAGAACGGGCTGCCGATCACCGCGAGGTCGTCGCATACCGCCAGCACGCGCGGCACGCGCGCGGGCGTGTCGCGCAGAGCGCCGAGCAAGCGCGCCTCGCGCAGCACGTCGTGTGCGCTGGGCGGCAGCGGCGGACGGGGCGGACGGCGCAGTACGAGCTCGGCGCCGGCGCGCTCGATCAGGTAGGTCACGTTTGAGTGGCCCTCGCCTATCGGCTGCGCCTCGATGTCGCCCTCGCCAAGGCCGTGGCGATCCATGAAGGCCTTCAGCGGCTCGAGGACCAGCAACGGCGGGCGCGAGTTTGCCGCCGCCTCCTCGTGCGTGGCGACGATGTCGTCGGGCGCGATGGTCATGCTCATGTGCCGAACGCTATCCGACGCGACCGCAACCTCTCCGCGCTCGACGTGTCTTAAGCGACCATGCTGCCAACCAAGCTTCTTCCCACGCTGCTCTGCTGCCTGGCGCTGGGCGCGCTCGCGGGCGCCCCGCCGGCGCTCGCGTCGCACAACCAGACCGTCTTCTTCGAGGGTTCTTCGGTGCTGTTGAACCCCAAGACGCGCGAACAGGCGATCGGCCAGATGCGCCACATCGGGGTCAAAGCCGTGCGCGTCGTGCTCTATTGGAACCAGGTCGCGCCGAGTCCCAAGAGCGCGAGCCGCCCGCACTTCGAAGCGACCAATCCCGCCAGCTACAACTGGGGCGGCTATGACTGGCTGCTGGCCAAGGCCAAGGAACTGGGCTGGCCGGTGCTGCTCACGGTGAGCGGTCCGGTCCCCAAGTGGGCGACGTCGACCCACAAGGACTACGTGACGCGCCCGAATCCGAGCTTCTTCGAACAGTTCATGACGGCTGTCGGGCGCCATTACGGCTCTGAGGTGTCGCTGTATGCGATCTGGAACGAGCCCAACCATCCCGACTTCCTGATGCCGCAGTTCGTGAAACGCGTCGCGGCTTCACCGCGCATCTACCGCGGGCTGTTCCAGGCCGGCTACGCCGGGCTGCAGGCGGCCGGGATCGCCAAGCCGAAGGTGCTGATGGGCGAAACGGCGCCGGCGGGCAGCCCGCGGGTGGTCGCGCCGCTGGAATTCCTGCGCGGCGCCCTGTGCCTGAACGCCCACTACAGGATGGCCGGCTCCTGCGGCGAGCTTCCGGCCTATGGCTACGGGCATCACGCCTACACGCAGGCTGCGGGCCCGTTCTACGTGCCGCCGAAGGAAGACGTGATGATCGGCGTGCTGCCGCGCCTGGTCAACGCGCTGAACCTCGCCGCGCGCGCACACGCGATCAAGTCGAACATGATGATCTACCTGACCGAGTACGGCGTGCAGAGCAAGCCCAACCGCTTTGAGGGCGTCTCTGTGGCAAAGCAGGCGGAATACGCCGCCATCTCAGAACGCATCGCCTGGTCTAACCCGCGCGTGGCGGCCTTCTCGCAGTATCTGCTGCGCGACGACCCGCTCGGCGGGGCGCCGGGTTCGGCGGTGATCGGCTTTCAGACGGGCCTCGAGTACGTCAACGGCCAGCCCAAGCCGCTGTACTTCGGCTGGCCGGTGCCCCTGACGGTCACCAAGCAGGGCTCGGGGGTCTCGCTGTGGGGCCTCGTGCGCCCGACGCTCGGTCCGACGAAGCTGACGGTGCTCGTGCAGCGCAAGGGCTCTTCGCGCTACAGCACGCTGAGGACCGTGACGACCAACAGCCTCGGCTACTGGACGCTGCACTCATCGACGCCCGGCTCGCACTGGCGGGTGCGCTGGGTGAGCCCGACGGGGGTCAAGTACGAAGGCCCGGCGATAGCCGCCTTCTGACGGGCGCCCAGGACAGGCGCGACGGGCCTTCGGCGGCCCGTCGCGCGGCGCCATCGCGTGCTTGGGCTCGCCCTACGATGAAAGGCGATGCCCGAGTTGCCAGAGGTCGAGATAACCGCGCGCCTGCTCGACGCGGAGCTGGCGGGCGCGCGGATCGAGTCGGCGCTCGCTCCGGGGATAAACGCGCTGAAGACATTTGACCCGCCGCTGGCGGCGCTCGAGGGCGAGGAGATCGCGGGCGTTCGCCGGCGCGGCAAGCACCTGATCGTCGACGCCTCGGGCGAGCTGTCGCTGCTCATCCACCTGATGTCCGCCGGGCGCCTTCAGTTGTTCGACAAGCGCGCCGGGCCGCGCGATCGCACCTCGCGCCTGCTCGTGCGGGTCGCCGGTGGGCGCGAGCTTCGCCTGCGCGAGTTCGGCACGCGCCAGGCCGCCTGGGTCAAGCTGCTGCGGGCCGGCGAGCTCGAGGACGACGACGCGCTCGCGACGCTCGGCCCCGAGGCGTGGCCGACGCCGCCGCCGCTTGAAGAGCTGCTCGACGCGTCGCGCCCGCTGCACAAGCTGCTGCGCGACCAGCGCACGATCGCCGGGATCGGCCGCTCGTGGGCCGACGAGATCCTCTGGCAAGCCAGGCTGTCGCCGTACAAGCGCGGCGCCGACCTCGATGTGGCGGAGTCAGAGCGACTGCGGCAGGCGATCGTGAGCACGCTCGGCGGCGCGATCGCCCACTACGAGCAGGCGATCGCGCTGCCGATCCCCGACAAGCTGCCGATGCCCCTGCGCGTGCACCGCCACGAGGGGCAGCCGTGCCCGCGCTGTGAGACCGTGCTGCGCGCGGTGCACTTCGAGGACTACGTGATCGCCTATTGCCCGACCTGCCAGACCGAGGGGCGCGTGCTCAAGGATCGACGGTTGTCGCGGCTGCTGCGCTGAGCGCTGCGCGCCCGTGTGAGCGATAGGCTCCCGGCGGATGATCGAGCCAGGAGACGAGGCCCCGGACTTCAGCCTGCCAGACCAGGACGGCCGCGAGATAAAGCTCTCGGATTTACGCGGGCAGGCGGTCGTCGTCTACTTCTATCCGAAGGCCGACACGCCTGGTTGCACGACCCAGGCCTGTGGCGTTCGCGATCATCGCGCCGACTACGACAGGGCGGACGCGGTCGTGCTCGGGGTCTCGCCGGACACGGTCGCGAAGGTCAAGAAGTTCCACGACAAGTTCGATCTGGGCTTCGCGCTGCTCGCCGACTCAGATCACGCGGTCGCCGACGCCTACGGCGTGTGGGTGCAGAAGTCGATGTACGGAAAAAGCTACTTCGGCAATGAGCGCACGACGTTCGTCATCGCGCCCGACGGGCGCGTGGCCGCGGTGCTGCGCAAGGTAAAGCCGGGCGAGCACGACGAACTGGTGTTGGAGGCGCTTGCGCAGACGAGCGCCTCCGCGGGCTGAGCAGTCACGCAACTTTGTCCGCTCCCAGCTGTCTGTGCTTGGGAAACACGCTGCCCTGAGCTGTCTTCGTTAGTCTCGCGCATGCGGCTGTGCCGCTTTGCGAGCAATCGAGCGCCGTCACCCAGGGGCGCTGCACAGCCGGTCAAATCGCGGGCCATCGGGGGAGAGCCGTTGGGCCAACCCGCACCAACGAAAGGATTTACCCATGTCGTATCGCTGGACTCGTCTCGCTCCGTCGAGGGGCAAGAGCTGTTTTGGCCGGGACGGTCGCGACCGCGCTGCTGTGCTGCCTGGCGGCAGCCGGCTCGGCGCAGGCCGCGTCGTCGCTGCCGACCCTGTCGGTCTCGGTCACGCCCACGTCGATCGCGCTCGGCCCCGTGCCGCAATCCGGCGCTGTCAACGTCGTCACGACCGCGACCGGGAAGGTCAAGGAAGGGTCGATGATCCTCTTCCTCCTAAAGCCCGGGGTGAGCCTCGCGGAAGTCGAATCATTCATCGCTGAAAAGAAGAAGGTCAACGACCCCAACAACGCCGACAAGTACGGCTCGCTCGTGTACGACAACGAGGCGAACACAGGCACGACCAGTGAAGCGCAGACCTACCTGCAGCCGGGGCAGTACCTCGCGCTCCTCGCGCCCGGAGAAGGCCCCCCGTCGGTCCATATGGCGTTCACCGTCGCGGCGGCCAAAGCGCCCATCGCGCTGCCGACGCCTGAAGCGACGGTCCGTTCGATCGAGTTCGGGTTTCGCGGGCCGTCGACGCTGCATAAGGGGGAGCTCGTGCGCTTTGAAAACGAAGGGTTCCTCGTGCACATGGACTTCGCGCTGCGGGTCAAGAACATGAGCGCGGCCAAGAAGACCGTCAAGGCCCTGCTCTCGGGCAATGAAAAGTCGGCCTTCAAGCTCGTCACTGAATTCGTGGGCTTCGCCGGACCGCTGTCGACCGGCGCCTACCAGCAGGAGACGATCACCGCTAAGCCCGGCGTCTACGTGCGAGGTGTGCTTCATGGAAACCCAGGACGGGCGCGTGCACACCCGGCTGGGGATGGAGAGGATCATCAAGATCACCAAGTAGCTCAGCAACGCGTAGCGGCCCGTCCCGCATCGCCGGGACGGGCTGCGCCGCGCCCGCGCAGCTTGCTCGCCGCCGTGTTGGGCGCCCCCTAGGCTTGATGGCGTGCATGCGCCGCTCGCGTCAGCCTCGATCGCGCACAGCTTCGAGGTCTTCTTCGAAGCCGTCGGACAGTTCTTCTCAGACCTGGCGGCCGTTCACTGGGGCGCGCTGGTGCTCGGTCTGGCCTTCTTCGGGCTGAACCTCACGCTGCGCTCGCGCGCCTTCTTCCACAGCCTTCAAGCCGCCTATCCGGCCGCGGAGATCCGTTGGCGGCGGATCTGGGGCGCCTATGTCGCCGCCGTCGGCTTTAACAACGTCGTGCCGGTGCGCGGCGGGGACATCATCAAGCTGTTCCTCGCGCGCTCCTCTGTGCCGGGCTCGAGCTATCCGACCGTCGCCGCCGCGTTCTTCGTCGAGTCGATCTTCGACGTGACCGTCGGCGTGCTCGTGCTGGTCTTCGCCTTCACGCAGGGCGTCTTTCCCAAGCCCCCGGACTTCTCGAAGCTGAGCGCGTTTGAAATCTCCTATCTGGCCGCGCACTTTCGCTTCACGCTGTTCCTGATCACGGCGTTCGCGATCGCGGGCCTGGTCGCATTCGCGCTGCTTTCGGTGCGCGTGAAGGCCTTCTGGGCGCGCGTGCGCCAGGGCGTGACGATCCTCAACGATCGTCCGCGCTACCTGCGCGAGGTCGCTGCTTGGCAGGCGGCGGCCTGGATGTGCCGCTTTGCCGCCTTCTGGTTCCTGCTCGACGCGTTCCTGGTCGGCGGCTCGGTGCAGAAGGTGCTGCTGGTCTTCGCCGTCAACCAGGTGGCAGGCGCGGTTCCGCTGACTCCGGGCGGCGCGGGCGTGCAGCAGGCGCTGCTCGTGAAGGTCTTCGCGTCAAGCGCCCCGACCGCCGTCGTGGCGGCCTACTCGGTGGGCCAGCAGATCGCGATCGCGACGTTCACCGCGATTCTCGGACTGTGCGCCGTCGTGTTCATCTTCCGCTTTCGCTCCTTCGGCGAAGTACTGCGCGCCGGGCGCGCGTCGCGCGAGGAAGAGCGGGCCAACGAGCGGGCGGGCGTGGCGCCCGACGAGCCGCCGCCGCGGCGACTGCCCGCGCGCCATCCCTCCTGAGCGCCGCTACTGCAATCCCTCGCGCGCCTCGCGCACGAGCGTGACGGCTTCGGGAAACACGCGCGCCATCACCGTGCGGATCTGTTCGGCCTGAGCCTCTGCGTTTCCCTGTAAATTGACACGCGCCACAGCAGCCACGGTCATGTCGACGGCGAGCTTGATCGCGTTGTCGGCCCATGCCAGACGCTGCTGGCCTTGCATCTGCTCGGCGAACTCGGCCAGGCGCCGCTGCAGCTCCTCGGGGTCGCCGAACAGATCTCCGAGGCCACCGCTTTCCATACGCCCATCATAGACTGGCCCGCCCACCGCATCGCGGCTCAATGACCACGCACTCCAAGCAAGAGATCAAGCAGCACCTCGAGCGCGAGACGCATCGCCGCGAACGCCTGGGCATCCCGTCCTTCGCCGGCGGGTTCCTGTTCTTCATCAGCACGATCATCGTCACCGCGACGCTCGGCTCGCTGCCCACGGTGGGAGTCGCTGCAGGGGCTCTCGCCGGCGCTTCGCGGGATCGCCAACCCGCCGGTCAGCCCGCGCGTCCCCGAGGTCAAATACATCAGCCATCACGCGTTCGCGCTGATCGCCGGCAGCGCGCATCAAGTCGCTCGCCCTGATCGTGATCGTGCTCGTGCTCGTGCTGCTGGTGGACGCCACGCGCTTTCGCCGGCCGGAGAGCTTCCCGGCGGCTCGCATGCTCGTGCTCGTCGGCGGGATCGCGCTCGCGATCGTGAACGTCGCCCACCAGGTGATCACCGCGGTGCGCGCGCACAACCTCGCGATCGGCCACGACTTCAGCTCGCACGCGGTCGATCTTGCGCTGACCAAGGGCACCGTCAACGTGGGCGGTCAGTACTTGGACCTGCTCGCGGCGCTGGCGCTCACGGTCGGGATGATCGCTGTAAACGTCAACGCGATCCGCGTCGGTCTGCTGACCCGCTGGATGGGTGTGATCGGCATCTTCGCCGCGGTGCTCGTGCTTATCCCGATCGGCGGCGCGACGCTTGAAATCGTGCCGGCCTTCTGGCTGGTGGCGATGGGCATCCTCTACATGGGTCGCTGGCCCAACGGCATGCCGCCGGCGTGGACCGACGGAGAGGCGCGCCCCTGGCCCTCCCAGGCCCAGGTGCGCGCTGAACGCGAGCAGCAGCGCGGCGGCGAGCAGCCCAACAGCAAGGGCGGCCAGCCGGCGACGATCGAGGGCGAGGTCGCGCCCGAGGCGGGCGCGACGGTCGAGGGCGACGTCGCGCCCGAGCCGGCGCAGGCTCCCTCCAACGGGTCAAGCCGCTCCTCGCGAAAGCGACGCGGCAAGCGCGGCACGAAGAGGTGAGCGATGGCCGGCGAACCGAACAGCACCGGCGGCGAGCAGCTCGAGGGCGAGTTGGGCGAGCTGCTGCAGGTCGAGCGCTTCGCGCCGTCGCCGGAGTTTCGCGAGCAGGCGCTGCTGGCAGACGCGCAGATCTATGAGCAGGCGGCTCGCGACCCGCTGGCGTGGTGGACGAGCCAGGCCGAGCAGCTGCACTGGTTCTCTGGATGGGAGGAGGTGCTCGACGACTCCGATCCGCCGTTCTATCGCTGGTTTGTGGGCGGCACGCTAAACGCCTCCTACAACTGCCTGGACCGTCACGTGGAGGCTGGCATCGGCGAGCGCGTGGCCTTTCACTGGCGTGGAGAGGACGGTGAGGAGCGCGACATCACCTATGCGCAGCTGCTCGCCGAGGTAAAGCGCTTTGCCAGCGCGCTGAAGGCGCTCGGCGTCGAGCAGGGCGACGTGGTCGGCATCTACCTGCCGATGATCCCCGAGGTCGTCGTCGCGATGCTCGCCTGCGCGCGCATCGGCGCGCCGCACAACGTCGTCTTCGGCGGCTTCTCGGCCGAGGCCGTGCGCGAGCGCATGGAGTTCTCGCAGGCCAAGGCGCTGATCACCGTCGACGGCGCCGCGCGCAAGGGCAAGACGGCGCCGGTCAAGGACCGCGTCGATGAGGTGATGGGCGACCTGGCGACGCTGCAGAAGATCGTCGTCGTGCGCAGCAAGGGCACGGCGTGTGCGATGAAGGAGGGGCGCGACGTCTACTACGACGAGATCCTGGCGGCCGCGGACCCCGAGTGCGCGGCCGAGCCGCTTGACGCCGAGCATCCGCTGTACATCCTCTACACCTCGGGCTCGACGGCCAAGCCGAAGGGCATCCTGCACACGACCGGCGGTTATCTGACGGGCGTGTCGGCGACGCATCGCTACGTCTTCGACCTCAAGCCGCAGTCAGACGTCTACTGGTGCGCGGCCGATGTCGGCTGGGTCACCGGGCACTCCTACATCGTCTACGGCCCGCTCTGCAACGGCGCGACCTCGGTGATGTGGGAGGGCGCGCCGGACTACCCCGAGAAGGACATCTGGTGGGAGCTCGTCGAGCGCTATCGCGTGAGCATCTTCTACTGCGCGCCGACCGCGATTCGCGCCTGCATCAAGTGGGGCGCGCGCTGGCCGGGCAAACACGACCTGTCGAGCCTGCGCCTGCTCGGCAGCGTCGGCGAGCCGATCAACCCGAAGGCGTGGCTGTGGTACCACAAGGTGATCGGCGCCGAGCGCTGTCCGATCGTCGACACGTGGTGGCAGACGGAGACGGGCGCGATCATGATCACGCCGCTGCCGGGCATCACCGAGACAAAGCCCGGCTCGGCGACGCAGCCATTCCCGGGCGTGTTCGCCGAGGTGCTCGACGAGTCGACCGGCGAGCCGATCTCCGAGGGTCAGGGTCTGCTTGTGCTGACGCGCCCGTGGCCCTCGATGCTGCGCACGCTCTACAAGGAGCGCGAGCGCTTCATCGAGACCTATTTCTCGCGCTTTGGCAAGCGAGACCTACCTGGTCGGCGACGCCGCGCGGCTTGACCGCGATGGCTACTTCTGGGTGATCGGGCGCATCGACGATGTCGTCAACGTCTCCGGCCACCGCCTGTCGACGGCCGAGGTCGAGTCGGCGATCGTCGCCCACCCCGACGTCGCCGAGGCGGCGGTGATCGGCCAGCACGACGAGGACACGGGGCAGGCGATCGTCGCGTTCGTCACGCTGCAGGGCGATCTGCAGGGCGACGAGGCCACCGTCGAGGGGATCCGCGCCACGGTCGCGGAGCGCATCGGCAAGTTCGCCCGACCCAAGCGCATCATCTGGACCGAGGACCTGCCGAAGACGCGCTCGGGCAAGATCATGCGCCGCCTGCTGCGCGACATCGCCGAGGGGCGCGCACTGGGCGACGTGACGACGCTGCGCGATCCCGACGTCATGGCTGAGCTGGAGGATCGCGTGAAGGAGCTGCAGGCGCAGGAGGAGTAGCGGCGGCGCGCCTATGCGTGGCGGCGAGCCCGCGGTCGACCCGGTCAGGGACATTCCCGATTGCAAGGCCGATCGGCGCTGCCATCATGGCTTGCATGGCATCGGCGCCCACGCCAACCGAGTCCCAACCGCCGCGCGAACAGGACCGGGGGGTATTCGCCCGCTGGATGTCCCAGCCCACGCCCGGCGGGCGCACGCTCGGCCGCGCACTCGGCTCCTTCCTGGCGGTCGTCCTCGTTCTCGCGGTCTTCCACGCCAGTGGAGTGCTGCGAACCGACCGGCACGCGCTCGGCGGCATCTTCGTGGCGGTCGCGGTGCTGCTGGTCGTGGTCGGCCCGTGGTTCGTGCGCCTCGCGCGCAGCCTGTCGTTTGAGCGTGCTGCGCGCATCCGTGAGCAGGAGCGCGCCGAGCTGGCCGCGCACCTGCACGACTCGGTGCTGCAGACGCTCGCGCTGATCCAGACGCGCGCCGGCGAGACGCGGGAGGTTGCAGCGCTCGCGCGACGCCAGGAGCGCGAGCTTCGCCGCTGGCTGTTCGAGCGCCCCCGCGCGGACGCGGGCGACAGCCTCAGGGCCGCGCTCGAGAAGGTTGCTGTGGAGGTGGAGGAACGCCACCGTGTGCCGATCGAGACCGTGCTCGTGGGCGACTGCCGGCTCGACACCCAGCTGGAAGCGCTCGTGCAGGCCGCGCGCGAGGCGCTGATCAACGCGGCGAAGTTCGCCGGCAGCGAGCATGTCGATCTGTTCGCCGAAGTCCAGCCAGAGCGCGTGGAGGTTTTCGTACGCGATCGCGGCGTCGGCTTCGACCCGCAGGACATCGCGCCCGACAGGCGCGGCGTGCGCGATTCGATCGTCGGGCGTCTGGTCCGCTACGGCGGGCGCGCGACGGTGCACAGCGCCCCCGGCGAGGGAACCGAGGTCGAGCTGGTCGTCGAGCTGCCCGCCGCACGCGCCGCGCCTGTGCAATGAGCGCCCCGCCGCGCGTCGTGATCGTCGATGATCACCGGCTGTTTCGCGCGGGCGTGCGCGCGGAGCTGGGGGATCTCGTGACGCTCGTCGGTGATGCCGGGAGCGTGCGCGAGGCGGTCGAGCTGATCTGTGCCACCGAGCCCGACGTCGTTCTGGTGGATGTGCACATGCCAGACGGCGGCGGCGTGGAGGTGATCGGTCAGGTGAGCGCCCTGCGCAGCGACGTTCGCTTCTTGGCGCTTTCGGTCTCAGACGCGGCAGAGGACGTCATCGCGGTGATCAGAGCCGGCGCCCGCGGCTACGTGACCAAGACGATCTCGGGCGCCGAGCTGGCCGACGCGGTTCGCCGTGTGGCCGACGGTGACGCCGTGTTCTCGCCGCGCCTGGCGGGCTTCGTGCTCGACGCCTTCGCCGGCGACGCTGTGGCGAGCGATCACTCAGAGCTCGACCAGCTGACCCCGCGCGAGCGTGAGGTCCTGCGCCACATCGCGCGGGGCTACATGTACAAGGAGATCGCCCACAGTCTGGGGATCTCGGTCAAGACCGTCGAGACCCACGTTTCGGCGGTCCTGCGAAAGCTGCAGCTCTCCAGTCGCCACGAGCTGAGTCGCTGGGCGGTGCAGCGCCGGCTGGTCAGCCTCGATGGGCCCTGAGCGCCGCACGGGCGCGCCGCCCACGCTGCGCGGACGCGTAGCGGCTCCGCGACCTGGGGTCCTTCGTGTGGACACCTAGGGGCAATCCCCGATTGCGGCCTGACCTCTCATTCGTCACGCTGGTGGCATGTCACCTACACAGCCGGATCCAACTCTCACCGCCTCTCCCAGCGTCTCTGCCGTGAGCCCCGAGGCGGCGATCGAGACCAGCGGCCTGACCAAGCGCTTCGGGCAGCGTGCCGCGATCGACGACGTCGATCTGCGGGTGCCGCGCGGCAGCGCGTTCGGCTTCCTCGGGCCCAACGGCGCCGGCAAGACGACGATGATCCGCACGCTGCTCGGCCTCACGCGCGCGTGCGCCGGCAGCATGACGCTGCTGGGCTATCCCGTGCCCGCCCAGCGGGCGCAGGCGCTCGCGCGCGTCGGCGCGATCGTGGAGGAGCCGCGCTTTCACGCACACCTCTCGGCCGCGAGAACCTGCGCATCGTCGCGGCGGTGCGCGATGAGCAGGCATTCGCGCGAATCGGCCCGGCGCTTGAGCGGGTTGGCCTTGCAGAACGGGCCGACGAGCGGGTCAAGAAGTACTCGCTGGGCATGCGCCAGCGCCTCGGCGTGGCGCGCTGCCTGCTGGCCGACCCGCAGCTGCTGATCCTCGACGAGCCGACCAACGGCCTTGACCCCGGAGGAATCCAGGAGTTCCGCGAGATGATCCGCGCGATGGTCGAGCAGGAGGGCCGCACGGTGTTCATCTCCTCCCATCTGCTCGACGAGGTGGAAAGGATCTGTGACGCCGCCGCGATCGTCGACCGCGGCAGGATCGTCACCCAGGGCCCGATCGAGGAGATCTCGCGCGGCGGCGAGGCGCTCGCAGCGAGCTGATCGTCGGCGTGGACGACGCCGAGCCGTGCGCTCGAGGCGCTTGGGCGCAGCGAGCTCGTGCTGGAGGCCCACCGCCGCGACGAGGGATCCGAGTGCTGCTGACCGGCGGCCCGGAGACCGCCGCTGCGCTGAATGCGGCGCTCGTGCACGCCGGCGTGGGCGTCCTGCGCCTGGAGCCGGTCCGCCACAGCCTCGAGCAGCGATTCCTCGAGATCACCGCGCGTCTGGACGACGCGCCGATGCGTCCACGGCTGCGAAGGAGGTGCGCGCATGAGCGCAGTCGCCGCGCGATGTTCAACGCCGATTTCCTCAAGGTGCGCAAGAAGCGCAGCACGCTGATCTGGGCGCTGGTGCTGGCCGTGGCGCCGATCGTCGTGTTCTTTGCCGTCAAGGCGATCCAGCATTCTTCAAGCCCGCTGCGATATGAAGCCGGCTGGCGGAGCGAGCGCATTCGGCGACGGCCTGCGCGTGCTCGCGCTGTTCTTCGGCCCGCTGGCCGCGATACTGATCGGCGTCGAGGCCGGCACCGGCGATGCGTCGGCGGGCGTCTTTCGCGACCTCGTCGTGACCGGTCGCTCGCGTCTGGCGTTGTTCGCGTCTCGCGTGCCGGCCGCTCTTGCGGTCTGCTGGAGCCGTGGTCCTGCGGGCTTCTCGTGCTGCTGGCGGGCAGCTATCGTGTTCGCCTCGAACCTTCCGACGCCCGGCGGCGCGCTCGTGCTCAACGGGTTGGGCTTTGCGCTGCTGGCCACCGGCGTGCGTGTGCGTGGTCGCCGTCGGCTTCGCCTCGCTGACCACCTCGAAGCCCGCGTCGATCGCAGCGTTGATCGGCTGGCAGCTGGTCGCCAGCCCGCTGATCGTCGAGATCAGCTCGCTTGGCAGCTCGCGCGAGGGCCTGCTCAGCCAGGCGCTCGTCCATTTCAGCCCGGTGCACGTCGAGGACAGGCGCGCGCGGAGCCGTCGTGACGATGTCTGAGGGTACGGCGCTCGTCGTGCTCGCCGCCTGGCTGGCGGTGTTCCTCGCCCTCGGCGCATGGCGCACCGCGCGCATGGACGCCTGAACCGCTCGGCTCTCAGCTCGGCGCCGCGGTCAAGGTCTCGCGCAGCTTGCCCAGCCGCTCGTCCCACTGTGCGCCGGCGATCGCCAGCCAGCCTATGGCCTCGCCCATCGGCGCCGGGGTGAGTCGGTACTGCGTCTCGCGTCCCTCGTGCGTCGCGCTCACGAGACCCGCGGAGGCCAACGCGCTCAGATGCTTGGCGATCGCCTGGCGTGAGATCGGCAGCTGTGCCGCCAGCGCGGATGGCGGTCACGGTGGAGCTGTTCGGAGAGCATCTGCACGACGTGGCGTCGGGTGGGGTCTGCGAGCGCACCGAACACCGCTCCGACGGCGGCCTCGTGCTCGTCGGCGTCTGGCCGGCGCTTGGTGCTCACGCCAGCGCCGCCGCCATCTGCGGTCCGCGAGCGCCGCGGCTGTCGAGCTCGAGGGTCGTGGCGATCGCTCGCAGCGTCGGGAGCGGCAGCTCGACGACGACGAGCTGCGTGCCGCCGGGGGCGTCATAGAGGGTCAGCTCGACCAGCGAGGCCTCGCCGTCGGGCTCGCGCCAGCGAAGCACGACGCGCTCGTGCTCGCATACCTCCTCGACGAGCGCCAGGCGCTCCGCTCCGCTGTGCCAGCGCAGCCGGCCTTCCTCGCCCGCGCGGATCTCCAACTCGACCTCGTCCGCGAGCCAGCTGCGCAGGCCCGTCGGCGTCGCTCAGTGCTCTCCAGGCGACCTCACGAGGCACCGGAAGGAAGGTCTCTCGTCTGACGGCTTGCTCGATCACCTCTGGCTCCTCTCCGACGCAATCCGCAACTGGACGGTTGCATAAATGCTAGGCTGCTATCGCAACCACTTGGTTGCACTTTAGCGAATAGATCGGAGTGACCAATGCCCCTCGTCCCGATGGTCGTCGAGCAGAGCGCGCGCGGCGAGCGCTCGTTTGACATCTACAGCCGCCTGCTCAACGACCGCGTCGTGTTCCTCGGCAGCGAGATCGACGATCAGGTCGCGAACCTCGTCGTGGCCCAGCTGCTGCACCTGGAGGCCGTCGACCCCGACAAGGACATCTCGCTGTACATCAACTGCCCCGGCGGCCAGGTCTACTCGGGCCTGGCGATCTACGACACGATGCAGTACATCGCCCCCGACGTGCAGACCGTCTGCTGCGGCATCGCGATGTCGATGGGCGCGATCATCCTCGCCGGCGGCGCGGCCGAGAAGCGCGCGATCCTGCCCAACGGGCGCGTGCTCATCCACCAGCCGAGCGGCGGCTTTCAGGGTCAGTCGACAGACGTCGAGATCCACGCGCGCGAGGCGCTGGCGCTGCGCGATCGCCTCGAGGAGATCCTCAGCGAGCACACCGGCCAGGAGCGCGAGCGCGTGCACTCAGACATGGAGCGCGACAACTTCATGACGCCGGCGCAGGCCGTCGAATACCGCATAGCCGACAGGATCATGCAGGAGCGTCCGCGCGCGACGCGCGAGCGTCGGGTGGGCGTGGGCTGAGCACGCTCGATCGTGCGGCGCTCAGGCGTGGCTGGTCTGGGGCATCAGTATTGATGGATTATCGATAGAGATTCGTCGATTGGCAATCATTATCGATGCTTTGAGTAGAGCATCCGTTCTGCTATAGTCCATCAGATATGATTGACTATCGCCAAATTAGCTATAATACATCAAATATGATGCATCTTGACGAGCTTATGACCGACGCGGCCGTTCTCGAGGAGCTCGGCCGCAGGCTGGAGCGCAATCGCCTGCAGCGCAACTGGACCCAGGCCGAGACGGCCGCCGTCGCGGGGATCGGCCAGGCGACCGTGCAGCGCGCCGAGCGCGGCGACTCGGTTCAGATGACCTCGATGATCCGGCTGCTGCGAACGCTGGGGCTGCTCGGCGCGCTCGATGCCGCGATACCCGAGTCGGTCGACCTGCCGATCGCCCAGCTGCAGCGCGAGCAGCGCAAGACCAGACGGCGCGCTCGCGGCCGTCGAGGGGGTGTGCGTGCCGCGCCGCCCGACGAGCCATGGACCTGGGGCGATGAGGCGCCGGCGCATGACCGTCGCAGCGGTGACGCTGTGGGGGACGCGAATCGCCGCCGTCTCGATCGAGGCAGGGGCCCGCTACGCCACGTTTCAGTACGACCCGGCCTTCTTGCGCAGCCGCATCGAGGTGGCGCCCGTCAAGATGCCGTTGCGCCCCGAGCCCTACCGATTCCCCGGCCTGCCACAGGACGCCTTCAGCGGTCTCCCGGGGCTGCTGGCAGATTCGCTGCCCGATCGCTGGGGCACGGCGCTGGTCAATGCCTGGCTGGCCTCTCAGGGGCGCGACGAGTCGAGCTTTGACGTGGTTCAGCGGCTGTGCTACGTCGGTACCCGCGGCATGGGCGCGCTGGAGTTCCAGCCGGCCCACGAGCCAACCGTCTCCGCAAATGACGACCTGCAGGTCGACGCGCTCGTCCGCCTGGCCAGCGAGGTGCTCGCCAAACGCGCCGAGTTCGTCACCGAGCTGAGCCGAAACCCCGACGAGGAGGCGATGAAGGCGATCCTCGCCGTCGGCAGCTCGGCGGGCGGGGCGCGCCCGAAGGCGCTGATCGCCTTCAACGAGGCGACCGGCCAGGTTCGCTCCGGGCAGGTCGAGGTGGACCACGGCTTTGCGCATTGGCTGCTGAAGTTCGACGGCGTCGCGCGCGCGGGGGACCACGGGCTGACCGACCCACAGGGCTGGTGCGTGGTGGAGTACGCGTACTGGAAGATGGCGAGCGCCGCCGGCATCGAGATGACCGAGTGCCGCCTGCTGGAAGAGCACGGCCGCCGGCACTTCATGACGCGCCGTTTTGATCGGCCCGACGGCGGCGGCAAGCTGCACGTGCAGACCGTCGGCGCGCTCGAGCACGTCAGCTACAACGAGCCGGGCACCTACAGCTACGAGCAGCTGATGCTGCTCATCCGTCGGCTGGGGCTCTCTACGCCCGTCGTCGAGCAGCAGTTTCGGCGGATGGTCTTCAACGTCGTCGCGCGCAACCAGGACGACCACGTCAAGAACGTCGCCTTCGTCATGGATCGCGGTGGCACGTGGTCGCTGGCCCCGGCCTACGACCTGGTCTGGGCGTGGCAGCCCGGCAACGTCTGGCTGGAAAGCCACCAGATGTCGCTCAACGGCAAGCGCGATGGCTTCAGCGTCGCCGACCTGCGCGCGGTCGCAGCCGTGGCCGGCCTGAAGCGCGGGCGCGCCGAGGCGATCCTCGCGGAGGTCAGCGATGTGGTCTCGGGCTGGCGCACGATCGCCGAGCAGGTCGGCGTCGACGAGCAGATGGCCGAGCAGATCGCGCGCTCGCATCGCCTGCGGCTGCCGGCGCACTAATCATTCGGCTCGCTAGACCTTGTGGTGCGCGGGCGTCCAGCTGCCGTCGTCTGGCGCGCGCGAAGTCCTGAAAGAGGTTCGGCGCCTCGGCCTGCATGAGCCGCGCGATCGTGTCGAACACCAGCCGAAGCTCCTCCTCGGCTCCGTCGGCGGTGCGCATCTCGATCACGTGGCGAAGCGTGCGCACGTTGGCGCTCCAGATGATGTCGGTGGAAAGCCCGATCGGCGCTAGGCGACGAAGCGCCGACGTGACCTCCTTCTTGACATGGAAGGGCACGCCCTCCTGATCGATCCCGAGCTCGGCCGCGGCGCTGACCTGGAACTCCTCGAGCTGCTCGACGATCGAGAGCACCTGGTCGCGCACGGGCTCCAGGGCAGGCGGCACGCGGAAGCCGATGTCGGTGAGGCGCACGTAGCGCAGGCTCTCCTGGCTGAAGGCCGAGCCGGCGCGATGCCTAACTATCTCGTGTGTGAACGTTCTTGAAACGTTGCGCAGCGCAAACGAGTAGCTGGCGTGCTCGAGCACGCTGCCGTGTCCGGAGCGCAGGATGTTGGCGAAGTACTGCTGGCGATCGGTTCGGATCTTCGTCACGTTGGGGTTCAGCCCCGGCTCCCAGCTGCGATAGCACGCGCGACCACCGAACTCGAGCAGCAGTTCGCCGGCGTTGACCGCGCCGGCGTCGCCGCCGACCTCCTCGAGGCGGCCATCCAGCCACGACTCGCCACCCACGTCGGTGAGGTAGCCGCGCATCCCCTCGAAGTCGATCGAGGGGCGGGCGATCAGGAACACGCTGGGCGTCGTTTCGTGCATGCGGGCGCACGATGCTACGGCGTGTCCCGGCGGATCTCGGTAGTCATTAGACTCGATCGCGAGTGGAGCTCTCGGGCGCCGAGAACGGCCTTCAGAACATCGTCGAAGCCGAAGATCTGAGCCGTCGCTACGGCGAGGGCGAGGCCGCCGTCGATGCGCTGAAGGACGTCAGCGTGAGCTTTGCGACGGGTCGCTACGCGGCGATCATGGGCCCGTCCGGCTCTGGCAAGTCGACGCTCATGCACATGCTCGCCGGCTTGGACCGCCCGACGTCGGGCTCGGTCCGCGTCGCGGGGGTGGAGCTGTCTGCAGCTCGACGATCGCGCGCTGACCCAGCTGCGGCGCGATCGCATCGGCTTCATCTTTCAGACGTTCAACCTGCTGCCGGTGCTGAGCGCCGAAGAGAACATCCTGCTGCCGCTGTCGATCGCCGGGCGCGACGTCGACCGGGAGTGGTTCGACAAGCTCATCGCCACGATCGGGATCGGCGACCGGCTCTCGCACCGGCCCGCCGAGATGTCCGGCGGCCAGCAGCAGCGCGTCGCGGTCGCGCGCGCGCTCGTGTCCCAGCCGGCGGTCGTGTTCGCCGACGAGCCGACCGGCAACCTCGACTCCAAGGCGTCAAACGACGTCCTCGACCTGCTGCGTCACGCCGTCGACGACTTCGGGCAGACCGTCGTGATGGTCACCCACGACGCCCACGCGGCCTCCTACGCCGATCGGCTCGTGGTGCTGGCCGATGGCCAGATCGTCCACGACGGGGAGGCGCAGACGGCCGAGCAGGCGCTCGACCTCATGAAGTCGGTGGGCTGATGACAGCGCTCGTGCTCCGCGGCTTCATGCAGCGCAAGCTGCGTGTGCTGCTCACGGCGATCGCGATCGCGCTCGGCGTGGCGCTGATGGCCGGCACGTACATCCTCACCGACACGATCAACCACTCCTTCGCCGGGATCTTCACGACCGCCAACAAGGGCCACGACGTCGTCGTCAGCCCGGCGGAAACGCTCGGACGCGAAACGCGCGCGGAAACCTCGCCGATCAGCGAAGCCACGCTCGCGCAGGTTCGCGCCGTGCCGGGCGTGGCCAAGGCCGCCGGCGGCATCTTCAGCCAGGCGACGTTCCTGGACCTGCACGGCAAGCGCCTCTCGGGCGGGCACGCGCCGGCGTTCGTCGTCGGCGAGGTGCCGGCGCCCTTTGAGTCCTTCACGATCGCCAAGGGCCGCTTCCCGGCCAACGCCGACGAGGTGACCATCGACGAAGCGACCGCAGAACGCAAGAACCTCAAGATCGGCCAGCAGATCGAGATCGCCGGCTCTGCGCCGGTCAAGCGCTATCAGATCGTCGGCATCGCGAAGTTCGGCGGCGGGCAGTCCGTCGGCGGCTCGAGCACCGCGATCCTCACCTCCGCCGAGGCTCAGCGGGTGGTCGGCGAGACCGGCCACTACGACCACATCGACGTGGCCGCCCAGGCCGGCGTGACGCCCGAGCAGCTGCGCGCTCGCCTGCGCGCCGCGCTGCCGCGCACGCTGGCGGTGCGCACCGGCACAGAAGAAGCCGCCAAGCAGACCTCAGACCTCGAATCAGACCTCGGCTTCCTGCGCACGTTCCTGCTGGTGTTCGCCTACGTCGCGCTGTTCGTCGGCGCGTTCATCATCTTCAACACGTTCTCGATCACCGTCGCCCAGCGCACGCGCGAGTTCGGTCTGCTGCGCACGCTGGGCGCCTCGCGCGGGCAGATCATGCGCGCGGTCGTCGCCGAAGGGCTGCATGCTCGGCCTCGTCGGGTCGGTGCTCGGGCTGCTGCTCGGCCTCGCGCTCGCGCCGGCGCTCGATCAGCTGTTCAAGGCATTCGGCGCCGACCTGCCCGACAGCGGCACCGTGCTCGAGGCACGCACGATCATCGTCTCGCTGCTCGCCGGGACCGTCGTCACGGTGATCGCCGGCCTCGTGCCGGCGGTTCGCGCCACGCGCATCCCGCCGCTGGCCGCCATGCGCGAGGGGGTCGGCATCCCGCCGCGCCCGGTGCCGTCCAAACGGGTGCTGATCGGGCGCTTCGTGGCGAGCGTGGTCGTGGTCGTCGCGATCGACGTGGTCACCGGAAGCCACGCGCTGCTGCCGGTTCTGCTCGTCGCGTGGGGCATCCGCCTCGCTCGCCTGTGGGCGCGCGTGCGGCGCGGTGATCGCCCACCCCACTACCGGCTGATCCCGGCGCTCGGCCAGGCGATCGGTCTGCTCGTCAGCTGGCGCGGCATCACCGGACGGCTGGCGCGCGAGAACGCCGTGCGCCAGCCCGGGCGCACGCTCGTGACCGCCCTCGCGCTGACCGTCGGGCTCGCGCTGGTCGCCTTCATCTCGATCCTCGCGGCCGGCACCAAGGCGACGATCAACCAGTCCGTCGCGCGCTCGTTCGCCGGAGACCTGATCATCGAGAACTCGCAGGGGAGCAACAACAACCAGCAGGGGATCCCGGCGACGGTCGCCCCGGCGGTCGCGCAGGTCAAGGGCGTCGCGAGCGTCACGCCGGTGGCCTTCACGCTCGGCCGCGTGCGCGACCTCTCAAAGGCGGGCGCTCCGAAGATCTCCAACCAGGCGGGGATCACGGCGGTGCAGCCGGCCTCGTTCGCGCAGGTCTACAACGTCGAATGGGAACACGGCTCGAACGCGTCGCTGCGCACGCTGCAAGGCCTCGGGACGATCGCCAACAAGAGCTTCGCGAGCGCCCACCACCTGCACGTCGGCCAGCGCCTCGCGGTGCAGACGCCGGCCGACAAGGTCGTGACGCTGACGATCACGGGCATCGCCAAGGACAACGCGCGGCTGCTCGCCGACCTGACGATCGGCCTGCAGCTGGCGCGCACGGCATTCGGGCAGCGCGAAGACGGCGTGGCGTTCGTCAAGTACGCACCCGGCGTCGACGGCCCGCAGGTCCAGGCCTCCGTGGATCGCGTGCTGAGCAGCGAGTTCCCCCAGGCGCGCTCACGCACCGCTGCCCAGTTCACAAAGGAACAGTCCGAACAGATCAACTCGCTGCTGACGCTGATCTACGTGCTGCTCGCGCTGTCGGTGATCGTGTCGCTGTTCGGGATCGTCAACACGCTGATCCTCTCGATCTACGAGCGCACGCGCGAGCTGGGCATGATGCGCGCGATCGGCACCTCGCGCCGGCAGATCCGCCAGATGATCCGCTATGAGTCGGTGATCACGGCATTGATCGGCGGCGTGTTCGGCCTGGTCATCGGGCTCGTCGGTGCGCTGCTCGTCGTCGCGCTCGCTCTGTCGGGCTCTGGCTATGTGACCTCGATCCCGGTCGGCACGCTGCTCGTGCTGCTGGTGGTGGCGGCGCTCGCCGGTCTGCTCGCGGCCCAGCTGCCGGCGCGTCGCGCCGCGCGGCTGGACCTGTTGCAGGCGCTCGCCAGCGAGTAGCGCCCGCGCGGTTGCGCAGGGGGCGCGCCCTGAAGCTAAGCTGCGACGCGATGGCGGTCACCGGCACCCCCGAGCTGAGCGACCCCGAGCTCCTGCAGACCGGCTGGGACCTCGAGCCGCTGGTCGACGGCGAGGGGCGCGACGGCGTCGCAGCGCCGCCTGGAGGACGCGCTCGCGCGCGCACAGGCGTTCGCCGAGCGCTACGCGGGCAAGCTCGACGAGCTGGACAGCCAGGGCCTCGCGAGCCGCGATGCTCGAGCTCGCCGAGATCCAGGAGCTGGTCGGGCGCGCCGGGTACTACGCCGCACTGAGCTTCTCCGTGGACACCGTCGACCCGGCCAACGGCGCGCTGCTGCAAAAGGCTCAGGAGCAGGAGACCGCGATCCAGACGACGCTGCTGTTCTTCGAGCTGGAGTGGGCGGCGCTGTCGCGAGGAGCGCGCCGAGGAGCTGCTGGCGGGCGACGGCCTGGACTTCTGCGCTCACCACCTGCGCAACGTGCGCCGTTACCGCGACCACCTGCTGTCAGAGCCCGAGGAGAAGATCCTCGCCGAGAAGTCGCTGACCGGCGCGAGCGCCTGGACGCGCCTGTTCGAGGAGCTGACGACCGCCGATCCAGGTGCAGACCGCCGGGTGACGACGGTCGAGCCTGCGATGTCGCGCTGAGCCGCCTGTCGCTTCCAGACCGCGAGCTGCGGCGCACCACCGCCGAGGCCGTCACCGCGGCGCTCGCGCCGGGCCTGCGCACGCGCGCGTTCCTGTTCAACACGTTGCTCGCGGACAAGATGACCGACGACCGGCTGCGCCGCTACCCGCACTGGCTGGCGGCGCGCAACCTCTCCAACGAGGCCAGCGACGAGTCGGTGCAGGCGCTCGATCGAGGCCGTGCGCGGGCGCTATGAGATCGCGCGCCGCTGGTATCGGCTGAAGGCCAAGCTGCTCGGCGTGGACCAGCTCGCCGACTACGACCGCATGGCGTCGGTCAGCGAGGACGAGGTCACGTTCCCGTTCGCGCAGGCGCGCGAGATCGTGCTCGACTGCTACTCGTCGTTCTCCCCGGAGCTCGGCGTGCTGGCCAAACGCTTCTTCGACGAGCGCCACATCGACGCGCCCGTGCGCCCGGCCAAAGCGCGGCGGCGCCTTCTGCGCCTCGGCGACGCCATCGGTGTTCCCCTACGTGCTGCTCAACTACACCGCGCGGCGGCGCGACGTGCTGACGCTCGCGCACGAGCTCGGCCACGGCGTCCACTTCGCGCTCGCCGCCGGTCAGGGGATCTATCCACCAGCACACGCCGCTCACGCTCGCCGAGACGGCCTCGGTGTTCGGCGAGACGATCGTCTTCGGGCGGCTGCTGGAGGAGGACTCCGCGCCGGCCTCGCGCCTGGCGCTGCTGGCCGAGAACCTCGAGGACACGATCGCGACCGTGTTTCGCCAGGTCGCGATGAACCGCTTCGAGGATCTCGTGCACACGACTCGCCGCGAGCAGGGCGAGCTGTCGGTGGAGCGCTTCGGCGAGCTGTGGGCCGAGAGCCAGAGCGAGATGCTCGGCGACTCGGTGGAGGTGACCGAGGGCTATCGCTCCTGGTGGTCCTACATACCCCACTTCATCGGCAGCCCCGGCTACGTCTACGCCTACGCCTACGGGCAGCTGCTCGCGCTGTCGGTCTATGAGCGCTATGAGCAGCTGGGACAGGAGATGGTCCCCGCCTACCTGGAGCTGCTCGCCGCCGGCGGCTCGCAAAAGCCCCGAGGAGCTCGGGCAGATCGTCGGCGTCGACCTCTCCGACCCCGGCTTCTGGGACGCCGGGCTGGACCTCGTCGAGCGCCAGCTCGACGCGAGGCCGAAGCGGCCGCCGAGGCGCTCCGGGCGCGGCTGTCAGGCCGCTGCGCGATCAGAGCAGCCCGAGCGCGCTGCCGGCGTGCGTGCACGAGGTCGAACAGCGGCTGCGGGATGATCCCGAAGAAGATCGTCGCGGCGCCGCGCGAGGACCGCGACGAACAGCCACCTCCGGCTGGCGCGCGCGCGCGGCCGGCGCCTCTGCGCGTCGTCGAGCTCGGGCGAGCCGCCCGCGAGCGCCGGCAGCGCCCCGCCGGCGCCGGCGGGCCGCCGGCGGCGCTGCGGCGCGCGCCGGCGCGGAGCCGCGGCGATTCGCGCATCCACATCGCCGCGATCACCGGCAGGTAGTAGCCGAGCGAGATCATCGACCCGATCGACGATCACCACGCCGAGCCACGTGTAGCCGCCCGAGACCGCGGCGTCGATCAGATAGAACTTGCCGATGAAGCCCGCGGTCGCGGGGATGCCGGCCAGCGCGAGCATCGAGATCGTCATCGGCCAGGCCAGCAGCGGGCGCTCGCGCGCCGATCCCGCGCATCGCGGCGATCGAGTCGCCGAGTTCGGTTTCGCGCTCGCGCGCGACGATCACGGCGAACGCCGCCATGTTCATGAACAGGTAGACCGCCAGGTAGAAGACCGTCGCCTGCACGCCGAGGCTCGTGGCGACGACCACGCCGGCGAGCATGTAGCCGGCCTGCGCGACCGAGGAGTAGGCGAGCATGCGCTTCAGCGAGGACTGCCCGAGCGCGCCGACGTTGCCGACGATGATCGTGATCGCCGCGAGCGTCGCCACCGCCGGACCCCAGCTGGCGTGCGCTTCGATCAGCGCGACGTCGAAGAAGCGCAGGAACACGCCGAGCGCGGCGACCTTCGTCGCGACCGCCATGAACGCGGTCACCGGCGTCGGCGCGCCCTCGTAGACGTCCGGCGTCCACTGGTGAAACGGCGCGACCGACGCCTTGAAGCAGAGCCCGACGACGCACAGACGCGATGCCGGTGAGCGTCAGCGGATCGGTCGCCAGGCTGCCGCTGGAGAGCGCGCTTGCGATCTGCGCCGAAGTCGGTCGCGCCGGTCGCGCCGTAGATCAGCGCGAGCCCGTACAGCAGCGTGGCCGAGCCGACCGACCCGACGATCAGGTACTTCAGGCCCGACTCCAGCGAGTGCTCGCGGCGCATCTCGGTCGCGCAGAGCACGTACAGCGGGATCGACAGGAGCTCGAGGCCGAGGAACAGCGCGACCGTGTTCTGCGCGGCCGCGAGCAGCGACATGCCGCCGATCGAGGTGAGCAGCAGCGCGTGCCACTCTCCGTGCGCGGCTTCGCGCGCCGCCAGCGAGCGCCAGGCGAGCAGCACGGTGCACGCGCCGCCGGCGACCAGCACGAGGTTCAGCACGAGCGACAGGCGGTCGATGCGCAGCGCGCCGGCGACGATCGACTTCTCTTCGTTCCACTGCCAGATCGTCAGGCCCGCGCGCTGCCGCGAGCGCCACGAGCGCGAGCGCGGGGACGAGCTGCGAGCGAGCCCAGCGCGAGCCGAGCAGGCCGACGAGCAGCACGACGACCGCGCCGCCCAGCAGCGCGATCAGCGGCGAGAGCGCCGCGAAGTCGACGTGCGGGCCTTTCAGGTGGGCGGTCGCGAGGAGCGCGGTCATGGGTGCGAGCTCGATTCGCGCGTCACCGTGGCGTCCCGTGCAGCGCTGCCGACGAGCCTGCAGCGCGTGGCGTGCGCGCGGACACGACGGCCGGCCGGCGGGCTGCCGGGCTGGCTGCGGCGTGCGCGCTCGCGACGGCCGCCTTCACCGAGCCTTCGCTTCGCTTCAGCGCGAGCTGCGGGTATATCGCCATGAACACGATCACGGCGACGAGCGGCACGAGCACCGCGCCGTCGCGAATGCTGATCTCGCGCGACTGCGCGTGCTCGCCGACGCGGTTGTGCATCGAGCGGATGTAGAGGCGCAGCGCGTACACGCTGGCCATCACGACGCCGCTGAAGGCGATGATCGCGATCGCGAGCTTCGTGTTGAACACGCCGAGCAGGATCAGGAACTCGCCGACGAAGTTGCCCGAGCCCGGCATCGCGAGCGTCGCGAGCGCGACGACGAGGAACAGCGCGGCGAGCACCGGCGCGCGGAAGGCGAGCCCGCCCATGTCGCGCAGATCCTCCGAGCCGCCGCTGCGCGCCGCCAGCAGGGCGACGATGAACAGGATCGGCGCGACGACGAGGCCGTGGTTGACCATCTGCAGCAGCGCGCCCTGAGCGCCCTGCGAGTTCAGCGCGAAGATGCCGAGCGTGATGAAGCCGAGCTGGGCCACCGAGGAGTACCCGACGATCAGCCGCGCGTCGGTCTGCGTGAAGGCCATCGCCGAGCCGTAGATGATCGACAGCGAGCCCGATCAGCAGCATGAGCGTCTGAAAGTGCGCCGAGGCGTGGGGATAGAGCGGCAGCACGATCGCCAGAAAGCCGTAGGCGCCGACCTTCGAGAGCACGCCGGAGAACACCATCAGCACCTCGATCGGCATCGCCTTGTAGCCCTCGGGCATCCAGCCGTGCAGCGGGAAGGCCGGCATCTTGACGAGGAAGGCGGCGGCGAAGAACAGGAAGATCCAGTCCTGGGAGCCGCCGCCGAGGCGGTTCGCCTGCAGTTCTGAGAGCACGAACGTCAGATGTCCGCCGTCCTGCTGGGCGGCGAGCACGCCGGTGGCGACCGCCGCCGCGAGCATCAGCAGCGAGCCGACGAGCGTGTAGATGACGAGCTTGAGCGTCGCTTTGACGCGTCCCGGTTCAGATCCCCAGCCGCCGATCAAGAAGTAGAACGGGATCAGCATCAGGTCGAAGAACGCCACGAACAGCGCGAGGTCCTGGGCGAGGAACGCGCCGAGCACCGCCGACTCGGCGAGCATGAAGAAGAACCAGAACAGCTGCGGGCGCTCCCATGTGCGCAGGTTGGCGGCGATCGTCGCGGCCGCGAACAGCAGCGCTGTCAGCCCGACGAGGAACACGTTCAGACCGTCGACGCCGAGCTTGTAGTGGATCCCCAGCGCGGCGATCCACACGACGTCGGTCACGTGCGTCAGGCCGTGGGTGTTCGGCGAGTAGTCGGCGATGTAGCCGATCGCCAGGCCAAGCGCGCCCAGCGTGCCCACGAGCGCCAGCGCGCCCGGCAGTCGCGAGCTGCGCGCGGCCAACGGCGCGCCGAGCAGGCCGAACACGGCGGGCAGCCAGATGAGGATCGACAGCGCCGGCATCAGGCCTGCAGCAGGAAGTAGAGGCCGACAGCGGTGACGCCGAGCACGAGCAGCGCGGCGTAGTAGCGCACGAAGCCGCTCTGCACGGCGCGCACCGCGGCAGAGCCGGCGCGCACGACGCCGGTGCTGCCGCCGACGAGCGTGTCCTGAACGAACACGCGCTCGATCGTGCCCTGCGCGAAGCGCCCGAAGGCGGCCACCGGGCGGACGATCAGCGCATCGATCAGCTCATCGAAGTACCACTTGTTGACGAACAGCTCATACAGCGCGCCGAAGCGTGCGCGGATCGCGGCCGATGTGCCCGGTCTGAGCACCCAGATGCGCCAGGCGAGCGCGATCCCCAGCAGTCCGAGCGCGGTGCCGAGCGCGAAGCCCAACAGGACCAGACCCGTTTCGGAGCGCTGGTCATACAGCGGCGAGGTGGCGAAACTCGGGCGCAGGAAGTCGTCGATGACGAAATCGACTTTCGGGATCTGCACGAGCCCGGCGCCCACGGCGCCCACGGCGAGCACGCTCATCGCGATCTTCATTTCGCGCGAGCGCTCGGCGATCGCGTGGTAGGGGCCGGGGAAGCCGACGTCGGTGTCCTCGACTTCGCCGGTGTCCGGGTTGGTCGGGACCTCGGCGTGGTGCAGATGGCCGCCTTCCAGCTCGCGCGCCTCGGGCACCGGCTCGCCGTGGAAGGCGCGGAAGATCATGCGGAACGTGTAGATCGCGGTGAGGAACGCGCCGAGGTAGCCGGCCACGTACAGCGCCCAGTGCCAGCCGCCGCGTTCGGCGGTGAACAGCAGGATCTCGTCCTTTGAGAAGAAGCCCGAGAAGGGCGGGATGCCAGACAGCGCCAGGCCGCCGATCAGGAAGCAGCCGTAGGTGAACGGCATCGCCTTGCGAAAGCCGCCCATCTTGTCCAGCGACTGCTCGCCGGCCATCGCGCCGATCAGCGAGCCGGCGCCCATGAACAGCAGCGCCTTGAAGAAGGCGTGGGTCATCAGGTGGAACAGTCCCGCGGCGTACGCGCCCACCGAGACGCCCATGATCATGTAGCCGATCTGAGACATCGTCGAGTAGGCGATCACGCGCTTGACGTCGGTCTGGGCCAGGGCGATCGTGCCGGCGATCACCAGCGTGCAGGCGCCCACCACCGCGCCCACGTCCTGGGCGGCGGGCGCGAGTTCGAACAGCGTGTGCATGCGCGCGATCAAATAGACGCCGGCGGTCACCATCGTCGCGGCGTGGATCAGCGCGCTGACCGGCGTGGGGCCCTCCATCGCGTCGGGCAGCCAGGTGTGCAGCGGGATCTGCGCGGACTTCGCGAACGCGCCCACGAGCAGCAGCAGGCAGCCGGCGGTGAGGTCGCCGTCGCCGGTCGCGTGGCCGGGCGATCCGCCGAAGGCGCCGTTTTCGGCCGCGTGGAAGGTCTTCAGGAAGTCCAGCGTGCCGGTGTGCTTGAGGATGAAGTACGTGCCGAGCACGAGGCCGACGTCCCCGACGACGTTGATCACGAACGCCTTGATCCCCGCCTTGGTGGCGGTCGTGCGCCGGTACCAGTAGGAGATCAGCAGGTAGGACGCCGCGCCGACGAACGCCCAGCCGACGATCAGCAGCAGGAAGTTGCTCGCGAGCACGAGCAGCAGCATCGAGAAGACGAAGAAGTTCAGATAGGAGAAGAAGCGCGCGAAGCCGCGGTCTTCTTTCATGTAGGAGACCGCATACAGGTGGATCAGCGTCGATATGCCGGTGACGACGAGCATCATGTAGACCGACAGCGGGTCGACGAGGATCGACACCTGCGCGTCGATGCCGACCGTGCTGGCGTAGTTCCACAGCGAGGACACGAGCTCGCGGTCGCCGGGCGCGTGGGCCTGCAGCGAGAACAGCGTCGCGAGCGCCGCCGCGAACGAGAGCCCGATGGCGACCGTTCCTATCCAGCCGGCGGCGCGCCCCGGAAGCGTGCGAAAGCCCGCGGCGATCGTCAGCGCGCCCGCCAGCGGAAAGGCCAGCGTCAGCCACGCGTAGGTCGTCGTCATCCCTGCAGCTCCCGCAGCTCGTCGACGTCGATCGGCAGGCTGCGCCGGTGGATCGCGACGATCATGCCCAGCCCGATGCACACCTCACACGCGGCCACGGTCATCACGACGAGCGCCAGCACCTGGCCGTCGCCGTTGCCCCACATGCGCGCGAATGCGACCAGTGCGAGGTTCGCGCCGTTGAGCATCAGCTCCAGGCACAGCAGCACGACAAGCGGGTTGCGGCGCACGATCACGCCGACCGCGCCCAAGGAGAAGACGATCGCCGACACGGCGAGGTACCAGCCGATCGTCATCAGGGCTGCCTCGCGCCGACCGGCAGGCTCGGCTCTGAAGGCTGCGCGCCGCCGCTCTCGCTCTCGCCGTCGCCCGCGCGTGCGCCCATGCGCCCGCCGACGCCCTCGACCATCGTGCCCGTACCCGGGGGCTGCGCGAGGTCAAGCGGCGTGATCGGGCTCTCCTCCTCTTCCTCCTCGGGGATTCCGCGCCGACGGCGGGCGAGCACGACCGCGCCGACAGCCGCGATCAACAGCAGAAACGACGCACCCTCGAAGACGAGCAGAAAGCGCGTCAGCAGCAGGTTGCCGATGTAGGCGGGCGTGCCATAGGCGCGTGGGCCCGGGGCATAGGGGGCACCGTCGGTGTCCACGGCCTGAAGGCCGGTTCCAAGCAGCGCGATCAGCAGCTCCACGACGAGCGCTCCGCCGAGCAGCGTCGCCGCGAGGCGCATGCTCGAGCCCGACGCGCCCCTCCCGCGCAGCTGCTCGCCCAGCGACTGGCCGCGGTCGCCCACGTAGGCGACGACGAACACGTAGAGCACCATCACCGCGCCGGCGTAGACGACGACCTGCACGGCAGCGACGAATTCGGCGCGCAGCAGCAGGAACAGCACCGCCAGGCAGATGAGGTGCACGACGAGCGCGAGCACGCTGTAGAAGGGATCGCGCAGCAGCACGACGCCGAACGCGCCCGTGATCGCGCCCAGCGCGGCGAGGAAGAAGAACACCGAGCTCATCTCCTACTCGCCCTCGTTTCGCAGCGGGGTGCGCTCCAGCGGCTCGGCGAGCAGCATCTCCTTCGTGAAGATCAGATCGGAGCGGTCGTAGTCTGAGAGCTCGTAGTCGTGGCCCATCGTGATCGCGTCAAACGGGCACGCGACCTCGCAGTAGCCACAGAAGATGCAGCGCGACAGGTTGATCTCATACACCGCCGCATAGCGCTCGCCGGCCGACACGCGGTGCTCGGGCGTGTTCTCGGCGGCCACGACGCGGATGCAGTCCGCCGGGCAGGCCGCCGCGCACAGCGAGCAGCCGACGCACTTCTCAAGGCCGGTGTCCTCGAAGCGGTGAAGCTTGTGGCGCCCGCGAAAGCGCGGGTATACGGGCACCTTCTCCTCGGGGTACTGGATCGTCGAGGGTCCTTCGAAGACGCGCGCCATCGTCGTCTTCAGCCCGCGCGCGGTCTCGCGGAAGATGCGCCAGCCGTCGCGGCCCTTGCCGGGCGCCGGACTGCGGTGGACCTCGACGACGTCCTTGCCGGGATCCCACATCAGTGCGTCACCACCACGAGCACGGCCGTCACGAGCGCGTTGAGCGTCGCCAGCGGCAGCAGCACCTTCCAGCCGAAGCTCATCAGCTGGTCGTAGCGAAGGCGCGGCAGCGTCGCGCGGATCCAGATGAACAGGAACGTGACGATCGCCATCTTGAACAGCACCACGAACGGATCCACCCAGCCCGGCGGGTGGATGCCGAACGGCATCAGCCAGCCGCCGAGGAAGACGGTGGTCGTGATGCCGGCCACGACGAGCACGTTGAGGTACTCGGCGAAGTAGTAGGAGGCGAAGGGACCCCCGCCGAACTCGGTGTTGTAGCCGCCGACGAGCTCGGCGTCGGCCTCGGTGAGGTCAAACGGCGCGCGGTTGGTCTCGGCGAACCCCGCGACGAGGAAGATCAGAAAGCCGACGAACTGCGGCACGAAGAACCACATGCCATCCTGCGCGTGGACGATCGCCGTCAGCGAGAGCGTCTGGGCGGTGATGATCACGCCGACGAGCGCCAGCGCCTGGGAGACCTCGTAGGAGATCAGCTGGGCGGCGCCGCGCATCGCGCCGAGGAACGAGTACTTCGACCCCGACGACCAGCCGCCGAGCATGATCCCGTAGAAGGCGATCGCGCCGAAGGCGAACACGTACAGGGGGCCGATCGAGACGTCGATCCCGTACAGCCCGACCTTCGTGCCGAAGATGTCCTGCACGTTGCCGAAGGGGATGATCGCGAAGGCCGCGACCGCGGTGAGGATCGAGATGATCGGCGCCGCCGCGAACAGGAAGCCGACAGACGTCGTCGGGCGAAACTGCTCCTTGGTCAGCAGCTTGAGGATGTCGGCCATCGGCTGAAGCGCGCCATAGGGGCCGACGCGGTTTGGGCCATAGCGGCCCTGGAAGCGGCCGAGCAGCTTGCGCTCGGCGAGCAGCACGACCGGCACGAGCTGCAGCGCGACCGCGAATATCACGATCGCCTTGAGCACCTGGATCCACCATTCTTCGTAGTAGCCGACGAGCGCGAGCGTCATGCGGTCTGGCCGATCGCGTAGGAGCCGACCGCTTCGCGGTCCTGCCAGCGGACGCCTTTGCCGCCGATCTCATCAAGCGTCAGGCCGGCGTAGAAGGAAACGGCGTCGAACAGCTGCTGGGAAGCCGAGAGCGCCGTGGGCGCACTCGAGATCCAGGCCCACCGCGTGTGCGAGCTCGACCAGCACGCGCCACTGCGCGCGCGTGTTGCCCGGCTGCGCGACCGCTGGACGCAGGCGCTGGATGCGCCCGTCGGGATGCACGACCGTGCCCTCCTTCTCGGCGTAGGCCTGTGCCGGGAAGACCACGTCTGCGTGCGCGAGCAGGTCCTCGCTGAGCGAGCTCGCGTAGGCGACCACCGTCGTGGCGCGCTCCAGCGCACGCCGCCACAGCTCGGGCTCGGGGAGCTCGCCGAGCGGGTCCGATTGCAGCAGCACCAGCGCGCTCAGCTCGCCGTCGGCAAGCCCCTGCGCGATCGCCCGAGCGTCGCGGCCGAACTGCTCGCGGGCGGGCTCGCTCAGGCCAGGTCCGGCATTGGGCAGCACGCCCGCCTCGCGCAGGCCGCGGCCGTTGGCGCCCGCCGGGATTTCCAGCAGACCGGCGCCGGCGGTGTCGGCCAGCGACAGCGTGTCCGCCAGCAAGAGCAGCGCATCGACCGCCGCCTGACCCTCGGCGCCGGCGCCGAGACGCTCGTGCCAGAGCACGACGATTTCCTCGCCGTGGGCCCTCAGCTCGCCCGCGAGCTGCTCGCCGCGCGCGAGCAGCTCGTCGGCGTCGGCGTGCACGATCTTCAGCCCGTGGCGGCGCGCGCCCTTTCGCAGGCGCAGGTCGAGGATCGGCGCGTCGACGATCGGGTCGGCGGCCAGCACGAGCACGGCGTTTGCGAACTCGAGGTCTGAGACCGTCGCCTGAAGCGGCGGCTCGTTGAGCGCACGGTGGGTGGACAGCGCCAGCGTGCCGGCGGCGCGTGAGTCGACGTGCGGGCTGGAGAGTCCCTCGCGCAGCAGGCGCGCGAGCAGCAGGCCCTCCTCGTTGGTCGCCTGTCCGCCGACGAGCGCGCCGGTGTGCTCGCCCGCGCGCGAGAGCGCAACGGCCGCCTCTTGCAGCGCGCGCTCCCAGGAGACGGGTCGCAGCTCGCCGCCGTCGCGCAGCAGCGGCTCGGTGATGCGGCCGTTGCCGCCGAGCGCCGGATAGGCGAAGCGGCCGCGATCGCACAGCCAGCCGTCGTCGACCTCGGGGTGCTCGCGCACGCGCACGCGCAGCACGCGCTCGTCGCGCACGGTCAGGCTCACGTTGCATTGCGCCGGGCACAGCGTGCACACCGAGCCGGCCTCCTCGATGTCCCACGGTCGCGCGGTAAAGCGGTAGGGGCGCGACGTGAGCGCGCCGACGGGGCACAGCTCGATGATGTTGCCCGCGAACGGCGCGACGTAGGGGTGGCCGTCGAACGTCGAGACGAACGTGTCCGCGCCACGCTCGGCGAGCACGAGCTGGTCATCTTCGGCTACGTCCTGGGAGAAGCGCACACAGCGGTAGCAGAGGATGCAGCGCTCGCGGTCGATGGCGATCGTCGGAGAGAGCGCGAGCGGCTTGACGAAGTGGCGCTTTGGCTCGATGAAGCGCGAGATGCCCGGTCCCCAGCCGAAGCTGATGTCCTGCAGCGGGCACTCGCCGCCCTTGTCGCAGACCGGGCAGTCGAGCGGGTGGTTGACGAGCAGGAACTCGACCACGCCGCGCTGCGCGGTCTTCACGCGCTCGGTTTCGGTGTGCACGACCATGCCGTCCTTGACCGGCGTCGAGCAGCCGGTCTGGAGCTTGCCGATGCCCTCGATCTCCACCAGGCACATGCGGCAGGCGCCGACCGGCTGGCCGAGCTTTGGCTCGTAGCAGAACACCGGGATCTCGACGTCGCCGTGCTTGGCCGCGTCGACGAGCATCGCGTTTTCCGGCGCCCGCACCTCGCGCCCGTCGATCGTGAAGCTGATCGTGCGCGACGCCGGCCTAGGCATCGACAACTCCCTGCGCGACAAGCGCGGCGTCTGAGCCTGCGGGCTCGCCGAGCCCCGCCCGCACCCGCGCCGCCTCGATGTGGGCTTCGAACTCGTCGCGGAACTTGACGATCATCGAGCCGATCGGCATCGCCATCGCGTCGCCGAGCACGCATAGGCAGTTGCCGATGATGTGGTCCTGCACCGAGGCCATGATGTCGAGGTCCATGGGCGTGGCCTCGCCCGATTCGATCCGCTCGAGCATCTTCACGGTCCAGGTGGTGCCCTCGCGACAGGGGGTGCACTTGCCGCAGGACTCGTGGCGGTAGAAGCGCGCGACCTTCATCGCCACGTCGAGGATCGGCGTGGAGTCGTCGACGACGATGATCGCGCCGGAGCCGAGCATCGAGCCCGCCTTGGCCATCGAGTCGAAGTCGTAGGGGACGTCGAGGTCCGCGGCGGTCAGCACCGGCGACGAGGAGCCGCCGGGAAACCAGCACTTGACCTCGCGCCCCGGCGGCGGTCCGCCGGCCAGGTCGTAGATGAGCTCGCGCGAGGGGATGCCCAGCTCGACCTCGTAGTTGCCGGGCCGCTGCACGTGGCCGGAGACCGACACGAGCTTCGTGCCGGTCGAGGTTTCCACGCCGAGCTTGGCGTACTGCTCGCCGCCCATCTCGATGATCGCCGGGACCGTGGAGAGCGTCTCGACGTTGTTGATCAGCGTCGGACCCTGGTAGAGGCCCTGGTTGGCCGGGAACGGCGGCTTCAGGCGCGGGTTGCCGCGCTTGCCCTCGAGCGAGTCCAGCAGGCCGGTCTCCTCGCCGCAGATGTAAGCGCCCGCGCCGCGGTGCAGCACCAGCGACAGCGCGTGCCCGGAGCCGAGGATGTCCTCGCCGATGTAGCCCTTCTCGGTGGCTTCGGCGATCGCGGCGGCGAGGATCGTCGCCTGCCACTCGTACTCGCCGCGGATGTAGATGAACGAACGGTCGATCTCGGCGGCGTGGGAGGCGATCACGATGCCCTCGATGAGCATGTGCGGGCTCTTCTGCAGAAGTTCGCGGTCCTTGAAGGTGCCCGGCTCGGACTCGTCGGCGTTGCACACGAGGTACTTGTCGATCGTTCCTTTGGGCAGGAAGGAGACCTTCTTGCCCATCTGAAAGCCGGCGCCGCCACGCCCGCGAATGGCCGAGGCTTCAAGCTGCGCGAGCACCTCTGCGGGGCTCATCTGCAGCGCCTTGCGCAGCGCGGAGTAGCCGCCGCGACGTTCGTAGACCGCGAGCGTGTTCAGCCCGGGCTCGTCGATGTCCTTGAACAGCAGCGCGTCGGTCACGGCGCGGCCTCTTGATCGTCGCCGGGCGCCGCCCCGCCGGCGAGCTGCTGGGGGGCGGTGGCTGCGGGCGCGCGCGCGGGCTGCGCGCGGTGCTCGGGGAACTGCTGGGAGTTGGCGTGCGGGTCGGCGACCAGCCTGCGCGCGAGCTGCTTGTCGGCGAGCACCTCGCGTCCGGCGCGCGCGTCGTCGAGCAGCCGGGGCATGTCGCCGGTGGCGAGCGGCCCCACGTACGCGCCATCGACGGAGGCCATCGGCGCGATGTCGCACGCGCCGAGGCACTCGAACGCGCGCACGACGAACGCGGGATCGTCGCCGGCGGCCTCGCGGATCGCGTCATAGAGCGCGTCGGCGCCGCGCAGCGAGCAGGAGATGTTCGTGCACACGTACACCGTGTGGCGTTCACCCAGCGGCGCGCCCTGCGGTGGCGGCTCGGTCTCGAGCATGTCGTAGAACGTCGCCACGGCCTCGAGCGAGGCCGGCGTCACCCGCATCACGCAGGCCACCTGCTCGATCGCCTCGGGCGAGCACCAGCCGTACACTTCCTGGGCGGCGTGCAGCGCCGGCATCGCGGCCGAGTGGCGGTCGGGGTACAGCGCCATGCTCGCCTCGATCTGCTCGCGCAGCTCCCGCGGCACCTCGGTCCTCGCCGGATCGGGGATCGTCGCGCCGGCCTTCTCGAGGTCCGCGTCGCTGTCCCACCCGCGCGCGCTCATCGGATGGGCTCCGGGTAGCACCATCCTGGCCGGGCAGGGCAAGCCGGGCAAGGACGCAGGGAGCGTGGCGTGCTTGGCACGCGAGCGACCGAGGACGCTGATCCGGCGCTGCTCTGCGCGGCCAGGATCATCGGTCGATGCCGCCGAGGATCGGATCGAGCATCGCGAGCGTCGCGATCATGTCGGCGATGTAGCCGCCCTTGGCCATGTGCGCGAACGCCTGCAGGTTGACGAAGGAGGGGTCGCGCATGTGCACGCGCGCGGGCTTGGAGGAGCCGTCTGAGCGCACGAAGCAGCCGAGTTCCCCGCGCGGGCTCTCGGTCGGGAAGTAGACCTCGCCGGGGGGCACGCGGAAGCCCTCGGTGACCAGCTTGAAGTGATGGATCAGCGCCTCCATCGACGTGGCCAGCTCGTGGCGCGGGGGCAGCGCGACCTTGCGGTCGTCGGTGATGTAGGGGCCCTCGGGCAGCCCCGCCAGCGCCTGCGCGATGATCTTCACCGACTCGCGCATCTCGGCCATGCGCACGACGAAGCGATCGTAGTTGTCGCCCACCGTGCCGACCGGGATCTTGAAGTCGAAGTCCCCGTAGGCGCCCTGCGGATCTGCCTTGCGCAGGTCCCACGGGTTGCCCGCGGCGCGCAGCAGCGGGCCGGTCACGCCGAGCGACAGCAGCGTGTCGGCGTCCAGCGCACAGGTGCCGCGCAGGCGCTGGAGCACGATCTCGTTGCTGTTGAGCAGGTCGCCGTACTGCTCGAGCCGCGCGGGCATTTCGTCGACGAAGCTCTGCAGCTTGGGCGCGAAGGCAGCGGGGATGTCCTCGATCACGCCGCCAACCTGGAAGTAGCGCGTGTGCATCCGCGCGCCGGAGGACATCTCGAACAGGTCGAGGATCGTCTCGCGCTCGCGAAAGCAGTACCAGAACATCGATATCGCGCCGAGGTCCAGGGCGCTCGTGCCCAGCCAGACCAGATGGGACATGATCCGGTTGAGCTCGAGATGGATCACGCGCAGGTACTCGGCGCGCGACGGGACCTCGACCTCCAGCAGCGCCTCGACGGCGCCGATGAAGGCCATCGAGTTGAAGTAGTAGGAGAGGTAGTCCATCCGCTCGATGACCGGGATGACCTTCCAGTAGGCCTTGTCCTCGGCGGTCTTTTCGATCCCCGTGTGCACATAGCCGACGATCGGTTTGATGTCGCGCACGACCTCGCCCTGCAGCGTGACCAGCAGCCGCAGCACGCCGTGCGTGGCGGGGTGGTGGGGGCCGAAGTTGAGCGTCAGCAGCTGTTGGCTGCTCGCGTCGTCGGCCGTGCGCGGCCTGCAGCTGATCCTGTGCGGGGGAGAGCGTGATGCTCTGCTCGCGTTTGCGGTACTCCGACAGCGACGGGTTCTCCACCGGGCTCACCGTTAGTTGACCCCGCCTTTGCCTTCGTTGAACGTGAACTCGACCGGCTCGCCGCCGATCGGGAAGTCGCGGCGTTGCGGATAGCCCTCGTAGTCCTCGGGCATGAGGATCCGTCGCAGGTCGGGGTGATCGCGGAAGACCACGCCGAACATGTCATAGACCTCGCGCTCCTGGTGGTTGGCCGTCGGCCAGCCGGGCCCCTGCGCGGTGTCCGGCGTCACCGAGTCAAGCTCGGGCGCGTCGCTCGCGACGCGCACCTTCACGGTGATGCGGTCGACGCGACTCATGTCCAGCAGTTCATAGAGCACGCCGAGCCTCGGCTCGTCGGGGTAGTAGTCCACACCGTGCACGCTGCTCATGAACGAGTACCCCTGCTCGCGCAGCTGCGTGAGCACCGGGCGGATCGCCTGCGGGCGGACGCTCAGGGTCGCTCGCCCGCGAAAGAACAGCGTGTCGAGGACCGGATCGTCGTCGTCCGCGCCGCCTAGCGCCTTGCGCAGCTCCTGGGCGATCAGCTCCAGCCCGGTGGCGTCAGGCACCCGGAGCGCGCTCCTCGGTGCCCACCGCGTCGTAGCGCTCGCGCCAGCTCATGTCGGGGTCGTCCTGGACCATCTTGCGCAGCTTGAGCACGCCGTGCATCAGCGCCTCGGGCCGCGGCGGGCAGCCGGGGACGTGCACGTCGATCGGCATGAACTTGTCGGCCGGCACGAGCGCGTAGTTGTTGAACACGCCCATCGAAGAGCAGCAGGCGCCCATCGAGATCGCCCACTTGGGCTCGAGCATCTGGTCGTAGATGCGCCGCACGATCGGCGCCATCTTGATCGACACGCGACCGGACAGGATCAACAGGTCGGCCTGGCGCGGCGAGGCGCGAAAGGCCTCGTAGCCAAAGCGCGCGACGTCCACGCGCGCCGCGACGATCGACATCATCTCGATCGCGCAGCACGCCAGGCCGAAGGTGGCCGGGAAGAAGGAGTTCGAGCGCGCCCAGGCGGTCGCCTTGTCGAGCGTCGTGGTGAGGACTCGCTCCTGCACGTGGCGCTCGAGGTCCGCGCCCTCGAGGTGCGCCGAGGTTGTCAGGCCCTCGACTTCGCCGCCGCGCAGCATCTGCGTCGCGGTCAGGCCCTCGACGCGCAGCTGCGTCGGCCCGACCGATCGCTCCGACCCGCCGGGGCGCGCCGGCGGTGCGCTCATGTCCACTCCAGAGCGCCGCGTCGCCACACGTATACGAACGCGACGAACAGCAGCACGATGAACGTGATCGTCTCGGCCAGCGCGTAGGAGCCGTAGGCACGAAGCTCGATCGCGATCGGGTAGAGGAAGACGACCTCGATGTCGAACAGGATGAACAGCATCGCGATCAGATAGAAGCTGATGCCGAAGCGCATGCCGTGCTTGATCTCCGACGGCAGCCCGCACTCGTAGGGGTCCTGCTTGTTGGGCGTCGCGCGGCGCGGTCCGAGAACGGAGTTCAGCACTGCGAAGGCGCTGCCCACGGCGCCGCCGAGGATGAGAAACACGATCGCCGGTAGATAGCTTCGCAGCACCGCGGGCTGTTATATCACCGCTTGTGGCAGGGTGTTACATAGTGACGATCGGCTCGAAATCGACGGTCGACGAGCCATCGCGCGACCGGTGTGCGCGGCGCTCGCGCGAGCTTGGCGGCGCAAGGCCACGCCGGTGACGCAGGCCGTCGTCGCGGGCGCGCTCGCGGTGGCCGCATTGAATGCCCTCGCGGGTCTGTTCGGGGCGTTTCGCTGGCTGCGCGGCGAACCCAGCCAGGCCTTCTGGGTGCTGCTGCGAATCGGACAGGGCGCGGCGCTGGCGCTGGCGATCGCAGTCGGCTCGCTCGCCGCCACCGGTCACTACTCGAGCGACCGGCTGTTCTACCTCTATGCGCTGCTGCCGCTCGCGGTCGCGTTCGTCGCCGAGCAGCTGCGCGCCGCCGCCGCGCAGACGATCCTCGACAGGCGCGCGCTTGACAGCGCGGCGGCGGTGGGCGAGCTGTCCGACCGCGAGCAGCGTCGCGTGGTCTCTGAGATCCTCACGCGCGAGCTGGCGATCATGGCGCTGTCGGCGATCGTCGTCACCTTTCTCGCGCTGCGGGCGGCCGGCACGGCTCACGGATTCTGATCGGCCGCCGCTTGGCGCCGGAGCTCGGGCGCCGGGCGGCGGGGCCGCGGGCGCGGCGAGGCGCCGGCGCGCGCTGTGCGCTCGGATCACGCGCAGGGCCTATATATTCCGCGCGGTGAAGCCCGTCCTGACGACGATGGCCCTGCTGGCGTGCGCCGCGCTGCTGAGCGCCTGTGGATCGCAGGCGATCTCGGTGCCCAAGTCGAGCCCCTACTATCGCGGCGCCGTGCTCTTCCGCGATCACTGCTCGGGCTGTCACACGCTGGCCGTGGTGGGCGCCCAGGGCTCGGCGACGAGCATCAACAACCGCCTGCGCACCAACGGCCCGAACTTCAACATCCGCAAGGAGAACGTCCAGCAGGTCCTCTACGCGATTCGCAACGGCGGCTTCTCCGGCGCGATCATGCCCGAGAACATCGTGCTCGGCGACGACGCGCAGGCGGTGGCCAACTTTCTCGCCAGGTACTCGGGGCTCAAAGCGCAGCACGTCCCGTCGGTGAACATCCAGCTGTCGACCAAATAGGACGCCCCGGGGACCGGCGGGGTGCTCGACCTCAAGCGCATCCGGGAGGACCCCGACGGCGTTGCGGCGGCGCTCGCGCGCCGCGGTGACCAGGCGGCTGCAGGAGCTGGCGTCGGTCGTCGAGCTCGACGCGCGCAGGCGCGCGCTGCTGCCGGCGCTGGAGGGTCTGCGCGCAGAGCAGAACGAGGCCAACGCGCGCATTCGCTCCGCGCAGGACCCCTCAGAGCGCGAGCGCGAGATCGACGCGATGCGCTCGGTGGCGGCGCGCGCCAAGGAGCTCGAGCGCGAGCTCGGCGAGGTCGAGCCACAGCTGCAGGCCGCGCTGGCGAAGCTTCCCAACCTGCCCGATCCGACCGCCGCCAGCGGTCCCGACGACGAGCTCGTGCGCGAGGTCGGCTCGGTCGAGCAGCTTGCCGTTCACGCCGCGCGACCATCTCGAGCTGGCCGGCGCGATGATCGACATGGACCACGCCGCGAGCCTCTCCGGAGCGCGCTTCGCCTACCTGAAAGGCGATCTCGTGATGCTCGAGCTCGCGCTCGTGCGCTGGGTGCTCGAGAAGCTGCGCGCGCACGGCCTGGAGCCGGTCATCCCGCCCGTGCTCGTGCGCGAGCGCGCGCTGTTCGGCACGGGCTTTCTGCCCGACACCGAGCAGCAGATCTACGCCCTGCCCGAGGACGAGCTGTATCTGGCGGGGACCTCGGAGGTCGCGCTGGCCTCGCTGCACGACGGCGAGATCATCGACGCGGCGATGCTGCCGCTGCGCTATGCGGGGTTCTCGCCGTGCTTTCGCCGCGAGGCCGGAGCCGCCGGCAAGGACACGCGCGGCATCTTCCGCGTGCACCAGTTCGACAAGGTCGAGATGTTCAGCTTCGTCGCCCCCGAGGATTCGACCGCCGAGCACGAGCGGATCCTCGCGATCGAGGAGGAGATCCTGCAGCAGCTCGCGCTTCCCTACCGCGTCGTCAACATCGCCGTCGACGATCTCGGCAGCTCGGCTGCCAAGAAGTACGACTGCGAGGCGTGGCTGCCAAGCCAGGGGCGCTACCGCGAGCTGACGTCCTGCTCGAACACGACCGACTACCAGGCGCGGCGCCTGAACATCCGCGTGCGAGCCGACAAGCGCACGCAGACCCTGCACACGCTCAACGGCACGGCGGTCGCCGTCGGGCGCACGATCGTCGCGCTGCTGGAGAACGGTCAGCTCGCGGACGGCAGCGTGCAGCTGCCGGGCTGCCTGGTGCCCTTCGGTGCGCCCGAGCTGCTCGCGCCGGCGCCCGACGGGTAGCGGCTCCGACGTCTGCCAGGGCGCGCGAGCTCAGGCGTGCGGCGACGGGCGCGCTGAGGGTCGCGCAAGTCGCGCGAGCTCAGGCGACGTGCAGCGTGAGCGACCGCGCGACGCCGTGCGCCGGCGTGAGCGTCAGCAGGTAGGTGCCGGGCGCGAGCGCGCTGCGCGCGCGCAGGTGAGCCGAGGATCGACCCTTCTTGGCGGCGATCGTCAGCGAGTAGGGCAGCGTCCTGAAGCGCAGATGGCCGTGCGTTCGGACCAGCTTCGCGAGCGTCGCGCGCACCCGCGCGGGCGCGCTCAGGGCGAACGCGAACGACACCTGGAAGGCCATCGGCCGGCGACGGCTCAGCGTGGCGATCGCGCCGTGCGTGAGCGACAGGCCCGAGAGCACCGGCACGAGCGGCGCGCTCGTCAGCGACAGGACCGGCGCCTGGCTCGGGCTCGGCGCCGAGGACGTGTCAGAGGCGCCGGCGCCGGCCGGAGCGGAGGGGCTGCTGACCGGCGCGGGCTGTTCGACGTGGTGCGCGGCGGCTTCGCCCGAGCCGTCGGGCGTTCCCAGTCCGGTCGGTCCGTCGTAGCCGACGATCGCTTCGCACAGGTAGCTGCGTGCAGCCGCTCTGGTCAAAGCCGCCGCTGACGTCGTCGAAGTAGTTGGTGTGCGCGTAGTCCACAGGCCCCGCCGCCACCGCCCGCCTGGGAGCCGATCAGCGTATAGAAGGCGGCGATCGAGCGGCGAGGCGGCGCTGGTCCCGCCGACGACGTTCCAGCCCGCCTCCGAGTTGTAGCGTGTCATAGACCGCGACCCCGGTGTTCGGGTCGGCGACCGGCCGACACGTCGTTGTTCGTCCGCAACCCGCAGCCGGCGTCGCCGGCGCCAGAGGCTCGTCTGCCAGGAGGGCTTTGCGACATAGCTCGAGCAGCCCGCGCCCGTGCCCGACCAGGCCGACTGCGACCAGGAGTCGCCGTTGCGCGTCAGGCTCGTTCCGCCCACCGCGGTGACCTGCCCAACACCGCCGGGAACTCGACTCCATAGCCTTCGTCGCCGGCGGATGCGGTGATCGCGATCCCCGAATGGGTGTAGTCGGCGGCCTCTTCGGCGCTCAGCGCAGCTCCCACTTAAAGGTCTCAGCGACGCCGTAGCTGTTGGAGATCGCCGACCACGCCCGTCGCTTCGGCGGCCGCTCTTCTCCGCGGCGGCGAGGTTCACGATGCTCGGCGTTGGCCGCCTCCACGAGCAGCAGCTTGCATTTGGGACAGATCGCCGAGGCCATGTCGAGGTCGAGCGAGATCTCGACCGCCCAGTCTTCTGCTTGCGGGGCGTGTTTGGTCCCGTGCTGCTTCACGCTTGGTGAAGCACCCGCCGGCGGTCGTGCAGGAGGGCAGGCCGTATTGCGCGCGATAGGTGGCGAGGTCCGATTCCGCGTTGGGGTCGTCGTAGGCGTCCACCAGCGCGATCGTCTTGCCCGCGCCCTGCGCGGAGGACAGCGCGCTCAGGTAGTAGGCGCTCTGCAGTTCGGACGGCCCGTAGCCGAGCGGCGTGGACGCCGGCTGGGCGCTCGCCGACTGCAGCTCGCCGCTTGCCGGCGGGCTTGGCGAGGTCGTCGTGCCGACCGCGTCGCCGCTGGCCTTGTAGACGAGCTGTTCGGCGGCGCAGCGCGCATAGCCGGGTGGGGGCGTCGGGCAGTCGCTGCGCACGGCGACTTCGCTCGGGTTCACCCTCGCAAGATGAGGTTCGGCCGCCGCCGGCGCCGCGCAGCACAGCGCGCTCGCGAGCGCTGCGAGCAGGCCCAGCGGGACTGTCCGGGGTCCGATGCGCATGTCCATCTCTGCCTTCGTCCAGGCATCGACAACGCGATCGGCCTGCATGAGCGCGTGCAAGGGCTGCCGACAAATGGCCGGCGGCGTGCAGAATCGGGGCTGGTGGGCCTCTCAGGCAGGACTTCAGCTAAGGAACTCGTAAAGCTCGCGGAAGTGCGCAACCCTGTCCATCTGGTTCTGTTCTGTGGGCAATGAACCGTCCTAGGCTCTCCCCAATCGCGAAGCTGCTCCCGATCGCAATCGCGGCGCTCCTGTGCGTCGTCGTCGTTTCCAGCGCGAGCGCCGGCGCGAGCTCGCCGCGCGCCCACGCGGCCGCCTCCTATCTCGACCGGCATCGGCGACGAGCACGACGAGATGTTCGGCAATTCGCTGTGGAAGCAGCTGCACACGAAAATCGCGCGCTACATCGCCCCCTGGGACGCGGCGGCGCGTCCCTACTCGCTCATGCTGGCGCGCAACTGGATCCACGACGCCGAAGCGCAGCACCAGCAGGTGCTGGTCGCCTTCTACCACTCCGAGTACACGCCGACGAAGATGCCGAGCGTCGCCCTCTACCAGCACGACGTGCAGAAATTCATCAAGCTCTTCCCGCACGTCAAACAGTACGAGGCGTGGGATGAGTCCAATCGCGGCAACGTTGCGCACTCGTTCTCCAGCCCCTCGGCGGGCGCGGACGCGAAGTACTACCAGGCGCTGATCCGCGTCTGCAAGGGCTGCTCGGTGATCGGGCTGGACGTGCTCGATCAGGCGAACATCTCCCCGACGCTGCGCTACATCTCGGAATTCAAGCGCGAGATCATCCACCTGAGGACGATCATGCCGACGATCTGGGGGCTGCACAACTACTCCGACATCAACCGCCTGGAAGGCGTGCGCACGCACGAACTCGTAAAGGCGCTGGGCGGTCAGGTGTGGCTGACCGAGACGGGCGGCATCGTGCAGTTCGCGCCGAGCTTCCTGAACATCCACGGGTCCGGCCTGAAGCGTGCGGCCAAGGTGCTGAAGTACATGTTCTCCGTCGCGGCCGCCAACCCGCAGATCAAGCGCTTGTACATCTTCGACTGGACCGGCGGAGTCGACTCCACGCACTTTGACGCCGGCCTGATGGACCGCCACGACCGCCCGCGCGCCGGCTATGTCGTGGTGTGCAAGGCGCTTCACGGCGCGAAATGCAACGTGAAGACCGTGAACGACTGAGAGCGCCCCGCCAGCTGAGCCCGGCCGGGCACAAGCGCCCGGCCGGGCTCAGTAGGTGAAGTCTTCGCCGATCCTGTTCAGCACGACCCCGGCGAGCAGGCTCGACCCGGCTTCGTTGAGATGGATGCCGTCGGCCTCGCGCACGATCGTCTGGCTGCCGTCGACCTTCATCGAGTCGCGGTACACGCCTCCGGGCGTGAAGATCGGCACGGTGTTGATCACGCGTATCTGATCGGCCCACGGCTGCACGCCGACTTCGATCGCGGCGTTGACGGCCCTCGCGATCGCCTGGCGTTCGGCTTCGCGCGGCGTCGGCAGCGTGATCCAGTAGACGCGCGCCGCGCCGCCCTGGCGGTAGGTGTTGGCCATCTGGCGCACGCGGTTGGCGTAGATCGAGGCCCACTGCGCGTCGCAGCATTCGACTTGATGGCCGTCTGGAGCGGCCATCGGATAGCCGTCGTTGGCGCCGATGAAGATGACCACCGCGTCGGGATGATCGTGCTTGACCTGGAAGACCGCGAGCTTGCCCCAGTCGACGATGAACGTGTTGGAGATGCCGCTGCCGAGGTGCGGGTCTTCGATCACGTGCACGCCGTCGGGGTCCAGGCGCTGGGCCAGATCGGAGTCCAGCGGCGTCGACATCGAGTCGCCGGTGACGAGCAGCGTGTGCAGCGGGCGCCGCGGCGGCGGCTTGGCGCCGATCGTGGCCGGGTCGAACGCGTCGGGCGTGACGATCGGGATCTGCCCGGCGCCGGCGGCGCTCGCGCGCGCGCTGAAGCCGCCTTCGTCGCCGAGGTTCTGGTTGGGCGAGATGAACGCCGTCGCCTTGTGGGCGATGCCCGCGAGCGGCAGCCGTTCGGCGATCCAGGCGGCCGGGTCGCCGACCGCGAGGATGAACGTGCGCCCGACGCCCGGTTTCATCTCCTGGCCCGCGCGGCGGATCGAGGCTCCCTGGAAGAGCACGAGCAGCAGCGAGGCCACGAGCACCGCCCAGATGCCGTCGCGCGCTCTAAAGCGGCGCAGGCCATAGCGGTCGAAGCGGCCCATCAGGCTGTCGTCTTCGTGCGGGCGGGGGTCCTGTGGAGGGCTGCTCATCGCTAGAAGCGGAAGTAGATGAACGGAGGGACGCCCTGGCTGGGGACCGTGGCGGCGACGAACACTATGACGACCGCGAGGCCGGCGCCGAGCACCAGCGGGCGCAGGCGCTCGATCGCGACCTGCAAGCGCTCGAGCGGCTGGGGCGGCAGCAGCTGCAGCCCGATCGTCAGCGCGATCGCGATCAGCACCGGCGCCGTCCACAGCGTCAGCGGGCCGGGCACGAACAGGCGCGAGAGGAACACGCCGAGCAGCGTCAGGCTCTGCGAGCGAAACAGGATCCAGCCGAACACGATCAGGTGGAAGGTCACCAGCCAGCGCAGCCAGCCGGGCGCCTTGATGCGCCCGCCGAGCGCGTGCTCGGCGACGAGGCCGAGGCCGTTGTAGACGCCCCACAGCACGAACGTCCACGCCGCGCCATGCCACAGTCCGCCGAGGATCATCGTGATCATCAGGTTGCGATAGGTCAGCAGGCGCCCGCCGCGGTTGCCTCCCAGCGGTATGTAGAGGAAGTCGCGCAGGAAGCGCGACAGCGTCATGTGCCAGCGCCGCCAGAAGTCGCGAAAGCCCGTCGCGCGGTAGGGGCTGCGGAAGTTCTGCGGGAACACGTAGCCCATCAGCAGCGCGAGCCCGATGGCGATGTCGGTGTAACCGGAGAAGTCGCAGTAGATCTGCGCCGCATAGCCGTAGGCGGCGAGCAGCAGGTCGGGCCCGGCGTAGGCCTGGGGAACGGCAAACACCGGTTCGACCAGCGCGCGCGCGAGGTAGTCGGCGATCACGACCTTCTTGACGAGGCCGAGCGCGATCAGCCAGAGCCCCGAGCCGACCGCGACGTGGTCCGGGTCGCGCGGGCTTGCCAGCTGTGGCAGGAACTCGCGCGCGCGCACGATCGGTCCGGCGATCAGGTGCGGAAAGAAGCTGAGGTAGACAGAGAAGTCGAGCAGGTTGGCGCGCCTGACCACACGACGCTTGACGTCCACCACGTAGGAGATCGCCTGAAAGGTGTAAAAGCTGACCGCGACGGGCAGCGCGATCGTCACCAGCGGAAGCGGCGTGCCCAGGCCGACGTCGCCGAGCGTGTCGGCGAACTGCTGCGCGAAGAACGAGTAGTACTTGAATACGCCCAGCACGGCCAGGTCCAGCGCGACCGCGCAGGTCAGAATCGCACGCCGGCGAGGCTCGCTGTCGGTGCGGCCCATCAGCACCGCGGCGAGCTGATTGCCGAGCGTCATGCCCGCGAGCAGAAAGCAAAAGCGCCAGCTGGCCGCCGCGTAGAAGACGTAGCTGGCGAACAGGATGAACGGCTTGTACAGCCGCGGGCGCGACATCAGCGCCCACGAGATCGCGAGCACGATCGGAAAGAAGATGGCGAACTGGACGGTGGGAAACAGCATCTACTCGGCGCACGTAGCTGCGTGCCCCCGGCTGCAGGGCGCTGAAGGCCAGGACACGGTAGGGGATCGTGCCCGCGCGCGGCGCAGCCGCCAGCCGGCCGTGGGCGAGGCTCGGGTGCGATGTTCGCCGCGCCCGGTCAGCTAGAGTCCGCGCCGTGATCTCCTCTCGCACCACGGCGCTGTCGCTCGGGCTGGGACTGGTCGCGGCGCTGTCGCTCGCGGCGATCCCCGCTGTCGGCGCGTCGGCCCCGCAGCCCGCGGCGCGCGTCGCGAGCGCGTGTCACATATCGGCCATGCAGGGCGAGGCGCTCGGGCCGACGTACGTCACCTACATCGCCGTCAGCGGCGGCGTCAGCTGCTCACAGGCCAGAAAGCTCGTTCACTCTTACTATCAGTGTCGCGTCAAACACGGCGGAGTATCCGGTCACTGCAGCGGGGTGGAAGGCTTTCACTGCAGCGAACGGCGCTTCGGCGTGATCAAAGTGCAGTACGACGCGAGCGTGACATGCACACGCGGGAGCGAGAGCGTGCGTCACAACTACACGCAGTTCACCTGACACTCGGCGACGGCGCTCTCATCGCCGGTGCGTTACCGCGGTTGCCGTTTACCCCGCGCCGTTTACCCGTCGCCTTTTCGAGCACGCCGGTGGCGAGCATCGCTTCGGTGACAAGGCTTCGCTCGACGCATGCGCCCTGGTGGTTTAGGTGAATCCCGTCGGGGGCCCTCGGCATGATCTGCAGGCCCTGGTAGGTGATCGTTTCCTGAAATCCGCCCGGCGAGATGACCGAATCGACCCCTATCAGCGTCATGTCGGTCGGAAACCTCGTCGCGAGCAGCCGGATCGCGTTGTTGACCGCTTCATACAGCGGCGCCCGCGCGGCCTCGCGGGGGGCGGGCAGCAGCAGCCAGTAGACGTGCGCGCGACCCCCCTGCACGTAGTCGTCGACCAACGGTTCTGCGAGCTTCGCGTACAGCGCCAGCCAGCTCGCGCCGCAGCATTCGACGAGATCGTTGCTCGAGTCGCGCAGCGGAAAGCCCCCGTCGCGCCCGCCGAGCGAGATGACGGTCGCGTTCGGGTGAAAGCGCGCGACCTGCTGCTGGGCCAGGCGGTGCCAGTTGACGGTCGTCGTCGTCAGCCCCGTGCCGTCGCGCCGGTCGGCCACGACGCGCATGCCGTGCGGCGCGTCGACGGCGAGCTCCTGGTCGATCGGGTAGATCATCGAGTCGCCGGTCGCCAGCACGGTCAGCCGCTTGCGATGCGCGCCCAGACGCAGCGCGCCGGAGTTGGCGCGCAGGCGCCCGCAGACCTTCGAGATCGCGCGTTCCTGCGCGGTCTGCTTGGCGGCGTGCGCGCGCCGCGCGGACCCCGCATGAGCGCGAGGGCGAGCCCTCGCCTGGCGGCGCGCGGGGGCGGTCGCGCGCGCCTGCGGGTGCGCCGACGCCGCGCTGGCGCCGATTGCCGCGCCGATCGCGAGCAGCGCGGCCACCGCGGTCTGCGCCGCGCGCCTGCGCCCGCGCGACCCCGGTCGCCCGGTGGAGGGCTCGGGCGGGCGGTATCGCCACAGGCGCGCCGCCGCGAGCAGGACGAGCCCGGCCGCGGCGGCCAGCGGCGCGAGCGTGCGCAGCGGATAGGAGCCAAAGCCCTTGTGCAGCGCCGTGCGGTCGCCCGCGGCCTGGATGTCGAGCAGGCCCTGATGGTCGATGCCGCAGCAGCGTCGGCGCGAGCGCCGCGAACAGCGCCCAGCCGAGCACCGCGAGCGCGCCGGCGCCGAGGGCGGCTCTTGACAGGCGCATGCGCGGCGTGGCCCATCCGGCGAGCGCCACCGCGCCGCCGGCTGCGAGCAGAAACGGCCAGATCGCCGCCCCAGCCGCGGCCAAGCCCGTAGGCCGAGGCGATCGTCGGCTGAAAGAAGCCCTCGCGCAGGTAGCGCGCCCAGACGACCGTCTCGGTCTCATAGCCGACCAGCGGGTGGGTGATCGTCGCGATCACCGTGGTCGCGATCGACACGCCGGCCAGCGCGACTGTCGGCCCGGGCCAGCGCTTGAAGGCGATCGACAGCGGGAACGCGAGGAAGGGCAGCATCGTCGTGAGAAAGCGCGGGCCCATGAAGCCGCCGCCGAAGGGCAGGTAGTAGCCGGAGTTGTAGCCCACGTAGCACAGGCAGACGCCAGCGATCGTCAGCGCCTCGGCGCGCTTGCCGCGTTTGTAGAGCAGCACCGTGCCCAGCGCGCCCATCACGAGCACCGGCGAGAGCGTCAGCAGCCCGCGCGAGTCCAGCAGCAGCGTGGCGAGCACCTTCAGGCTGGGCGCGCCGATCCCGAAGAAGCCTTTCTGCTGGCGCGGCACGTCTGAGTAGGCGAGGTGCGTCCAGGAGTGAAAGGCGTAGTGGTTGTAGAGCAGCAGCGGCACGATGCCGACGATGCCGCCGGCGATGTACGCGCCGGCGCGGCTGCAGACGCCAAGCGGCGTGAGCGCGTCGCGTCGCGACAGCAGGTACAGCCCGAGCACGAGCGCGACGAAGAACAGCGGGTACTCCGAGGCGACCGCATAGCCCATCGCCAGACCGGCGAGCGCGAGCAGCATCGGGCTCGCGGGCCCGTCGCGCTCGCGCAGCATCAGCGCGAACGCGCCGAAGCCGAGGAAGGCCGTGAACACGTGCGAGAACAGCAGCGTCGAGAGCGGCAGCACCATCGTGCCGAGCCCCAACGCGACCGCCGCCGCCGCGCCATAGCCGGGCTGCAAAGCGATCGGCGACACGCCACAGCAACAGCAGCAGCAGCAGGCCCGGCAGCACGTTGGCCCACAGGCCGATCAGGTAGACCATCTCGTCGTCGCCGCGCTGCGCGGGCGATTCGCGCGCCCAGCGGTCGGCGTCGACGAGGTTCAGCGCGTCGTAGAAGGGCAGCGCGAACAGCGCCAGGCCGGGTGCGCGCGCCGAGTAGTAGTGCCCCTTGTAGAGGACCTTGTCGCCGGTGTTCGCCTGGTTTGCGTCGATCGTCGTGCCGTCGTTGTTCAGCGCGCGGATCAGGTCGTAGTGCGAGGTCTGATTCCAGGAGAAGCTCTGGATCATCGTCGCGTAGGACAGGCCGACGAGCAGGATCGCCGCGAGCGCCAGGCGCTTGGAGGTGATCATCAGTCGCTGCCGTGCAGGGCCTTGGGGCCCGGGCCGATCTCATAGATCACGAGCGAGCCGACCTGGCGGCGCGTGACGCCCAGTCCGGTGATCGGCTTGGCGGCCGCGGCGCGAGGATCGGGTGGCTCCTCGATCTCATACCCGTGCACGCCGGGCAGGTTCGCGATCGGCTGTGTGTGAAGCACGACCGTGCGGATGCCGTAGAAGCGCAGCTTCTCGACGCTCGCGCGATCGGGGAAGCCGTTCATGCCGCCGCGCAGGTCGTCCACGGCGGGCATGTCAAACGTGCTGTTGCCGATCGGGATCTGATAGAAGCCGTCGGTGGAGAAGTACTGCCACACGCGGTCATAGGCGCCGTCGGTCGGCAGGTCGAGCCGCGGGCCCGCGAGCCCGATCTCGGCGCGCGCGGGCTGGGGAACGACCGGATGGCCGAGGTGCCCGGCGCCTTCGCCGACGATGCCGATGAACAGCACGACGCCGGCGATCGCCGACAGGCCGTAGAGCGAGCGCCGGCTGCCCCAGCCGCCGATCCATCCCGCCAGCACCTGCGCGCCGGCGCCGGCGAGCAACGCGTAGAAGAGCGTCGCCAGCGTGAAGATCCGCCCGGGCACGCGCACGCCGTCCCAGCCGGGCGCGAAGTCGTAGAGCAGCCGGTAGGGATAGCCGGCGCCGGTCAGCCCGAGACCCATCGCGAGCACCGAGCAGACGACGATGCCGATACCCAGGCCGAGGCGCAATCGGCGCGCGTAGACGGCCGCGCCGACGCCTGAGAAACCGATCAGCGCGAGCACGAGGATCAGGCCGCCGGGGAAGAACACGTCCTCGTTCTTGGAGTGCACCTTGGCGCGCATGCCGGCCGTGACGCCGCCCCACACGCGGTTCTCCGTGGAGGCCGACAGCAGCGCGGCCGGGCCCGCGGAGTAGTTCTTGACTTCCTTGATCGTGCGCTTGGCCGTCGGGTACTCGTGCGCGACCTTCAGATAGGGACGCGACTGATAGACGGTCACGACCCCCAGCGCCGCGACGCCGATGCACGTCACCGCGAGCAGCCGCCGCGGCAGCGCCGGGCGCCCGGCGCGCCACCAGTACCACGCCACGACCAGCGCGAGCACGAGCAGCAGGTAGGCGTACTGCAGCCCGAGCGTGAAGCCGAGGCTGACCTGCCAGGCCGACACCAGCCAGCCGCCCAGCACGAGCAGGCGCGAGTCGCGGCGGTAGCCGCGCAGCAGCAGGAACAGCGCGAGCGGGATGCCGCCGGAGGAGATCACGTGCAGATGGCCGGCCTCGGTCACGCGATACGGCGCGTAGGCGAAGGCGGCGCCGGCGGCCGCGGCCCCGATGAAGCGCAGCCCGAGCTCGCGCGCCAGCAGGTAGGCGCCGACGAAGCACAGCGACCAAGCCCACAGGAACAGCAGGTTGTAGCGGACGAGCGCCGCGACGGTGCCCGAGCCGAAGAAGCCCGCCGGCCCGTAGCCGAGCAGCGAGTCCGAGAAGGCCAGGCTGAGGGGGTGGGGGTAGAAGGCGTTTGAGTCGAACAGGTGCAGCGGGTCGTGCAGCATCGCGTGCCCCACCCACGCGATCTGCCAGGCCGTGCGCACCGGGTCGCCGAGGTCGGGCGCGATGCGGCTCGGCAGGTGCAGGATCAGCGGCCAGCTCGTGAGCAGCGCCAGCGCGAGGCCCGCGAGCGCCACGAGCGCCAGCTCGCCCAGGCCGATCGCGGGCGAGGACGGGCGCGCCGAGCTCGCGCGTCAGCGCACCGCCGCGCTTGTCGCCGGTCAGGCGGCCGCTGCGGGTGCGGTGGGCTGGCTGAAGCGGCGAGCTCAGGGCGTCGGGCGGGCTCGTGCTCATCGCCTGCTGGGGGGCGAGACGGCGCAGATCGGGGCAGCATACGGCAGCCGCCAGCCAAAAAGCGCATCTCCGATGCGCTCGCGTGCGTCGCGTTGCGCAACACTGGACAGCGTGGAGGTCCTGGTCGTGGGAGCCGGCGGGGTGGGGGCGGCGTTCGCCGCGATAGCCCAGCGGCGCGACGTGTTCACCCGCGTGGTGCTGGCCGACGTCGCGCTCGATCGCGCGCGCGGCCGCCGCGCAGCGCCTCGGCGAGGGCGACCGCTTCGGCGCCGAGCGCGTCGACGCCTCCAGCCGCTCACGAGCTCGTCGAGCTGATCGAGCGCACAAAGCCCGATGCGGTCCTGAACGCCTGCGATCCGCGCTTCAACGAGCCGATCTTCGGCGCCGCGTTCGACGCGAGGGTCACCTACCTGGACATGGCGATGACCCTGTCCCATCCTCACCCGCAGCGCCCGCACGAGCTCCCCGGCGTGATGCTCGGCGACGTGCAGCTCGCCCAGCACGAGCGCTGGCGCGCAGGCCGGGCTGCTGGCGCTCGTCGGGATGGGCGTCGAGCCGGGCCTGTCGGACGTGTTCGCCGCCTTCGCCGCGCAGCAGCTGTTCTCGAGCGTCCAGGACGTCGGCGTGCGCGATGGCGCCGACCTCGTCGTCGAGGGCTATGACTTCGCGCCGACCTTCTCGATCTGGACGACGATCGAGGAGTGCCTGAACCCGCCGCTGATCTGGGAGCGCGAGCGCGGCTTCTACACGACCGCGCCGTTCTCAGAGCCCGAGGTCTTCGAGTTCCCCGAGGGGATCGGCAGCGTGCAGTGCGTCAACGTCGAGCACGAGGAGGTCGTGCTGATCCCGCGCTGGGTGGCGTGCGAGCGCGTGACGTTCAAGTACGGCCTCGGCGAGGAGTTCATCGACGTCCTGCGCACGCTGCACAAGCTCGGCCTGGACTCGACCGAGCCCGTCAGCGTGCGCGGACAGCAGGTCGCGCCGCGCGACGTCGTCGCCGCGGCGCTGCCCGACCCGGCGACGCTCGGCGAGCGCATGAGCGGGCGCACCTGCGCGGGCACGTGGGTGACCGGCACCGGCAGCGACGGCCAGCCGCGCTCGACCTACCTCTACCACCTCGTCGACAACGAGATGACGATGCGCGAGTACGCAAGCCAGGCGGTCGTCTGGCAGACCGCGATCAACCCGGTCGTCGCGCTCGAGCTGCTCGACGAAGGCGCCTGGGAGGGCACCGGCGTGCTCGGCCCGGAGGCGTTCCCGCCGCAGCCGTTCCTCGATCGCCTCGCCGAGATGGGCTCGCCGCACGGGCAGATGGAGCTCCCGCGTCGCGCGCGCTGAGCGGTCCGGCGTCGCGCGCGCTCAGAAGTCGACGCGACGCCGGCGTCGGTTCCAGCGGCGGCGGCTGATCGAGCACGCCCGGCGGCGCGGCTTCGGTCTTGCGCGCGAAGAACGTCGCGGAAGTAGGGGCGAGAGACGAGCATGATGACGACGCCGAGCAGCATGCCGCCGATGCCGAACCACAGCGGCAGCGTGATGCCGAGGATCGGCTTCGACGAGACGTTTTCGGTGTGGCGTAGTAGATCGCCGCCTTGACGCCGATCCCGAACAGCATCAGCCCGCCGAGCAGCGGGCCGACGCCCAGCAGCAGGAGGTTGCGCGCGCTCTTGGCGAGCTCGTGGCGGTAGTACCAGCCGCAGGCGACGCCGGTGAAGCCGTAGTAGAAGCAGATCGGGAAGCCGATCGCCACGAGCGAGTCTTCGAGCACGCTTCCGGAGGTCAGCAGCAGGGCACCGTGATGATGATCGAGAGCAGGCCGAAGCCGAGCGTCGAGACGGTCGGGGTCAGGTAGCGCTTGTGCACGCGCGAGAGCAGCGCCGTGACGGCTTTCCAGTGCGCCATCGACAGCGTCGTGCGGGCGGTCGGCAGGATCGTCGTCTGCGTCGAGGCCGATGCCGAGGTGAGCACCGCGATGATCAGCAGCTTGTTCAGCGGTTCGCCGAGCACGCCCTTGCCGAGCGCGTTGAGGACGTCTTCCTGGTTTGCTCCGGTCGTCAGGAAGGCCGTCCCGTGGAAGGACTGGGCGGCCGCCGACACGACGACGTAGATCAGCACGAGCAGGATCGTCGAGACGACCGCCGCCTTGCCCGGGCCCTCGGCCGGGTCCTCGGACTCCTCGTTGACCGCCACCCCCGAATCCCAGCCCCAGTAGATGAACACCGCGAGCAGCAGCGCGACGACCAGATCGCCGAAGCTCATCGCGAACGGGTTGACCCACGACAGCGACGGCTTGATCGAGCCCGCCGGCGGGTGGCTGCCGTAGACCTTGACGAAGGCGACCACCGCGAACAGCCCGAGGATGAAGACCTCGGCGCCCAGCAGCACCTGCTGGATGCGCGCCGACAGCTCGATGCCGCGGTAGCAGATCCAGGTCATGATCGCGATCCACAGGACCGCCGCGATGATGATCGCCGCTTTGGATTCGCCGAGTTCGGTGAAGCCGAACAGCTTGAACGTGTAGACGGCGGCGATGAACGACAGCGAGGCCATCACGATCACGTCCGACGAGGAAGATCGCCCAGCCGTTCAGCCAGCCCAGCGACGGGCCGAACGCGCGCGTCACCCAGGCGAACGACGTGCCCGCGTCGGGGTCGGCGCGATTGAAGTATTTGTAGGCCGACGCCACGAGCAGCATCGGCAGGAACGCCACGAGCATCACCGCCGGCGCATGCACGCCGACGCCCTTGACGGCGACGATGAAGCCGAGCGTCGCCGCCAGCGAGTAGGCGGGCGCCGTCGAGGCGACGCCGATGACGATGTTCGAGAGGTAGCCGATCGCGCCTTTTTTCAGGCCCTTGTCCTGGACGACCGAGGAGGCGGGCGCGCCGCTCAGCGGCCCGGTCGCGGGTACGGCGGCGGTCTCGGTGGCCATCGGACAGTTCCTCTCATTCCTTGTCGGCGAGCCGCGGCGGCCGTCAGGTCGCTCCGGCGCCTGTGACAAACGCTACGACGTCGGCCGCCGCGGCCCAATGGGCGCAATTCCCAAAACGCGTCCCGCGCGTTGTACGTATCGTACAATCGGAGATCGACTTGTTGAACGAGCGGCTGCTTGAGTCGCGCATCGCTGCGGGGTAGCGTTGTCCTTGGTGTCTAGCGACCTTCAGGAGCAGGCCAAGCGCCATCTGTGGATGCACTTCACGCGCATGGGCTCCTACGCCGACGCCGAGGTGCCGGTGATCGTGCGCGGCGAGGGCTGCTACGTCTACGACGAGCACGGCAAGCGCTATCTCGACGGCCTGTCGGCGCTTTACTGCGTGAACGTCGGCCACGGCCGCTCAGAGCTCGCCGAGGCCGCGCAGCGCCAGGCGCGAGATCTCGCGTTCTACACCAACTGGAGCTACGCGCACCCGCGCTCGATCGAGCTCGCCACGCGCATCGCCGCGCTCGCGCCGGGCAACCTCAACCGCGTCTTCTTCACGAGCGGCGGCTCGGAGGCGGTCGAGTCGGCGTGGAAGCTCGCCAAGGCCTGGCACGCCGCGCGCGGGCAGCGCGCCCGCCACAAGCTCATCTCGCGCAAGCTCGCCTACCACGGCACGTCGATGGGCGCGCTCACCGCGACCGGGCTGACGCCGCTGCGCGAGCCCTTCGAACCGCTCACCCCGGGCGGCGTGCACGTGCCCAACACCAACTCCTACCGCTGGAAAGAGGACCGCGACCCGCTGTGGGCGGCCGACGCGATCGAGGAGGCGATCCTCTTCGAGGGCGCCGACACGGTCGCCGCGGTGATCCTCGAGCCGGTGCAGAACGGCGGCGGCTGCTTCGTCCCCCAGGACGGCTACTTCCAGCGCGTGCGCGAGATCTGCGACCGCCACGGCGTGCTGCTGATCTCAGACGAGGTGATCTGCTCGTGGGGGCGCATCGGGACCTGGTTCGGCAGCGAGCGCTTGCACTACCAGCCCGACATGATCACGACCGCGAAGGGCATCAGCTCGGCCTACGTCCCGCTCGGCGCGGTCATCGCCGCCGATCACATCGCCGAGCCCTTCCTGCACGGCAAGGCGATCTTCAACCACGGCTTCACCTTCGGCGGGCACCCGGTCGCCTGCGCGGTCGCGCTCGCGAACATCGACGTCATCGAGCGGGAGCGGCTCCGCCAGAACGTGCTCGACAACGAATCGCGCCTGCGCGAGATGCTCGAGAGCCTGCTCGACCTGCCGATCGTCGGCGACGTGCGCGGCATGGGCTACTTCCAGGCGATCGAGCTCGTCAAGGACAAAGAGACAAAGCAGACCTTCAACCACGAGGAGTCCGAGCAGCTGCTGCGCGGCTTTCTCTCGGGCGAGCTCTACCGGCGCGGCCTGATCTGCCGCACCGACGACCGCGGCGACCCGATCGTCCAGCTCTCGCCGCCGCTGATCGCCGGGCCCGAGCAATTCGAGGAGATCGAGGCGGTTCTGCGGCCCGTGCTGAGCGAGGCTTCAGAGCGGGTGCGGAGCGGCTCGTCTCCCGCGGCGACTTCGAGCTCCCGGCACTTCGACGAAACTAGGGCAGGGTGCAGACGATCGAGCTCACCGTCGAGAGCCTGATCGCCGAGCTTGGCCTGAAGCTCGTCTCAGGACAGGAGTCGGCGCACACGCACGTGCGCTGGGTGCACAGCACCGAGCTGCTCGATCCCACGCCCTGGCTTCAGGGCGGCGAGCTGCTTTTGACGATGGGCATGCAGCTCGACTCGCCCAAGGCGCAGCGCGAGCTGATCGCGCGCCTGGCCGACCACGACATCGCCGGGCTCGGATTCGGCACGGGCTTCACGCACAAGCGCCTGCCGCCGGCGCTCGTGACCGCGGCGCGAAGCCGCTCGTTCCCGCTCTTCGAGGTCCCCTACGAGCTGCCGTTCATCGCGATCACCGAGCGCGCCTTCACGCAGCTGGTCGACGAGCGCTACGAAATGCTCCAGCGCAACATGGCCGGCGACGTGCTCGCCGAGGCGATCAGCGGGCATCTCTATCCCGAGGACCTGCAGGCGCGCCTGCGGCCGTTTGGCATCGGCGAGCAGGTCGCGGTACTGGCCTTCGCGCTGTCTGACCCGAGCTCGGCGGCCGCCCCCCTCGAACGCATGCTCGAGCGCGAGCAGGTCCACGACCTCGTCGCGATTCGCGCGAACCTGCTGTGCGCGGTCGTCGACGCCGACGGCGTCGACCCGATCGAGCTCGCGGGCAGGATTCGCTCAGAGCTCGCGCGGCGCTTCGGCGATGTGCGCGCCGCGGCGAGCCGCGCGGCGCCGACGCACTCGCTGCGACTCGCCTTCCACGAGGCGCGCTGCGCGCTTGGAGGCCGTGCGGCTTCGCAACGGCGGCGCGCCGGCCGTCGCCTCCTACCGCGACCTCGGCGCCTTTCAGCTGCTGCTCTCCCTGCAGGACGACGACGCGCTCGTCTCATACTGTCGCAGCGTGCTCGGGCCGATCGAACAGGGGGAGGGCGACTACGGCGAGGAGCTGCTGCGCTCGCTGGACGTGTTCCTCGAGCACAACGGGCACTGGGAGCGCGCGGCCAGCGCGCTGTACTGCCACCGCCACACGCTGCGCTATCGCATCCGGCGCATCGAGCAGCTGACCGGCCGCGACCTGTCAAACGCGCGCGATCGCATCGAGTGCTGGCTGGCCCTGCGCGGCCGCGAGCTCGCGCGATGAAGATCGGCGTGCCGACCGAGATCAAGCCCGACGAGTACCGCGTCGCGATCACCCCGGCGGGCGTGCGCGAGCTGAGCTCACGCGGACACGAGGTGCTCGTGCAGGCGGGCGCCGGCCAGGGCAGCGCGATCGACGACGAGCACTTCGGCGCGCAGGGCGCGCGCATCGTGGCAGACGCCGACGCGCTGTTCGCCGAGTCAGAGCTCGTGCTCAAGGTCAAGGAGCCACAGCCCCAGGAGGTCGCGCGGCTGCGCGCCGGCCAGACGCTGTTCACCTATCTTCACCTCGCGGCCGAGCCCGCGCTCGCGCGCGCGCTGCAGGCGTCCGGCGCGACTTGCATCGCCTATGAGACCGTCGAGGACGCCGACGGACGCCTGCCGCTGCTGGCCCCGATGAGCGAGGTGGCCGGCAAGATCGCGACGCAGGCGGGCGCGTTCATGCTCGAGAAGCCGCTCGGCGGAAGGGGCATCCTGCTCGGCGGCGTGCCCGGCGTCGCCGCCGCCACCGTGCTCGTCATCGGCGGCGGCGTGGTCGGCATGAACGCCGCGTTCATCGCGATCGGCATGCAGGCCGACGTGTTCGTCTTCGACCGCTCGATCGATCGCCTGCGCGAGCTCGAAGTGGCCTTCGGCGGGCGTGCGTCGACCGTCTACTCCTCGACGCTCGCGATCGAGCAGATGCTGCCGCAGGCCGACCTCGTGATCGGCGCGGTGCTCGTCCACGGCGGGCGCGCCCCGCACGTCGTCACGCGCGCGCAGCTGAAGGTGATGAAGACCCACGCGGTGCTCGTCGACGTGTCGATCGACCAGGGCGGCTGCTTTGAGACCTCGCACCCGACCACGCACTCCCACCCGACCTTCGAGGTCGACGGCATCACGCACTACTGCGTCACGAACATGCCCGGCGCGGTGCCGATCACCTCGACCTACGCGCTCACCAACGCCACGCTGCCCTACGCGATCGAGCTCGCCGACCTCGGCGTCGAGCAGGCGCTCGCCGCCAGCCCCGGCCTGCGCATGGGCCTCAACGTGAAGGCGGGCGAGATCACCCACCCCGCGGTCGCCGAGGCGCTCGGCAACAGCGAGGCCGCGTGAGCGGCCTTCCTAAAGAGGCTTGCAGTTGATGCTGGTTTAACTGCTGTATCACCATGGTTATACGGCGCGGAAAATAGACAGACACCCCAGACGAGGAGATCGGTGATGGCGAGCACGACGCAGACCCTGAGCAACTTCATCGACGGCCAGCCGCTGCGCAGCGACGCCGACAGCGAACCCGTGCTCAACCCGTCCAGCGGCGAGGTGCTCGCGCACGCGCCGCGCTCGAGCGCCGAGGACGTCGACCGCGCCGTGCGCGCCGCGCGCGCGGCGTTCCCCGGCTGGTCGACGACGACCCCCGCCCGGCGCGCCGGCGCGCTGCTCGAGCTGGCCGAGCTCGTCGAGGAGCACGGCGAGCAGCTCGCCCTGCTGGAGGCCGAGAACGCGGGCAAGCCGATCACCGCGACGCGCAGCGACGAGATCCCCGTGATGGCCGACAACCTGCGCTTCTTCGCCGGCGCCGCGCGCTGTCTGGAGGGTCGCGCCGCCGGCGAGTACATGGACGGCTACACCTCCTACACGCGCCGCGAAGCGGTCGGCGTGATCGGCCAGGTCACGCCGTGGAACTACCCGCTCATGATGGCCATCTGGAAATTCGCGCCGGCGCTCGCGGCCGGCAACACCGTCGTGCTCAAGCCCGCCGAGACCACGCCCATCACCACGCTGCGCCTGGCCGAGCTCGCCGCCGACATCCTGCCCGCCGGCGTGCTCAACGTCGTCGCCGGGCCGGGCGAGCCGACCGGCGAGGCGCTCATCAGCCATCCCGACGTCGACATGCTCGCGCTCACCGGCTCGGTCGACACCGGCAAGCACTTCGCCCGCACCGCCGCCGACACGCTCAAGCGCGTGCATCTCGAGCTCGGCGGCAAGGCGCCCGTAGTCGTCTTCGACGACGTCAGCCTGCAGAGCGCGATGGAGACGATCGCCGGCACCGGCTACTACAACGCCGGCCAGGACTGCACCGCCGCGACGCGCGTGCTCGCCGGCGAGCGCGTCTATGACGACGTCGTCGCCGGCCTCGCCGAGCAGGCGCAGGGCCTGGTCATCGGCGACACGCTCTCGCCCGACACGACGCTCGGCCCGCTCAACTCACAGCGCCAGCGCGAGCGCGTGCTCGGCTTCTTGCAGCGCGCGCCCCGGCGCGCCGAGGTGGTGACCGGCGGCGCCGCCGAGCAGCGCCCCGGCTTCTACGTGCAGCCGACCGTCATCGCCGGCCTCGCAGCAGGACGACGAGATGATCCAGCGCGAGATCTTCGGGCCGGTCATCACCGTCCAGCGCTTCACAGACGAGCAGCAGGCGATCGAGTGGGCCAACTCGACGCGCTATGGCCTCGCGTCGTCTGTCTGGACGCGCGACGTCGGGCGCGCGCTGCGCGTGTCGCGCGCGCTGCGCTTCGGCTGCGTGTGGATCAACGACCACATCCCGCTCGTCTCAGAGATGCCCCACGGCGGCTTCAAGCAGTCCGGCTACGGCAAGGACCTCAGCGTCTACTCGCTCGAGGACTACACCGTCGTCAAGCACGTCATGGCGTCGCTGGGGTAGCGACGAGCTCGCCGGCCGCCGCGCGGCCCAGCACAGCCGTCGTTGCGCCGGTGATCCAGCTGCGCTCGGGCAGGTCGCGTCATGGCACGCGTTAGGCAGGTGCCCTACCATCCGCCGACGTAGGTCCCTCAAGCCAAAGGAGTAAAGCGATGCCGAAGGTCTCGAAGGAGAGCGCGACGCAGGTCATGGACAATCCGATGGTCGAAGATCGCTTCGAGGAGGTCGACGGCTACCGCGTCGACTTCGTCTCGATTCGTCAAGGCCACGATCTGGCTCCGATGCTCAAGGGGCTGCCCGATGACCGCTGCCCGTGCCCGCACTGGGGATACGTATTCAAAGGAAAGCTCACGTGGCGCTTCGGCGACCGCGAAGAGGTCTTCGAGGCCGGCGACGCCTACTACGCTCCACCCGGGCACACACCGGACGCCGAGGCGGGCAGCGAGTTCGTGCAGTTCAGTCCCGCCGAGCAGCTGGCCGAGGTCGAGGCGGTGATCATGAGCAACGTGCAGGCGATGCAGGGCGCGTGAGCGCGGCGCGATCGCCCCGCGCCCGCCTGTCTGCGAGCCTCGCGCGCTGCTAGTCGGCGCGGCGGGCGAGCACCTGGTAGACCGACGTGAAGCCGGTCACGAAGCCGCTGCGCGCGGCGCGCAGGTAAAGCCGCCACACGCGCAGGCGCTCCGCGCCGGCCAGCATCTCGGCCTCGGCGCGGTTGGCGTCGAGCCGATCGACCCACGCGCTCAGCGTGTCGACGTAGTCCTGGCGCAGCCCCTCGACGTGCTCGGTCTCAAAGCCCGCGCCCTCGAGCGCCATCTGCACGCGCGACAGATGCAGCGGCGCCGCGTCGGGGAACACGTAGCGCTCGGAGAACGGCCCGGCCTCGGGTTCGCCGTGGCGCAGGCGCGCGATCCCGTGGTTGAGCAGCCGCCCGTCGGGGCGCAGCAGCGCGGCCAGTCGCCGCGCGTACTCGTCGATGCGGCTCGAGCCGACGTGCTCGACCATGCCGATGCTCGCGATCGCGTCAAAGGACTCGCGCCCGACGAGATCGCGGTAGTCGGCGACGTGGATCTCGACGCGGTCCTGCACGCCGGCCTCGCGCACGCGCTGGCGCGCGAGCTGCGCCTGCGCCGGCGAGAGCGTCACGCCGACCGCCTGCACGCCGTGCTCGCGCGCGGCGTGGATCACGAAGCTGCCCCAGCCGCAGCCAACGTCCAGCACCCGCTCGCCCTCGCTCAGGCGCAGCTTCGTGCAGACGAGCTCGCGCTTTTGCTCCTGCGCCTCCTCGAGCGTCTGCGCGCCGCGCGAGAAAAGCGCGCAGCTGTAGGTCATCGACTCGTCCAGGAACAGCGCGAAGAACTCGTTCGACACGTCGTAGTGGTGGCGCACCGCGCGCTCGTCGCGCGCGCGGCTGTGCCGGCGCCCGCGCGGGCGAAGCTCGCTCACCGGCACGCGCGGAAGCTTCGTCAGCCCGCACGCGCGCACCGCCGCGAGCATCAGGCGCGCGCGCGTCGCGAGGTCGATCGGCGGCGGCTCGTAGGTGTCGAGCAGCACGATCACGCGGTCGAGGTCGTCCACGGTCAGCTCACCCGCGGCATACGCGCGTCCGAGGCCCAGTTCACCGGGCGAGCGCAGCAGGTGCGCGACCGCGGCCGGCGAGCGCACCGTGAAGACCGGGCCCCCGTCGCTCGTGGCGGCAAGCCGCGAGCCGTCCCAGAACTCCAGCTCGAACGGGCGCGCCGGCAGCGCGGCGGCCATCTCGCGTCGCAGGGGCTCGGTCGTCGCCAGCATCGGCGCACAGGTTAAGCCTCCCGCTGCTAGCTTGCCGTGCGATCGTCATGCACGAGGCGCCCACCGAGGCCGAGCGGCTTGCAGTCCACGACGTGCTGCGCCTGCGCGCCGACAACGGCGGTCCGCTGACGCTGTCGGGCACCAACACGTGGGTCGTCGGGCGCAACCCCGCGTGGGTCGTCGACCCTGGCCCCGCACTGCAGGCGCACGTCGGCGAACTGCTGCAGGCGATCGAGGCGCGCGGCGGGCTGGGCGGCGTCGCGCTCACCCACGACCACGCAGACCACGCCGAGGCGCTCGGCGCGCTGCTGCACGCGCATCCGGCGCCGGTGGCAGGCGGGCGCGGAGCGCGCGACGTGACGCTCGCCGAGGACGTCCGCTTCGGACCCTTTCTCGCCGTCGCCACGCCCGGGCACGCGCGCGATCACTTCGCGCTGCTCGCCCACGACGCGTGCTTCACCGGCGACGCGGTGCTCGGCGAGGGCAGCGTCTTCGTGGCCGCCTATCCGGGCGCGATGGCCGCCTATCTGGACGCGCTCGCGCGCCTGGCCCGGCGTGGCGGCTTCGCGGTCCTGTGCCCCGGTCACGGGCCGCCGGTGTGGGACGCCCAGGGCAAGCTCGCGCAGATCATCGACCACCGCATGCAGCGCGAGCGCGCGCTGCTCGCGGCGCTGCAACGCGGCCTGCGCTCCGAGGACAGCTGCTGGACGCCGTCTGGTCGGACGCGCCCGCCGCGCTGCGCCCCCTCGCCGCCGTCACGCTCGCCGCGCACCTGGACAAGCTCGGCCAGGAAGGGCGCCTGCCCGCGGGAGTGCAGGCGCCGGCGCTCGCGGGCTGGACGGGCGAAGTCGATTGGTGAGCGCCGCCAGCTACCGTTCTCGGCGGCTATGACCGACAAAGACCCCCCTCCTCCCTCAACCGCCGGGATCGATCCCTGGTCGCGCGCGGGCGGTGCGCCGCACGTGACGCCGGCTCTCGCCAGCGCGACCTCGATGGACTCGTCCTTCCCGGCGATCGGCGACTACGGCTTTCTGTCCGACTGCCACACCGGCGCGCTGGTCGCCTCCGACGGCTCGATCGAGTGGATGTGCCTGCCGCACTTCGACTCGCCGTCGCTGTTCGGCGCGCTGCTGGACCGCAGCGCCGGCAGCTTTCGCGTCGGACCCTACGGGCTGTACGTGCCGGCCGGCCGGCGCTACATACCCGGCACGAACATGATCGAGACCACCTGGATGACCCCGCAGGGCTGGCTGTACGTGGTCGATGCGCTGACGATCGGCGCCTGGCACGACAACAAACGCGACTCCAGCCACACGCGCCCGCCGACCGACTTCGACGCCGACCATCTGCTCGTGCGCGTGATCAGGTGCATCCAGGGCGAGGTGCAGGTGGAGATGCTCTGCGAGCCGATGATCGACTACGGGTCCACCGCCCCGACCTGGAGCGCCGTCGACACGGGGCCCGAGGGCGGTGAAGCGTTGGATGCGAGCGCCGGCGAGACGAGCGTGCGGCTGTTCAGCGACATGCGCATGGGCATCGAGGGCAACAGCGTGCGCTCGCGCCACACGATGTCCGAAGGCGAGATCTGTTACTGCGCGCTGTCCTGGACCGAGGAACATGCGGGCCCGCGAACCGGCGAGCAGGCCGAGGAATACCTGAAGAGCACGGCCCGCTTCTGGCGCTCGTGGCTGGCGGAAGGCACCTACCCAGACCACCCCTGGCGCGTCTACCTGCAGCGATCGGCGCTCACGCTCAAGGGCCTCACGTTCATGCCGACCGGCGCGCTCGTCGCCGCGCCGACGACCTCGCTGCCCGAGACGCCGGGGGGAGAGCGCAACTGGGACTACCGCTACTGCTGGATGCGCGACGCCTCCTTCACGCTCTGGGGGCTGCACGCGCTCGGCCTGGACTGGGAGGCCGACGACTTCATCCAGTACGTCGCCGACCTGCAGCGAAACGAGGACGGCTCGCTGCAGATCATGTACGGGATCAAGGGCCAGAAGGAGCTGCCGGAGTCCACGCTCGACCAACTCAAGGGGTATGCGGGCGCGCGTCCGGTGCGGATCGGCAACGCCGCCTACAACCAGCGCCAGAACGACGTCTACGGAGCGGTGCTCGACTCCGTCTACCTGCACTCAAAGCGCCGCGACCACATCCCCGATCGCATGTGGCCCGTGCTCTCCGATCAGGTCCACTGCGCCGCCAAAGTATGGAAGCAGCCCGACCAGGGCATCTGGGAGACGCGCGGCGAGCCCCGCCACTACGTCTCCTCCAAGCTGATGTGCTGGGTGGCGATGGATCGTGGCGCGCGCCTGGCCGAACGGCGCAGCGAACAGGCGCGCGCGCGGCGCTGGCAGTCGCTGGCCGACGAGATCCACAAAGACGTCTGCAAGCGCGGCGTGGACGGGCGCGGAGTGTTCCGCCAGCACTACGACACCGACGCGCTCGACGCTTCGACGCTGCTCGTCCCGCTGCTGCGCTTCCTGCCCCCCGACGACGAGCGCGTACGCGCGACCGTGTTCGCGATCCGCGACGAGCTGACCGAGAACGGCCTGGTCATGCGCTATCGCACCGATCAGACCGACGACGGGCTGCACGGCAAGGAGGGCACGTTCCTGCTCTGCTCCTTCTGGCTCGTGTCGGCGCTGTCAGAGATCGGCGAGGCCCAGGAAGCCGAGCACCTCTGCGAGCGGCTGCTGTCATTCGCCTCGCCGATGGAACTCTACGGCGAGGAGCTCGAGGCCTCCAGCGGTCGCCATCTCGGCAACTACCCGCAGGCCTTCACGCACCTCGCGCTGATCAACGCCGTCACGCACGTGGTCGCCGCCAAGCAGTCCTGAGCGCGCGCTGCGGCGCTGCGGCGCTCAGCCGTCGTAGCCGGGATCGCCCGGCAGCAGCACGCGCGCGACCTCGCCCTGCATCGAGATCCGCGGCTGCACGGGCTGCACGTCGCGCCCGCGCGCGTACGCCAACAGCGCGTCGGCGGTCGGCGAAGTCGCGCAGCTGCTGCAGGTGCTTGATCGTCGGGAAGACGAGCTCGATCTCGCCGGCCTCGCTGGCGGCGAGCGCGGCGGCCGGCGTGAACCACGCGTGATCGACGCACTCCTCGCCGTCGACGCGCGGCTCCTGCCCGGCGGGCAGCGCGGCGAGGAAGAAGTGCGTGTCGAAGCGGATCGCGACCTCCGCCGGGGTGATCCAGCGCGACAGCGCCACCAGCTCGGCGCCGTCTGTCAGCGCGATCCCGGCCTCCTCGCCAGCTCGCGCGTCGCGGCAGCGCGCGTCGCGGCGGCCTGCAGCTCGGACTCGCTCGCGCTCGCGCCGGCGCCCGCGCGGTCGCCGTCGTCTACCGCGCCGCCGGGAAAGACCCACACTCCGCCCATGAAGCGCGCCTTGGGCGTGCGCTTGACGAGCAGCACCTCCAGCGCGCGATCCCCGCCGCGCAACAGGATCACGGTCGCGGCCAGACGCGGCGGGGTGACCGAGCCGCCGCTCGCGCGCTGGCCTCCCCGGAGCTCCACGTCACCTATCGGGTCCCCGGCGTCCATCAGTTGACCCTACCTGCGCGCGGGAGCGGACGGTAGTCTCTGGACATGAGCGCCACGACGACCCTCCAGCGCTGGATCTGCGAATCCTGCGGCTACATCTACGACCCCGACGAGGGGGATCCCGACGGGGGCATTCCGACGGGCACGGCCTTCGAGGACATCCCCGACACGTGGTTCTGTCCGGTGTGCGGAGCGCGCAAGCGCGACTTCGTGCCCTACGAACAATAGGATCCGCGCTGAGCAGCGACGACGCACTGCTCGCCTTCGACCGCGAGCACGTGTGGCACCCCTACGGCGCGCTGCCGCCGCAGCTCGCGCCGCTGGAGGTCGTCTCGGCGCGCGGCGTGCGTCTGCGCCTGGCCGACGGTCGCGAGCTGATCGACGGCATGTCGTCGTGGTGGTGCGCGATCCACGGCTATCGCAACGCGGCGCTCGATCTGGCCGTCCAGCAGCAGCTCGGGCGCATGGCGCACGTGATGTTCGGCGGCCTCACGCACGAGCCGGCGGTCGCGCTGGCCAGGCGTCTGATCGAGATCGCCCCCGCCGGGCTCGACCGCGTGTTCTTCGCGGACTCGGGGTCGGTGTCGGTCGAGGTCGCGATCAAGCTCTGCCTGCAGTTTCAGCGCGCGCGCGGGCAGGCGGCGCGCACGCGGCTGCTGACGGTCAGGGGCGGCTACCACGGCGACACGTTCGGCGCGATGGCCGTATGTGACCCGGTCGGCGGGATGCACAGCCTGTTCACCGGCGCCCTGGCCGAGCACGTCTTCGCCGACCGCCCGCCGGACGGCTTTCAGGCCGATCTCGACGAGGCCTGGGCGGCGCACGTGCGCGAGCTGGTGGCGGCGCACGCGCACGAGCTGGCGGCGGTGATCGTCGAGCCGGTCGTGCAGGGCGCGGGCGGGATGCGCTTTCACTCGCCGCGCTGCGTGGCGCTGCTGCGCGAGCTGTGCGACGAGCACGGCCTGCTGCTCGTGGCCGATGAGATCGCGACCGGGTTCGGGCGCACCGGCGCGCTGTTCGCGTGCGAGCACGCGCGCGTGGCGCCCGACGTGATGTGCGTCGGCAAGGCGCTGACCGGCGGCTACATGACGCTCGCCGCGACGCTCTGCAGCGGCGAGGTGGCCCACGCCGTGTCCGGCGGCGAGGGCGGCGGGCTGATGCACGGCCCGACGTTCATGGCCAACCCGCTGGCGTGCGCGGTCGCGCTGGCGTCGCTGACGCTGCTCGCCGACGGGGGTTGGCGCTCGCGCGTCGCCGCGATCGAGGGCGCCTTGCGCAGCGGCCTGCAGCCCGCGCGCTCACACCCCGGCGTCGCCGACGTTCGGGTGCTCGGCGCGATCGGCGTGATCGAGCTGCAGCGCGAGGTCGACATCGCCGCGGTCACGGCCATCGCGCTTTCGCACGGCGTGTGGCTGCGCCCGTTTCGCAACCTGATCTACACGATGCCGCCGTATGTCATCGGCGAAGAGGATCTGGCGCAAGTCACCGCCGCGGCGGTCGCCGGCGCGCTGCACGGCTGACGGTCGCGTCCGGCGTGAACGCGAGGCGCTTTTCGGTCTTTGGCCGAACCGGCGCAGTAAGCTTTATCTGCTGGACCTCAAAACTGGACTTTCTGTCGACATGCCCACACGCAATGTCAGGCCCAAGCAGCGCAAGCCGCTTCAGGGAGGTGTCGGCTCGACGCCCGACAAGCCCACCGGCGAGGAAGTCCAAGGCGATCCGGGGGCGGGCGGCGCCGGCGAGGATCGCTACCGGCGCCTTCCCTCCGGCGCGCAGCGGCTGGATCCCGAGGAGGTCAAGCGCGATCAGCGCGAGCGCCTGCAGACCGCGCTCATAGAGCTCGTCGCCGAGCGCGGCTACCGCGCGGTGCGCGTGCTCGACATCTCAAAGCTCGCGCGGGTCTCCCAGCCGACGTTGTACAGCCTGTACAAGGACAAGGAGGAGCTGTTCCTCGCCGCCTATGACGAGATCTCCAGGCGCACCGAGGAGACGGTCATCGAAGCCTACGAAGGGGCCGGCTCCGAGCGCGAGCGCCTGAAGCGGGCCGTCATGGCCTTCGGCGCCCTCGCGGCCGCGCAGCCGGAGATGATCGTCGCGCTCGGCGCCTTCGGCGCCGGCGCGAAAGCGCTCAAGCGTCGAAACGAGGCGCTCGCGGTGATCGAAGAGCACCTCTATGAGAGCCGCGCGCTCGCGGTCGCGACCGCCGCCGCGGACGGCCGCGCGCCAGATGAGCTCGAGCGCCCGAAGCTCTCCTCGTCTCCACTGCCCGCGGCCGAGCTCAGGCCCGACCTGACCGTGAAAGTGATCATCGGCGGCGTCGGCGCCGTGATGGCCACGCACCTGCGCCACGGCCGCGTAAACGAGCTGCCGGTGCTGTCTGACGAGCTCGCCGCATGGGCGGTCAGCTACCCGCTGAAGCTGCCCGACGGCCTGCAGTGCCCGCCGCCCACCGGGCCGGACGCGTCGGCCGAGGCCCCGCCGATCTCCGCGGAGCGCGCGCGCCTGGCCCGCGGCCCTCTGCCGAGCGGTCGCCACGACCTCTCGCGCGGGTTCATCGCCAAAAGCCAGCGCGAGCGGATCGTCGACGCGATCGCGGCGATCGTCTCCGAGAAGGGGTTGGCGCGGCTGACGATCCCCGAGATCGCCCAGCGCGCGAGCATCTCCCATCAGACGTTCTATGAGATGTACGAGACCAAGCAGGACGCGCTGCTCGGCGCGCAGAAGGCGGGCATGCGCCAGACCCAGCTGGTCATCGCCGAGGCCTATGACGCGCATGCGGGCAGCTGGCCCGACGCCGTCGCGGCGGGCCTGAAGGCGTTGATCGCCTTCGTCTCCTCAGAGCCCGCGCACGCCCGCCTGAACCTGATCGACACCTTCGTCGCCAGCCCCGCGTCGATCGAGATCCGCGCGCAGTCCCTGCAGGCGTTCGCCGCGTATCTGCGCCCGGGCGAGCACGAGGCGGCGATCGACCGCGAGGTGCCCTCGATCGCGCCCGAAGCGACCGCCGGGGGCATCTGGGAGATCTTTCGCCACTACGCAAACCGCGGGCACATCGACCAGCTGCCAGACGCCTGCCCGCAGGTGATCTACATCGCGCTCACGCCGTTCATCGGCGCCGAGCGCGCGGCCGAGGTCGCCCGCCGGGCCAGCGCCTGAGCAGACGCCGCCGCGGGGCAGCCCAGCCAGCGCCGCCACGGCAGCGCCCGGCCCGCCGCGGCGAACGCCCGCCGATCGGGCGCGCGCACGCGGGGCAGAACCTCGACCTCGACCTCGCCGAGCGATGCGATCGTCGCGCGGTTTGAGCGCTCCAGCTCAGACGGCTGCGAGGACCACGGTGTCAGCACGACGGCGCGCACCTGCAGCCCGGCGTCGCGCGCGGCGCGCACGGTCAGCAGCGCGTGGTTGATCGTGCCCAGGCCCGGGCGCGCGGCGACCAGCAGCGGCAGCCCGATCGCGAGCGCGAGCTCACACATCGTGAAGTCCGCGGCAAGCGGCGCCAGCAGCCCGCCGGCGCCCTCGACGATCAACGGCGCGCCGCCGGACGCGAGCGCCCGAGAGCGGGCGATCAGCTGCGCCGGCTCGATCGGCTTCGCGGCGAGCGCGGCCGCGAGGTGCGGCGAGACGGCCGGCCCGAAGCGAAGGGGCGCCACCTGCTCGGGGGTCATCCCGGCCGCCGCGGCGAGCAGCTCGTGATCGCGTCCCCACGGCCCCGGCGGCTCGTCGAGCCCCGTCAGCACCGGCTTGTGGGCGTTCGCCCGCTCGCCCGGCGGCGGACATCGCCGCGAGCAGCGCCGCGCTCAGCATCGTCTTGCCGACGCCCGTGTCGGTGGCGGTGACGAACAGCCCGCGCACGGGTCAGGCGCGCGGCTAGGCCGCGCGCGCGATCGATCCGTCGCGCTCGAGATCAAACGGCGCGGGCGGGCGGGCGCCCTGCTCGTCGGGCGCCGGCGACCAGCTCGGCGCTGAGCTCGACGTCGAACGGCGCTCGCGACGGCGGCTCGTCAAAGGAGGCGTCCGACGGGTACTCGTACCGCGACGGCGCCGCGACGGGCTCGCCCCACGCGTCGTGCTCGGACAGCGCGGGCTGGGCGGGCGCCATCGTGGCCGGGTCAAGGCCGCTCGCGCGCGCCGCCTCGCCGAGCACGAGCGCGGCCCGGCGCAACTCCGCGGGGGTGTGGGAGGCCATCGCGGTCAGGCGCAGGCGCGAGGTGCCCGCCGGCACCGACGGCGGGCGGATCGCCTGGGCGAACACGCCGCGCTCGATCGCCGCCTCGCACATGCGCATGGCGGTTTGCGGCTCGCCGACGATCAGCGGAACGATGTGCATCTCGTCGTCGGCGACCGCGAAGCCCTCGGCCGCGAGCGCCTCGCGCAGCACGCGCGCGTTGCAGTTCAGCCGTCGCACGCGGTGCGAGCGCTCGCCGAGCAGCTCGAGCGCCGTCAGCGCGCCGGCGACGGCGGGCGGCGGCGGGGCAGTCGAGAAGATCAGCGAGCGGGCGGTGTTGATCAGGTAGCTGACGGTGCTCTCGCTCGCGCAGGCGTAGGCGCCGTAGGAGCCGAGCGCCTTGCCGAGCGTGCCGACGACCACGTCGATCTCGCCCTCCAGGCCGGCCTGCGCCACGGCGCCGCGCCCGTCGGGGCCGAGCGCGCCGACGGCGTGCGCGTCGTCGACGACGGTGCGCGCCCCGTGGATCTCGGCCAGCTCGGCGATCGCCGGCAGCGGCGCGAGGTCTCCGTCCATCGAGAAGACCGAGTCGGTGACGATCAGGCGCGCGCCCTCGCCCGTTCGCCTGGCTCCGCGGCGGCGCAGGAGCCAGTCGAGATGGTCGACGTCGCGGTGGCGGTAGACGAGGACCTCCGCGCGCGACAGGCGGCAGGCGTCGATGATCGATGCGTGATTGCGCTCGTCGGAGAAGATCGCGTCCCCGCGTCCCGCCAGCGCGCCGATCACGCCGAGGTTCGCCAGGTAGCCAGAGCCGAACAGCACGCATGCCTCGCTGCCGGCGAACGCCGCGAGTCGCTGCTCCAGGCGACCGTGGATGGTCATCGTCCCCGAGACCAGCCGCGACGCCCCGGCGCCGACGCCCCAGCGCATCGCCGCCTCGGCGGCCGCCTCGCGCACGCGCGGGTGATCGGCGAGTCCGAGGTAGTTGTTGGAGCACAGCACGAGCACCGGTCTGCCGTCGAGCAGCACCCGCGGTCCCTGCGGGCCGCTGACCATCCGCAGACGACGATCCAAGCCGTCGAGCTGCAGCTCGCTGAGGCGCTCGTCGATGTCGGTCATCTCATCCCTCTCTGTCGGCCGTCAATCTCCCCAGCCGGCCATGGCCGCGCTGGGCACTGTGTTGGGCGCTCCGTCGGGTCGCGGCGGGACCTTGCGCTTGGCCTTGAAGCGAAGCTGGGTCGACGGGTCCCACAGACGCACATTCAGCGCGCCGGCGCCGTCGCCGGGCGCGCCGTCGTGGCGGCTCGGCGCCGGCGAGCAGCTCATCCACGACATCGGGCGTCTCGCCCTGCAGCCAGCCCGAACGGTTGTCCGGCCTGGGGTTGGCGCCGTTGTCGGGCTGGCGCGCGACGTTCAGGCCAAGCTCTGAGAACATCGCGCGGTCCTGCTCTGGCTCTGCTCCCAGGGTCGTCAGGAAGTTGCCCATCATCACGCCGTTGAGCCCCGCCTTGATCGCGAGCGGCTGCAGCTCGCGCAGGTTCTCAACGCGCCCGCCGCAGAGGCGAAACAGCGCGTCGGGCAGGATCAGCCGGAAGATCGCCACCCACTTGACGGCCTCCCATGGATCGATCAGCTCGCGCTCGCCGAACTTCGTGCCCGGACGCGGGCTGAGCAGGTTGATCGGGACGCTCGTCGGATCGATGGCCGCGAGCTCGAAGGCCATCTCCACGCGCTGCTCGCGCGTCTCGCCGAGATTGAGGATGCCCCCGACGCACGTCTCCAGCTCGGCCTCGCGCACCGCCGCGATCGTGCGCAGCCGTCCCTCGTAGCGCACGGTCTTCGAGACCTCGTCGTAGTAGCTGGAAGCGGTCTCGACGTTGTGGTGCACGCGCTGCACGCCGGCCTGCTTGAGCGCCTTGGCGCGCTCGACGGACATGTGCCCGATCGACGCGCAGCGCTTGAGGCTCGTGTTCTCGGCCACCAGGCGCACGCCCTGCAGGTACTTCTCGAAGTCGCGCTTGGACAGGCCCTGGCCCTGCGTGACCATGCAGAAGCGGTGCGCGCCGGCCGCTTCGGCGGCGAGCGCGTGCTCGAGGATCTGCTCGGGCTCCATCAGCGCGTGCATCGGCGTCTCGGCGTCGGCGAAGCGCGACTGCGCGCAGAAGCCGCAGTCCTCGGCGCAGCCGCCGGACTTGGCGTTCACCAGCGAGCACATGTCGGTGGAGTCGGCGAAGCGCTCGACCCGCACCTCCCAGGCGCGCTGCACGAGCGCCTCGATCCCCGCGCGATCCTCGAGCTCGCCCAGCAAAAGCGCTTCTCGGCGTGTGATCAGAGGCGCGATGCGCGCACGTTAGGGCGCGTGGCGGACGGCTCGCGCGCCGCGCGCGGGCGCCCTGTGACGCGCTACTCGCCGCGCCATTGCGGCGGCCGTCGCTCGGCGAACGCGCGCATCCCCTCGCGGATGTCCTGCGAGGCGAACGAGGCCAGGCGCAGCTCGATCAGCTGCTTTTCGGTCTCGGCGTCCAGCGCGCCCTCGGCCGCCAGCAGGGCGGCGATCACGCGCTTGTTGCCGCGCTGGGACAGCGGCGCGTTGCCGGCCAGCGTGCCGGCCATCTCGAGCGCGACGGCGTCGAGCTGCGCCGCGGCGACGACGCGGTTCACGAGGCCCCAGGAGAGCGCGGTCGGCGCGTCGATTTGCTCGGCGAGCAGGAACAGCTCGCGCGTGCGAGCGGCTCCGATCGTCTGCAAGAAGCGCCGCAGGCCGGTGTGGGAATACACGAGGCCAAGCCGCGCGGGCGGCATGCCCAGGCGGACGTCCTCCTGGGCGACGCGCAGATCGCAGGCCAGCGCGAGCTCCAGCCCGCCGCCGATCGTGTGGCCGGGGAGCACCGCGAGCGTGGGGCAGGCGAACGCCTGCAGCGCGTCGATCGCGGCCGTGAACGGGCGCGCGACGAGGCGCTCGGCGCGCTGCTCGAACTCGTCGTCGGGGATCTCGCCGATGTCATATCCCGCGGAGAACATCCCGTGCGCGCCGGTGACGATCACGCAGCGCGTCGCGGTCGCTCGCAGCTGCGGACAGCGTGGCGGTGATCGCGTTGAGGATCGGGTGGTCGAGCGCGTTGCGCTTGCTCGGATTTGAGATCGTCAGGCGCACGACGTGCGCGAGCGGCTCGTCGATCAGCAGCTTGCCGTCGGCGAGCTCGCGCGCCCCGGCGGCGTCGGAGGACACCGCCCTACTCCAGCACGACCAGCGTGTCGCCCTCGCTGACGGCCTGGCCCTCCTCACAGCGGATCTCGACGACCGTTCCCGCGTCTTCGGCCTCGACGGGCATCTCCATCTTCATCGACTCGAGGATCGCGACCGTGTCGCCCTCGGCGACCGCGTCGCCCACGGCGCACTCGACTTTCCACACCGTCCCGGTGATGTGTGCCGCTATCTCAGCCACGCGCAGGACAATAGCCTCCGTGCCTGACCGACATGGCAGAGATCTTCGTCATCGTCACCGCCCTGAACGAGGCGCCGCGCATCGAGGCGACGCTCGCCGGGCTCGCCGCGGCGTTCCCGGGCGCACCGGTGTGGGTGGCCGACGACGGCTCGAGCGACGCGACGTCGACGCTCGCGCGCGCGAGCGGCGCGCAGGTGGTGCGCAGCGAGCGCGTGATCGGCAAGGGCGCGGCCGCGACGCTGGCCGCGGGCGCCGCGCTGCTAGGCGCTCGATCGCCCGCGGACGGACGCTCGCAGCAGTCGATCTTCGTCCTCTGTGACGGCGATCTCGGCGAGTCGGCCGCGCGGCTGTCGGCGCTGGCCGACGCGGTCGCCGGCGGGCGGGCGGAGCTCGCGGTGGGGGCGTTCGCGGTGCGCGCGGGCGGAGGACTGGGGGTTGCGCTCGGCTTCGCGCGCTGGGCGATCCGCCGCCGCTGCGGCGCGCGCACGCGCGCTCCGATCTCCGGGCAGCGGGCGCTGTCGGGCGAGGCGCTGCGAGGACGTGCTGCCGTTCGCGCACGGCTTCGGCATGGAGATGGGGATGACGATCGACGCGGTTCGCGCCGGGCATCGCCTCGTCGAGATCGAGCTCGACCTGAGCCACCGCGCCAGCGGGCGGACGCTCGGCGGCTTTGCCCATCGCGCGCGCCAGCTGGTGGACTTCATGCGCGTCTACCTGGCCCGGCGCTAGGCTCGCGGCGAGATGATCCTCGCGATCGACCAGGGCACGACGGCGACGACCTGCATCGTCTTCGACGAGCGCGCGGAGCCGGTCGGCTCCGCCCACCGGGAGGTCGCCTCGCGCTACCCGCAGCCGGGCTGGGTGCAGCAGGACGCGCGCGAGATCTGGGAGGCGACGCACGCGGTCTGCGGGCAGGCGCTGCAGGACGCCGGCGTGCGCGAGGGCGAGCTCGCGGCCGTCGGCATCACCAACCAGCGCGAGACGGTCTGCGTGTGGGACCCGGCGAGCGGCGAGCCGCTGCACGACGCGATCGTCTGGCAGGACCGTCGCACGGCGGCGCGCTGTGAGCAGCTGCGCGCCGCCGGGCACGAGCAGCTCGTGCGCGAGCGCACCGGGCTGGTTCTCGACCCCTACTTCTCGGCGACCAAGATCGAGTGGCTGCTGGAGCACGTCGACGGGCTGCGCGAGCGCGCGGCGCAGGGGAGGGCGCTGTTTGGCACGGTCGACTCCTGGCTGCTGTTCAAGCTGACCGGCGAGCACGTCACCGACGTGTCCAACGCGTCGCGCACGATGCTGCTGGACATCGCCTCCGGCGCCTGGGACGCCGAGCTGATGGAGCTGCTCGGCGTGCCCGCCGCCAGCCTGGCGACGTGTCTGCCCGAGCGCCGGGGTGCTGGCGCACAGCCGCCCGGAGGCGCTGCACGGCCACGCGGTGCCGGTGGCGGGCGTCGCGGGCGATCAGCAGGCGGCGCTGTTCGGCCAGGCGTGCGTCGATCCGGGCATGGGCAAGAACACCTACGGGACCGGCTCGTTCGTGCTCGTCAACACCGGCCACGCGATCCCCGAGCCCTCGCCGGGGCTGCTCGGCACCGTCGCCTCGGCGATCGGCGGATCGCTCTCCTACGCGTTGGAGGCGTCGATCTTCGCGACCGGCGCCGCCGTGCAATGGCTGCGCGACGGCCTCGGCATCATCGCGCACGCCGAGGAGACCGAGGCGCTCGCGGCGGGGCTCGCCGGCAACGACGGCGTCTACTTCGTGCCGGCGCTCACCGGGCTCGGCTCCCCGCACTGGGACCCCTACGCGCGCGGCACGATCGTCGGCCTGACGCGCGGCAGCGGGCGCGCGCACCTGGCGCGCGCGACGCTCGAGGCGATCGCCTACCAGACCGTCGACGCGGTGCGCGCGATCGAGACGGCCGGCGGGCGGGCGCTGGACGAGCTGCGCGTCGACGGCGGCGCCAGCGCCAACCAGTGGATGATGCAGTTTCAGGCCGACGTGCTCGGCGCGCCGGTCGTGCTGGGAGAGATCGCGCAGACGACCGCGCTCGGCGCGGCGCTGCTGGCCGGCGTGGGGATCGGGCTGTGGACCGTCAGCGACGTGCGCGGCGCGTGGCGCGAGCGCAGGCGATATGAGCCGCGCATGAGCTCGCAGGAGCGCGACGAGCTGATGGCCGGCTGGGCCGACGCGCTGTCGTGCGCGCGTAACTTCCGAGCCCGCGCAACGTAGAGCGCTCTGATGAGCGAGCTCGCAGCGATGCGCGAACAGGTCTACGCGGACCCGCGGCCGAAGGAGCACTTCGACCGCTTCCACGAGCGCGCGCGCACGCGCGAACCCGACTGGGCCTACGAGGCGACGCGCCTGATCACGTCGCTGTACGCCTACACGCTGCTGCGCACCATCTGCATCTCCTCGGAGAAGGTGCCGGGCAAAGGCGCGGTCATCCTCGCGCCCAACCACTTCTCCTTCATGGATCACTTCCTGATGGGCTGCTACATCCGGCGAAAGATCCGCTTCATGGCCAAGTCGCAGCTGTTCAAACCGCCGATGCAGTGGGTGTACACCCACGGCGGCGTGTTCCCGGTGCGCCGCGGCGCGCGCGACGAGGAGACGTTCATCACCGCCGAGACGATCCTCGCGAAGGGCGGCGCGGTCGCGATGTACTGCGAGGGCGGACGCTCGCGCACCGGCAAAGTCGCCGAGCAGGCAAAGCGCGGGATCGGGCGCCTGGCGCTCGAGTCGGGGGCTCCGGTCGTGCCGATCGCGATCCACGGCTCCTCGCGCGTGCGCAACTGGAAGCGCCTGCAGTTCCCGAAGGTGACCGTGCAGTACGGCGACGCGCTGTGCTGGGAGCAGGTGCGCGACCCGAGCCGCGCCCAGCAGCAGGCCGTCGCCGACGAGGTGCTCGTGGAGATCCGCAGGCTCTACGCGCGGCCTCGAGGAGCACGGTCGCCGGGGCGTGCTGCGGCGCGTGCGCGAGCAGCGGCGCGCCGCCGGCCATGCGCCCAAGGGAGCGGCGGTCGCCTGAGCGCCGTAGCGCGTCGGGCGCGTCGGGCGCGTCGGGCGCGTCGGGCGCGTCGGGCGCGTCGCATAGCCTCGGGGCTGATTCGTCGATCGCTTGCAACGGAGAGCGCATGAAGCCGCTGGACATCGGTGCGGTCGTCAACCGCGTGTTTGCGATCTACGTCGATCAGGCTCCCGTGCTGATGCCCGCGGCGGCGGTCGTGTTCGTGTTCACGGGCATCGTCAGCGAAGTGCTCGTGCGCGCTTCGCCGGGGCTCGTGTTGGTCTCGGTTCTCATCACGCTCGTCGCGGGCACGCTGTTCACCGGGATGGTCGTCGAGCTCGTCGCCGACGTGCAGGACGGGCGGCGCGACGCGAGCGTGCGCGGGCTGCTGTCGGGGGTCACGCCGGTGCTGGGGAAACTGATCCTGCTGGCGATCGTCGAGGCGATCGGCTATGCCGTCGGCTTCGTCCTGCTGATCGTCCCCGGCCTGATCCTGCTGACGTTCTGGTCGGTCGCCGCGCCCGCGGTCGTGCTCGAGCGCGCGCGCGTGTTCGATGCGCTGCGGCGCAGTCGCGAGCTCGTACGAGGAAACGGCTGGCAGGTCTTCGCGGTCATCTTCCTGTTCCTCGTCGGCGTGATTATCGTCAGCCTGATCATCGACGGCGCCGCCGCCGCGGCGGGCACCGGCGCCGGGATCGTCGCGCGGGTCGTCGTCGGCGTGCTCACCGCGCCGCTCCCGGCGCTGGCCGCCGCGGTGCTCTACCTCGAACTGGGTGGATCGCGCGCGCGACAGCCCGCGCAGGGCGGCGCCCCGCCGAACGTCGCCTGATCCGTTCGCCGGACGAGGACGCGCGCGGCGGGGCGCCGAGCGTCGCTCAGCCGGTCATGCCGCCGAAGATGCCGCCCGTGACGTGCAGCGTCTGGCCGTGCACGTAGTTGCTCCACGGCGAGCAGAGGAAGAACACGCCGCCGGCGGCCTCCTCGGGCGTGGCGGGGCGTCCGAGCGGGATGATCGCCGGAGCCATCTGGCGAGCCTGCTCGGGGATGCCGAGCTGGATCGACTCGCCGTGGACCTCCATTTTGTTGTCATCGTCCTTGGCCTGCGTGAGGCGCGTGTCGATGAAGCCGAAGGCGACCGCGTTGACGTTGATTTTGAACTGGCCCCACTCCTTGGCGAGCGTTTTCGTGAGGCCCACGACGCCGGCCTTGCCGGAGGAGTAGTTGGCCTGGCCGGCGTTGCCGAACGTGCCCGACGTGGAGGAGATGTTGACGATCTTGCGAAACACCTCGCGACCTTCCTCGCGCTCCTTCTTGGCGGGCTCGCGCAGGTACGGCGCCGCGGCGCGGACGATGCGGAAGGGGACCACCGTGTGGATGTCGAGCATCGCCTGAAAATGCTCGTCGGACATCTTGTGCACCGGCGCGTCGATCGTGTAGCCGGCGTTGTTGACGATGATGTCGATCTTGCCGAACGAGTCGATCGCCTTCTGCACGAGCTGGTCCGGGACGCCGGGCTTGGTGAGGTCGCCCGCGAACACGGCCGTCTCGCCCTCGATCTCCCCGGCCGCCTGCTCGGCGACGTCGCCGTCGAGGTCGTTGATCAGGACCTGCGCGCCCTGTGAGACGAGCAGCTCCGCGGTGGCGCGTCCGATCCCGCGCGCCGAGCCGGTGACGATCGCCGATTTGCCGTCGAGTACTCCCATTTTCGTTGCGTCTCCTTGTTTTGTTGAAGTGCACGGAGCCTATCCGAGCACCTCGCGCGCCGGAGCTCAGCCGGTGGTGATGACGCCGAAGTCCTGCGTGTAGATCCCGCCGGCCTGGCCGTGCGCGAGCGATGCGGGGGGATGCGCGGAGACGCCGATTCCCGTGTCGCGGAAGCTTGGATCGAGGATGTTGGCGCGGTGTCCCGGCGAGGCCATCCAGGCCGCGACGATCGCCCGCGGCGTGGCCAGCCAGAGCGTGCCCCAGCCGATGTTCTCGCCGATTTCATAGCCGATGCGCGAGCTGTAGATGTAGCCCGCTGCGCGCATGCGGCTGGCCGGCGTGCCGTCGGGCCCGACGTGTTCGAAGTAATCGCCGAAGGCCATGCTTTCGGTGTGGCGCTGGGCCGACAGTTCAAGCGCGGAGTCCGCCTGCAGCGGGCTCACGCCGTTGGCGGTGCGTTCGCGGTTGACCAGGCACAGCGTCGCTGCGCGCACGCTTTCAAGGTCCTGCGGCGTGGGCGTCAGGCTCGCGTTCGCGCAGGAGCTGCTGTTCGCCGCGCTCGGCGTGCGCGCGGCGGCCGGCTTGCTTGCGCTCGGGGCGTGCGCGGGCGAGCCATGGTGGGGGTGCGTTCCGCGCTGGATGGGGTGGCGGTGTGAAGGCGCCTTCGTGCGGTGCGTGGCTGGGTGATGCGTGCCGGAGCGGCGCTTGGCGCAGCGCGTGGCGCGCTGCCGGGGCCGATGTGAGCGGGCGCGATAGCTGCTGACGCGCGCGCAGGTTGCGCGGTGGCGAAAGCGCGCGCTTCGGTGGATGGCGCGCGAGCGCGCTGCTGCGCTTGCGACCGGCCGGGCGGTAGCCGCGGCGCTCGCTGCCAGGCCGCCGAGGCACAGCGCGCACAGCGCGGCGAAGAATATGAGGCGCAGGCGGGCCATACAGGCCTATCGGCCAGCCCGCACAGATGTTTGAGCGCGCGATCAGGCTTGCGCATGTTTGCGCGCGTCCGACACCCTGCGCCTACGGCTCACAGCCCGTAGGAGCGCCCGATCACCTCGAGCATGATCTCGTCGGTGCCGGCGCCGATGCGGTTCAGGCGCATGTCGCGCCACACGCGCTCGACGCCGTACTCGCGCATGTAGCCGGCGCCGCCGTGGATCTGGATGCACTCGTCGGCGACTTCGACGGCGATGCGCGCCGCGTGCAGCTTGGCCATCGAGATCTCGCGCACGGGGTACTCGCCGTTGGCAAAGCGCCAGGCTGTCACGTAGACCATCTGGCGCGCGGACTCGATCTTGGTCGCCATCTCGGCGAACTTGTGGCGTGTGACCTGGAAGGCGGCAATGCTGCGCCCGAAGGCTTTGCGCTCTTGCGCGTAGTCGAGCGTGCGCTCGAAGCACTTCTGGGCGGCCGCGACGCAGCCGGCGGCGCCGATCAGCCGCTCGCCCTGGAGCTCCCACATGATGTGGTAGAAGCCCTTGCCGACCTGTCCGAGCGCGGCCGAGGCCGGCACGCGGACGTCCTGGAAGGCCAGCAGCGCCGTGTCGGAGGCGTGCATGCCGAGCTTGACGAGCTTCTTCTCGCGGATCACGCCGGGGCTGTCCATCGGCACGAGGAACAGCGTGAAGCCGTCGTAGCCGGCGTCGGGGTCGGTCTTGGTGACGAGGATGATCACGTCGGCGCGGTGGCCGTTTGTGATGTAGGTCTTGGAGCCGTTGATCACGTAGTCCTCGCCGTCGCGCACGGCGCGCGTCTTGATGCCCGAGACGTCTGAGCCGGCGTCGGGCTCGGTGATGCCGAGGCAGAGGACCTTCTGCCCCTGGATCGCCGGCACGACCCACTCCTGCTTCTGCTCCTCGGTGCCGAACGCGAGGATCGGCGGCATCGCCATGTCGGTGTGGACCGCGACTCCCATCCCGAGGCCGCCGCAGTTCGCGTTGACCATCTCCTCGGCGAGCACGAGGCTCGTGTAGTAGTCGCCGCCCTGCCCGCCGTAGAGGAGCGGCTTGTCCAGGCCGAGGAAGCCGAGCTCGCCCATGCGCGCGAAGACCGAGTTGGGGAACGTCGTCTCCTCCCATTCCTCGGCATGCGGCGCGAGCTCTTTGACGACGAAGCTGTGGATCGACTCGCGCAGCTGTTCGTGCTCGTCGGTGAAGATGAAGTGCTTGCGCTTGGCCTGGAAGTCGGGCTTGAGCACATCCTCGGCGGTGGCGGCCATGGGGCGATCTCCTCGTTCTGTCCCTGGGGCGGGCGTTCGTGATGGTTGGCAAAGTGAACAGTAGCGCTTCCTACTTCCTACATGGCCGAAATCAGGCTAGGATGCTCGCGTGGCTGGCGAGAAGGTGCTCTACGGGGTAGACGAAGGCGGCGTGGCGACGATCACGCTGAACGACCCCGACACGCGCAACGCGCTGTCGGGCGAGATGCTCGGCGGGCTGCTGGAGGCGTTTGAGCGCGCGCGCGAGAGCGACGAGGTGCGCTGCGTGGTGCTGGCGTCCTCGCACGAGCACACGTTCTCCTCGGGGGCGAACCTGGGCGGGTTTGCCGCCGACGCGGCGCTCGTGCACAAGCACTTCGACACGGCGCGCTTCGTCGAGCTGTTCCGGCTGATCGTCGGCCTCGGCAAGCCGACGCTGTGCGCGACGCGCGGCCACGTGCTGGCGGGCGCGCTGGGGATCGCGCTGTGCTGTGACCTGGTGATCGCCTCCGAGCAGGCGACGTTCGGCACGCCGGAGATCAACGTGGGCGCGTTCCCGTTCATGATCATGGCGCTGATCTACCGCAACGTACCGCGCAAGAAGGCCAACGAGCTGCTGCTGCTGGGCGAGCGCTGGAGCGCGCAGGACGCGCTCGCGGCGGGGCTGGTCAACCGAGTCGTGCCCGATGGCGAGCTCGACGGGTGGGTCGCCGACTGGGCGGGAAAGCTCGCCGGCGCGTCGCCGGTGATCATGCGCCTGGGCAAGGAGGCGATGCGCGGCCAGCTGGACATGTCGCTGGACGAGGCGCTCGACTACCTGCGCACGCAGCTGACGCTCGCGCAGTCCACGGAGGACATCGTCGAGGGCGTGAGCGCCTTCTTTGACAAGCGCGAGCCGCAGTGGAAAGGGCGCTGATGGCGACCGACGGAAGGAGCGCCGCGGAGCGGCGCGGTCACGCGAGCCAGGAGGGCTCGCGTTCCAATCAGGAGCGTCGCCCGGATGGCGACGCAGGCACTTCCTTGCTGCGCCCGCTCGTCGAGGACCTGCACGCGCGCCGCGCGCAGATCGCGCTGGGCGGCGGCGAGGAGAAGATCGCCAAGCAGCACGCGGCGGACAAGCTGACCGCGCGCGAGCGCCTGGCGCTGCTGATCGACGACGGCACGTTCACCGAGCTCGGCGTTCACGGTCAGCCGCACTCCTCCCAGCGCGCGATGGATGGCGTGCAGGCGCCGGCCGACGGCGTGATCACCGGCTACGGCAAGGTCGACGGCCGCATGGTCGCGGTGTGCGCGTATGACTTCACCGTGATGGCCGGCTCGATGGGCATGACCGGCGAGCTGAAGGTGACGCGCCTGCGCGAGCTGGCGCTGACCAAGCGCATCCCCTTCATCTGGCTGCTGGACTCGGCCGGCGCGCGCATCCAGGAGGCGGTCGGCTCGCTGTTCGCCGGCTCGGGGCACCTGTTTCGCGAGGAGGTGGTGATGAGCGGCGTGATCCCGCAGATCGCCGCGCTGATGGGGCCGTGCGCGGCCGGCACCGCCTACATCCCCGGCCTTGCCGACTTCGTGCCGATGGTCAAGGGCCGCGGCTCGATGGCGCTGGCCGGGCCGCACCTCGTGCGCGCGGCGGTCGGCGAGGACGTCACGCAGGAGGAGCTCGGCGGCTCGCGCGTGCACTGTCGCAAGTCGGGCGTGGGCGACATGGAGGTGGCGGACGACGAGGCGTGCATCGAGGCGATCAAGCGCTACCTCACGTTCATGCCCCAGAACTGCGAACAGCGCGCGCCGCTGCGGGCGAGCTCCGATCCGCCGCAGCGCGCCGACGAGGCGCTGCTCGACGTGCTGCCGGAGTCAAACCGCAAGCCCTATGACATGTACGAGGTGATCGCGCGGATCGTCGACGACGGCGAGTACTTCGACATGAAGGGCCAGTGGGCGAAGACGATCATCACCTGCTTTGCGCACTTCGGCTCGCGCCCGGCGGGAATCGTCGCCAACCAGCCAAAGCAGCTCGGCGGGATCCTCGACAACGACTCGGCCGACAAGGCGGCGCGCTTCGTGAACCTCTGCAACGCGTTCGCGATCCCGCTCGTGTTCTTGATGGACGTGCCCGGCTTCATGGTCGGCAGCAAGGTCGAGGCCGGCGGGATCATCCGCCACGGCGCGAAGATGCTCCACGCGGTCGCCAACGCGACCGTGCCGAAGATCACCGTGATCACGCGCAAGGCCTACGGAGCGGGCTACTACGTGATGAACGGGCGTGCGTATGAGCCCGATCTGATCGTCGCCTGGCCGAGCGCGGAGATCAGCGTGATGGGCGCCGAGGGCGCGGTCGAGATCGTGATGCGCAAACAGGTCGACGAAGCCGACGATCCGCAGGCCAAGAAGGCCGAGCTGATCGAGGCCTATCGCGAGATCATCGACGTCTACATCGCCGCCGGCAATGACATGATCGACGACGTGATCGACCCGCGCGAGACGCGCGCGACGATCTGCAGCGCGCTCGAGATGGCCGAGGGCAAGAAGGTCGAGCGGCCGTGGAAGCGCCAGGGGTCGTGCCGGATGAGCGGCGCGCCGGCCCGGGAGGGTGGGCTATACGCCGTAGCGTGCAGCGATAGCCATCGTATCTACTGCGGTAAGTACCATGGCTATCCTTCGACACAATCGAACACACACTGCGCCTTCGCCTTCACATTCCCGTGCACGAGCATCCGCGCTGAGCGTTGCCGCGCCCTCGGCGCGCACGTCGAAGAGCGAGTCGCGCAGCATGAGCGTCGAGGACCCGGTCGTGATCACGTGCTCGATCTCGGGCGCGCTGGCCAACCGCGAGCAGTGCCCGGCGATCCCCTACACGCCGGACGAGTACGCGGCCGAGGCGCGGCGGATCGTGGATGAGGGCGGCACGATGATCCACATCCACGCGCGCACGCCCGACGGCGCGCCGAGCTATGAGGTGGAGGACTTCGCCGCGATCACGGGCGCGATTCGCGCGGAGGTGGGCGACGCGGCGATCGTGAACTTCTCGACGGGCGCGCTGGGCGTGAGCGTGGAGAAGCGCGTGGCGTATCTGGGCGAGTGTCGCCCGGAAGTGGCGGCGCTGAACATGGGCTCGCTGAACTACGCCAAGTACTCGCGCTCGCGCAAGCAGTTCGTCTTCGAGATGGTCTTCGCCAACCCGTTCGTGGAGATCATCGAGCTGCTTGAGGCGATGAACGAGCTTTCGATCAAACCCGAGCACGAGTGCTTTGACGTCGGTCACGTGGGCAGCCTGGAGCCGCTGATCGACATGGGCGTGCTGAGGACGCCGCTGCACGTCGACTGCGTGATGGGCGTCGTCGGCGGCATCCCGCCGACGGCGCGCAACCTCGCCGCGATGGTCGACAACATCCCGTCCAACGCGCCCGGCGAGGCGAGCTCTCATTGGGGGGTGATCGGCATCTCGCGCGACCAGTGGATGCTCGTGTCCGCGGCGCTCACGCTCGGCGGCTCGATTCGGGTGGGCCTGGAGGACAACCTCTACCTGCCCGACGGGCAGATGGCGCGCTCCAACGGCGAGCTGGTCGCCAAGGCGGCGCAGATGACCGAGGACGTGGGCCGGCGCGTCGCGACGGTGGCGCAGGCGCGCGCGATGCTCGGAGTCGCGCGATGAGCCTTCCGCTGCAGGGCATTCGCGTGCTCGACCTCTCGCGCCTTTTGCCGGGCGGCTTCTGCTCGCTGCTGCTCGCCGACCTGGGCGCGGACGTGCTGAAGGTCGAGGACACCGGCATGGGCGACTACATCCGCTGGTCGCCGCCCTTTTATGAGGGCGCGCACGAGAGCGCCAAGTCGGCGCTGTTTCTGGCGCTGAACCGCAACAAGCGCTCGATCCGCCTGGACCTCAAGAACGAGCGCGGCTGCGAGGCGCTGCTCGCGCTGGTGCGCTGCCACGACGTCGTGCTCGAGTCCTTCAGGCCGGGCGTGCTCGATCGGCTCGGCGTCGGCTATGAGCGGATGCGCGAGGAGAACCCGGGCATCGTCTACTGCGCGATCAGCGGCTACGGGCAGGACGGGCCGAAGCGAGACGCCTCCGGGCACGACATGAACTACCTCGGGCTGGTGGGCCTGCTCGGGCTGACCGGCGAGCGCGGCGGCGAGCCCGTGCAGGCCGCGGGGCAGATCGCAGATCTCGGCGGCGGCGCGCTGATGGCGGCGTTCGCGATCCTCGCCGCGCTGCGCGAGCGCGACGGCGCCCCGCAGCGGCCCGGCTCGGGCGAGGGCCAGCTCGTCGACGTGTCGATGTCCGACGGAGCGCTGTCGTGGCTTGCGCTCGTGGCCGGCGCCTACTTCGCCGACGGCGACGTCCCGCGCCGCGGCGAGCTGCCGCTCGCCGGGTCGCTGATCTGCTACCGCCCGTATGAGTGCTCGGACGGCTGGGTCTCGCTGGGAGCCTTGGAGCCGAAGTTCTGGCAAGCGTGGTGTCGCGGCGTGGGCCACGAGGAGCTGATCGCAAAGCAGTTCGAGCGTCCGGGCTCTGAGGCGCACGCGCAGGTGCGCGAGATCTTCCTCGCGCGCAGCCGCGAGCAGTGGGAGGCGTTCGCGCAGCGCCACGACTGCTGCCTGGAGCCGGTGCTCGAGCTCGACGAGGCGCTGAGCTCAGAGCTCGTCGCCCGCCGAGAGATGGTCGTCGAGATCAGCCAGCCGGGCGTGGCGGCGCACCGTGCGCCAGCTGGGGATTCCGGTCAAGCTCGCGCGCACGCCGGGCGAGCACGCGCGCCTTGCCGGGGCCGGCGCTCGGCGAGCACACCGAGTCGGCGCTGCTCGCCGCCGGCTTCTCGCAGGCGCAGGTCGCGCAGCTGCTCGCGTGCGGCGCGGCGGCCGGACCGGCCGTCGGCCAGCCGGACGCGACGCTGCGGGTCTGAGGGCGGGCGCGCGATGGCGACGAGCACCGCGACGGGCGCCGAGCGCGCCAACGGCGCCTCCGGCGAGCTGCTGAAGATGAGCGAGCTCTCGCAGCGCTCGGGGGTGAGCCCGGGCACGATCCGCTACTACCTGCGCGAGGGCCTGCTGGGCGACGGCGCGGATGTGGTGCGCACGAGCCGCAACATGGCCTACTACCCGCCGCGCTACGTCGAGCTGATCACGTTGATCAAGCGCCTGCAGGAGGAGCGGTTCATGCCGCTGCGCGTGATCAAGGCGGCGCTCGAGGAGGAACCCGAGCGCGTGCGCGCGCTGATGGAGCTCGAGGATCGCATCCTCGAACGAGCGCTCGCGAGCGCCCAGGACCAGGCGCGCGTCTCGCGCAGGGCTGTGCGCGAGCGCTACGGGGTGCCGCCGAACGTGCTCGCGCGGCTGGCGGACATCGGGGTGCTCACGCCGGGCAATCGCGGGTATGACCGCGACGACGTGAAGATCATCGAGGCGATCGCGAGCTTTCGCGCGGGCGGCTATGAGGAGACGCTCGGCTTCACGGTGTATGACACGTTGCGCTACCGCGAGGCGCTCGAGCCGCTGGTCAAGGACGAGGTGCGGGCGCTGCTCGACCGGCTGGCGGGCGAGGTGCAGGTCGAGCGCGCGATGGAGATCGTCGCCGCCGGCGTGGAGCCGCTGCGCGAGCTGATCGGCGCGATGCACTCCAAGATGCTGCTCGCCGAGCTGCGTCGTCAGCGCGCGCGCTCGAGCGGCTGACTACCAGCGCGCGCGGTGGTGCTCGACCACGCCGCGCCCGTGCGCCAGCGCGAGCGACCCCGGCAGCGTCCCCGAGAAGCTGCCGAAGGGGGCCTCGTAGTCGCTGCGCACGAGCAGCAGGTTCTCGTGGTGGCTGCGCTGCGCCTGCGGCTGAAATCTCAGCTGCGACCCGTCCTCGCAGCGGATGCTGGAGAGGTCTGGCGCGAAGCTGACCGGCGGCGCCTCGACCGGCGCGCCCGCCGCCCACACGGCACGCTCGCTGCCGCTGCGCGGGTCGTTGACGCCGCTGACGAGGTTCCATGCGAGCGGCGCGCCGTCGGGGCCCGTGCCGACGCCGGCGCTCCACCACCACTCGGTGTGGCGCGCGTGATAGCCGGCCGTGTCGTCGATCACGGCGAGCGCCTCGATGCGCCGAGCGCGACCGCCGTCGAGCGAAAGCGCGCCGTGCGCCTGAACGCCGGCCTGCTTGCGCGTCCACACGCGGCCCTTGCCGTGCTCACAGAGCGCCTCTATGCCGGCGTCTTCCTCCAGCGCCAGCTCCAGCGCGACACCGTCGCCGTGGATGCGCATGAGGCCCGGACGGCGAGCGCCGAGCGCCGGCGCGCCGCGGCGGCGAGCTCGACTTCGTCTCGTCGCGGCAGACGGCGCGTGCGCTCGCGCAGCTCGCCGCCGTCGCCAGGCGCGAGCGCCCAGAAGGACTGACGCGCCGGGCCGACCTGCACGAGCGCGGCGCAGGCCATCAGCTGCTCGCAGAAGACGCCGACATAGCGCCAGCGCTTGAGCGGGCGCGCGCCGCTGAACAGCTTCATGTGGCTGGTGAACTGGTGATTCACCGAGGTGTCGCTCCGGGAGTGCTGCGTTATGCTTGACAATATTGACTGACCAGTCAATCTATTCCGCGGCGCAGCGGCCCGCGGGGGGCTGTGGGCCCAGCGCCCGCGGGAGGGAACGTGCTTTGAGGGTCGCGGCAGTCCAGCTCAACTCCAGCGCCGACAGGGATGCGAACCTCGCGGTCGCCGACCGCCTGACGCGCGCGGCGGCGAGCGACGGCGCGCGGCTCGTGGTGCTGCCCGAGAAGTGGACGGCGATCGGCTCTGAGGAGCAGCTGCGAGCCGCCGCCGAGCCGCTGGACGGGCCGGCTGGGCAGTGGGCGCGCGCGATCGCGCGCGAGCTGCAGATCGACCTCGTCGCGGGGTCGATCGTCGAGCGCGTGGAGGGGCGCGAGCGGCTGGCGAACACGTCGCTGCACTTCGATCCGCACGGCGAGGTCCGGCGCGGTCTATCGCAAGCTGCACATGTTCGACGTCGAGATCGACGGCAGGTCATATCGCGAGTCGGCGCTCGAGCAGCCCGGCGACGAGATCGTGCTCTCGCAGACCGCCGACGGCGCCGGGCTCGGTCTGGCGATCTGCTACGACGTGCGCTTCCCCGAGCTGTTTCGCATCCTGGCCGTGCGCGGCGCGCAGATCTTCGCGCTGCCGTCGGCCTTCACGCTGGCGACGACGCGCGACCACTGGGAGGTTCTCGTGCGAGCGCGCGCGATCGAGAACCAGGCGTTCATGATCGCGGCAAACCAGTTCGGCGCGCACCCCGCCGGGCATCGATCCGGCGGGCGCTCGATGATCGTCGACCCATGGGGGGTCGTGCTCGCGCAGGCAGGCGATGAGGTCGGACACGTGGTCGCCGACCTCGACCTCGAGCGCCAGCGAGAGATCCGCACGCGGCTGCCTGCGCTCGCAAACCGCCGCCCCGACGCCTACCGCTGGCCCGAGCAGGGCGACGCGCGCGCATCACAGCCGCGCGGCGCCGAGCGCGCCAAGCAGGTGGCGCTGTGAGCGTGTCGCGCGCCAAGGCGAGCGCCGACAAGCGCCGCTTGATCCTCGACGCGGCGGTGAGGGTGTTCGCGCGCCAGGGCTTTCATGCGTGCAGGGTGTCTGACATCGCCGATGAGGCGGGTGTCGCCTACGGGCTCGTCTACCACTACTTCGACTCCAAGGACGAGGTGCTCGACACGCTCTTCCTCGAGCGCTGGAACGTGATGCTCGAGATGATCCGCGACGCCGATCGCCAGCCGATCCCGGCGCGCGACAAGCTCGCCGCGATCGTGTCGTTCATCGTCGACAGCTATCGCCACGACCCCGACCTGATGAAGGTGATCATCGTCGAGGTCACACGCGCGGCCAACTCTCCAGGGCGCACGCACCTGGACCAGATTCGGACCGCCTATGAGCTGATCGCGCAGATCGTCTCCAAGGCTCAGGCCGAAGGAGCCTTCAAGCCCGACATCGAACCGCGCTTTGCGGCGATGGCCTTCTACGGATCGATCGAGCAGCTGCTCACCGGCTGGATCTTCGACCTGCTGCCGCCGGGCGAAGGCGAGTTCGAGCGCGCCAAGCAGCTCGTGCTCGAGGTGGTCTGCGAGGGCCTGGTGGCGAGCCCGGTGGGCGAGGCGACGCTCGGTTGAGCGCGCAGCGCAGGCCGTCGAGGAAAGGCGCGTCCAACGGCCGCTGGCGCGCGCGGTCGCGGGCGCGTGCTCGACCGGCGGGCTGTCGCGCCTGCGTGGCGAATAGACTGCGCGACAGTGGAGAGCGACATGTTCAAGCGGCTGATGTGGTCGGGGCTGCTGGCGGGCCTGGGTGCGCTGGCGGGCATGGTCAGCCACCGCACCGCCGCGCTCGTGTGGCGACACGTATTCGACGAGGAGCCACCGCAGTGAAGGCGGCCGGCACGAGCGATCAGGGCGCCTCACAGCGGGCCGCCGGCGCACGCGAGGCCAACGGAAGCAGGGAGGGCGCGGCCGGCATCGCGACCGCGCTGACCGAGATCTCCGAACGCGCCACGCTGCTGATCCACGAGGAGATCGAGCTCGCCAAGGCGGAGGTCGCCCAGAAGGTGACCAAACTGGCCAGGGGCGCGGTCGTGTCGGTCGTCGCCGGCGTGTTCGTCGTGACCGCGGTGCTGTTCGCGCTGATCGGCTGCGCGTGGCTGCTGTACTTCTACCTTCCCGTCTCCACGTTCGCCTACTTCTGGGGCTTCTTCGCGATGGCGGTGATCCTGCTCGTGCTCGGCGCGCTCGCCGGGCTGATCGCGGCGCGCGTCCTCAAAGCGTCCTCGCCGCCGGTTCCCAACATGGCCATCGAAGAGGCGCGCAAGATCCGCGAGACCGTCAGCAACGGCGCGGAGGGTGGACACGAGCCGCCGCGCGCATGGTCGCCCGCAAGCGCGCCGCCGCCGTACGTTCCGCCGAGCCCGCCGCCGAGCGCTCCGGTGCCGCCGAGTGCGCCGACTCCGCCGAGCGCCGCCGCCGCGTCCGCGCCCGCGCCGACGATCGACGAGGCGACGCTGCAGGCTGACCCGTTGGCGCCGCCGACGCAGGAGCCCGCACCGCAGGCCGACGCCGGACGCGTCGCCGACCGACGAGGCGACGACCGACGAGCTCGGTCCGCCCGTCGATGGGCCGGCCCCGGGCGACGAGCAGGGAGCAAGCTGATGGCCGAGCGCTCGCCCGCGGAGATCCGCAGCTCGATCGAGGAGAACCGCATGGAGCTCGCGGTCTCCCTGGACAGGCTGCGCGGCGAGGTCGCCTACATCACCGACTGGCGCGGGCACGTCGAACGCCACCAGAGCGAGATCGTCGCGGGCGCGACGGTGCTCGGCCTGTTGATCGGTGGTCGCATGCTGCGCCGCCGGCGACGACGCCGGCGCTGATCAGGCCAGGAACGCGCGCGGGATAGCGCCGATCCCGATCAGACCCGGGCCGGTGTAGGTGCCGATCACCGGGCCGACCTCAGAGGTGATCGTGGGCTCTGAGTCGAACACGTCACGGCAGCGCTCGATCAGCCTGTGCGCCTGCTCGGAGGCCTGGATGTGCTGCACGGCCCAGGCGTCGGCGCCTCCGGCGTGCAGCTCCTGCGCGTACTGGACCATGCGCTCAAACGCGCGCCCGGCGGTGCGCACGCGCTCGACGGGCACGATCTCGTACTCGAGCGAGAGGATCGGCTTGATCTTCAGCGTGCCGCCCAGCCAGGCCTGAGCTCGCCCGACGCGCCCGCCGCGGCGCAGGTACTCGAGCGTGTCCAGGCAGAACCAGATTTTCAGCACCTTGCGCGCCTCGCGCACATGCTCGGCGACGGCCTCCATACCGGCGCCGCTGCGCGCGGCCGCAGTGGCGGCGAGCAACAGCAGCCCGGTGCCGCCGCACGCGGTTTCGCTGTCGATCACCTCGATGCGATCGCCCAGTCCGCGCTCGGCGAGCAGCTCGCGCGCCTGGCGCGCGGCCTCGTAGGTGCCCGAGATGCCGCCCGCAAGATGGATCGAGACGATGTCGTGCCCGCTCTCGATCAGCGGCTCCCATACGGTCAGGAAGTCGCCGATCGATGGCTGGGAGGTCGTCGGCAGCTCGGGGTCTGAGGCCAGCCGCGCGTAGAAGCTGTCGAAGCCGTCCAGCGACAGCTCGCGCACGGGCTCGCCACCCCAGCCGACGTAGAGGCTGACCTGATGGATGTGCTCGCGCTCGGCGAGCTCTCGCGGGAGGTAGTGCGTGCTGTCAGTCGCGATCGCGACAGGGCGCGTGCCCTGCGGGGACGCTATGCCAGCACCTCGGCCAGCTCGCCGGACTCATACATCTCGATGACGATGTCACAGCCGCCGACGAGCTCGCCGTTGGCGAACAGCTGCGGGATGGTGGGCCAGTCGGAGATCGCCGACAGCTCCTGGCGGATACGCGGGTCGGGCAGGATGTCAACCGCGGCGAACGCGACGTCGAGCGCCTGCAACGCGGCGACGGTGCGCGCCGAGAAGCCGCAGGCGGGAGCCTCGGGCGTGCCCTTCATGAAAAGGATGACGTTGTGCTCGGCGATCGCTTCGCTGATCGCGTCGCGGATCGGGTTGGAGGCGTCGGGCTCGCTGACGGAGGTCGGCGCGCCATTGGCGGCTCCTTCCGCGCCGAGCATCGGCAGGTCCTGGGCTGACTGTGGCTCGCCGGCTGACATGGATGGCTCCTCGGTCTCAGTTGGTCGGTGTGTGGGGCGGTGTCTGGGTCTTCAGCGACAGCGCGTGGATGGCGCCGCCGATCTCGCTCGCTAGCACGTCGTAGACGAGGCGGTGCTGCTCGATGCGGCTGCGCCCCGCGAAGGTCGCGCTCGTGACCGTCGCGCGAAAATGGTCGCCACCCCCGGTGTAGTCCTCGACCTCGGCATGGGACCCCGGGATCGAGGCTTCGATGCGCTGCTTGATCTGCTCCGGAGACGGCATTTCAGCCCCAGCTTAGCCGCTATACTTCGGAAAGCGATGATCGCGATCAGCGACAAGGGTGCCGAGAAGGTCCACGAGTTTCTGGGCGCGCAGGATGCCGACGTGAGCATGGCCGGACTGCGCGTCGGTGTGCGCGGCGGTGGCTGCTCGGGCTTTCAGTACCAGCTGGCTTTCGACGAGCAGCGCGACGGCGACGTCGTCTTCGAGAGTCACGGGCTGAAGCTGCTCGTCGACCGCGAGAGCCTGCCGTTCGTGAGCGGCTCGACGATCGACTACGAGGAGAGCCTGCAGGGCGCCGGGTTCAAGGTCAACAACCCGAACGTCGTCGCGGCCTGCGGCTGCGGCTCGTCGTTTCGCGTAGCAGAGCAAGAGCAGGTCTCAGCCGTCTGACGGTCGGAGAGCGGCGCGGGGGCTGTGTCCTCGGTCGCTCGCGTGCACGAGCACGCCACGCTCGCTGCGTCCTTGCCCCGCTTGCCCTACGACCGTCAGAACGCGTGTCGGGGAGTGGCCGGATGCGGCGTTCCCCGGTCCGGTTCGGAGGGTTTTCGACAAACCGTCAGTTGTGTCTGATAGCCCACAAAAGCTGGACTTTTGGCGTAGGTCGGGCGCCCGTTCGTGCTTGACGCCATCTTGGCCATTGTGTAGGTTGGGCTGGACATGATGTCGAACGTAGGACTGGGACAGGATTCCCTTTCCGGCAAGGCCCAGGTCTCCGGCAAAGGGGTCGGCGCCGGTGCGTTCGTGATCTGAGGACGGGCTCGCGCCCGTTCGAGGAGGACAAGCCGGCGTCGGCCAACCTATCTAGGCGGGCTCGTTGTGCAGCGAGCGCCACAGGTAGCGGCATGCGAGCGTCCTGTAGGGGCGCCAGGGCGCTGCGATCTGCTCCATCGTGTCGGCCTCGGGGAGGGCATCCAAGGCGTAAGCGCGCTCGATGGCGCGGCGGATGCCGAGGTCGCCGACGGGCAGCACGTCGGGGCGCTCGAGGTGGAACATGAGGAACATCTGCGCGGTCCACGCGCCGAGGCCCTTGACCGCCACGAGCTCTTCGATCACCTGCTCGTCGGGCAGGTCGTCGAGGCGCTGCAGCTCGAGCTCTCCCGACAGCACGTGCTCGGCGAGCGAGCGCAGGAAGCTCACCTTCGCGCGCGACAGCCCGGCCGCCGCGCGCAGCTCTTCGGGCTCGTCGGCGAGGATCTGCGGCGGCGTCGGCGGACGGCCGTCGAAGCGGTCGGTGAGGCGCCCGTAGATCGCGCGTGCGGCGTGCACCGACAGCTGCTGGCCGACGATCGCGCGCACAAGAGCGCCGTAATGGTCGTCGCCCTCGGGTCGTCCCTCGCGCGGATCGGGAAGCTTTCCGACAGACTCGATGAGCGCTGCCATCACGGGGTCTGCGCGCTTGAGGTGCGCGACGCCCGCGCGTGAGGTGTGCGGGCGCGCGCGCCTCTGGGCCGCGGTGTCGGCCGGCGCCTTTGAGCGCTGCGGCGCGCGGGCGGCTTGTCGGGGGGCCACGAACGTCGGCTAGGCCGCCGGGAGCGGCTCGGTGGGGATGGCCAGCGGCTCGCCGTCGAGCGCGTTGAGCGCCCTCTGGAGCGACATGCGGATGCATGTGAAGCTCGGCGTGTCGCGCACGGTGTACCTCGACGCCTCGGTCGTTCGCAGCCGCTGGACGAGGTCGAGGAACGTGCCCACGTCGTCGGTGTCGAAGGCGACGACGAACTCCTGGTCGTCGAGCCCGAAGGAGTAGGTCGTGTGGTTGTCGACGCCCGGGTATTCGCGTCCGACCTCGATGTGCTGCTGCATGATGCGCCAGCGCTCGTCGGCGGGCAGCGCGTACCACTCGCGCGACTTCACGAAGGGATACACGAAGACGTACCTGCCCTCGAACCCGCGCGGCGAGCTGCGCTCGTCCTCGGAGTACTCCGAGCTCTTGCGCATGCCGAGGAACGAGTAGGGCGTGTGCGCCCAGTGCATCAGGCCGCTCTGTGCGAGCACCACGTGAAGCTCGTGGATGCGCTCGAGGTTCTCGGCCTCGGCTATCAAGAGCAGTTCGGCGTCGCCGCGTGTGCCGACGAGCGAGAACGTCTGGAGCAGGTGCCCGTCGGCGAAGTCCTCGCACGCGGCCATCAGTTCGCGCTTGTGGCGCTCGCGCTCGGGCGCGTGCAACCGCCGCCAGGCGGGGTCGAGCTTGAGGAACGTGTACTTGACGAAGTGGCGTGCGCTCACCGTGGCGATTATCGCAGCAGCGCGCGGCGCCAACGGCGCGCGTCGGGCTCGCGGCGGGCGTCGCGCCGAGGGGAGCCGAGGCGACGATCGACCCCCTCGGCGGATACAGTGTTGCGGCTGTGCGGATCGCGCTCGTGTCGCCGTACTCGTGGACCTATCCCGGCGGGGTAACGCGTCACATCGAGTCGCTGGCGGGAGAGCTTCGCGAGCGAGAGCACGACGTGCGCATCCTCGCGCCGTATGACCCCGATGACGCGCTCGCGCGCCACCTTCATCGGGGCGCGCGCCCGCAGGCGCGCGCCGAGCCCGAGGGCTTCGTCTCGCTGGGGCGAACGATCGGCATTCCCGCCAACGGGGCGGTCTCGAACATCGCTGCCGGCCCGCGCGCGGTGCTCGCGCTGCGTCGTGCGCTGCGCGACGGCGGCTATGACGTCGCGCACCTGCACGAGCCGGTCGTTCCGCTCGTCTGCTGGGACGCGCTTGCCAGCGCGCGCGAGCTGCCGCTCGTGGGCACCTTTCACACCTACTCCGAGAACACGCTGACGAATGGGATCGCCGCGGTCCCGCTGGGCGGGCGGCGGCGCATGAACCACCTGCGCGCGCGCATCGCCGTATCCGAGGCCGCCGCGTGGACCGCTCGACGCTTCTTCGGCGGGCGCTACCGGATAGTTCCCAACGGCGTTCACCTGCCGAGCGCCGACGCGCTGAGCCCTGCTACAGAGCGCGCGCACGGCTCACATCCGTTGCGGATCCTGTTCGTCGGCCAGGCGGTCGAACGCAAGGGCCTGCCGGTTCTGCTGCAGGCGTTTGAGGCGCTGCGCGATCACGTGCCGGCGACGCTGACGCTGGTGGGCGCGAGCGCCGACGAGGTGGCGCACATGATGCTCGACGATCGCGATGTGAGCGCGCTGGGCAAGGTGTCCGAGCAGCGCAAGCTCGCCGAGCTGGCCGCGGCCGACGTGCTTTGCGCGCCTTCGTTGAGCGGCGAGAGCTTTGGCATGGTGCTCACGGAGGCGTTTGCGGCGGCGACGCCGGTCATCGCGTCTGACATTCCCGGCTATCGCGACGTCGTGCGCGATGGCGTCGACGGCCAGCTCGTGGCGGCGGGCGACGCGCTCGCGCTGGCCGAGGCGCTGCGCCGGGTCGCGCTCGACGCAGCGGCTCGTGAGCGGATGGCGGCGGCGGCGCGCGAGCGCGCCGAGCGTTTCGCGTGGACGCACGTCGCAAGCGAAGTGTTCGACTGCTATGAGCAGGCGATAGCGATCGGCGCGCCGTCGGGGAAGATGGCGCGCCTCGCCGTCCGCCACGGCTTCGCGCCGGCCGATCTGCTGCCGAGCGTGCCCGCGCAGCGGCTTCCCTCGCTGCAGGCCGACGTTCGCGGTGGCGCGCCCGGCCTGCAGCCGCGAAAGCGCGTGCTCGGTCGCCTGGGGCTCGTCGTGAGCTCGCTGCTCGGCGCGGTGCTGGCGTTCTTTGCGCTACAGCGCGTCGGCCTCGCGCCGGTGGCCGCCTCGCTGCTGGCGTCCAAGCCGGGACTGCTCGTCGCGGGCGTGGCGGCGATGTGCGCCGCGATGTTCGTCCGCGCGCTGGCCTGGCACGCGATCCTCGTCGTCGCGCCGACCTGGCGTCGCGCCAAACGCCGAGACGCGATGCAGGGCACGTTCATCGGCGTGCTGATGTCGGCGACCCTGCCGGCGCGCCTCGGTGAGCCCTCGCGCGCGCTGATCGTGGCGCGACGCCTGGGCCGTGCCCGCGAGACGCTGCCGGTGGTGCTCGGAACGATGGTCTCTCAGACGCTGCTGAACCTGCTCGCGCTGGGCGCGCTCGGCGCGGTGACGCTTGTCGAGCGTGAGCGTGCTCGACGGTCACGATCGCGGCTTGCTGCTGATCGCGCTCGCCCCGCTGGCGGCGCTCGTCGTGATGGTGCTCGCGCCGGCGCTGATTGCGCCGGCGGCAGTGTCGCGCTCGCGGCGCGCTCAGGCGCTGCTCGTCGCTCTGCGCGGCGTGCTGATGCGCGTGCGCGACGGGCTGCGCGTGTTTCGCCGGCCTCGCAGCGCTGCGCTCGCGAGCTCGGCGCAGCTGGGCGCGTGGGCGCTTCAGTGGCTGTCGTGCTGGCTGTTGCTGATGGCTCTGGGGATCCACGCCAAGCACGGGGCTCGCGGCGGCCGCCGGGGTGCTCTTCGCGGTCAACGTGACCGCCGTCATTCCGGCGACGCCGGCCAACATCGGCGTCTTTCAGGCGGCGTGCGTGGCGGTTCTCGCGGGCGCCTACCACGTCTCAACGCCCGAAGCGATCGCCTACGGCATCGTGCTGCAGGCGGTCGAGATCGGCACGGCGCTGATCATGGGCGTGCCGGCGCTGCTCAACGAGGGGCTGTCGTGGCGCGAGGTGCGCCGGCGCACGCTGCACGCCTCGCCGGTCAGGCTGGGGCCGCTGCCAGACGGCGCGGTCTGTCGCGCGCCGAGGGCTAGGCGCGCCCCCATCGCGGGGCGTGTGGAGCACGTCAGCGCGAGACGCGGGCAGGCATGCGAGCGCGCGCGGCGTATCGATCAGCGATGACCGACGCTTGGGTCTACATGCTGCGCTGCAGCGATGGTTCGCTGTACACCGGCTGGAGCAGCGACGTCTCGCGCAGGCTCGCGCGCCACCGCGCCGGCAAGGCCAGCAGGTACACAGCGAGCCGACTGCCGGTCGAGCTGGAGCTCGTCATGCCGATGGCCGATCGCAGCGCGGCGCGGCGCGAAGAGGCGCGAATCAAGGCGCTGGACCGCCGCGCAAAGCTCGCGCTGATCGCCGAGGAAGTGCATCGCCCGCCGTTGTAGGCATGATGGGTGGCGTGGCCGACCGAACTTCCGCACGCAGCGTCAAGATCTCAGCCGACGAGCGGACCGGCTGGTCCTCGGATCGGCCGCGCCCGGAGGGGGCGCCGCCGCGCCCGGCCAACCTCACCGTGCACTGCCGTGTGCTTACGCCGGCGGACCGCCTGCGCTACTCGCCGGGAAGCCTGCTCGTGGTCGTCTGCGCTTCGCGCGCCGAGCGCGACAGCTTCCTGGCGCGTCTGATCGACGACCGCGCCAGCCTGCTTTCGCTGGACAAGGTTCGCGCGCTGCTGGCCGGGCGGGTGGCGGCCGATGCGATCGAGGCGCAGGCAGATCAGCTGCTGGGGGCAGCGGTGGCCAAACGGCTGCAGAGCAGGGAGACCGTCGTGCTGGCCGCCGACGGCCTGCAGGCGGAGGAGCGTGATCGATTCGTACGCATGGCCTCAAAGCTCAAACGCTCGAGCCACCTGATCCTGCTGGAGACCTCGCGCGACCAGGTGCGCGACGAGGACCTCGCGGCGCTCAACGAGCTGCGCCGCGCGCTGGATGCCGGCGAGCTCGGCGCCGAGGGCTTTCAGACCGCGCTTCGCCTCGGCGGGGGGACCGCCTCGGAGGTCAAGCGGATCCTGTTTCGACCGCCGCCGCGCGACGACTAGGCTACGGCGGGCTCGTCCTCGGCCTCGACCGCGCCGTCGGGCGGGTCCTCGTCGTCGAGGTCCTCGAACAGCGACGGGTCGCGCGGGGAGCCCTTGATCAGATCGTCGGGTGACCCGTCGGGCAGCAGCCGTCCCTGGCGCGTGCCGAAGTAGATCGCCTGTGGGTGGTGGACGACGAGCGCGAGCGTGGACTGCTCGGGGTCGGGCGCGTAGCCGTCGGTGATCGTCATGCCGATCTGCTCGAGGTGCAGCAGCTTCTCGACCTTGAGGTGCTCGGACTGCTCCGGCACCGCGGGATAGCCCCAGGAGTAGCGTCGGCCCTGCGCGGCGGGGATCGCGAGCATGTCGCGCACCTCTGAGTGCAGCCACTCGGCCAGCCCCTCTGCCGTCTGCACGCCGAGGCCGTGGACGAACAGCTGCTCTGCGAATTCGCCTTCGGCCTCGAGCTTTGCCATCAGCTCGGTCACCTCCGAGCCGACGGTGACGGCCTGCACGGCGATCACGTCGAGCTCGGGCGGCGCGGCGCCGTCCACCGCGGGACGGAAGAAGTCGGCCAGGCAGATCCTGTCGCCCTTGGGTTGGCGCGGACAGACAAAGCGCGTGAGCTCTGACTCGTGGTCTGCGGGGTCGAGCACGACGATGTCGTTGCCGAGCGAGTAGCACGGGAAGAAGCCGAGCAGCGCGCGCGGGTGCAGGTAGGTCTGCTCGCGCCACATCCGCTCCAGGCGTGGGCGGAAGTCCTCGCGCAGCAGCGTCCGCCAGGCCTCGCCTTTGACGCCCTTGCCGCCCCAGTGAAGCTTGAACAGCACGTGCGTGTCGAGGTGGCGGTAGACCTCGTCCATATCGACGTCGATCTCCTTCACGCCCCAGAACGGCGGGGTCGGGATCGGCACGTCGGTGCGCGCCGCCGAGCGCACGGAGTCGTCGGCGAGGTTGACCTCCTCGACGGGCTGATCGCCCTTCTCGCGGAACTCGGTGGCGCCGGCGAGCAGCTTCTCGACGAGCGCGCCGCGCGCGTCGGCATCGACCAGCTGATCCATCACCGCGAGGCCCTCAAAGGCGTCCTTGCAGTAGAAGACGCCCGGCGCGTAGACCTCCTCTGAGTCTTTGCCCCCGGGATACAGCGCGCGGTATCCGAAGGCGCGGTTGATCGCCGCGCCGCCGATCAGCACGGGATAGCCGAGGTTCTTGGCGTGCAGCTCCTGGATGCACGCGGGCATCTGCTTGGACGTCGAGACGAGCAACGCGCTGAGGCCGATCGCCGTCGCCTCGTGCTCCTGCGCGGCATCGACGATCGTCTGGATCGGCACCTGCTTGCCGAGGTCGATCACCGTGTAGCCGTTGTTGGTGAGGATCGTGTTGACCAGCGACTTGCCGATGTCGTGCACGTCGCCGAACACCGTCGCGAGGACGACCGTGCCCTTCGTATAGCCCTCGATCTTGTCGAGGTATTTCTCGAGCTGGGCGACGGCGCGCTTCATCACCTCGGCCGACTGCAGCACGAACGGGCAGGATCAGTTCGCCGGCGCCGAACTTGTCTCCGACCTCCTTCATCGCCGGCAGCAGCACGTCGTTGAGCGTCGGCACCGCGCCGATCTTCTCGACGCTGCGGTCGATCCAGTCCTCGACCCCGTCCTTGCGCCTGCGCAGGATGTGGAAATGCAGCGCCTCCTCGGGCTCCATGCCCTCCGTCGGGTCGGCCGCGCCCTCAGCGGTGTCCTCCTCGCCCTTTGACTCGAAGTGCGCGATGAAGCGCTCCAGCGCGTCCTCGCGGCGGTTGAACACGAGGTCGTCGGCGAGCTCGCGCTCCTCCTCTGAGATCTCCGAGTACGGCGTGATGTGGTTCGGGTTGACCATCGCGAGATCCAGGCCCGCGCCCACGCAGTGATGCAGGAAGACAGAGTTGAGCACCGCGCGCGCTCCGGGCGACACGCCGAAGGAGACGTTTGAGACGCCGAGCGACGTCTTGACCGAGGGGATCTGCTCCTTGATCGCCCTGATGCCCGCGATCGTCTCCACCGCCGATGGACGCCACTCCTCATCGCCGGTGGTGAGCGTGAACGTCAGGCAGTCGAAGATCAGCAGCTGCGGATCGAGGCCGTGCTCCTCACAGCACAGGTCGCGGATGCGCTGGGCGATCTCGACCTTGCGCTGTGCGGTCTTCGCCATCCCGACCTCGTCGATCGTGAGCGCGATCAGCGCGGCGCCGTGGGCGAGCGCCAGCGGTACGACACGATCGAGCTTGGCTCGGCCGGCCTCGAGGTTGACCGAGTTGACGATCGCGCGCCCGGGTATCTGCTCGAGCGCTCGTTCAATGACCTCCGGCTCGGTCGAGTCGATCTGAATCGGCGCAGGCTGTGTCAGCGAGACCTTCTTCGCGACCAGCCGCATCTGTTCGTCCTCGTCGGTGCGCTCCGTCAGCGCCACGCACAGGTCGAGCACGTGCGCGCCGCCGTTGACCTGGTCCTCGGCGATCTGCACGAGCCCGTCGTAGTCGTCTGCGAGCAGCAGCTCCTTGGCCTTGCGCGAGCCCTGAGAGTTCACGCGCTCTCCCACCATCGTCGGCGCGGGTTCCTGTGCGAGCGGTGTCGAGGCGATCATCGAGGACAGCTGCGGCGGTCGCGGCGCGGGCCGCGGCGCGACGGCCCGTCCGGCGACGCGCTGGGCGATCGCGGCGATGTGTGCCGGGGTGGTTCCGCAGCAGCCGCCGACTACGCCGACGCCGTAGCGCTCGACGAACTCCTTGAGCGCTTCGGCGAGCGGCTCGGGCTGCTCGGGGAAGATCGTCTCGCCGTCGGGGCCCTGCAACGGCAGTCCGGCGTTGGGGATGCACGCGACCGGGACCGGGCAGAACTCTCCGAGGAAGCGGATCGCGTCGCGCATGTCCTCAGGGCCCGTGGAACAGTTCAGGCCGATCACGTCGACCTTCAGCGACTCCAGCGTGGTGAGCACCGAGGAGATGTCTGTTCCGAGCAGCATCTTGCCGCCATTCGGCAGCAGCGACACCGAGGTGTGGATCGGCAGCGCATGACCGGTGCTCTTGAAGGCGCTCCCGCGCCCCGAAGATCGCGGCCTTGACCTCGAGAATGTCCTGCGCGGTCTCGATGATCAGCAGGTCCGCGCCGCCGTCGATGAGACCGGCCGCCTGCTCGGCGAAGACCTCTACCAGCTCTCCGAAGCGGATCTGTCCCAGCGACGGGTCCTCGGAGGCCGGCAGGAAGCCGGTCGGACCGATCGAGCCAGCCACGAAACGACTCTCGCCCGCCGCCGCGCGCGCGATTTCGGCCGCCTTGGTGTTGATCTCGACCGTGTAGTCGGCGAGGCCCCACTCGTCGAGCTTGAGCCGCGACGCCTGGAACGTGTCGGTCTCGACGACCTCGGCTCCGGCGTCGAGCATCGACGTGTGGACGCCCTCGATCACGTCGGGGCGGTTGAGCACGAGCGCCTCGTGGCACTTGCCGGCCAGCCCGCCATAGTCCTCGGAGGTCAGCTCGAACTGCTCCAGGGTCGCGCCCATGCCGCCGTCGTAGACGACGACGCGGTCCCGGATTGCTTGCAGATAGTCGCGCGGCATTTGAGGCCATGCTAGCCGCCTCGCGTTAGACCGTTCGTCCAGCCGAGCCGGTCGAACGCGTGCGAATCACCGCCGCGCCGTAGGTCAAACGTCCACTCTCGTGGACTTTGCCTGAGCGGGCTGTTACTTATCTCCTCGCTCGACCCCGCCAGGACTGCCACCAGCGGACCGAGCAGGGGGAACGGAGGGTCGCGCTCACCGCGCGAGTCGGATGCAGATCTGACCAACAGGGACGAATGAGTCAGGAGAAACATCAAAATGTCAGCACGTACGCGCCGTCGACAGTCATCGCAGAACAATGCACCAGGAAGCTCCTCCGAACTCGCGCAGAGGAGCGAGCCGCGCACGAAAGCCGCGCGGCCCGTGGGACGCAGATGGCGCGTCACATCAGCCATGATCGGATGTCTCGCGCTGGTCGGAGCGCTCGTTGCGATCGCTTCAACGGCGACCACCGGACAGGCAAAAGTCGACGGGTTTTCTTCTTTCCGCACATCGGGGGGCTTGAAGGCGCGACAGGGCCGACAGGTGCGACCGGTGCGACCGGTGCGACCGGCGCGACGGGCCTGAACGGTCTGAACGGCTTAAATGGACTCAACGGCCAGAATGGCCAGAATGGTCAGAACGGGCAGAATGGGCAAAACGGGCAGAACGGGCTCAATGGTGAAAAAGGTGCAACGGGCGCCGCTGGGGCGACAGGCGCCAGCGGTGTCACTGGCGCTACTGGTGCAACGGGAGCCACGGGTGAAACCGGGGCGACCGGCGCCGCAGGGTCGAACGGCGCGAGCGGTGTGACCGGCGCAACGGGCGCAACGGGCGCGACTGGCGCCGCCGGGACAAATGGCACCGATGGAACAAATGGTGAAAATGGCGCGACCGGAGCAACCGGAGCGGCCGGCGCTAACGGAACGAACGGTGAAAACGGGGCGACGGGAGCCACCGGAGCCACCGGCGAAACCGGAGCAACTGGAGCGGCCGGGACGAACGGCACCAACGGCGAAAACGGCGCGACCGGAGAAACCGGAGCCGCCGGGACTAACGGAACCAACGGAACGAACGGTGAAACCGGAGCAACCGGTGCGACCGGCGAAACGGGAGCTGCCGGAGCGACAGGAGCCACGGGCGAAACCGGAGCAACTGGAGCAGCCGGAGCCACCGGTGAAACCGGTGCCGCTGGAACGAATGGCACCAACGGGACCAATGGTGAAAACGGGGCGACGGGAGCTACCGGCGAAACCGGAGCGGCCGGGACCAATGGAACCAACGGCGAAAACGGGTCGACGGGAGCTACCGGCGAAACCGGAGCGGCCGGGACCAATGGAACCAACGGGACCAACGGTGAAACCGGAGCAACCGGTGCGACCGGCGAAACGGGAGCTGCCGGAGCGCCAGGAGCCACGGGCGAAACCGGAGCAACTGGAGCAGCCGGGACTAACGGCACCAACGGTGAAAACGGCGCGACCGGCGAAACCGGTGCCGCCGGAACGAATGGCACCAACGGGACCAACGGTGAAAACGGGTCGACGGGAGCCACCGGCGAAACCGGTGCGACCGGGGCGACGGGCGGCGAAGGTGATGAAGGGGCCGAAGGAGCCGCAGGCGCCACCGGAGCGACAGGAGCCACGGGCGAAACCGGAGCAACTGGAGCAGCCGGGACTAACGGCACCAACGGTGAAAACGGCGCGACCGGCGAAACCGGTGCCGCTGGAACGAATGGCACCAACGGGACCAACGGTGAAAACGGGTCGACGGGAGCCACCGGCGAAACCGGAGCGGCCGGGGCGACGGGCGGCGAAGGTGATGAAGGGGCCGAAGGAGCCGCAGGCGCCACCGGAGCGACAGGAGCCACGGGCGAAACCGGAGCAACTGGAGCAGCCGGGACTAACGGCACCAACGGTGAAAACGGCGCGACCGGCGAAACCGGTGCCACTGGAACGAATGGCACCAACGGGACCAACGGTGAAAACGGGTCGACGGGAGCCACCGGCGAAACCGGTGCGACCGGGGCGACGGGCGGCGAAGGTGATGAAGGGGCCGAAGGAGCCGCAGGCGCCACCGGAGCGACAGGAGCCACGGGCGAAACCGGAGCAACTGGAGCAGCCGGGACTAACGGCACCAACGGTGAAAACGGCGCGACCGGCGAAACCGGTGCCGCTGGAACGAATGGCACCAACGGGACCAACGGTGAAAACGGGTCGACGGGAGCCACCGGCGAAACCGGAGCGGCCGGAACCAACGGAACCAACGGAACGAACGGTGAAACCGGAGCAACCGGTGCCACCGGCGAAACCGGAGCTGCCGGAGCGACAGGAGCCACTGGCGAAACCGGAGCAACTGGAGCAGCCGGAACGAACGGCACCAACGGCGAAAACGGCGCGACCGGCGAAACCGGAGCAGCCGGAACCAACGGAACCAACGGCGAAAACGGGTCGACGGGAGCCACCGGAGAAACCGGAGCCGCCGGGACTAACGGAACCAACGGAACGAACGGTGAAACCGGAGCAACCGGTGCCACCGGCGAAACCGGAGCTGCCGGAGCGACAGGAGCCACGGGCGAAACCGGAGCAACTGGAGCAGCCGGAACGAACGGCACCAACGGCGAAAACGGCGCGACCGGCGAAACCGGAGCAGCCGGAACCAACGGAACCAACGGCGAAAACGGGTCGACGGGAGCCACCGGAGAAACCGGAGCCGCCGGGACCAATGGAACCAACGGGACCAACGGTGAAACCGGAGCAACCGGTGCCACCGGCGAAACCGGAGCTGCCGGAGCGACAGGAGCCACGGGCGAAACCGGAGCAACTGGAGCAGCCGGGACGAACGGCACCAACGGCGAAAACGGCGCGACCGGCGAAACCGGTGCCGCTGGAACGAATGGCACCAACGGAACCAACGGTGAAAACGGGTCGACGGGAGCCACCGGCGAAACCGGTGCGACCGGGGCGACGGGCGGCGAAGGTGATGAAGGGGCCGAAGGAGCCGCAGGCGCCACCGGAGCGACAGGAGCCACGGGCGAAACCGGAGCAACTGGAGCAGCCGGGACTAACGGCACCAACGGTGAAAACGGCGCGACCGGCGAAACCGGTGCCGCTGGAACGAATGGCACCAACGGGACCAACGGTGAAAACGGGTCGACGGGAGCCACCGGCGAAACCGGAGCGGCCGGGGCGACGGGCGGCGAAGGTGATGAAGGGGCCGAAGGAGCCGCAGGCGCCACCGGAGCGACAGGAGCCACGGGCGAAACCGGAGCAACTGGAGCAGCCGGGACTAACGGCACCAACGGTGAAAACGGCGCGACCGGCGAAACCGGTGCCGCTGGAACGAATGGCACCAACGGGACCAACGGTGAAAACGGGTCGACGGGAGCCACCGGCGAAACCGGTGCGACCGGGGCGACGGGCGGCGAAGGTGATGAAGGGGCCGAAGGAGCCGCAGGCGCCACCGGAGCGACAGGAGCCACGGGCGAAACCGGAGCAACTGGAGCAGCCGGGACTAACGGCACCAACGGTGAAAACGGCGCGACCGGCGAAACCGGTGCCGCTGGAACGAATGGCACCAACGGGACCAACGGTGAAAACGGGTCGACGGGAGCCACCGGCGAAACCGGAGCGGCCGGAACCAACGGAACCAACGGAACGAACGGTGAAACCGGAGCAACCGGTGCCACCGGCGAAACCGGAGCTGCCGGAGCGACAGGAGCCACGGGCGAAACCGGAGCAACTGGAGCAGCCGGAACGAACGGCACCAACGGCGAAAACGGCGCGACCGGCGAAACCGGAGCAGCCGGAACCAACGGAACCAACGGCGAAAACGGGTCGACGGGAGCCACCGGAGAAACCGGAGCCGCCGGGACTAACGGAACCAACGGAACGAACGGTGAAACCGGAGCAACCGGTGCCACCGGCGAAACCGGAGCTGCCGGAGCGACAGGAGCCACGGGCGAAACCGGAGCAACTGGAGCAGCCGGAACGAACGGCACCAACGGCGAAAACGGCGCGACCGGCGAAACCGGAGCAGCCGGAACCAACGGAACCAACGGCGAAAACGGGTCGACGGGAGCCACCGGAGAAACCGGAGCCGCCGGGACCAATGGAACCAACGGGACCAACGGTGAAACCGGAGCAACCGGTGCCACCGGCGAAACCGGAGCTGCCGGAGCGACAGGAGCCACGGGCGAAACCGGAGCAACTGGAGCAGCCGGGACGAACGGCACCAACGGCGAAAACGGCGCGACCGGCGAAACCGGTGCCGCTGGAACGAATGGCACCAACGGAACCAACGGTGAAAACGGGTCGACGGGAGCCACCGGCGAAACCGGTGCGACCGGGGCGACGGGCGGCGAAGGTGATGAAGGGGCCGAAGGAGCCGCAGGCGCCACCGGAGCGACAGGAGCCACGGGCGAAACCGGAGCAACTGGAGCAGCCGGGACTAACGGCACCAACGGTGAAAACGGCGCGACCGGCGAAACCGGTGCCGCTGGAACGAATGGCACCAACGGGACCAACGGTGAAAACGGGTCGACGGGAGCCACCGGCGAAACCGGTGCGACCGGGGCGACGGGCGGCGAAGGTGATGAAGGGGCCGAAGGAGCCGCAGGCGCCACCGGAGCGACAGGAGCCACGGGCGAAACCGGAGCAACTGGAGCAGCCGGGACTAACGGCACCAACGGTGAAAACGGCGCGACCGGCGAAACCGGTGCCGCTGGAACGAATGGCACCAACGGGACCAACGGTGAAAACGGGGCGACGGGAGCCACCGGCGAAACCGGAGCGGCCGGGGCGACGGGCGGCGAAGGTGATGAAGGGGCCGAAGGAGCCGCAGGCGCCACCGGCGAAACCGGAGCTGCCGGAGCGACAGGAGCCACGGGCGAAACCGGAGCAACTGGAGCTACCGGAGAAACCGGCGCGGCCGGCGTGACCGGTGCCACCGGAGAAACCGGTGCGACCGGGGCGACGGGCGGCGAAGGCGATGAAGGGGCCGAAGGCGCAAACGGAGCCGCAGGCGCCACCGGAGCGACAGGCGCAACGGGAGCGACTGGCGCTTCCGGTGCGACCGGAGCGACGGGGACAGCCGGGCCAACCGGCGAAACAGGCGCGACCGGCGCAACCGGCACCAACGGCACCAGCGGCACCAACGGTGCGACCGGTGCTGCTGGTGAAACCGGAGCGACGGGCTCCACCGGAGCCACTGGCAAAACAGGCGCGGTCGTCGAACACGGTTCAGGCCACTCGGCCCCCGCGCAGAACCGCGGCGAAATCGCCGAAGACGTGGCCACGTGCCCGAGCGGGCTCGTGGTCCTGGGTGGCGGCGGCACCGTGACGACAAGCACTGGGGTCGTCGGGGCCCTGGAGAGCTCGTCGCCATCGGCGGCGAATGCCTGGACCGCCGTCGCGGTCGTCACCGCCGGGAAAGAAGGTGGCGAAATCCACGTCACCGCCTACGCGATCTGCGGGAATGGATGATCGCAGGCGCGCCATTGGCGGCGGGGAAGTCTCGCCGTTGTGACTAAGTAGGACTCGGCCGCCGGGAAACCGGCGGCCGAGGTGCTGTCCGGGGCTACTTGATGAAGAGCATCTCCGAGTACTTCGGCAGCGGCCATAGGTCATCGGCGACGAGCTTCTCCAGCCGGTCGGCGACGTCTCGCACGTCTTCCATCGCGGGTATGACCGCGTCGCGCATGTAGATGGCCTCCTTCTCGAGGTCCGTCGGGTGGTTCTCGTCGAGGTTCGCGTCCTCGAGCTTGAGCATCGCGAAGTGCATCTCTTTGACGAGCGGCTCGATCTCGCCCGTCAGCTCATCCATACCGGTCTCCTGCAGTTCGTTGAGGTAGCGCACCGCGGCGGGCAACAGCATCGTGCGGGCAATCGACGCGGCTGTCTCGGCCTCGATGTTCACGTTGATCACGTACTGCTCGAGGAACACCTCATGGCGCGATTCGAGCTCGCGCTTGGAGAGCACTTTGTACTTTTTGAACGCGGCCACCGTCTGTTTGTTGATCAGCCACGGCAACGCGTCCGGGGTTGTGGGCAGGTTCTCGAGGCCGCGTTTCTTTGCCTCCTTGTGCCAGGCCTCCGAGTAGCCGTCGCCGTCGAAGACGATCTGCTTGTTGGCCGTCCAGGCATCCTTCACGACGCTCGTGACCGCCTTCTCGAGCGTCGCGCCCGAGCGTTTGAGCGCGGTCGTGAGCTTGTCGGCCAGATCGTCGACGGACTCAGCGACGATCGTGTTCAGCACCGTGTTCGGCCACGCGGGCGATGAGTTGGAGCCGAGCGCGCGGAACTCGAACTTGTTGCCGGTGAAGGCGAACGGGCTCGTGCGGTTGCGGTCCCCGCCGTGCAGCGGCAGCGGCGGCAGCACCGGCGTGCCGAGGCCGAGGAACGATCCGGGCTTGGAAGCCTGGACTTTGCCGCTCTCGATCGCGGCGAAGACCTTCTCGAGCTCGGCGCCGAGGAAGATCGAGATGATCGCCGGCGGCGCCTCGTTGGCGCCGAGACGGTGGTCCTGACCGGCGCTGGCTATCGAAGCACGCAGCAGCGCCTGGTGCTTGTTCACGGCCTGGATGACAGCCGCGCAGAAGAACAGGAACTGGAGGTTCTCGGCCGGCGTGTCCCCCGGCTCGAGCAGGTTCATGCCCGTGTCGGTTCCCATCGACCAGTTGTTGTGCTTGCCCGAGCCATTGATGCCGGCGAACGGCTTCTCGTGCAGCAGGCACATGAGGCCATAGCGCCGCGCGGTGTTCTGCATGATCTGCATCGTCACCATCTGGTGGTCGGAGCCGACGTTCGAGTTCTCGAAGATCGGCGCCACCTCGAACTGGTTTGGCGCGACCTCGTTGTGGCGCGTCTTGATCGGGATGCCGAGCTTCGCGAGCTCGAGCTCGACCTCGAGCATGTACGCCAGGACGCGCTCGGGGATCGACCCGAAATAGTGGTCGTCGAGCTCGTGGCCCTTCGGCGGTTTGGCGCCGAACAGCGTGCGACCGGTCGTGACCAGATCGGGGCGCTCGAAGAAGTACTGCTCGTCGATCAGGAAGTACTCCTGCTCGCAGCCAGTCGTGGTGAACACGCGCGAGGCATCGTCCACGCCCAGCAGGTCCAGCGCATGCACCGCGACTCGCGAGAGGGCGTCCATCGAGCGCAAAAGCGGGATCTTGTTGTCGAGCGCCTCGCCGGTCCACGACGTGAACGCCGTGGGGATGCACAGCAGCGCTCCGTTGGGGTTCTCGAGGATGAACGCCGGCGAGGTCGGGTCCCAGGCTGTGTAGCCGCGCGCCTCGAACGTCGCCCGGATGCCGCCGGTCGGGAACGACGAGGCGTCTGGCTCACCCTGGATCAGCTCCTTGCCGGAGAACTCGGCGATCGCCGTTCCGTCTCCGACGGGCGTGTAGAAGGAGTCGTGCTTCTCCGCGGTCGAGCCGGTGAGCGGCTGAAACCAGTGCGTGTAGTGGGTCGCGCCCTTCTCCATCGCCCATTCCTTCATCGCCTGCGCGACGGCGTCGGCGAGCGAGGTGTCCAGCGCCTTGCCGTGGGCGAGCGTCTGCTGCAGGGCCCGGTAGACGTGCTTGGGCAGGCGATGGCGCTGAACGGCCGAGGAGAAGACGTTCGACGCGAACACCTGGTTGTCGGGAAGCGTCAGGTCGAGCGCGCCGAGCGCGGCTCCGTTGACGCTCCATTGCGCGGCGGTGACGTTGGAATGGCGGGTTTTTGGCATTGGCAGGGTCTACACCTCATTTGAGGGGAGAGGCGAGGCGCGTCGCAGCGCTCAGCCGTCATAGGACTGCACGAACTCCCACGGGTGCGGCCGCAGGTCTACTTCCTTGGCCTCCGCCCGCTTGTAGGAGATCCACTCCTCGATCAGATCGGACGTGAACACGCCGCCGTCCGTGAGGAACTCGTGGTCGGCCTCGAGCGCGTCCATCGCGTCCTCGAGCGACGCCGGCACGTGCTCGATCTGCGCGAGTCGCTCCTCGGAAAGGTCGAACAGGTCGGCGTCGACGGGCTCGCCGGGCTGAAGGCCACGCTTGATCCCGTCGAGGCCGGCCATCAGCAGCGCCGGGAAGCCGAGGTACGGGTTCGTCAGCGGATCCGGAGGGCGGAACTCGACGCGCTTGGCCTTGGGCGAGGAGAGGTACATCGGGATGCGTACGGCCGCCGAGCGGTTGCGCTGGGAGTGCACGAGGTTGACAGGCGCCTCATAGCCGGGCACGAGGCGCCGGTAGCTGTTGCACGTCGGCGCGCAGAACGCCATCAGGGCGCGGCCATGCTCGAGCACGCCGGCGACATAGCTGAGCGCTAGGCCCGACAGCAGCGCATAGCCGTTCTCGTCGAACATCAGCGTTGCGCCGTCCTTCCACAGCGACTGATGCACGTGCATCCCGGAGCCGTTCTCTTCGAAGATCGGCTTGGGCAGGAATGTCGCGCTCTTGCCAGCCGCGCGGGCGACGTTCTTGACGATGTACTTGTGCATCATCAGGGTGTCGGCCATCTGCACGAGCGGCTGGAAGCGCAGGTCGATCTCGCCCTGGCCGGGACCGCCGACCTCGTGGTGGTGGAACTCGCACGGCGCGCCGAGCGCCTCGAGCGTCAACACCATCAGCGCCCGCAGGTCGCCCATCGTGTCCAGCGGAGGGGCGGGGAAGTAGCCCTCCTGGGAGCGTGGATGGTGGCCTACGTTGGGCTCGGGATACTGGTCGCCGAACCGCGCCCCCCGGTTCCAGTAGGCCTCGGCCGTGTCGACCTCGTAGAAGGCCATGTTCGTCTGCTGGTCAAAGGCGACGTGGTCGAAAACGTAGAACTCGGCCTCCGGGCCGAAGAACGCTGTGTCCGCGATGCCGCTGTCAATCAGGTGCCGCTCGGCCTTCTGCGCGACATAGCGTGGGTCGCGCGAGTAGGCCTCGCGCGTGATCGGGTCGATCACGTTGCAGATCAGCGACAGCGTCCGCTCGGCGTAGAACGGGTCGATCTTCGCCGTGCTCGAGTCTGGCATCAGCAGCATGTCCGACTCGGAGATCTGCTGAAACCCGCGGATCGAGGAGCCGTCGAAGCCGAGCCCGTCGCTGAACGCGTCCTCCTCCAGGCAGTTGACCGAGAGGGTCATGTGCTGCCAGGTGCCGGGGACGTCGGTGAACTTGAGGTCGACCATCCGCACGCCGAGCTGCTCGGCCATCGCGAGCACGTCGGCGGGCGTCGGGTCGCTCTTGCCGGCGCACTTCACGATCGTCAGCGGCTCATCGCCGACGACGAGGTCACGGATTGCGGTCTGCTGCGCTGTCGCGGACATGGCTGGGTGAAATCCTCCTTGCCGTGGTTTGGGCACGCGAGGCACGTGATTGGGAAGGCTGAGTCAGCCCGGGGGCTGCCCCAGCACGCAGGGTGCCGCGGGTCCGGGCGCAATCGTAGTGACAAGGCGACTAAAGCACATCACCGCTTGGCCGAAAGCAGCGGGTGGCTCTTTCGACAGGCGGCCAAACGCCGCGACGCCAAACCCCGCGGCCGCTAGGGCGCCGACCCGGGCGCCGTCGGGTATTCGCCGGGCTGGACCTGGCCGGTGTTCGGGTTGACGTGCCTTGCGGGAGGCGCCGGGGTCACGTAGGCCACGAAGCGCCCCTTGACGGGGGCGCCGGAGGGAAGGGCGGCTTTCGCGTTGCCTCCCAGGCCCGCTGCGACGGTGTAGTGAACGATGTGCAGGCCCGACTTGACCGGCGTCAGCAGCCAGCGAAAGGTCTCCGTCGCGCCGGCCGCCAGCGGACCGAGCGCCCACGTGTTGACGTAGACCGTTTCGCCGCTGCCGGGCGAGCTGACTTCCTCGGTCTGCACCGGGGGCTTTGCGATCGCCCCGGGGCCTCGCTCGACCACCCACACGGGGCGTTGGCTGGCCGACAATTCGGGATATTTTTCGACGTACTGCAGCGAGTCGAGCGTGATCGCTACGTTCGGCGCGGTCTGGCTGGAGACGTTGCGCACGCTCAGTTCGAGCGCGGTGCGCCTGGCGATCGACTGCTTGAGCGCGAAGCTGCGCGCGCACCACCCGCATCGTGACGGTCGCCTTCGGTTCGTGGGTCGTCTGTTCGCTCCCGCTGCCGCATCCGCTGACGATCAGGGCGCAGATGCCCAGGAGCACCAACGCCGCAGCATGCCTCTCCCTCACGATCCGCGCAACATACCAGCGCGCGCCAGGCGCCGGTATCGGGCCTCGGGCAATGCTGGCGCATCGGCGGCGCCGTCGCGGCCGTCGCAGGGGGCTGGTCGCCGACGGCAGGTAGTGGCGGACAGCAGACGCATCGCGTAGAGTTGTCGTCGGAGCCACCGACCGCGGAGAAGGGAGGGGAGCGATGGGAAGCAGCGCCGCTGAGCGGGCGTTTCACCCGTTCAGACATCTGCTCGAAGAATTCGGGGACATGATGATCCTCACGGGCAAAACCATCTGGTCTGCCCTGCGCCCGCCCTATCCCTACGGCGGTGAGTTCGTTTCGCAGTTCCTGTTCGTGCTGCGGCTGTGCTGGTTTCCGCTGCTGATCTCCACCGTGGCCATCTGCTACGGGGCTCCCGGACTGCAGGCGGCCAACTTCCTGAACCTGATCGGCGCGCTGGACCGCCTCGGTGGGTTCTTCGTGGTGATCGTGATCCGCGAACTCGGTCCGCTCGTCACGTCGATCGTGATCGCGGGCGTCGCCGGCACGGCGATCACGGCCGATCTCGGCGCGCGCAAGGTGCGAGAGGAGCTCGACGCGCTGCAGGTGCTCGGCGTGGACCCGGTCAAGAACCTCGTCGTGCCTCGCTTCCTGGCCCTGATGCTCGTCACGGGCCTGTTCAACATCTACGCGATCCTGTTCGGGCTCTTCGGCGGGATCCTCGCCGAGCTTCTCAACGGCGGCTCGCTCGGGCCGTTCTGGACGACGCTGTTCGCGAACGCCGACACGACCGACATGTGGGGCTCGACGCTGAAGACGACCATCTACGGAGCGCTGATCGCGATCGTCTGCTGCTACAAGGGCATGTCGGCCTCCGGCGGCGCCGAGGGCGTGGGGCGCGCGGTCAACGAAGCGGTCGTCATCGCGTTCCTGGGGATCGGAGCCTTCAACTACGTCTTCACGCAGACGCTGCTGGCCACGCACCCGCAGATCCTGGTGATCAAGTGAACGAACTGTTCGCGCTCCCACGCGAATGGCTTGCGGGCACCGGCGAGATCGCCGGCTTCATGGGCGACGTCGTGCGCGACGTCTATGGCCTGCGCGTGTTTCGCTTCTTCGGCGAGACGCTGCGCCAGGCCGGCATCCTGATCATCTACTCGACGCTCGTCATCTGGAGCCTGGTGTTCATCACCGGTCTTGGGCCGTGCGGCATCGCAGCCGCGTACTTCAACCAGTCGCTGAGCGCGCCGACCTACGCCGGCGTCTACGCCGCCTGGTGCAACCTGCGCGAGGCCGTCCCCTACGCCTTCGGCTACATGATGTCCGCGAAGGTCGGCACGGGCATCGTCGCCGAGCTCGGCGCCATGCGCATCTCCGAGGAGATCGACGCGCTGGAGGTCATGGGGATCAACTCGATGACCTTCCTGTGCGCCACGCGCCTGCTGGCCGCCTGGATCGTGCTGCCGTTCATGTACATCGGTGCGATCGGCGTCGCCTATCTGGCGTCCTATCTGGCAATCGTCGATCAGCTCGGCTTCGTCTCTTCAGGCGGCTATCTGCTGGTGTTCTGGTTATTCCAGAACCCCACCGACCTCTTGTTCAGCCTGATCAAGGGGATGTCGATGGCCACGGTGATCGTGCTCGTCGGCTGCTACTACGGCTATACCGCGAGCGGAGGGCCGGTCGGCGTGGGCCGCGCGACCGCCAAGTCGATGGTGCTAAATATCATCGTCGTGCACCTGATCGGAATGTTCGGCACGCAGCTGTTCTGGGGCGGTAACCCGCGAGCCCCGGTCGGCGGCTGAGATGGCCCAGGACGAGGTTCAGCCCCCGCAGCCCAGCGGGTCGCCGCCAGCCGCGGGCGACGGCGGTGGTGCGGAGGAGTTTCGCTACCACACGGGCACGATCCGCGCCGCGCGTGAGCCCGACGCGATCCAGTTCATCGAGGTGCACAAGGCCTTTGGCTCAAATCAGGTGCTGCGCGGCCTGAACATGGGCCTGCCCGAGAATCAGATCTCGATGATCATCGGCCCCTCCGGCACCGGGAAGTCGGTCTGCATCAAGCACATAGTCGGGTTGCTCTACCCCGATCAGGGGGACGTGCTCGTGCACGGCCAGTCGATTCCGTCGCTCAGCGATGAGGAACTCTTCACCATCCGCAGGCAGTTCGGCGTGCTGTTTCAGGACGGCGCGCTGTTCGGCTCGCTGAACCTCTACGACAACGTCGCCTTTCCGCTGCGCCAGCACACCGAGAAGGGCGACGAGGAGATCGCGGAGATCGTCAACCGCCGGCTGCGCGAGGTCGGCCTCAGCGGCGAGGGCGAGAAGATGCCCAACGAGCTGTCCGGCGGTATGCGCAAGCGCGCTGGCTTCGCGCGCGCGCTCGTGCTCGACCCGCGGATCGTGCTGTTCGACGAGCCCGACTCGGGACTCGATCCGGTGCGCACGGCGCTGCTGTGCGAGCTGATCAAGGAGGTGCACGCCGAGAACGGCGGCTGCTATGTCGTCATCACCCACGACATCATGAGCGCGCGGCGGGTCGCCGAGCACATCTCGGTCCTGTGGAAGGGGCGGATCGTCGAGTCCGGCCCGGCGGAGGAGCTGTTCGCCTCGGAGAATCCGTTCGTGCGTCAGTTCCTCTCGGGTGCGTCGGCGGGCCCTCTCGGGATGGACTAGCCACCCGCCACGCCGGCCCCGCCGGCGGTGAGCCAGGCTAGCCTTTATCTGTGAGCGCATCTCGACTTCTCCTCGCCGTGGCGCGCGGGGCGATACGGCAGGCCGCGGTTGGTCGTCGCGATCGCGCTCGTTGTCGGTCTCGGCGGCGGCGCGTTGGCGCTGCGCCTTCACTCCACGGCTGCGACGGACACCTTCGTATCGCGCTCCAGCGGCGAATACAGGGCCACGCAGCGCTTCTATCGCAACTTCGGCGAAGAGCCGGTGCAGGTCGTCGTCAAAGGCAACCTGCAGCAGCTGCTGTTCAGCTCTGACATCGGGCGGCTGACCGGCCTTGAAGGCTGCCTGTCGGGCAACGTCCCGGTCGCCGCGCTCGCCCAGGAGGGAGGCGTCAACGGGCCGTGCGGCCAGCTGGCGCGCGCGCGGACCGTGAAGGTCGTGCTCGGGCCCGGCACGTTCATCGACGAAGCCGCGAGCCAGATCAACGAACAGCTCGCGCGCGAAACGAAGCTGGCCCAGACGCAGGCGGTGCAGGCCGAACGCGCGATCTACCAGGCGGCGCTCTCGCGTGGACTGTCGGCCAGCGAAGCCCAGGCGCTCGGCGCTCAGGCGCGAAAGATCACAACGACGCGTTTTCAGGAGGGCGTGGCGACGCTCGCGCTGCAGTACGGACTGACAGGCCAGCCGAGCCTCGGTGACCCCAACTTCGTGTCGGCGCTCGTGTTCGACTCCGACAAGCCCGCCGGCACGCCCAAGCAGCGCTTCGCCTATCTCTTCCCGAGCCCGAGCACGGCGCTCATCTCGGTGCGCATGAAGGCGGGGCTCTCCGAAGCTGCTCGGCGCCACACGATCTCACTCGTGCGCCAGGCGGTCGCGATGCGCCAATGGCAGCTTGCGCACGGTGAGAGCTATCTCGTTACCGGCGAGCCGGTGATCGTGTCAGACCTCGCCGGCTCGATCACGCACGCGATCGAGCTGCTGCTCGCCGCTGTGCTCGCCGCGATGGCGCTCACGCTGGGACTCGTCTTCAACGGCCGCCCGCGGCTGCTGCCGCTCGCGGTCGCGCTTTTGGCCGCCGCGCTCGCGTTCGGTGGCCTGTCGCTTGCCAACGCCTCGCTCACCGTCGCCCAGGTGGCGGTGCTGCCCGTGCTCGTCGGGCTGTCTGTCGACTATGCGATCCAGTTTCAGTCGCGTGTCGGCGAGGCGTTCGCAGAGGGGGCCAAGGACGGCCGCGAGGCCGTGCTCGCGGCCGTCCAGGCGGGCGCTCCGACGATCGCCACGGCCGCAGCCGCCAGCGCGGCTGCGACGCTCGTGGTGGTGCTCTCGCCGGTGCCGATGGTGCGCGGCTTCGGCATCCTGCTGGCGATCGGCATCGCGGTCGCCTTCCTGTGCGCGCTGACGCTCGGGTCGGCGGCGATGGTGATCGCCGGGCGACCGTCGGGAGCCGCGCGCGGGACGCCGTCATCGCTGGCGGCGGTCGTCGTGGCGGCGTGGCGCGGGGCGCGCGAACTGCTCGCCGACAACTGGCTGACGCGCGGCGTGTCTGCGCGCCGCGCTGGTGCACGCCGTGCGCCGGCCCGGCCGCGTGCTCGCCGCGGGCTTGCTCCTCGCGGCGCTCGGATGGGGCCTCGACGGGCAGACGAAGGTCGAGACTGACATCTCAAAGCTCGTACCGCAGAACCTCAGCTCGCTGCACAACCTCAACGCGCTGGAGCGCGCCTCCGGCGTGGGCGGCGAGATCGACCTGATGGTGACCGGCAAGGACGTCGCGAAGGCCTCGACGATCGAATGGATGAGCTCCTATGAGAGCGCGGTGCTCAAACGCTTCGGCTACAGCGCTGCGCGCGGCTGCGGCAGGGCTCGTCTGTGCCCGGCGTTCTCGCTGCCGGACCTCTTCCAACAAAGCGCGCAGCCGGGCGGTGTGGCTCCGCCGACATCACAGTCCTCGAGCGCGGGCGCCAAGCTGAGCCAGGCGCAGGTCGCCGGGCTGCTCGGCGCGATTCCGTCGTACTTCTCCCAGGATGTGATCACGCCCAGTCACACCGCGGCGACGCTCGCCTTCGGCATACGCCTGATGGGGCTCGACCAGCAGCAGCAGCTGATCGAACAGATGCGCGCGAAGCTTCATCCGCCCGCGGGCGTGCACGCCCAGTTGGTCGGGTTGCCGGTGCTCGCGGCGAAGTCCGGTGCGGAGGTGGCCTCGCCGTGGCGACGCATGGAGGCGCTGATCGCCGGGCTGATCGTCGTGGCGCTCGTGCTGCTGGGCGCCTTCAGGGGGGACATCCGGCGTGCGCTCGTGCCGCTCGTGCCGATCGTGCTTGCGACCGGCTGGTCTGCGCTCGTGCTGTTCCTGGTGCGGGTGCCGTTGAACCCGATATCGGTCACGCTCGGCGCGCTCGTGATCGCGATCTCCACGGAGTTCAGCGTGCTGCTCTCCGAGCGCCACCGCGAGGAGTGCCTGGCCGGGCACGACACGATCGCGGCGCTGCGCCGGACCTACAGGTACACGGGGGCCGCCGTCGCGGCGTCGGGCGTGACCGCGATCATCGGGTTCGGCGTGCTCGCGCTGTCTGACATCGCGATGCTGCGCGACTTCGGCCTGGTCACGATGATCGACCTCACGATCTCGCTGCTGGGTGTCCTGATCGCGCTGCCGGCGGCGCTCGTGCTGAGCGCGCGCGCAGCCGAGAGCGGGGGGCGCGAGACGACGCTGCGCTTGCGCCTGCGGGCGTTGATCGCGCAGCGACGTGAGGGCTCACGCCGCGGTCGCCTGCTGCGACGCCGGCACAAGGCCCGTCATGAGCCCGCCTGAGGGGGCGCGCGGGACGGGACCCACGCTCGGGCAGGTGCGCCAACCCCGCTACGGGCGCTACCTGTTTGCGCTCGCGTTGCTGATCATCGTGCTGCTCACGATCAACCGGTCGCTGACCAAATCCGCCGTCCAGACCGGCGTGAGGGTCGGTCGCGTGATCCCACCGTTCGCGCTGCCGCTCGCGAGCGGCGACGTCGTCGGCGACGCCAACGTCGCGACGCGCGCAAACGAGGGCGCGGCCGGCAACACGCCGGCGTGTGAGGTCAGGAGCCCGGGAATCCTCAACGTGTGCGAGCTGTATGAACGGGGGCCGCTGGTGCTCGCGCTGTTTGTCAACGCGAGCTCCTGCCCGGCGGTGCTCGGCGAGATGCAGACGCTGGCCGGCGCCTATCCCGGCGTACGCTTCGCGGGCGTGGCCATCAAGGGACAGCGTCGCGCGCTGCGCGCGCTGATCGCCCGGCGCGGGTTGACCAGCGTGCAGATCGGCCTGGACCGCGACGGGATCCTGGCAAGCCTCTATCAGGTCGTGAGCTGCCCGCAGGTGACCTTCGTGCTGCCCGGCGGGCGGGCGCAGAGCAAGCCGCTGCTGACCACGCCCACGCTGGCTACCTTGCGCGCGCGCCTGACAGAGCTCGTCACGGCGGCGCGGGCGGGCGGATGGAAGCCGCCGCGCCGATGACGCGGCGCTCGTGGCGCGCCGGGCGATCACGCGATGAGCCCTCGCGCGAGCAGTCGCGCGCCGCTGAGCGTCCCGTAGACACGGACGCGTCGCAGGACGGCGGGGGCCAGCGCAGCGAGTTTGAGCTCGGCTGGCGCGCGCGAGAGGTGCAGGAGGAGCTGCCTCAGCTTCAGATGCTCGTCGCAGACGTGCCGCTCGTGCGCGGCGGCTCGCTCACCGGCCGCTCTCCGCGCGACATCCAGGCGCGCCTGCGCACGCTGTCCAACCGCTACCGCGGCGCACGCGCGGTCGGCGTGCGCCGCGAGCCGGTGCCGGCGGCCTATCGCGCCTTCTATCGCCAGATCGGCCTCGATCCCGACGTCGTGCGCACGCCGCTTGAGGGCGTCGTGCTCGAGCGGATGCTGCATGGCGGGTTTGTCAGCGAAGGCCTGCTCGCCGACGTCCTGCTGATCGCGCTCGTGGACACCGCCGTGCCCGTGTGGGCGCTCGACGCGCGATGCGGTGCAGGGGCCGCTCGGGATCCGCGCGAGCCTCGAGGGCGAGCCGTTCGGGCGCTCGCGCGACGGGCACGACGCTTCCAGCGGGCAGGCTGGTGATCGCAGACGCCGACACGGCGCTCGCGACGCTCTTCGGCGAGCTCGCGCCCGGGCACGCGCCGGGCGCCGGGTCGCGCCGCCTGCTGTTTTTCGCGATCCAGGTATCGGGTGTGCCGGCGCTGTATGTCGAAGAGGCGCTGTGGACCTGTCGCGCCTCTCTGGGCGCAGGTTGAAAGCTCATCGCCGGCGCGGCGGGGGAGGATGTGGCCGTGTCGGCAGGCGCTGGCGCACCGCGACAGCCGTTGGTAGAATCGCTCTCCGTCCGACGAGGAGGACCATGGCGTGAGCCAGCAGTCGCAGCAGTCAGTCGTCGATCATCGCGTCGCCGAGCACGCCGAGGTCGACGAGCGTGCCGCGCGGAGCTCACTGCGAGCCCAGGTGGCGCGGCTGGAGCGCGAGCTGGCTGCGATCGTCGCCGAGGGCTTTCCGCACATCAGGCTGCCCAGCGACGAGGGTCGCGCCGGGCGCGCCACCACGATCGGCGCCGATCGCGTCGGGGGCGCTCGTCTGCTCGACCTCGAGGAGCTCGAGCGCTCGCGCGATGAGCTCGCCGGTCGTCTTCAGCAGCTGCGCTCGCGCGTGGCCCAGCGCACCGAGCACGAGCGTCGCGCGCAGCAGCTGCTCGAGGAGATGCGCCTGGAGCCCGGTCGCCACAAGTTCAGGCGCCTGCCCGTGCGCGACCTCGGGCAGGGAAGCTGCGGCGTGTGGGAAGTGCGCCCGCGGCTAGGGCTGATCGGCATGCTCGCCGGCTGGTGGCAGCTCAAGCTGTCGTCGGGCTGCCCGTTACCCAGGGGTCGCGCTGCGGCGCGGCCCTCTCTGAGTCGCCGCTAGCCGCGTCAGCGCGCGCGCTCTCGCTGGCCCCGGCGCCGTTTCGCAGCAACGAGGCGAAGGTGCTGTCGCTGGCGCTCTGTCATCGAGCCGACGGTCTTCTTCTCGGACATCGGAATCTGGCCGAGGAACTTGCGGCAGCGCGTCTGACCCCAGCGGCGCTGGCTCATCAGCAGGTCGGCGACCGCCATGCTGTGCGCCTCCCACGGGCAGCGGAGGATCACCTCGCCGACGTCCAGCTCGCCGTCGGCGACCTTGCGCTTGAGCTCGGCACGGGCAAGACGGACCTTGTTGGCGCGCTCCAGCGCGCGCATGTACTGGGGACCGCTGCGTGGAACCGTCGCTGTCGCGTTCATGTCGGTGGCATCCTCCGGGGTTGCCATCGCGAGACGCTCGCTACAGGCAACATCCTTGCTTGAAATTGACCCATTGGCGCCCACCATGGCCGTCACGAGCCCGCCCACGAGTGCGCGTGGTCGATGCCGATATCGCCGATGTCTTCTCCCGGTGGCTTCTCTGGTGCAAGCCCCGGACGGTCATGCAGAGCGCTTCATGAAGCTAAGGCTCAACCGGCCATCCGGTCAACAGTGCGCTCTGTGCTTCATGCGCTAGAAGCGATCTTTTTCTCGCGCGGGCGACTTGTGAACGTTTGGACAAAGTTGGGATAAAGCGCGCCAGGCCGCTCGGCTGACGGCGTTCCCGGGGATGAATTCGGCCGCGTCGCTCAGCTCACGTCGGGGTCCGGCAGCGATCCGTGCTCGGCCTCGATCTCGCGCTTGACGGTGGCGAACACCTCGAGCGCGCGATCGAGCGTGGGCCGGTCGTGCGTCGCCATCACGCTCGTGCGCAGCAACGCGCCGCCGGGGGGCACCGCGGGGTGCAGCGCGCAGTTGGTGAACACGCCGCCGTCATACAGGGCGCGCCACAGCAGCGCGGCGCGCCAGTCGTCGCCGACGAGGATCGGCACGATCGGCGTGTCCAGCGCGCGCAGCGGCGCATCCTCGCCCGGGCCGGTCCGCACGGGCTCGCCGCTGAGCACGCGGTATCCAAGCGCCGACAGCCCAGCCGCGAAGTAGCGCGCGTGCTCGAGCACGTCCGCGAGCAGCGCCGGGCCCTCGGCGGAGCGCACGATCTGCAGCGCCGCCAGCGCAGCCCCCAGCGCGGCCGGGACCGCCGAGGCGGTGAACAGAAAGGCGCGCGAGGAGATGCGCAGATAGTCGATCACGTCCGCGGGCCCGGCGACGAACCCCCCGCAGGACGCCAGCGACTTGGAGAAGGTGCCCATGCGCAGGTCGACGCGCTCCTCGACCCCCAACAGCTCGCTGGCGCCGGCCCCCCGCGCGCCGAGCACTCCGGCGCCGTGCGCCTCATCGACCATCAGGCGCGCGCCGTGGCGCTCGCACAGCTCGACGATGTCCACCAGCGGCGCGACGTCGCCCTCCATCGAAAAGACGCCGTCGACGACCACGAGCGCCCCCCCGCCGTCGTCCTGCGCGCGCTCCAGCGCGCGCTGCAGCTTGTCCAGGCGGCCATGGCGGAAGGGACGCATCTTGGCTCGCGACAGCAGCACGCCGTCGAGGATCGACGCGTGATCGGCGGAGTCGACGATGACCGTGTCCCCGGGTCCCAGCAGCGTGCCGAGCGTGCCCACGTTGGCCTGGTGGCCGGTCGTGAAGACGATCGCGTCCTCGGTCTGCATCCAGTCGGCTATCTCCTGCTCGAGCTGCAGATGCAGCGGTGTCGTGCCGTTCATCAGCCGCGATCCGGTCAGCCCGGTGCCGTAACGGTGCAGCGCCTGCTCGGCGCCGCGCATCACCCGCTCGTCGCCGGTCAGCCCGAGGTAGTTGTTGGAGGCCAGCATGATCCGCGGCTGGCCTTCCATCTCGACGATCGGCATCGCCGGCGACTCCACGGTGCGGAAGTAGGGGATCAGGCCGGCCTCGCGCGCCGCGTCGAGGATCTCTTCGCGGTCGTGACCGCGCACCTTGGCGAAGACGTCTATCGAGGTCGGCATCTAGGGTGTCCTGACATGGGAGTCGAGGTGACAGCGGTATCTGGTTGGCGCGATCTAAGAGCCTTCATCCACCTGCCGTACCGCCTGCATGCTAACCACCCGCTGTGGGTGCCCCCGCTGAAGATCGAGCGCTGGCTGTTCCTCAGCAAGCGCATGAACGCCTACTTCAGCCACGGCGAGGCCGAGTACTTCCTGGCGCGTCGCGACGGCAAGATCGTCGGACGCGTGAGCGCGCAGATCGATCGAGCCTTCAACGACTTCCACGAGAGCAGGTGGGGCTGGTTCGGCTTTTTGGAGGTCGAGGACGACCAGGAGGCGGTCGACGCGCTGCTGGGCGCCGCGGGCCAATGGCTCGCAGAGCGCGGCTGCGAGCGGATGGTCGGCCCGGCGGACTTCTCGATGAACGACGACAGCGGCGTTCTGATCGAGGGCTTCGAGCTGCGCCCGATGATCCGCCAGCCCTGGCATCCGCCCTACTACCGCGAGCGCGTGGAGGGCGCCGGCCTGAGCAAGGCGATGGACCTGTACATGTGGAACCTCGAGATCGAAGACCGCGAGCGCGTGCGCCCGCTGATCTTTCAGTTGGCCGAGGAAGTGCAGAGCAAGCACCACATCCGCCTGCGCAAGATGCGCCGGCGCAGCCTGCGCAAGGAGATGGACGCCTTCGCCGAGGTCTACAACTCCGCGTGGTCGAAAAACTGGGGCTTCGTGCCGTATGACAAGAAGGACCTAGACGCCTATGCGCAGGAGCTTCAGCTCGTTTTCGACAAGCACTGGTTCATGATCGCCGAACGCGAAGACACCGGCGAGGTGGTCGGCATGGCGATCACGATCCCCGACATCAATCAGGTGCTCGAAAAGATGAAAGGCAAACTGCTGCCGCTCGGCTGGTGGCACTTCCTCAACAAGGGCCGCATCATGGATCGCGTGCGCGTCGGCTTCCTCGGGGTAAAGCCCGAGTACCAGAGCACCGGCGTGGCGGCAAAGCTCTACGTCGAGCACTTCGACATGGCCGCGATCACGCCGCAGACGGGCGGGGAGATGGGCTGGATCCTCGAGACCAACAAGTCGATGAACCGCGGCATGGAAGCGATGGGCGGCAGGATCGTCAAGCGCTATCGCGTCTATGAGAGGGTGCTGGCGGAGGCCTAGCGCCGGCGGCCTCGCGGCTCGGGCGCGGCGCTGCAGAAAAGCGGTCGGGGGCGGTCTCTACACTTGCGCGCGTGAGCGAACTCGAGGAGATCGAGGAGGTCGACGCGGTCCCCGTGCTCGCGCCGGAGGCCGCCGCGCAGCCGCGCTCGCGAGCGCTCGTGCGGTCGGTCGCGCCCACGGTGCAGGCCGCAGCGGTCGCGGCGGGAGGATTCGTCGCGGGAGCGGCCGTCGTGGGCCTCGCGCACCGCCGCCGCCGCGACGTGCGCGCGTCTCGCGCGACGGGGCGCCCGCGGCGCGCCGGGCTGGGTCGCGCCGGGCGCAGATCTGGCAAGGGCGCCGAGCTCGTGCAGATCGTCGGGACGCGGTCGCTGCTGGTGGACGTGCACCTGCTCGGCGGCCGGGACCGCTGAGAAGGCCGCGCTCTTGCGCGCACCGGTCGAGGTTCGCCTGCAGGTGCGCCCGGCGTGTGCGTTTCGGCTGCCCTCGCGCATCGGGCGCGATGGCGTGATGCGTCGGCGTGGAGGGGTCCTGGAGCGTCTCGTGCACGACGAGTCCGGTCAACCCGTCGCCGTGCGCGTCGCTGCAGCCGGCGCCGGACGCTGTGCTGTTTGGCGCGCGCGCGCGCAGCGCCGAGGGCGCCCGGCAGGGGATCGAGCGGCTGCGCTTCGCGCTGGGCGTCGATGACCGCCTGGAGGAGTTTCAGCGGCGCTTCGCGCGCGATCCGCTGATCGGGCGCTCGGTGAGAGAGCGGCCGTGGCTGCGGGTGGGACGGCGTCCGCGCCCGTTCGAGGCGCTCGTGTGGGCGGTCTGCGAGCAGCTGATCGAGTACGAGCGCGCCGCGGCGATCCAGCGGCGCATCGTCGGCCTGCTGGGGCGGCGCTGGCGCGAGGAAGAGGCATGGTGCGCCGGCCAGCGCGACCTTCCAACGCCCGGCAGGCTCGGCGACACGGCTGCCGGCTGAGCTCGTCTCCTGCGATCTGGCCGAGGGGAGGGCGATAGCGCTGCGGCGCGCCGCGCGCGAGGTTGCGCGCGGGCGGGTCGTGCTCGATGACGAGCGCCCGGAGGCCGGCTGGCGGCGGCTGCGCGCGATCCCCGGCATCGGGCCGTGGACGGTCGAGATGCTCGCGCTGCGCGGTCAGGGGCGCTTCGATCAGCTGCCCGCCGGCGATCTCGGCCTGATCAAGCTCGTCGGACGCGCGCTGCAGCGGCGGCGATCCGAGGGCGCGCGCCGACGAAGCGCAGGTGCGCGACTTCTTCGCGCCCTACGGCGAGTGGGCGGGCCTCGCGGCGGTGCACGCGGCCGGGCTGTAGCGCGCGAGGCCGCGCCGCTCTCAGTCGCGCTCGATCAGCAGCGCGAGCGTGGGGCATGCGCGAGCCGCGCGACGGGCGTGGCCGAGCAGCTCGGGAGGGAGGGGCTCGTCGCGCAGGATCGGATAGCCCCAGTCGTCGAGCTCGATCCACTCGGGCAGAAGCTCGGCGCACATGCCATGCGCCTCGCAGGCGATCGGGTTGACGCGCAGACGCTGGCTCATCGTGGGGCGAGCGACTTGCGCGATGCCCGTCGCGGCTCGCTCGCGGGCAGGAAGAGGCAACTCGGCCGGTCGCGCGCACGCGTCGCAGGGGCCGTGACGGGCGTGATCGGCGAACTCGGTCGCGAACACCTCCAGCGCGCTGAGAATGAAGCTGACGGCTCCGTCGGGATGCCCGCACGCTCCGCGCCGCGCCACCAGCGCCGCGAGCCTGTCCGTTCGCTGGCGCGCACCGCGCTCGGCGACGCCGTCGGCGAGCTCCTGCACGCCAGACGCGATGGCGCTGAGGCCGTGCACGCATGGCCCGCACTGGCCGGCGCTCTGATCGGACAGCCAGCGCGCCATCCGCGCCGTTTCAGCGACCGGGCATGCCTGCCTCGACAGCAGCACGAGCACGCCCGCGCCCAGTCTCGCCGAGTGCGTTGCGAGTTGCTCGTCACACAGCGCGACCCCGCCGAGCAGCTCGCCGTCGATCCAGCTGCCGCCATAGCCGCCGATGAGAAGCGCTCGCGGCCTGGCATCGACTCCCACCCGCCGCCTCGATCAGCGCCGACAGCGAGGCGCCCCTCTCGATCTCGAAAACACCGGGCTTGGCGACGGGGCCCGACAGCGTGACGAGCGCCGACCCGGGCTCGGACGGCGTGCCCAGTTGGCGAAACCAGCGTGGCCCGTGGCGCGCGATCAGCGCGAGGTGCGCGAGCGTCTCGGCGTTGGCGACGAACGTCGGGCGTCGCATGACCCCTTGCTGGAAGGGCATCGGCGGAGTGAACGTCGGTACCGAGGCGCCTCCGTTGAGACGGTTGATCAGCGCCAGCTCGTTGCCCGCGACATAGTCGCGCGCCACGACGGCGGTGCGTATCGACGGGGCCCGTCGCGAAGCCGCGCGTTCTCCGATCGCGGCGTCGACGATCCGCCGGCTCGCCGGGACGGACTCGCAGATTGCCACGATCACCTCGCTGGCGCCCAGCGCCTCAGCCGCCAGCTGTGCGCCGTCGAGGACCAGGTGGGGCAGGGTTTGAAGCAGCGTCTGGTCCTTGCGACTCGCCGGCTCGCTCTCGCAGCCGTTGACGACGACGATCGCGCGACCGCGTGAGCTCGCGACCGCGCGCATCTTCCTGGCCGTCGGAAAGTCGCCCCCACCGCGCCCGCGCAGGCCCGCCTGTTCGACCTGATCGATCAAGCCGGGCCTTGCGTCTCGGCGTGTTCGCCCGCGCGCCGCGCCGAGCGGCCCGTGGACGGCGAGATGCTCCTTCAGGTCGAGCCGCCCTTCAACGCCGGCGCCGGCGAGGATACGTGGCAGCGTGCCGCCAGGGCCGCGACACGGTCGATTGCTCGGTGAAGGGCGCGGGCGGTCCGAGCTGCAGCGTGTCCTGCGCGCTCATCGACTCGGCTCCTGCCGGGAGCCGGCGCTGGCGGAATGGCCGAGCAGCGCGGACGGCGTGCCCGCGCGGCGCGCCCATTCAGATCCCAGCGGCCCGCCGGGCAGCCAGGCCAGCAGGAAGATCAAGAAGGCCCCGGCGGCGCCGAGGGCCGCGCGCCGCGCGGCCCGGATGTGAGGCCCGGTCGCCCATCACCCGCACGCAGATCGCGGCGCAACGACGACCGCCAGACAAGCCACGCTGATCGTCAGAAACCACGTGCTCTTGACGTCGCTTCCGGTGCCCAGGCCATGCAGCAGCGCGATCGGCCAACTGGCGTATGCCAGCCAATGCACGGCGCGCCAAGAGGCATAGCCGACGCGCTGGCGCAGCAGGCTGGTAATCGTCACGGCCAACAGCAGGTCGAAGGCGACCGCGCCCAGACCCAGCCAGAAAGGGCGGTAGGCGCCGGCGAACGGAACGAAGGCGTCGAGCAGCGATATCGGGGCGAAACTGTCGAGCACCGAGGTGAGGATGTGCAGCACGAGGAAGACCATCGCCAGCAGCGACACGTTTCGATGCAGGCCGTCGACGATGAAGCGCGGCCAGCGCGCGCTGCTCCAGCGCCGGACGTCCAGCACGCCGAGCGCAACGGCAGCGGTCAGCAGCAGGAGCGCGACGATCACCGGTCGAGCGCGTCAGATACCAGGAGACGCTTGGCCCGGCGGTCGCGACCACGCGCGCTCACGAGCGCTCCTCGATGGCGTCCTCGGTCGGCCAGCCCCCGACGCAGAGCACCGCTCCGTCGCCGTCGACCAGCCGCGCGGGCAAGCCCAGCTCGGCCAGCCAGGCGGGCGCGCTCTGCCCGCGCACGAGCGCGGCCGTCGCGGCGACGTTCGCGTCTGCGCAGCTCGCCGCCGCGACGCTCACCGTGCGCCAGGTCACTGCCGCGGGACGCCCGGTCGCGGGGTCGATGATGTGGTGCATCGTCGCGCCGCGCTGACTCCAGCGCCTGACCGTCGTGCTGGAGGTCGCCAGGCCGCCGGAGAGCGATCGAGATCGTCTGTCCAGGTGCCGACACGTCGCTGCGGTGGTCGTCGGTGACCCGCACCTGCCAGCCGCCCGGGGGACACCCGCCGGCTGTCGCGATGTCACCGCCCACGCTGACGAGCACCCCGCAGCGCGCCACCTGCGCCGCGGCCTGGGCGGCCCGGTCGGCCGCCCACGCTTTGGCGGTGGCCCCGAGATCGAGCTTCGTCGACGGCGGGACTCGCACGCGAGCACGAAGGCGCGATCGATCGTGATGCTCTGCCACGAGGGCCGCACTCGGGCCAGGACCTCGAGCCGTCGCCTCGCAGGCACGCCGGCGCTCTGCACGCCAGCCCGCGCACCATCCCGCTGTGGATGTGCGTCCGGGGTGTCGAGCGGCTTGCTCAGCAGACGCCAATCCCGGTCGTATCCCGCGAGCTCGAGCGCGCGGCCGACCGTCGGGTCGACGTCTCCGTCGGTCAGCCGGGCGCGCACGCAGCGCCAGCTCCAGCGCCTCGATCAGCAGCGGGCTGGTTCTCACTGCCCGACCCGCGCGGGCGTTCAGCCGTGACAGGTCGGAGTCGTCGCGAAAGCGGCTGCAGGCGAGGTCGATCGCGGCCAGCTCGCGCTCGACGTTCGCGCGCGCGGGTGCCAGCGCGTCCGCATCCGTGAGCCGCATCGAGATGTTCGTGCCGAGCGCCTCCCAGCTCGCGCATGTCAGCGCACCGCTCGCAGGCGACGACGCGTTCACGTCAGGAACCTCCCGAGACGACCGGGGCAGATGACTGCGCGCTCTGCGCCGATTCACTCGATGCGCTCGATTCCGATTCCCTGGACGGAGTGGCTTCCCGCGTGGGCGCGGATTCATGCGCGGAGGAGGATTCCTGGGAGGAGGAGGGTTCTTGGGTGGAGGGTTCTTGCGCAGAGGTTTCGCGGCGAGGCCGAATGCTCCGGAGGACGCTCCCGAGGAGGACGGGGATTCCCGGGTGGTCGGGGTGGCCTGTTCGGAGCCGGTCTGCGGCGCGTGCGCGGGAGGACTCAGCGGGGTTGGCCGGCTCGATGAGGAGGAGCTCGTTGTCGAATGTGAGCTGTGGGTGCCTGTGCGCTTGACGCCGCTGTGGGAGGCGGGGTGAATCGTCTTGCCGGGGAACGCGCTGGCGGCGACCTCGGAGAGGACTGCGGTCAGCGCGACGCTGATGGCGATCACCCAACGAGTGATACGGGCGAGCTTGTCCAGCGCCGCGTCGCGCACGAGATTTGTCTGATGGCGCATGACAGGCTTTTCAGTGATGGTGGAGGTTGTGGGTGTGAAGCCAGGGCCCGAACTCGGGAATCGTCAGGATCGCGACGGTCGCGCCGGCTGTCAGGGCGCCGGCAAGCGAGATGATGCGACCGAGTCGTCCGGTCGTGTCGGTCGTGTCGGTCGCGCCCGGCGCGGCGCTCGTGAGCTCGGCGCGCAGCGCGCTCGGCACGGCGCGCAGGTGGGCGAGCACGTGCAACGCGGTGAACACGCCCCAGACGATGAAACTCACCTTGTGAATCGGCACGAGCGAGTGACGTGACGACGGCCCGGCGAACAGGAGCGCAACTCCGCTGGCGAAGACGACCACCGTTGAAACCACAACAACCGGCGCGATCAGGCGCAACGCGATCGGCGGTGGCCCCTTGCGCCGGTAGGACTCGTTGGCGGTGTAGTAACGGACAAATCGATAGCCGGTGCTCGCCAGCTTGAGTGTGACGGGCCCGAGCAGCAGCATGCCGACGAACATGTGAACCGACAGCAGGGGGGTGAGCGCGATAAGTGTGACGCCGATGATCGCCAGCAGCCCGATCAGCAGCGCACCGGTCACAGCAGTGAGGCGCTCGTTGCCAGCCGTCCCGCCGCCGATCAGGCGCTGCGCGCCGAGCCGGGTTGGGCGAGGACGTGACATCGGTGAATCCGCGACCACCGATTGAGTGTGTGTCGCGCGACTAAGGGTCTGGTAACCGTTGCATGAGAAAGCTCATGGAATTCGCAAAGCTGCGGAGCGCCCGCAGCGACGACGCCTATTCTGGGAGCATGTTCGACGACTCCGGCGCAGGCGCCGCAGCCAGCGACGCGCGTCCCGAGGGGCCCAAGGTGCTCGTGGTCGAGGACGAGCCGGGCATCGTCGACTTCCTGCGCCGCGGCTTGGGGGAAGCCAGCTTCGCGGTGGAGGTTGCCACGGACGGAATAGACGGCCAGGAGCGTGCGCTGAGCGGCGGCTTCGACGCAGTTGTGCTCGACCTGATGCTTCCTGGTCGCGGCGGCATGCAGGTCCTCGCGTCGCTGCGCGAGGCCAGACCGCGGCTGCCCGTGATCGTGCTGACCGCCCGCGGGGAGATCGAGGATCGCGTGGCGGGGCTGGATGCGGGCGCGGTCGACTACCTCGTCAAGCCGTTCTCGCTCGCGGAGCTCGTCGCCCGCCTGCGTGCGCAGCTGCGAACCGCCGCGCAGAGCTCCTCGACGACGCTCAACGCGGCCGGCATCGAGGCCGACCTGTTGACTCGCAGGGTGCTTCGCGACGGCAGGCAGGTGGCGCTGTCTACCACCGAGTTCGAGCTGCTGACCTACATGCTGCGCCATCATGGTCAGGTGCTCTCTCGCGAGCAGATCCTCGGCTCGGTCTGGGGATATGAGCACGATCCCGCGACGAACGTCGTCGACGTATACGTCGGCTATCTGCGTCGCAAGCTCGGTCGTCCGGGTGATCCGGCGCCGATTCTCACGGTGCGCAAGGTCGGCTATCGCCTGAGCAGCGCGAGTTGATTCGTGCGCTCGAGCATCGACCGCCTGTCCCACCTCGGGCTGCGCTGGCGCCTCGCGGGCTGGATCGCCGCTGTGATCCTTCTATGCACAGGCATCACATTCGTCGCCGTCTATCGGGGAACCGGCACGCAGCTTCGCCGGCAGATCGACCACGAGATCGGCGCTGACTCGAGCGAGTTCGCACACGCGCTGAGGGCCGCCGGAGCGAGTACCCGCGCGCAGGTGGCCGTGGCCGCCGAGCGCTATGTGAAGGGGCAGCCCTTCAGCGCGAGCTCGACGCTGTTGTTCGCCGTCATACCGGGTGCGCAGACGAGCACCAATCGCCCCGAGCTGCTCAGGCAGGGCCCGCCCGACGAGGGTGAGACCTACGCACAGCAGTCGCAGGAGAATCGCCTTTCGGCGCAGCTGTCGCGGGCCGGCGACGGCTTTGCCACTTTCGCCCTGCCCGACGTCGGCAACCTGCGCGTGCTCAAGCGGGTCGTGTCGGTTCCGATTGCGCATTCCTCGCCGCTGTCGGTAACCGTCGGGGTGGGCGAGCCGCTCGCCCCGGTCGCGCGCGCCCAGGCAGGCGTGGCCCGCGCGTTCATCCTCGCCGGCGCGCTTGCGCTCGCGGGCGCGCTCCTCGGCGCCTACCTGATCGGCACTCGCGTTTCACGTCCGTTGCGGCGCATGGCGGCCGTCGCCACGAGGGTCGACGCCGGCGACCTTCACCCGCGCATCGAGCACGCCGCGAGACGACGAGGAGGTGCGCGTGCTGGCCGACGCCTTCAACCACATGCTCGACCGGCTGACAGACGCGTTCGCGCGACAGCGCACGTTCGTCGCCGACGCGTCGCACGAGCTGCGCACTCCGCTTACCGTGGTGCGCGGCCAGCTGGAGGTGCTGGCCGCCCAGCACGATCCCTCCGTCGAGGAGGTGCGCCGCGTGGAGCGTCTCGTGCAGGGCGAGATCGCGCGCATGAGCCGTCTGATCGACGACCTGCTGTTGCTGGCCAGGGCCGAGGGCGCCTCCCCGCCGAGGATCGCGGCGATCGATCTGCCGGTGTTCGTCGCGGAGCTGTGGCAGGGTGTGAGCCTGCTGGCGCGCCGGCGCTTTGCGCTCGGCCCGGTTGCGCGGGGAACGCTGCACGCCGATCCCGACATGCTCGCCCAGGCGCTGCGCAACCTGTTGGCCAACGCGATCGAGCACACGGCGCCCGAGCGCGGCCTCGTGAGCCTGCGAGTGCAGAGCGCCGACGCCGGGCGTGTCCTGTTCTCGGTAGAGGACGACGGTCCCGGGATCCCGGCCGACCAGCGCGAGCGGGTGTTCGATCGGTTTCATCGCGTCGACGCGGCGCGAGATCGGGCGTCGGGGGGGACGGGGCTCGGACTCGCGATCGTGTCGGCGATCGCGGCCGCTCACGGAGGGCGGGTCTCCGCGGGACGGGCACCTCAGGGCGGGGCGCGCGTGGAGCTCGAACTTCCCGGCTTTGAGCCCGCGCTCGATGCCGCGCAGCCGCCCGGCGGACTGCCCGCGGGGGATCTCGGCGAGGTCGCCCCCGCGCCGTCGGCCTGAGGAACGGATGACCAGCTGCCTGTACTTCAGCGACGCGGCCTGCCTGGAGCACGATCCGCGCGTGCTCTCACCCGGGCATCCCGAGAACCCCGAGCGCCTGCTCGCGATCGAGCGGGCCCTTGCCGAGCGGGCGCTGCCGGAATGGGAGCGGCGCAGCGCCGCGCCGGCTGAGCTGCAGCGGGCGAGGCTCGTGCACTCCGACGCGCACGTGCAGGCGATCGCGGCGCTGTGCGCTGCCGGCGGCGGCGCGATCGACGCCGACACGATGCTCGGGCCAAGCTCGTGTGAGGCCGCGCTGCATGCCGTCGGCGCGGCGTGTGAGATGGTCGCTGCGCTGCTGTCCGGCGAGGCGCGCAGCGGCTTCTGCGCGGTGCGCCCGCCGGGGCATCACGCCGAAGCGCAGCGGGCGATGGGCTTCTGCCTGTTCAACAACGTCGCGATCGCGGCCGAGCTGGCGATAACAGCGCTCGGCGCGCGCAGGGTGTTCATCCTCGACTGGGACGTGCATCACGGCAACGGCACCGCCGAGATCTTTCGCCGACGCGACGACGTGCTGTACGCGAGCATCCACCAGTCGCCCTTCTACCCCGGAACAGGTCCGCTGCACGACGCCGGCTCGGGCGCCGGCGAGGGCTACACGATCAACCTGCCCGTGGCCGGCGGCTCTGACGCGAGCGCTGTGGCTGTCGCTGCTGGCTGGAGTCGTGCTGCCGGCGGCGCTCGCCTTCGAGCCCGACCTGATGCTCGTGTCGGCGGGCTTTGACGCGCACGCGCTCGATCCGCTCGCCGACTGTCGCCTGCAGACCGGCGATTTTGCGCAGATGGCGCGGCTCGTGCGCGACGCCGCCGCCACGGCGCGCGTCCCGCTCGGCGCCGTGCTGGAGGGCGGATACAACCCGCCCGTGCTCGGCGACTGCGTGTGCGAGGTGCTCGCCGCGCTCGGCGGCGAGGGGGAGGCGGGCGTGATCGCGCCCGCCCTGCCCGAGATCGCGCCGGCGCTCGCCCAGGTCGGGCGCTACTGGCGGCTGTGAGCAGGGCGATGCGCGTCGGCGAGGCTCAGCCGAAGAACAGCTCGGCGGTCTCATACAGCGCCGGGTCCAGCAGCTTGGGCGCCGCGAGCGCCTCCTCCAGCGCGACCTCGACCATCTCGGTGCCGCGCAGCGCGACCATCGTGCCGAAGCGCCCCGCCTCGACGGCCTCCATCGCCGCCACGCCGAAGCGGGTCGCCAGCACGCGGTCATATGCCACCGGCGTGCCGCCGCGCTGCACGTGGCCGAGGATCGTCACGCGCGTCTCAAAGCCCGTGCGCCGCTCGATCTCCTGCTCGAGCAGCACGCCGATGCCGCCCAGGCGCTCGTGCCCGAACGCGTCGGTGCCGGCGTTGCCACGCACGACCAGCGTGCCCTCGCGCGGGCTTGCGCCCTCGGCCACGACGACGATCGAGAAGCTGCGCCCGCGGGCGTGGCGGCTGCGCAGATGCGCGACGATCTGCTCGATGTCAAACGGGCGCTCGGGCACGATGATCGCGTCGGCGCCCCCAGCGATCCCCGCGTGTGTCGCGATCCAGCCGGCGTGGCGGCCCATCACCTCGACGACCATCACGCGGTTGTGCGACTCGGCCGTGGTGTGCAGCCGGTCGATCGCGTCGGTGACGATCTGCACAGCCGTCTGAAAGCCGAACGTCACGTCGGTCCCGCCGAGGTCGTTGTCGATCGTCTTTGGCACACCGACGACGGCCAGGCCCTCGCGGCGCAAGCGTGAGCGCCACGCCGAGCGTGTCCTCTCCGCCGATCGGGATCAGGGCGTCGACCCGTCGGGAGGCGAGCGTCGCCCTGATGGCGTCGGTCCCCCCCTGGCCCTCGGCGAAGGGGTTGGTGCGCGAGGTGCCGAGGATCGTGCCCCCGCGCGGCAGGATGCCGGCCGTGCTCTGCAGCGTCAGCTCCGTCGCGTCGTCGCCGAGCACTCCCGCCCAGCCGTGACGGAACCCGACGAGGCTGTGGCGGCCCTCGACCAGACCGCGGCGCACGATCGCGCGAATGACCGCGTTCAGCCCCGGGCAGTCGCCGCCGCCGGTCAGCAGCCCGATTCGCATCGCGCGCTCTGCTCGGCCATCAGATGCCCTGCCCCGGGAGGAACTCGTTGGTGAACGGCTGCATGGCGGCGTTGGGGTTGTTCTTCAGCAGCCCGTGCGAGAGCATCCAGCTGCCAAAGGACGCCCAGGCAGAGGGTTCCTGCCAACCGAAGGGGTCGCTCTTGTTCGCCGGCAGCGCCGCCGGCAGCGTCTGCTGGATGGACTGCAGCTGAAGCTTGCCTTCAAGCGACGGATTGGCCTTGACGAGCAGCGCCGCCGCGGCCGCCGGATCGGCTCGCACGCGGCGCTCTCCCTGCGTGAGCGCCTGCATGAAGGCGCGCAGGTCCTGTCCGCGCGTGTGCGCCTCGTCTTCGCGCACGACGAGGATGAGCTCGTTGTAGCTGGGCACGCCGGCCTGATCGACGGGGATCACGACCGGGCGCTTGTGCATCAGGCGCAGTTGCACCGCCTCGTAGTTCCAGAAGCCGCCGAGCGTCGCGTCGACCTTGCCGGAGAGCATCGCGGGCACCAGGTTGAAGCCGACGTTGACTTCCTGCACCGAGCTCGGGTTGACGCCCGCGGCGTTCAGCGCGGTGCGCAGCTCGGCGGCCTGGTAGCTGAGACCCGCTGTGCCGACGCGCTTGCCGGCGAGGCTCGCGACGCTCGTGACGTGGCTGGCGGGCAGCGCGATGATCGAGGTGAGCGGGCGCTGCACGAGCGCCCCGATCGAGACCAGTTTCAGACCTGCGTCGCGCGCGAGCAGCAGCTCTGGCTCGTATGAGATGGCCATGTCGACCTTGCCTGCGGCCAGCAGCTTCAGCGGTTCAGCGGTTTCGGAGGGAACGACCGGTTGCACTTCCAGTCCCACCGCGCGGAAGTCGCCGCCGGCGATCGCGGAGTAGAGCGCGGCGTGGTCGGCGTTTGGGAACCAGTCGAGCATGACCGAGAAGGGCTTTGCGCTGGAGCTCGAGATCACGTCCTGCTTTGCCCCGCAGGCGCGCGAGCGCGAGCGGCGCACGCGAGCGCCGCCGCGGCGAGCAAGGCGGGCGGCGTGCGGCGGGCCGTCGTCACGGCGTCGCTCGCCCGCGATCGTGTCGGCCCACGGCGCCAGCCTGCGCTCGGCGAGCGTCAGCGCATAGAAGCAGGCGATCGCCAAGCGCGAACAGCAGACCGCGGCGGCGTAGGCGCGCGGCATTCTGAAGGCGTTGAGGTCGCTGAGTTGATCTCGCGCCCGAGGCCGCATGTAGGGCCGACGTCGCCGTCTGGGACTCCGCGATGTAGGCGCCGATGACGCCGACCGTCGACGCGCGATCCGCGCGCCGCTGATCGCCGCCGGCAGCGCCGCGGGCAGCTCGGCGAAGCGAAACGCCTGCCAGCGCGAGGCGTCCAGCGTGCGCAGCAGCTTGAGCTGATCGGGATCGACCGCCGCAAGCCCATCGACCGTCGTGACGAGCACGGGAAAGAAGCAGATCAGCACGATCACGACGAGCTTCGGCAGCACGCCGAAGCCCCACCAGAAGACCAGCAGCGGGGCGATCACCGCTATCGGCACCGCCTGTGAGCCGATCGCGAGCGGGTAGACGGCGCGGCGAAGCGGCGCGAGAGGTGGACGAGCACCGCGAGCGCAAAGCCGAGCGCCAGCGCGAGCGTGATGCCGGCGGCCACCTCTCGGCGGTCAGGCGCAGATTGTCCGACAGCGGCCCGCGTTGTTCCACAGCGCGCCGGCGATCGCGTGCGGCGCCGGCAGGAAGGCGCCGTGGCGGCCGGGTCGACATACACCTCCCAGCCGCCCAGCAGGGCGCCGGCCAGAGCGCCGCCGGGAGGAAGCCGATCGCGAGCCTGCGCCTCATCGCGCCTCCTCGCCGAGCGCCGGCTGGCCGAGCGCGGACAGCGCGCGCTCGCGCAGCGCGACGACGGCGCTGTCGGTGCGCTCGCGCGGGCGTGGAAGGTCGATCGCGAGCTCGGCGGTCACGCGGCCGGGTCTGGGGGAGAGCACCGCCACGCGGTCTGCCAGCAGCACCGCCTCCTCGACGTCGTGCGTGACCAGCACGACCGTGCGCGGCTCGCGCGCGAGGGCGCCCGCGAGCCATTGCTGCATCTCCGCGCGCGTGATCGCGTCCAGCGCTCCGAAGGGCTCATCGAGGCACAGCAGCGGCTTGCCCGACAGCAGCGTGCGCAGGAAGGCCACACGCTGGCGCATGCCGCCCGACAGCTCGTGCGGGTGGGCCTCCTGGAAGCCCTCCAGAGCCGAGCTCGCCGAACAGCTCGCGCCGCGCGCTCGCGCTGGCTTGCGCGCGCGGGCAGCGGGCGATGCGCAGCGCGAGCGCGGCGTTCTCGACCGCCGTCAGCCAGGGAAGCAGCAGGTCGCGCTGGGGCATCAGCGCCGCCGGCGCGCACGCGACGCTGCCCGCGTCCGGTGCCTGCAGGCCGCAGATCAGCTCGAGGATCGTCGTCTTGCCACAGCCGCTCGGGCCGACCACGGCCAGCACCTCGTCCGCCTCGGCGCGCAGCGAGACGCCCTCGAGCGCCTGCACGCGCTCGCCGCGGCGATCGACGTAGTGGCGGCTGACGCGGTCCAGCAGCGCGCTCGCGCCACCGGGCACGGTGCGGCGCGATCCACGCGCGCGCGCGGGGAGCTGGCCGTGCCCGGAGCGCGCGAATCCCCGGCGGCGAGATTCTGCGGGACGCTCGTGGCGACCCGCGCCCGCGCGAACGAGCGGCTCGTCCGGGCGATCTCGGGCTCTGTCGCAGTCCCGTGAACACGTGTCTCCCTCCGCGGGCATTACCCCACAGGTTCGAAGGGTCGGCGCCGGCACTTCCTGTGCGCCATCTCAGCCAGCCTCCGCCAGCTCCCCTGGTGTCTGATTGCGACGATGCTAGCGCGTGAGCGACAGAATGCCAGGGTCATAGGACTTCATGCCTGGCAGGCGCGGTAGGTAGAACTGCCACATATTGCTGAAGGCCGTAAACACAGACCCGTGAGCAACCGACACACCCGAGGACACGAGGCCAAACGCCGGCTTGCCTGCCGCGAGATTGAAGAGCGCATATATAACCGCCGGAGCGATTGCGATACCCGCGCCGAGCCCAAATGCTCGCAGGGGAGTGTCCGGGATGACCGTGGCATACGCAGGGCTAACACGCCAAGGGCGAGTATGGCGCCTGGAAACAGTCCGACGAAGTTCAGCTTTGTCAGCAGTCCGATCGCGGAAATGGTGCCGATGGCGATCGCCGAACGGTAGGTGAGTTCCGGCGAAACGCACGGGCGATCGACCAGAAAAGGGCAGCCGATACCGCGAATAGCAGCGAATCGGGATTCACCGCACCCGACATGAATCCGAGTAGTGGGGCAAAGGCGATACTCAACCCACCCGCGAGCCAAGCGTTGGGTGTCCTGAGCGACAGGTCAGGACGCGCGAGCGCGCGCACGAAGTCCTCCAGCTGGGCGGTCGTCCAGCACTCAAACGCCGTGCAGAACTGCTCGTAGGCGGCGATCACCGAGTCGCCGTAGTTCCAGTACAGACGCGGCTCGGGATTCAGCCAGAAGGTGCGCCCGGCGCGGGCGGCGATCTGCGCGAACACGTCCGCGCGCGGGTCGCGCCCGTTGGTGCGCGCGTCCCCCAGCACGATCACGGTGGCGCGCGGATCGAGGTCGTCTTCGACCTGTTCGAGGAACTCCGACCACACGCGCCCGTAGTCGGTGTAGCCGGAGATGTCCGCCACGCCCGCGTCGCTGGCGATCCGTTCGCTGACGACTTTGAAGTCGCGCTCGTGCTCGAAGATGTCGGTCACCTCGGAGATGCGCTCGATGAACACGAACGAGCGCATCTTGCGGAAGGTGTCGTGCAGCGCGTGCAGCACCGACAGGAAGAAGACCGAGGCCGATGTGACGCTCGTGGAGACGTCGCAGAGCACGTACAGCTCCGGGCGGCGCGGGCGGCGCGGGCGGTACTTGAGCACGACCGGCACGCCGCCGGTCTGAAGCGACGCGCGCATCGTGCGGCGCACGTCGACGTGCGCGTGGCTGCGGTGCCCGCGCGTCTGCCAGCCCTGCGTCGCCAGCCTGCGGCGCAGCTGGACCACCACGCGATGGACGGCGGCGAGGTCGGCCAGCGGGCCGGACGGCAGCGCGCGGTCCAGCTCCCCCAGCGGGCGTGCGGGAGGCAGGCTGCCGGCGCGCTCGATCTGGGCGCGTTCGAGCTCGCGACGCAGCTGCGCTTCAAAGCGGCGCAGCGCGTCGCGCGGGACGCCGTCGCGGCGCGGATCCTCGGGCGGCAGGTCCGGCTGGGGCTCGGCGCGCAGCCCCAGCGCGCGGCGAATGCGCTGCACGTCGACGCCGATCACGCCCGAGCCGTCCTGGCGGTTGGCAAGCGCCGCGATCGCCAGCCGCGCGAGGTCGCGCAGCGCCCCCTCCGAGCCCTCTCTCAGCGCGGCGGCGATCTGCGCGCGCAGCTCGCCGAGCTCTGACTCGCTGAGCTCGTCGAAGTCCCCGCCGCCCGTTCCCGCCGCGGCCGGGTCCTGCTCGCTGATCCCCTCCCTGATCGCGGCGAGCTCGACCGCGCGAAAGAAGAAGCGGTCGAACACGAGCTCAAACGTGCGCCGGTCCTCCTGGCTCTTGGCCAGCGTCGCGGCAAGCGCCTCGCGGAAGTCCTCCTGAGAGGTCCAGCTGATCTCGCGCAGCACGTCGAAGGCGTCGAGCAGCTCGGAGGTGCCGATCGCCACGCCTTCGCGGCGCAGCTCCTCGCCGAGCTCCAGCAGCTGGCTGGCGAACCCCTCGTCGAGCTGGCCGTCCGGCCCGCCGCTGCGCGCGGGCGGCGGTCCCGGCGTCCGATCAGGAGCTGACATCGGCGGGCGCCGAGAGCTTCAGCCCGACGCGCTCTGAGACGACGTCCATGTCGGTGCGGTGCTTGACGATCACCGACATCGTCTCGCTGAACGTGTCCGCGTCGATATCCCGCGCGCCGAGCAGCAGCAGCGCGCGCGCCCAGTCGATCGACTCCGCGATCGACGGCGGCTTCTTGATGTCCAGCTCGCGCACCATTCCGATGATCTCCACGAGTCTGCGCGCGACCGTCTCCGGCAGCTCGGGCGCGTGCAGTCGCACGATCTCGAGCTCATGCTCGAGCGACGGGTAGTCCAGCCACAGGTACAGGCAGCGGCGCTTGAGCGCCTCGGTGAGCTCGCGCGAGTTGTTGGAGGTCAGCACCACGACCGGATGGGTGCGCGACTGCACCCTGCCGAGCTCTGGAATCGAGATCTGAAAGTCAGACAGGACCTCCAGCAGCATCGCCTCGAACTCCTGATCGGTCTTGTCGATCTCGTCGATCAGCAGCACCACCGGCTGCTCTGAGGCGATCGCGCTCATCAGCGGCCGCGCCAGCAGGAAGTCCTCGCCGAAGATGTCGTCCTGCACCTGTTCCCAGCCCGCGCCGTCGGCCTCGGCCTGGATGCGCAGCAGCTGCTTGCGGTAGTTCCACTCATACAGCGCCTTGGCCTCGTCCAGGCCCTCGTAGCACTGCAGGCGCACGAGCTCGCGCTGCAGGTAGGAGGCGAGCGCCTTGGCAAGCTCGGTCTTGCCAACGCCCGCCGGACCCTCCACGAGCACCGGCTTGCCCAGCTTGGTGGCCAGATAGGCGACCAGCGCGGTGGACTCGCCGGGCAGGTAACCGGCCTCGCGCAGCCCTTCGGCGAGCTCTGCGACCGACGCTGGGGTCGTGGTCGAGGCTGCCGGCGCCGGGGACGAGGATGCTGGCATCGTCAGCGCAATGATAGGACCGCGCGGCGCTCGGCCCACCGCTGGACGTCGCGCGCCGCCGGCCGGCGAGCTAGGCGTGTCGCTGGTCGGGCTCGGTCGGCGTGTCCTCGAAGGACAGCTGCTCGGCGGCTTTCGTGGCGGCGAACGGGTCTCGTCGGGACCGTCGCGCGACGACCGTCGCAGGCGCCGGCGGATAGCGCGGCCGCTGCGCCGTCGCACGCGTCTCCTCGGGCGGCGCGCTGCTCCTCGGGCGCACGCTGCTCCTCGGGCGAGCGCGGCTGCTTCGGATGCGTGCGGCTCTTCGGGCGCGCGCGGCTGTTCGGGTGAGCGCGGCGGTTGGGGCGGGCCCTCGGCGGGGCGCGCGAGCGGCGCCTCGGGGCGGCGTGCGGAGCGCATCCGCGCGCCGGCGTAGGCCAGCAGCCCGGCGGCGGCCAGCGCGAAGAAGATGCCCCACTGCACGCCCACGTTGCCCGCCACCCCGTGGCTGGAGAGCCCCGGCTTGTCGAACAGTCGAAAGATCAGCAGCAGGCCGGTCCACAGGCCGGCGGCGAGCACGACGGCGCCGTCGCTGCCCGGCAGCTGAAAGCGGCGCCCCTCCGCGCGCGCGTAGAGCAGGTAGATCACCGCAAGCGCGACCAGCAGCACCGCCGCCTCGACGAACGAGAAGACCTGGAAGGCGTTGAGGTTGCGACTCTCGAGCGGCGTCTGGCGCGGCACGTTGACGATCGCGTTCTGCTGATACCAGGGCAGCAGCATCGTCACGAACAGCGCCACCGCGGCCCCGAGCGCGAGCCGCTGCTCGGGCACGAGCGCGCGCCAGTCGCGCGCCAGTCTCGAGCTCACGAGCGCTCCCCGGCGGCGCGGGTGGTCTGATGGGACGCCATCCAACGAAGTCTAGGAGCGCCCCCCGCGGCGCGGGCCGCCCGCTGCGTGCCGCGGCTCCGCCGGGCGCGAGGCCGCGGGCGCCGGCGTCAGTGTTCCTTGGCGCCCTTCGCGAGCGTGACGGTCCCCGTCGTGCTCGCGAAGTTTCCCGCCAGGTCGCCCGCCACGATCGTCACCGTATAGCTGCCCGCCTTGGCCGGCGTCACCCACAGCAGCCTCGGCTTGCCCCGTTCAAGCGTCGCGTGGTTGCTCCAAACCACCTTCGAGCCCTGCCTGACGGTCAGCGAGACGCTCGAGATCTTCGACAGCGACAGCTGCACCCCGGCGCGCGAGCCGGTCGGCAGCGTGGTGCTCAGCAACGACACGACCGGCGGTGTGTGAAGGTCGGTGGTGAACTGCTGTGCGGTCGTGCAGTAGATCGAGTCTCCGGCGATCGGCGTCGGCGCGCTGGTCGCGGCGGCTTGACGCGCGCACGCGGGCCGCGCTTGCGCCGCTGGCGCCGTGGCGCCGGTGTTGCCGCTCGCGCCGGTGCCGCCGTTGCCGCTGGTCGGCGCCGGTGCGGGGGTCGGCGCCGGCGCCGGCGCGGTGATCATCGGCGGGCCCTTGCGCGTGCGTTCGCACAGGTGCTGGAGGAATTCGGTGAGCAGTTCGTGGTAGTTGAGGTTGGATTCGCCGAACTGGTCATACATCGACCACGCGCCGGTGTTGTAGTGGGGCACCTCGGCGCGCGCCTCGGCGTCGCCTTCTTCAAACAGCCGCAGGCCGAGTGGATCCTTGGTCAGCGACGTGTAGTCATACAGCCCGACGAGCGCCTGGATGAAGCCGTTGAGGATCCGGTCGCTGGGGGCGTAGGTGTACTCGGCGTACTCGGCGCCGGCGGCGGTCTTGACCCGCACGCCGGCCGCCGGAGCCGTCTCGTAGATGCCGAGCGCCTGCTGGGCGGCGGTCAGGTAGGCGGGTTCCTTGAAGCGCGACCACGCGCGCGCGAGAACCTGCAGCGCCGTTCCCTGCGAGAGCCCGCTCGTCCAAGGCGGCGAGCCGCCGTCGAAGCGGAACATGTACTCCCATGCGATGCCGCCGGCGCGCTGGGTCGCGAGCGGGATGACTTCGCCGAGCAGCTGGCGCAGGTTGGCGTTTTCATCGCCCGACAGGTAGTAGCCGTTGGCCTCGCCGAAGGTTCCAAGCCACTGGATCTCGATGCCCTGCCCGGCATAGTGCTCCCACACGATCTTGCTCGGCGGGAAGCTCAGGCGCTCGCCGCTGCTGAGCAGCGGCTGGGTGGTCCACCAGCGCCAGTTGCGTTCGAGCGTCAGGAACAGCGCGCCCAGCCGCGAGGCGCTCAGCTCGCCCGCGGCGGTGATCGCGCGCACGTTTGCCAGCACGGCGCCGAGTTCGCTCTGCCTGGTGCCCCTCAGCTTGGTCAACGAGCGTTCCGCGCCGCTGAAGATCGAGGAGTCCTGCTTGTAGAGCGCTTCAGATATCGCGCCGCTGCGCAGCAGCTGCTGCAGGGCGCTCGGCACGCTCGGGCCGCGGCGCGCCGAGGCTGCCAGAGCGGGCGCGCAGGCCGCGGACATGGCCCAGCAGCCGGCCGTCGCGAGCAGCGCCGTCGAGATGAACAAGGCGCGCAGGACCGCGCCCGCGCGCCCGCGCGGACGCGTGAACGCCGCGACGCGTCACGCTCTGGGCGGATCGAAGGGCACGTCTGTCGAACACATCGCCTCGCACGCGAGTTGCGCCGCAGCGTCCCTGCGCTCAGTCCAGCTCGGCCTCCAGCTCGTCGACGTCCAGCTCATCCTCATCCTCCTCGTCGTCTTCGGGATCATCCCCGGCCGACAGCTGGCTGCTCGGCTGATAGGTGACCTGGAAGTGCTCGATCAGGTCGTCTCGCCGCGGTTCGTCCAGCGGTGTGTCGTCGGAGATGAGCACCCAGTCGCCCACGTCCAGCTCGTCGACCTCGAAGATCTCGTGGTCGACCTCGGGCGAGTCGTCGACGACGATCAGGACCTCGGTCTGTGGGTTGAAGTAGGTGCCCGGACGAATCGTGAGCTCGTCCAGGCGGAAGTGGCGCCCGTCTGTCATGGCGCGTTTATACCCGACTGCGCGGCCGGCGTGTTAGGCTAGTCTGGGGACGCGCCGCTCAGGGCCCGAGCTCCTGCAGCGTGCGCGCGATCTCGGTCTCGACGTCCAGCGCCGGCAAGCCCTGGCGCGCGCGCCGTTCATTGCGCGCGATCACGAGCTGGCGCACCTCGTCGACGAGGCTCGCGTCATGCGCCGCCGGCTGCCGCGCGGGCTCCATCAGCCGCGCCACCTCGGCGTCGATGTCAAGCGCCGGCTCCCCTCTGGCCACGAGCCGTTCGCTGCGCGCGCCGAGCATCTGGCGGATCTCGCGCTCGCGCTCGGCGCGCCCCGCCGGAGATTCCGGCGCTTGCGCGAGCGCTGAAGCGCCCGGATCGCCGTCCCTGACCAGCCCGCCGGCGCCGATCTCGTCATAGACGCTGCCCGACGAGCCGCCGCTGGTCACCAGCAGCGCCAGCGAGATGAACAGCGCGAGTCCCACCGCTCCGAGCACGACGAATGTGAAAGCGGTCTGCACCCGCACATTGTGGCCCCTCGGCCGCCGCGTGCGGACGCGACGGGCCCGGATCGGCCAGAAGGGCGAGCGCAACGCCCGAGATTCATACATATGGGCCAGATCCGCGGTCAGGCTAAAGGGATCCTCAAGGCCTGCCGATCGCGTGGATTATGTCCGCCCGGCGCACAGCTCCGCCCGGGGAGCGGGCGAGGGTGAAACGCTCCGCCGCTGCCTCACGAGCGGCGGCATCCGAGGAGGGCCTTCCCGACGACGAACGTTCGCCGGTGGCCGAGCTCGACCTGGCCGACGATCTGCGCCGGCTGGGCGAGGCGCTGAGCGCGCGAGCCGGCGACGTGGTCGCCGCGATGCGCTACCGGCCCGCAGGAGTCCGGCTTGGCGCTGGACGACGTCGTCGAAGAGAGCTTTGCGCGCGTGGGTGCGGCCTCGACGGCCGCGGTGGCTCGCTGGATGGCCGGTGACGGCGCGCAGGTCGCGCGCGATGTCGGTCAGGACTCGTGGCGGGTCTTCGGTCAGCTTGCGGCCCAGCGCGCGGCGCCGTTGAACGAGGTCACCAAGCGCTGCCTGCGCTGGCGCGACGCGGCCGATCGCGTGGTGCGCGAGATCGTCGATCAGCTCGGGCTCTCAGACGAGGCGCTCGCCAACGCGCTCGGCATGCTGCAGCGCAGCCTCGACGTGACGATCGTGCGGATGGCGCAGTCCTTTGAGTCCGAGCGCAACGTCGCCCACGAGGAGCTCGCACGCCGCCAGCAGGAGCTCGCGTTTCTCGCCACGCACGACGCGCTCACCGGCCTGCCCAACCGCACGCTGGTCGTCGATCGCATCGAGCAGGCGCTCGCGCGAGCGCGTCGCACGCCGGCGCCGGTCGGTGTGCTGTTCATCGATCTCGACAACTTCAAAGCGATCAACGAAACGCTCGGGCACGACGTCGGCGATGAGCTGTTGCGTGCGGTCAGCGCGAGGCTCGAGAGCGTGATCGGCGAGGACGGAACGCTGGGGCGCCTCGGTGGCGACGAGTTCGCCGTCGTGCTCGAGGGCGCGCCCCTCAGCGGCGGCGTCGAGCCGATCGTCGAGCGCCTGATAGCCGCGCTCAGCGACGCCTTCGGGCTGCAGGCCGCGGCGCGCAAGCGCCTCACGGTCACGGCCAGCGTTGGCTTTGCCGGCGGCGACCGCGAGCAGGCCGACGAGCTGCTGCGCGACGCTTCGATAGCGATGTACTGCGCCAAGCGAGCCGGGCGCAACCGCTTCCGTCGCGTTCGAGTCCGGCATGCAGGAGCTCGCGCAAGACCAGATGGAGCTGCGCATGAGCCTGCGCGACGCGCTGATCAACGAGGAGTTCTTCCTCGTCTACCAGCCGACGTTCGATCTGCGCAGCCTCAGCCCGACCGGCATGGAGGCGCTGATCCGCTGGAACCATCCAACGCGCGGCGTCGTCCAGCCCGACGACTTCGTGCCGCTGCTCGAGGAGACCGGCATGATCGTCGAGGTCGGGCGATGGGTGCTCACGCAGGCCTGCCAGCAGGGCGCCGCCTGGCGCGCCAGCGGCTATCAGATCGGCATCGCCGTCAACGTCTCCACACGCCAGCTGGAGACCGACGAGTTCGTGGTCGAGATGTCGCAAGCGCTGGCCGACAGCGGCCTGGACCCGCATGCGCTGACGCTCGAGCTCACCGAGACCGCCGTGATGAGCGACGCCGAGGGCAGCGTTCGGCGGCTGACCGAGATCCGCGAGATGGGCGTGCGGATCGCGATCGACGACTTCGGCGCCGGCTACTCCTCGCTCGGCTACCTGCAGCGCTTCCCGGTCGACGTGCTGAAGATCGACCGCTCGTTCATCGCCCGCCTGACGAAGGACCCCGACGGCGAGAAGCTGATTCGCACGCTCGTGCAGCTCGGCAAGTCGCTGTCGATCGAGACGCTCGCCGAGGGCATCGAGCAGTCCTCTGAGCTGTCGCTGCTCAAGGACGAGCAGTGCCGCAGCGGCCAGGGCTTTCTGTTCGCCCGTCCGCTGGACGTCGCCACCTCTGAGCAGTTCCTGCACGCCTGGCTGGGCGGCGGAGCGCCGCCGCGCGGCGATCTGCCCGCTGAGGGCTCGAGGCGTGCGCCGGGATCAGACGACGGCGAGTCAGCCGCCCGGACGCGTCGGCACGAGCTGTCGCTCGGGGTCGATTCCCCAGCGTCCCGCGACCGCTGACAGCTCGTCGTCCAGCGGCCAGCGATCGGCCGCCGCGGGACCCTCGTGGCTCGGGGCTCGAGCCCTTCAGCGCCATGCAGCCGGTGTTGTCGCCGATCGCGCGGATCGCGTCGAGCTCGGCCGCGCTCAGCAGCCGCGCGATATCCGGCCGCTGCGCGAGCGCGGCCAGCTCCGCGCGCTTGTCCTCGATCGCGCGCGCACCGGGGCCGCTCTCCTGAATCAGCGTCGGCGCGACGCAGCGCACCGCCGGCTGTGCGAGGTTCCACGCGCAGGCCAGCTGCAGCAGCGTCAGATCGTGGCGCTCGGCGTAGGGGCGCATGCGCGCGAGCCTGTCGAGCCCGCCGGGCACCCAGCCCCGCGGGCGAAATCTGCGGTGGTCGTGCTCGGCGAAGGCGTCGTCTGTGGAGATGTCGCCGTAGAAGAGGCCGCCGTAGTCGACCACGCGCGTGATCAGCTGGACGCCGTGGACCGATGCCGCGTCGAGCACGAGCTCCCCGGGCCACGGCTCCATCGGAGAGAGGATGATCATCGCCCAGTCGATCAGCTCTCCGAAGCGCTCCAGGCAGGCGATCAGGTCGACGGTGAAGCCGTTGGCCGGTCCCGGCGCCAGGCCCAGCCGGCTCGCCAGGCCGGCGTCGCGCACCGCGCGCATCCCCTCCCAAACCGCGGCGCTCAGGTAGCCGCTGCGGTCGGGGTTGTGCAGCAGCAGCACGTCGAAGTGCTCAACGCCGCAGCGCTGCAGGCTGCGCTCGGTGGCCATGCGGATGTAGCGCGCATAGTCGCTCTCGCCACGCAGTCGCGGGTCGGTGAAGCGCGGAAAGCCCTTCGCCCCCTCGCGCTCGCCGTCGTAGAAATCGTGTCCGATCGCTCCGACCAGGCAGTAGCTGTCACGCTCGCAGCCGCGCAGCGCCCCTGCGAGCGCGCGATCGGCCTCGCCGGCCCCGTAGGCGTCGGCGGTGATCACCGTGTCGATGCCGTCTCCGGGGCGCAGCAGCGCCTGTAGGCGCGCGTCGTCGAGCGGCTCGCCGAAGTGCATGAAGCGACCGCCGCTCCACGTGCCTATCGCGGTCGCGCTCGGGCCCATGCACCGACCGTAGCAAGCGCGTTGGTGCGCCCCTAGCGGGCGAACCCCGCAGCCGTGCGCGCCCGCAGCGCGGCTTCCAGGCGCTCGAGCGCATGGCGCACGACCTCCTCGTCGCTGCGCTCGCGATCGTCCGCGGGCGTCGGCCCATCGGCCGGCACAGCGGGCGCCTGCGAAGGCGCGGCGGCGACGTCGGGTTGTTCATCGGCCCCTGCTTGCCCGGGAAGGACCGCCCGCGCGCGCCGCGCCACGCCCTCGCGCAGCTTCGCCAGCTCGTCGACGCGCAACGCGAGGTCCTCGCGTCCCTCCGCGCGCAGCTCGGACACGGCGGCCCTCAGCGCGCGCGTCCAGCCCGACCGCGGCGTGCGCGATGCGCCCCTGGTCGAGGTCCAGGCGCGCGCGCAGCGCGAGCTCCTCGCAGACGAGACCGCGTTCGCGCGCGCCGAGCATCTCGGCGAGGCGCTCCTGCGGGCGCAGCGCGGCGTCGCGCACGCGCCTGCGGCGCGGGATCAGCGAGCGCCGCCCTGCTGTCGTCCACGGCAGCTCGCGCGCATGCAGCCACTTGCCGTCGGCGACCTGTTCGCCCTCGCCGAAGCCCGCCCTGATCACGAGCGCCTGGTCGGCGGACACCTCGTGCACGTATGGGTTCGCCGCCGCGATCCGAAACGAGTGAAGCACGCGGTTCAGCACCGTCACGGCGGACTCGATCTCGCGCTCGGCGTCCAGTTCTGACAGCCACGCCTGGGCCTGGCGCTCGGCCGGCAGCGAGGCGGGGTCGATGACGGTTGCGCGTGTGGTGGCGACGGGGGCCGGCTCGGGCGCCGGCGGGACCGACCCGCGCCGCGCGGCGCGGACCTGGCGGCGTCCGGCCTGCGCGCGCGCCGCGCCGAGCGTGCCGAGCACGACGACCCACTCGGGCTCGCCATCCGGTTCCGAGCGCACCAGATAGCGCCCGTCGGGCGGTCCCAGCTCCCAGGGAAGCTCCAACTGCGTGAACAGGAACAGACGCTCGGCCACGATTGCACCGTATCCTCCCGTGACGGGCAGCGCTTACGATTACGCCAGCTGCCGGGTCGCCATCGCGAGACACACGACGAACTCCGACAAGAACACCGAGAGGCAGATGTCAGACGTCGACGACGCGCTGAGAAGCCTGCGCGAGCGCCTCGCCGGATCGGGCGAGGACCGGCTCGGCAGGGCGCTGTCGGACCTGCTCGAGAACCCACTGTTCACGGGCGCGGTCACGTGCGCCTTCGACGCTCGCGAACTCGCCGTCCACGCGCAGGAGATGGCGATGACCGCGCTCAACATCCCGTCGGCGGCCGACATCGAACGCCTGACGCGACGGCTGCGCTCGATGTCTCAGCGCATGGAGGGTGTCGAGGACGCGCTGTATCGCATGGAGGCCCTGCTCACCGGCGGCGCCGTCGACGCGCGCCTGTCCTCGATCGAAGGGCAGCTCAGCGCGCTGATGAGTCGACTCGGCGCGGCCCCCGCGTCGCGCGCGCAGCCCTCCGAGCCATCGGCGAGGAGCGTCTCGCCACGCACGCCCAGGCCGGCCGCGGGACGCGCCGTCGAGCCAGCCGAGACCCCCGCGCCGAACGAAACGCCCGCGCCGGCCCCAACGCCAAAGCCAGCCGCGACCCGCTCGCCAACCGAGACTCCCTCACCCCCAGAACCCCCCGCGTCAAGGCCGTCGGTAGCGCCGGCCGGCGACGCGCCGGACAAGCCCGCCCCGCGGCCGCCGCGCCCGCGCGAGACCGGCGAAAGCGAAAAAGGCCTGATCCGTCAGGGCGCGAGCGCGCCGATCGCCGCGGCGCCCATGCGCTCGGCGGCGCGCAGCAGCGACTCGTCGTCGATGCGCGAGCGTCCGCCGCGCGCGTCGAAGGTGTCAGACACCGCGAGCACGCATGCGACGGGCACGCCCTCGCCGCGCGCGAGCGCAAACATCGCCGCGGCCTCCATCTCGACCGCGAGAGCCCCCTCGGCCTTCCAGCGCTGCAGCGATCCGGCGTCGGCGCGCGCGTCGTCGGCTGCGCTCGCCTCGCCGTGGCGGGCGTCGTAGAAGAGATCGACGCTCACGATCGTGCCCGCGAGCGCATCGTCGGCGTGCTCGCACAGCCGCTCGGTCAGCGAGACGTCTGCGCCGGCGCGCCCGGCGGCGCCGAGCGCCCGCGAGGTGCCGTCGGCGCAGATGCTCTCACGGGCGATCACCAGGTCGCCGAGCGCCAGCTCGGGCGAGAGCGCCCCGCAGGTCCCGACGCGGATCGCGCGTCGCGCGCCGAGCGCGATCAGCTCGGTCAGCACGATCGCCGCGGACGGTCCGCCCATGCCGGTGGCCTGGATCGTCAGCGGCTTCGCCGTCGCTCGCCTGGCCCGTGTAGCCCCACAGCCCGCGATGGTGGTTGAACATGAGCGGAGCGCTCAGCAGCGACTGGGCGAGCGCGAGGGCACGCCCGGGATCGCCGGGCAGCAGAACGCGCTCCGCGAGCGCGGCGGTCGGGCGCAGGTGCACCGGCTGGGGCTGTGGGTGGGTTGCAGCGTCGGCCATCGATCGGTGGTCGCGGTCGGCTCGCGCGAACGCGCTGACAGCGAGCGCGACTCTAGACTGCGCGGTATGGGCGAGGGTAATTCCCGCCGCCGTTCAGCGGCGCGTCGAGCGGTCTGCAGGCGCGCGCCCGCGCGATCGCGCGAACGCCTCGGCTCGGGCTCGTGAGCGAGCGCCGTGAGCTGACAGCGGAGCAGGTCGCCGCACGGGCGGACGTCTCGCAGGCCACGGTCAGGCGGTGGGTCAACAGGGGCCTCGTGCCGGGCTATGACGGGACCTGGAGCCCCGCTGCGGCGGCGCAGGTGCGGGTCGTGGCGCGGCTGCGCTCGCGCGGTCACACGCTGGCGCAGATCAAGCAGGCCAGCGACAACGGCGAGCTCGCCGTCAGCACGGTAGGGCCGATCGAGAGCCTCGTGAGCAGCTCCGAGCACCGCTACACGCTGTCAGAGGCCGCAAGGCGACCGGCCTGAAGGCGGCGGTGATCGAGCGCATCCTCGCCGCGATGGGCCTGAGCGCGCTGTCGGTGCAGGTGCTGTCCGAGGAGGACGTCGAGACGCTGCGCCACTCCGCGCAGGTGCTCGACGCCGGGTTTCCGCTGGAGGCCTATCTGCAGCTGATGCGCGTGTACGCGCAGGCGCTCACGCAGATCGCCGACGCCGAGGTTCGCCTGGTGCACCTCTACGTGCACGAGCCGCTGATGCGCGAGGGCGTCTCCGGCGCGCAGATCGCGGCCAACATGGAGGGACTGACGCGCCGCACGCTGCCGCTCGCCGCGCCGTTGATGAACCACCTGCACGGCCGCTTCCTGGCCCACTTCGTCGAGCAGGACGTCGTCGGGCATCTGGAGACCGAGCTCGCGGGCGGCGCCAGCGAGGAGGGGCAGATGCGGGTCGCGATCGCGTTCGCCGATCTGGCCGGCTACGCGCGGCTGACAGATGAGCGCGGCGACGAGGAGGCGGTCGACACGGTCGAGCGCTTCGTCGAGGCCGTCGAGCAGACGTTGCCCGTCGACGCGCGCGTCATCAAGACGCTCGGCGACGAGGTGATGGTCGTCGGCGCCGACGCGAGCGCGCTGACGGGGTGGGCGGTGCACCTGAAGTCGCGCCTTGACTCCGGCGCGCCGGCGCCGCGGATCGGGGTGCACTACGGCAGCGCGCTGTACCGCGAGGGCGACTACTACGGGCGCGACGTAAACCAGGCCGCCCGTGTGGTCGCGCGCGCCGGCGGCGGAGAGGTGCTCGTCACGCGACCGGTCGTCGATGTGGCCCGCGCTGATGACGAGCTGGAGTTCCAGCGCATCGGCGAGGTCGGGCTGAAGGGCTTCTCGGATCTGACCGAGCTGTTCACCGCCTCCGCGCGCGGGGAGTAAAGGCGCGTGGCGGTCGCGGTGCAGATGGTGCGCGAGCAGGTGCGCGGCGGCGGCCTGCTGGGTGAGCGCGGCTCGGTGGTCGCGATGCTGTCCGGCGGGCGCGACTCGGTCTGCCTGCTCGACGTGGCCGTCGCGGTGAGGGGAGCGCAGAGCGTCCGCGCATTGCACGTCAACTACGGCCTGCGCCCCGCAGCCGATGGCGACGAGCGCCACTGCGAGCAGCTGTGTGCGCAGCTCGGGGTGCAGCTGGAGGTCGTGAGCGCAAAGCCCGACGAGCGCCGGCCGGGCAACCTGCAGGCGTGGGCGCGCGATCTGCGCTACAGCGCCGCGGCGGCGCTCGCGCGCGAGCTGCAGGCGCCGATCGCAACCGGCCACACGGCCAGCGACCAGGTCGAGACGATCCTCTATCGCCTCGCGGCCTCGCCGGGACGGCGCGCGCTGCAGGGCATGGCTATGCGCGAACGCGGCCTCGTGCGCCCGCTGCTGTCCGTCACGCGCGAGCAGACCGCGGCCTACTGCCGAGCGCGTGAGCTGCGCTGGCGCGAGGACGAGAGCAACGACAGCGAGCGCTTCGCGCGCGCTCGCGTGCGCCACGAGCTCGTGCCCGCGCTGCGCGCGGTGCATCCCGGCGCCGAGGCCAACGTGCTGCGCACGGCGGCGCTGCTGCGCGAGGAGACCGAGCTGCTGGAGGGGCTCGTGTCAGCAGAGCTCGGCGCGCGCTCGCGACATCACACTCGCGCGTCTGAGCGAGCTGCCGGCGGCCCTCGCGCGACTGGTCGTGATCCGCCTCGCCGAGCAGGCCGCCGAAACGTACGTGCCGCAGGCGGGCGAGCGCGTGCAGGAGATCCTCGAGCTCGGTCGCCGCGGCGGGCGCGCGCAGCTGCACGTCGGCGGCCGCGCCTGCGCGGTGATCGAGGGCGGAGCGCTGAGCATGATCAAGCTGGCGCCGCGCGAGGGCCCGCCGCCGCGCGAGGACTAGACTGGCCCGGTGCCCAGCCACCCGCGCGTCGCCGTCGAGCCCGGGGTGGGAGAGGTGCTCGTCAGCGCAGAGGAGCTGCAGCGCCGCGTGGCCGAGCTCGGCGAGGAGATCTCTCGCGACTATGCCGGACGCTCGCTGCTGCTGGTGGGCGTGCTCAAGGGTGCGGTGCTGTTCGTCTCGGACCTGATGCGCTCGATCGAGACGCCCGTCGAGATCGACTTCATGGCGGTCGCCTCCTACGGGTCGGCGACCGACTCCTCGGGAGTCGTGCGCATCCTCAAGGACCTCGACGCGTCGATCGAAGGACGCGACGTGCTGATCGTCGAGGACATCGTCGACTCCGGGTTGACGCTGCAGTACCTGATGCGCAACCTCGGCTCGCGCAACCCGCGCACGCTGGAGGTGTGCGCGCTGCTGACCAAGCCGCAGCGCCGCAAGGTGGATCTGCCGACACGCTACGTCGGCTTTGAGATCCCCGATCGCTTCGTCGTCGGCTACGGGCTCGACCACGGCGAGCGTCATCGCAACCTGCCGTTCGTCGCGGTGCTGGCGGGGGACGGCGAGGCCGCCCAACCGCCCGTCGCGCCCGCTCGCTGAGCGCGCGTAGCGCCGGACCGCGGACCGCTTACATGCAGGGGCTGCGAGCGCCCCATGGTAGGCTGCAAGACTGGTGGTCAGCACGTCAGACGGGCCGAAAACCCTCCCGATCTCGCTATGAGCCGTTTCTTCAAGAGCGCCGCGTTCCCGATCCTCATCGTCGTGGTGTTGGCGTTTCTCGCGGTCAAACTCGTCAACTCCAGCGAGGGCAACCACCCCAAACACAGCTACCAGACGCTGGTCGCCGAAGAAATCCCCAAGGGCCAGGTCGCCTCGGTCGTCTTCAAGAACAAAGGCAAAGCGCTCGAAGTCAAGCTGAAAAACAAAGAAGAGTTCGAAACCGGCTTCATCGAACAGTCCGCGCCGACGCTTGAAAAACAGCTCAAAGAAGCCGGGGTCCCCTACAACGTCGAATCCGAAAAGAGCAGCGCCCTGTTCGGCGTGCTCGAGTACATCCTGCCGTTCTTGATCTTCATCGGGTTCTGGATCTTCTTGATGAACCAGGTACAGGGCGGCGGCACGAAAGTGATGTCGTTTGGTAAGTCACGCGCCAAGCGCCTGTCGGCCGACTCGCCGAAGATCACATTCCGCGACGTCGCCGGGGTCGACGAGGCCGTCGAGGAGCTGCATGAGATCAAGGAGTTCCTGGAGAACCCGAAGAAGTTCCAGGCGCTCGGCGCGAGGATCCCCACGGGCGTGCTGCTCTACGGGCCGCCGGGAACCGGCAAGACGCTGCTGGCGCGCGCGGTCGCGGGCGAGGCGGGGGTGCCCTTCTTCTCCATCTCGGGCTCTGACTTCGTCGAGATGTTCGTCGGCGTCGGCGCATCGCGCGTGCGCGACCTCTTCGAGCAGGCCAAGCAGAACAGCCCGTGCATCATCTTCATGGACGAGATCGACGCCGTCGGGCGCCACCGCGGCGCGGGGATGGGCGGCGGCCACGACGAGCGCGAGCAGACGCTCAACCAGCTGCTGGTCGAGATGGACGGCTTCGAGGCCAAGGACAACATCATCATGATCGCGGCCACCAACCGCCCCGACATCCTCGACCCGGCGCTGCTGCGCCCCGGGCGCTTTGACCGCCAGATCGCCGTCGACCGCCCCGACCGCAAGGGGCGCTCGAAAATCCTCGAGGTGCACACGCGCGGCAAGCCGCTGGCCAAGGCGATCGACATCGACGCGCTCGCCGGACAGACGCCCGGCTTCACGGGCGCCGACCTCTCCAACCTGATCAACGAGGCGGCGCTGCTGTCCGCCCGCACCGGCAAGCGCGAGATCGGTCAGGACGAGCTCGAGGAGGGGATCATGCGCGTGATCGCCGGCCCCGAGAAGAAGACGCGCGTGATGAGCGAGAAGGAGCGGCGGATCACCGCCTACCACGAGATGGGCCACGCGCTCGTCAGCCATTTCCTCGAGCACGCCGACCCGGTGCACAAGATCTCGGTCATCTCACGCGGGCAGGCGCTCGGCTACACGATCTCGATGCCCCAGGAGGACCGCTTCCTCACCACCCGGGCCGAGCTGAACGACACGATGGCGATGACGCTCGGCGGGCGCGCGGCCGAGGAGCTCGTCTTCGAGGAGATCACGACCGGCGCGTCCAACGACCTCGAGAAGGTCACGGCGACGGCCAAGCAGATGGTGATGCGCTTCGGCATGAGCGACAAGCTCGGCCCGCGCGTGTTCGGCCACGATCACGGCCAGCCGTTCCTCGGTCGCGAATTCTCCACCGAGCCCGACTACTCCGACGAGATCGCGCGCGAGATCGACGACGAGGTGCGCCGCATCATCGAATCGGCCCACCAGCGCGCGCGCGACATCCTCACCGAGCACCACGACGACCTGGCGAAGATCTCAGAGATCCTCGTCAAGCGCGAGACGATCGAGAAGGAAGAGTTCCTCGCGCTGCTCGACGGCAAGGGCGAGGAGGAGGTCTTCGGCGTGCCCGAGGACGCAAAAGGCGAGCTCCCCGCTCCCCCGGCGCCCGCCGGGCGCCCCGAGCGCGAAACGCCGCGACCGCTTCCGCGTCCCGGCCTTGCCGGAGGCACCGCCGAGCTGCGCGGCAACGACCAGGAGCGCCCGGGGCTCGTCTAGATGGCGGCGGGCGCTGCTCGCCTGATGGGCATCGTGAACGTCACCCCGGACTCGTTCTCCGACGGCGGGCGCTTCCTGGCGGCCGACGCTGCGATCTCCCACGGAGTGGCGCTCGCGCGCCAGGGCGCCGACATCCTCGACATCGGCGGTGAGTCCACGCGCCCGGGGGCCACCCCGGTCGACGATCGCGAGGAGCTCGCCAGGGTGCTGCCGGTGCTGGAGGGCCTGGCGGCGGCGCGCACGGGCAGTCAGCTTTCGATCGACACGTCCAAGGCAGGGGTGGCGCGCGCCGCGCTGGACGCCGGCGCGACGCTCGTCAACGACGTCAGCGCCTTCTGCGGCGATCCGCAGATGGCGGCGCTGGTGGCAGAGCGCGACGTCGATTGCTGCCTGATGCACATGCTCGGCGAGCCGCGCACGATGCAGCGCGATCCGCGCTATGAGGACGTGGTCGACGACGTCAAGGCGTTTCTCTACGCGCGCATGCAGTTCGCGGTCTCGCAGGGCGTCGCCGAGCGGCGGATCATGCTCGACCCCGGCATCGGCTTCGGCAAGACGGTCGCGCACAACCTCGCGCTGCTGCGCAGGCTGCGCGAGCTGGTGCAGCTGGGCCGCCCGATCGTCGTCGGGACCTCGCGCAAGAGCTTTCTCGGGGGCGAGGTGGCAGACCGCCTGCCGGGCACGATCGCCACGAACGTGATCGCGCTGGAGCGAGGCGCGAGCGTCTTTCGCGTGCACGACGTCGCGCCCGTGCGCGAGGCGCTCGCTGTGGCTGCTGCTACGTTGGGCGATGATGGATGAGGGCGAGCCAAGCGAGGGTGCCGAGCTGCCCGACGAGGGGCGCGAGGACCCGTTCGAGTCCGAGGCAGACAGCGACGAGGACCTGTACTCCGAAGGCGAGGAGGGCGCCGAGTCGGTAACGGTCGAGATCGCCGGGCTGTCGCTGCACACTCACCACGGCATCACCGAGGCCGAGCGCGAGGTCGGCCAGCGTCTGGTGCTCGACCTCCGCCTGGACCTCGGCGAGACCGACGCGACCGTCACCGACTCGATCGAGGACACGGTCGACTACGCCGAGGTCTGCCAGCTCGTCGCGCTGATCGCCCAGCAGCGCTCGCACAAGACGCTCGAGCGCCTGTGCGGAACGATCGCCGATCGGCTGCTCGCCGACTACGAGCTCGAAGGCGTCTGGGTGAAGGCCACCAAGCCCGAGCCGCCGATCCCGCTCGCCGTCGATGAGGTCTCGGTCGAGGTGTGGCGCGAAGCAGAAGGCTAGGGCCGCCGACGCGGTCGGTGCCCAGGCTGCGCAAGATCCCCGCGCGATAGCGTCCGCGCGATGCCCACGCGGATCGGTCTGCTCGGCCTCGGCTCAAACGTCGGCGAGCGCCGCGCCCAGCTGCAGGGCGCCGTCGACGCGCTGCCGGGCGCGGGCATCGAGGTCCTCGCCTCTTCGAGCGCCTATGACACCGATCCGGTCGGCGAGGTGCTCGACCAGCCGAGCTTTCTCAACGCCTGCCTGCGGGTGCAGACCGACCTCGAGCCGCTGGCGCTGCTGGACGCGGTCAAGGGCCTCGAGCGTGCGCTCGGCCGCGAGGGCAGCGGGGTCCGCCACGGCCCGCGCGCGATCGACATCGACGTGCTGCTGCTCGGCGAGGAGCGGCTGCGCGACGAGCGGATGACGCTGCCGCACTGCGCAGCTGGCGAGCAGGCGCTTCGTGCTGATCCCCGTGCTCGAGCTCGACTTCGACGCGCGCCTGCCCGACGGGACCCGCCTCAGCGACGCGCTGGCGGCGATCTCGCCGCGCGAGGGCGTGCGCTGGGCCGGCCCGCCGCTGACGGTGCCTGCCGCGGACGCGCGGCGGTGGCTGCTAGGCCAGGGTGTCGTCGTCGGTCCAGCTGGCCAGGCGCAGCAGCGTCGCGCTGTCCACGCCGCGCCCGGACACCACGCACAGATGGCCGTCTCGCAGCCAGGTGATGACGGGGCGTCCGTCGACGTAGGACACCGTATAGGGGTGCCCGCCGCGCATCGCGACCGAGCCGCCGCTGAGCGAGGGCGCCTTGGCGCCCGACACGATCGAGTAGCCGATGCGCCGTCCGCGCTCGGCGTAGTAGACGGTCTGGATCGTCCGTCCGGCCACCACGTCGGTGCGCGTTCCCGTCGATCGCCAGCCGAAGCGGTCTTCCCAGTAGGGGAACGGCACGCCTTCCACCGCGGCGGCGAGCGTGCCGTTCTCACTCGGGCTCTCCCGCGGTGCGGCGCCGGTCGACGCGGAGACCGTCGACGCCGACGCCTGACGCAGCGTGAGCCCCGAGGATCCGCCGCTCGAGAGCCCGATCGCGAGCGCGGCGATCGCGACGGCCGCGAGCGCTCCGACGGCTGCGAGCCTGCGACCGAGCGCGCGCGCGGGCGCGCCGGAGCGGCACGCGCGGCGCCCCGTGGCAGCCGCCGTGCGCGAGCGCGCCGGGCGCTTGAAGCCGTCGGCGACCATCGCCTCTATCTGCCGGTGAAGCGAATCGGGCGCGCGCTCGTCGATCGACCGCACGAGCTCGACCAGCTCCGCTTCCTTGCGTTGGGGTGTGTCGGTCATGGTGTTTCTCCACTGGAGAAGACTCCGCTGGCCCTCACTTCTTCCCGGCCTCTGCTCTGCTGGGCGGGGCCGCCCGCGCCACGCTGGTTGCTGTCCGCCGCGTCGGGCGGTGCGGGCGAGGCCGCGCTCTGCGCCTGCTGCTCGGAGCCCGTCGGCGGCTCGGGGGCGACGAGCCGCCCCGCGACCTGCTTGCGCGCGCGAAACAGCCGCGTCGTGATCGTCGCCTCGCGCACTCCCAGCGCGCGGGCGGCCTCGCGATAGGACAGGCCGAGCACATCGACCGCGACGAGCGCCAGGCGAAAGTCCTCCGGCAGCGCCGCGATGGTCGCGTAGACCTCCTTGACCTCGAGCGCCTGCTCGGGTCGGCCCATCGGCTTGGGATCGACCGCGACGACGTCCTCGAGCGTCGCGACCGTGACCGGACGGCGCCCCGCGGTGCGCCGGCTCGTCAGGAACGTGTTGCGCAGCACGCGCATCAGGTAGTAGAGCTCGTCGTCGCCGCGCAGCACGCGCGGGCGTGACAGCACGCGCGTGAACGTCTCCTGCACGAGGTCCTCGGCGTCCTCGCGCGAGCCGCACAGCGCCCACGCCGCGCGGTAGAGGCGGTCGACGTGCTGCGGCAGGGACTGCGGATCCAAGGTGCGCATCTGAGTTGGCGCTCGCAGTCTCCGGTGACCGTGGAGGCTTTGACCGCCTCCCGCGAGAGTAGCGCCGGGGCAGCCTGCGTGCCCGGCCTGCGCTTGGATGCGAGCGGCTACTCGATCGTGATGGCCGGCAGCCAGGCGCTCGGCAGCGCGCCCGGATCGATCTCCCCGGAAAGCGGCGGGAAGTAGCGCGCGAGGCGCGCCGCCGGGTGCTCGTCGATCATCGCGCGCACGTCGCCGATGCTGCGCAGCAGTCGAATCGTGCTGCCGATCTGCAGATCGGCGGCGTTCGGAGACTCGCCGCCGAGCAAGGCGTCTGACATCCACGCATCGATCTGCGCCAGCTGGCCGGGCAGCGCCGCGATGTCCGCGCGCGCGGCGTCATCGCTGGCCTTGTTGTGAAAGGCCATCAGGCGGGCGGTCAGCGGCAACGCCGGTCTCATCCACGACGCCGGAAGCGGCAGCTTGGCCCCGGCGGCGTAGCTCTCCATCGCCGCCGGTCGGCGCAGGAACGCCGCGTCGATGAGCCGCCGCGGCACGCTCTGAAAGGTCTCATCCCCCCAACGCTCGACCTCCAGCACGCGAGCGCGGTCGGGGTCATCGGGCGCCGGAAGCAGCGCCGGCAGCGGCGCGAGCGCGTCGAGCCGGCGCATGATCGCGCGCGATCCGACCAGGCGCTCGTCGCCCAGGCGCATCCCGGGAACGGTCCTGCCGCCGTAGCGCAGCGGCCCGATCGCCAGCTGGCTCATCGGCAGCAGGTCCACGCGGTCATACTCGATCCCCTTGAGCGCCAGCGCCGCCTCGACGGCCGCGCAGGGGTGTGAGCCGGGCAGCGTGTAGAGCTTGGGGCGTGGCGGCGTCATCGCGTCGCCGAGCATAATGATCGCCATGCTGCTCGCGGTCGACGTCGGCAACACGCAGACCCACTTCGGCGCCTTCCGCGAGCGCGAGCTCGTCGAGCACTGGCGCTTTGCGACCGTACGCCAGTCGACCGCCGATCAACTGGGCGCCGCGCTGCGCAACCTGCTCGGATTGCGCGGCTACGGCTTCGAGGACATCCAGGCGTCGATCGTCTCCTCGACCGTCCCGCAGCTCGAGCCCGAGTGGACCGCCGTCGCCAGCCGCTACCTCGGACACGAGATGCTCGCGGTCGGCCCGGGCACGAAGACCGGCATGGCGATCCGCTATGACAATCCGCGCGAGATCGGACCCGACAGGCTCGTCAACGCGGTCGCGATCCGCGAGCGCTTCGCGGGTCCGGCGGTGTGCGTGGACTTCGGCACGGCGACCACATTCGACGTCGTGTCGGGCGAGGGCGAGTACGTCGGCGGGGCGCTGATGACGGGCATCGAGATCTCGCTGGAGGCGCTGTCAGAACGCGGCGCGAGGCTGCCGAAGGTCGACCTCGCTCCGCCCAAGAGCGTGATCGGCAAGAACACGATCGACGCGATCCGCTCGGGCGTCGTGTTCGGCTATGCGGGCGCGATCGACGCCATCCTGCGCCGCCTGTATGAGGAGCTCGGCGAGCGCGCGGCGGTCGTCGCGACCGGCGGGCTGGCGCAGCTGGTGGTGCCCTACACCGAGGAGCTCGACGAGGTCGACGAACAGCTCACGCTGACCGGGCTTCGCCTGCTGTCCGAGCGCAATCGCTGAAGCTCGCAACAATGGCTGCGATGCGCGCGCTCACAGACCCCTGGTCGCTCGGCCCCGTGAGGGTGCCCAACCGCGTCCTGCTCGCGCCGCTGGCGGGCATCGGCAACTGGTTCGTGCGCCTGCAGGCCAAGCGCTACGGAGCCGGCATGGCCGTGTCTGAGATGGTCAGCTCCCACGCCGTCCACTACGGCAACCGCAAGACCTGCGTCTGAGATGCTGCGCATCGACCCGCGCGAGCGCGCCGGCGGGCCGGTGTCGATCCAGCTGTTCGGCGAGGACCCCGCGATGATGAGCTCGGCCGTCGAGCAGGTGGTCGCGGCCGGAGCCGACGTGATCGACATCAACATGGGCTGCCCGGTGGCCAAGGTGCAGAAGACCGGCGCCGGGGCCGCGCTGCTGGGCGACCCCGAGCGGGCGGTGGCGGTGGCGCGCGCGGCGGTGAACGCGGCCGGCGGCGAGCAGGGCGCGGTTCCGGTGAGCGTCAAGCTGCGCTCGGGCCTGCACGCCGGGGACACGAGCGGCTTTCAGCTCGCGCACCGCCTGGTCGATGAGGCCGGCGTGTCGGCGATCGCCTTTCACCCGCGCAGCGCGGCCGTCGCGCACAAGGGCCTGCCCGACTATGAGCTCGCGGCAGCGCTGGTCGACTCGCTGCCGGCGCCGGTGATCCTCACCGGCGGCCTCAGCGACGCGCAGCGCGCGCGCGAGGCCTTCGAGCGCACCGGCGCGAGCGCGGTCATGCTGGCGCGCGGGGCGCTCGGCAACCCGTGGCTGTTCTCGCAGCTGCTGGGCGAGCGCGCGCGCCAGCCCGACGACGACGAGGTCCTCGCAGAGCTCGCCTGGACGATCGAACGCGCGGTCGAGCACCTCGGCGAGCAGCGCGCGGCGCGTTACCTGCGCAAGTTCTACCCGTGGTACGTGACGCGCCTGCGCCTCGACTCCCATGAGGCCAAGCGATTGCTCGGCGCGTTGCAGGCGGCCGACACGCTTGGAGGACGTCAGGCGGCTGCTGGCCGTCTGCCGCGAGCCCTGCGCGCTGGCCGTCTGAGCGCTTGCAGGCGGGCCGCGCGGGCGGCGCTATACTGCTGCGCTCGCCGGGCCCGACAGGGTCCGCGACAGCACCGCGTGCGAGGGGGTTTCGCACATCGCGGGCCATTCCATCAACGCGCGATCGAGGGTCACATGCCCAAGGACGTCATCCTCACCCCCGAAGGCCTCACGAACCTCAAGGAGGAGCTCGAGCTGCTATCGACGGCCAAGCGCCGCGAGGTGGCTGAGCGCATCAAGGAGGCGCGTGAGTTCGGGGACATCTCCGAGAACTCCGAGTACGACGACGCCAAGAACGAGCAGGCGATGCTCGAGGCGCGCATCGCGGCGCTGCAGGAGAAGCTGCGCCTGGCCACGGTGATCCAGGCCGACGAGCTCTCAAACGACGTCGTGCAGGTCGGCTCGGTCGTGCATGTCAAGGATGAAAAGACGGGCAAATCGGCGAAGTACACGATCGTCGGGTCGGCCGAGGCCTCGCCGCAGGAGAACAAGCTCTCAAACGAGTCGCCGGTGGGCCGCGCGCTGCTCGGGCGCAAGCGAAACGAGACGGTCGCGGTCAAGGTGCCGCGCGGCCCGGCGCGCAAGCTGAAGGTCACGAAGATCGACGTCGGGCTCAAGTAATCTCGCCGCCATGAGCGCAGCCGATGAGCCGCCCGCTGGCGAGTCGGGCAAGCACGGCCTGTCGGAGCTGATCGCCGAGCGCCGCGCCAAGCTGGCGCGCCTGCGCGAGGACCCGACCGCCTTTCCCTACTCCTTCGAGCGCGCGGAGCCCATCGAGGCGATTCTGCGTGCCTACTCGCACCTCACAGACGGCGAGGAGACCGAGGACGTCCACCGCGTCGCCGGGCGCATCGCCGCGCGGCGCGGCGCGGGCAAGGCGGCGTTCCTGGACCTCGTCGATCGCACGGGCAAGATCCAGCTGCACGCGCGCGTGGACGTGCTCGGCAAGGAGGCCTTCGACAGGCTGCTGTCGCTTGATCTGGGAGACCTGCTGGGCGTCGATGGCGCGGTGCTGCGCAGCCGCCACGGCGAGCTCACGTTGCGCGTGGACGAGCTATCAGGTGCTCGGCAAGGCGCTGCGCCCGCCGCCGGACAAGCACCACGGGCTGACCGATGTGCAGACGCGCTTTCGCCGGCGCGAGCTGGACCTGATCGCAAGCGAGGAGGCGCGCGCGCTGTTCATCGATCGCGCGCGGATCATCTCGGCCGTGCGCGCCTACCTCGACGCGCAGGGGTTCATCGAGGTCGAGACGCCCGTCTTGCAGCCGTTGTACGGCGGCGCGCTCGCGCGTCCGTTCACCACGCATCACAACGCGCTGGATCGCGACCTGTACCTGAGGATCGCGACCGAGCTCTACCTCAAGCGACTGATCGTCGGAGGCCTCGAGCGCGTCTATGAGCTGGGCAAGGACTTTCGCAACGAGGGCGTGTCGCACAAGCACAACCCCGAGTTCACGATGGTCGAGTGGTATGAGGCCTACGCCGACTACGAGCGCGAGGCCTCGCGCCTGGAGGAGGTTGTCGCCGCGGCGGCGCGCGCGGTCGACTACTCGGGCGAGCTGGACTTCAAAGCGCCGTGGCGGCGGGTGGGCTTCTTCGAGGCGATCAGGCAGGCGACCGGCGTCGACGCGGCCGCGCATCGCGACGGGGCCGCGCTGGCCGACGCGATCTCAGCAGGCGGGCCTCGAGCTGGACGCGGCCGGCCAGCCCTGGCCGGCGCTCGTCGACGACCTCTTCTCCAAGTACGTCGAGCCCGGCCTGAGCGAGCCGACGTTCGTGCTCGACTACCCCGTCGAGCTCTCGCCGCTGGCCCGCGAGCACCGGTCCGAGCCGGGGCTGGTCGAGCGCTGGGAGGCGTTCGCCGGCGGCCTGGAGATCGCCAACGCGTTCAGCGAGCTGACCGACCCCGACGTCCAGCGCGAGCGCTTCGCGGCCCAGCAGCGATGCAGGAGGCCGGCGACGAGCAGGCTGCGCCGTATGACGAGCTGTTCGTGGAGGCGCTCGAGCAGGGCATGCCGCCTACCGGCGGGGTCGGCGTGGGCATCGACCGGCTGGTGATGCTGCTGACGGGACGCGACTCGATCCGCGAGGTCGTGCTGTTTCCCGCGATGCGCGACTGACGGACGCTTTACGCGGCCTCTGCAGCCCTGCGCTCAAGGCTCGCCCCAGCGATGACGATTGACCCCTGAAGGCCCCGGTGGCCTGTTGGTAGACTGCTCGTGAGGCGTCGATAAGACCACATAGCTCGCGAGGCACCGTCCAAGCAGGAAGGAATCACAAATGTTCGAGCGATTCACAGAACGGGCCCGGCAGGTGGTCGTTCTCGCGCAGGAGGAGGCGCGGACGCTCAAGCACAACTACATCGGAACCGAGCACATTCTCCTCGGGCTGCTGCGCGAGGAGGAGGGCTTGGCCGCCCGCGTGCTGGAGAGCCTTGACATCACCGTCGAGCGCGTGCGCGCGCAGGTCGTGCGCATCGTCGGCTCCGGCGAGGAGGTCACCAGCGGCCAGATCCCGTTCACGCCGCGTGCCAAGAAGGTGCTCGAGCTCGCGCTACGCGAGGCGCTCAGCCTGGGCCACAACTACATAGGCACGGAGCACATCCTGCTCGGCCTGGTGCGCGAGAACGAGGGCGTGGCGGCACGCATCCTGCTCGACTTCGACGCCGACTCGGAGAAGATCCGCAACGAGGTCATCCGCATGCTCTCCGGTCCCGGCGGGCGCCGCCAGGGCGCCTCCAGCGGCTCGGGCGCCAGCGGCGCGCCGGGCGAGGGCAAGAAGTCCTCCAAGCTGCTGGACCAGTTCGGGCGCAACCTGACCAAGCTGGCCGCCGAAGGCAAGCTCGACCCGTGCGTCGGGCGCGAGACCGAGATCGAGCGCATCATGCAGATCCTCTCGCGTCGCACGAAGAACAACCCGGTTCTGATCGGCGAGCCCGGCGTGGGCAAGACCGCCGTCGTCGAGGGCCTGGCGCAGCGGATCACGAGCGCCGACGTGCCCGAGCTGCTCAAGAACAAGCAGATCTACACGCTCGACCTGGCCGCGCTGGTCGCGGGCTCCAAGTACCGCGGCGAGTTCGAGGAGCGCCTGAAGAAGGTGATGAAGGAGATCACCCAGCGCGGGGACATCATCCTGTTCATCGACGAGCTTCACAACCTCGTGGGAGCGGGCGCGGCCGAGGGCGCGATCGACGCCGCCTCGATCCTCAAGCCTGCGCTCGCGCGCGGCGAGCTGCAGACGATCGGCGCGACGACGCTCGACGAGTACCGCAAGTACCTGGAGCGCGACTCGGCGCTGGAGCGGCGCTTCCAGCAGATCCGCGTGGAGGAGCCGACGATCGATCAGACCGTCGAGATCCTCAAGGGGCTGCGCGACCGCTACGAGTCCCACCACAAGGTGCAGATCACCGACGAGGCGCTGCGCGCCGCCGGCGAACTGGCCAGCCGCTACATCTCCGACCGCTTCCTGCCCGACAAGGCGATCGACCTGATCGACGAGGCCGCATCGCGCATGCGCATCAAGTCGATGACCTCGCCGCCGACCAACCGCGAGCTGGAGGGCGAGGTGGAGTCCACGCGGCGCGACAAGGAGGCCGCGATCGAGGCGCAGGAGTTCGAGAAGGCCGCCGCGCTGCGCGACAAGGAGCGCAAGCTGACCAACAAGAAACGCGAGCTCGAGGAGGAGTGGGAGTCCGGCGAGTCGGGCGACCGTCCGGCGATCGGCGAAGAGGAGATCGCGGACATCGTCTCGATGTGGACCGGCATCCCCGTCTTCAAGCTGACCGAGGCCGAGACCCAGAAGCTGATGCGCATGGAGGACGAACTGCACCGCCGCGTGATCGGCCAGCACCCCGCGATCGAGGTCATCTCCAAGGCGATCCGCCGCTCGCGCGCGGGCCTGAAGGACCCCAAACGGCCGACCGGCTCGTTCATCTTCCTGGGCCCCTCGGGGGTCGGCAAGACCGAGCTCGCGCGCACGCTCGCCGAGTTCCTGTTCGGCGACGACGACGCGATGATCCGCATCGACATGAGCGAGTACATGGAGAAGCACGCGGTCTCGCGTCTGGTCGGATCGCCGCCGGGCTACATCGGCTACGACGAGGGCGGACAGCTGACCGAGGCCGTGCGCCGGCGCCCATACAGCGTGCTGCTGCTCGACGAGATCGAGAAGGCGCACCCGGACGTGTTCAACATCCTGCTGCAGATCCTCGAGGACGGGCGGCTGACCGACGCGCAGGGACGCACGGTCGACTTCCGCCACGCGATCGTGATCATGACCTCGAACATCGGCGCCGCGGAGATCGCGCGCAACACGCCGCTGGGCTTCGCCGTCTCAGACGACGAGACGGGCATCACCTACGAGGACATGAAGAACCGCATCATGGGCGAGCTGAAGAAGGTCTTCCGCCCGGAGTTCCTCAACAGGATCGACGACGTGATCGTCTTCCACAAGCTGCAGAAGGACGAGATCAAGCAGATCGTCGAGCTGCTGCTGCTGCGCGTGCGCGAGTCGATGGCCGAGCGCGAGCTGCAGCTGGACGTGACCGACGAGGCCAAGGACCTGCTCGTGGAGAAGGGCTGGGACCCGGCGATGGGCGCGCGGCCCTTGCGCCGCGCCATCCAGCGCTACGTGGAGGACCCGCTCGCGGACTTCGTCCTGCGCGAGCAGCTCACGCCCGGCGCGACCGTCGTGGTCAACCCTGGGCCGGCGGGCCAGGAGGACGAGGTGCACCTGACGATCGTCAAGCCCAAGAAGCAGAAGACGCCCGTCGCCGTGGGCGGGGGCGAGGGCAGCGCCGGCGAGGACCCCGAGCTGACCGAGGTCGACGGCGGCGACGAGCCCCAGGCGCCGGCAGAGTCCTAGGTGGCGCAGCCGGGCGCGCCCGGCGCCGCGACCGAGCCGACGCGCGCCTCATCGAGACCGGCCGGCGCGCGGGCGATGCCTTCAGATCTGACGATCGCGCCGATGACAGAGGCCGACTGGCCGGCCGTCGCGCGCATCTACGCCGCCGGCATCGCCGGCGGCGACGCCACGTTCGAGCACTCGGTGCCGTCGTTTGAGCAGTGGTCTGCGGCGCGCGTCGGCGACCCGCGCCTGGTCGCGCGCGCCGCGGACGCGGACGTGATCGGCTGGGCGGCGCTCAGCCCGGCGTCCTCGCGCGCGGTGTACCGCGGCGTGGGCGCGGTCAGCATCTACGTCGACCCCGCACACGCGCGCCGGGGCGTCGGCGCGGCGCTGCTGCGTGCGCTGATAGAGGCCTCCGAGCGGGCCGGGTTCTGGACGCTCGAGGCCGGCATCTTCCCCGAGAACGCGGCCTCGATCGCGCTGCACGAGCGCTGCGGCTTTGAGCTCGTGGGCGTGCGCCGGCGCATCGGGCAGATGGCAGACGGGCGCTGGCGCGACGTCGCGCTGTATGAGCGGCGCAGCCCCGGCGCGTGAGCCGCGCCTGAGGCGCGCGCACAGGGGGCGCCAGCCGCTCGGCGCGCGCGTTGCGTCCCCGGCGGGCCATAACCTGAGACGGTGGCGCGCGACACGATCTTCGGCTGCTCTCAGTGCGGTCATCAGTCGGCCAAGTGGCATGGCCAGTGCCCGGAGTGCGCGGCCTGGAACTCGCTCGATCGAGGAACGCCTTGGAGCGGTGTCTGGCGGCGGCGCGCGAGGATCGCGCGGGCGCGGCGGCGCCGGCGGGCGCGCGGCGGGCAGGGGCGCGTCGAGCGCTCCGCGGCCGCTGCGAGAGGTCGGCGCGGGCCCGCTGCGCGCATGTCGAGTGGGATCGGCGAGCTCGATCGCGTGCTCGGCGGCGGCCTCGTGCCGGGCTCGCTGGTGCTGCTCGGCGGATCGCCGGGGATCGGCAAGTCGACGCTGACGAACATGGTGCTCGGGAACCTCGCGCGCGACGGGCACAGCACGCTGTATGTCAGCGGCGAGGAGTCCGCCGAGCAGGTCCGGCTGCGCGCCGAGCGCCTGGCGGAGGGCGCGCTGGACGTGCCGGTCTGCGCCGAGACCGATCTGGAGTCGGTGATCGAGGTGCTCGCCAGCCAATCGCCGAGCGCCTGTGTGATCGACTCGGTGCAGACGCTCAGCGCGGCGGGGCTGTCGGGCGCGCCGGGGTCGGTCGGCCAGGTGCGCGAGGTGGCGGTTCAGATCATGGCGGTCGCCAAGGCTCGCGGGATCGCGGTGATCCTCGTCGGGCACGTCACCAAGGAGGGGGCGCTGGCCGGTCCGCGCGTGCTCGAGCACCTCGTGGACTGCGTGCTGCAGTTCGAGGGCGAGCGCGAGCGCCCCTACCGCGAGCTGCGCGCGCTGAAGAACCGCTTCGGGTCGACGCACGAGGCCGGGCTGTTCGAGATGCGCCAGGGCGGGCTGGTCGAGGTGCTCGACGCCTCCGCGCGCTTCGTCGCCGAGGCCACGCGCGCGCCCGGGCAGCGTGGTGCTCGCCGCGATGGAGGGCTCGCGGCCGCTGCTCGTGGAGGTGCAGGCGCTTGTCGCGCCCTCAGAGCTCGAGCAGCCGCGGCGAGTGGTCTCGGGCCTTGATCGCAACCGCCTCGCGCTCGTGCTCGCGATCCTGCACCGCCACGGGCGGGTGGCGACCGGCGGCGCCGACGTGTTCGTGAACGTCGTCGGCGGCGTTCGCGTCGATGAGCCCGGCTGTGACCTCGCGGTCGCGCTGGCGGTGGCGAGCGCCGCGCGCGGCGTGGCGCTCGCGGGTGGGCCGCGGGCCTGCTTCGGCGAGCTCGGGCTGACCGGCGAGCTGCGCTGGGTCGGTCATCCAGAGCGCCGCCTGCAGGAGGCCTCCAGGCACGAGCTGAGCGGCGTGATCGCACCGCTGCGACAGCGGCGCGCCGGCGTGTGAGGTGGCCACTCTCTCCCAGGCGCTCGCCGAGGCGCTGCCGACACGCTCGGGCGCCCCCGCCGTGGCGGCGGCGTGAGCGGCGGCGTGGACGCTTCCTGGACGGCTGGCCAGGCGGCTAAAAAAAGTCTAAATGCCCTAGAATCAAGACAGTGGCCCCACGATCCGGCGAAGATCTCGACACAGACGTAAGACCGGAGCCGGGGCTGATGCGGGCGCTCGAGATGATCGCGCCCGGGACCGCGCTGCGGGAGGGGATCGAGAGCATCCTGCATGCTCGCACCGGTGGGCTGATCGTCATCGGCGAGCCCGAAGATCTCAGCTTTCTGAACTCCGGCGGGGTCAAGCTCGACATCGACTACACGCCGGGCTTCCTCTACCAGGTGGCCAAGATGGACGGCGCGATCATCCTCAACGCCAACGCGACGAAGATCACGATGGCCAACGTGCAGCTGATGCCCGACCCGACGATCCTCTCCTACGAGACCGGCACGCGCCATCGCACCGCCGAGCGCGTGGCCAAGCAGACCGAGGCGCTCGTGATCGCGATCTCCCAGCGGCGCGAGGTCGTGTCGGTGTACGTCGACGGCGCGAAGTACATCCTGCAGGACATCCCGGTCGTGCTGGCCAAGGCCAACCAGGCGCTCGCGACGCTCGAGAAGTACCGCACGCGACTGGATCAGGTCTCCACGCGCCTGACGGCGCTCGAGTTCGAGGGCGCGGCCACGCTGCATGACGTGCTGACCGTGCTGCAGCGCTCAGAGCTCGTCACGCGCATGGCCGTGGAGATCGAGCGCTACATCGTCGAGCTCGGCAGCGAGGGCCGGCTGATCGAGATGCAGCTGGAGGAGACGATGGTCGGCGCGGCGGCCGAGAAGGCCGCGCTCGTGCGCGACTACCTGTCCGGCTACTCCGACGAGGCGTTCGCCGCGGGACTCGACCAGATCGGGCGCCTGGGCCATCAGGACCTGCTGGACTTCGGACGGCTGGCCGAGCTGCTCGGCTATGACCGCAAGCTGAACACACTTGACTACCCGGTGTCGCCGCGCGGCTACCGGGTGCTGGGGCGGATCCCCAGGCTGCCCAAGCTGGTCGTCGCCCAGATCGTGGGCGAGTTCGGGGGCCTGGACGAGCTGCTCGCCGCGACCGACTCGGAGCTCGAGGCGGTCGACGGTGTGGGGGAGATCAGGGCGAAGGACATCCGCGAGGGCCTGCGGCGGCTGCAGGAGATCAACCTCGTGGATCGCTACCTACAGACTTGACCATCGGGCCGAGTGCGCGGCGCTGGCGCCGGGCGGTTGGCTGAAACGAAGGAGGGAACACCATTTCGTCACAAACAACCCGACAGGCAGCGCTGATCGACGAGCTCGAAGTGACCCGCGAGGTCGAGTACATCGAGTTCGAGCTCGGCGACCACGTCGTCTACCCCCACCACGGCGCGGGAAAGGTGCTCAGCAAGGAGGAGATGGAGATGCTCGGCGAGCGGCGCGAGTACCTGACCATCAAGATCCTGCACAACGACATGACGGTGCGAGTTCCCACCGAGAACGCGGCGCTGGCCGGCCTGCGGCGCGTGATCGACGAAGAGACCGTTCAGAAAGTGCTCGACGTGCTGCGCGACGAAGTCTCCGAGATGCCAAAGAACTGGAACCGGCGCTTCAAGCACAATCGCGACAAGATCAAGACCGGCGACATCTACGAGCTCGCCGAGGTGGTGCGCAACCTCTCGCTGCGCGAGAGCGAGAAGGGGCTGTCGACCGGCGAGAAGCAGATGTTCACGCGCACCAAGAAGATTCTGGCGTCGGAGCTGATGTACGCGCTCGACAAGGACGAGGAGGAGGCCGAGAGCTATCTCGACGAGCTGCTCGCCGAGTCGGCCTCCAGCCAGCTCGCGGCGGCCAACTAGCAAGACGTCGGTGCGCGCGGCCCGATCGCCCTCGACCGGCGGGCCGCGCGCACGTAGGTCTCACCACCATCGTGGCCGCGCGCGCGCGATGCGCCCCGCGCTCGGGCTCAGCCAGCCGCGATGACGGTCGTGCTGATCGTCGCGGGGGGCCGCGGCGAGCGGCTCGGGCGCCGATCGCCCCAAGGCGCTCGTGGAGCTCGCGGGCCGGCCGCTGCTGAGCTGGTCGATCGAAGCGCTGGCGCAGCTGCCGGACGTCGAGCGGATCGTCGTCGCGCTGCCGGCGGGCGTGCGGGCGCCGGCGGGTGTCACGCCGGCGGATGGCGGCGCGACGCGCTCTGAGTCGGTGAGCAGGGCGCTCGAGGCGGCAGGCGGCGGAGATCGGGCGGACGCGATCCTCGTGCACGACGCCGCCCGCCCGCTGGTCACCGCGCAGCTCGCGCGGCGCGTGCTCGCGCGACTTGACGAGGACGCCGGCGCCGATGCGGCGATCGCGGCGGCGCCGGTCACCGACACCGTCAAGCGCACCGACGATGCCGGGCGTGGTGCGCGAGACGTTGGATCGCAGCGGCCTGTGGGCGGTGCAGACGCCGCAGGTCTTTCGCCGCGGAGCTCTGGAACGCGCTCTGGACGTGTCGGCGCAGGTGCTCGCGCAGGCGACCGACGACGCATGGCTGATCGAGCGCGCCGGCGGGAAGGTGCTCGTCGTGGCGGGCAGCGCGGAGAACCTGAAGGTGACGACGGCGCTCGACCTGGCAGCTGGCGGAGGTGCTGCTGGCGCGCCGCGCCGCGCGGGCCGACGCCGCGAGTGGTTGAATCGCCCACGGTGTTGACCGACTACCACCTTCACCTGCGTCCCGACGACCTGCACGCGACGGCGGCCGAGTACTTCACGCGCGAGAACGTGCGTCGCTACCGCGCGGTGGCGCAGGAGCGCGGGATCGCCGAGCTCGGCGTCGCTGAGCACGTGCATCGCTTCACCCAGGCGCTGGACGTCTGGCAGCACCCCTTCTGGCGCGAGAACGCGCTCGACGACCTCGACGAGTACTGCGCGTTCGTGCGCGAGCAGACCGACCTGCGGCTGGGGATCGAGGCCGACTTCGTCGCCGGGCGTGAGTCGCAGATGGCCGCTCTGCTCGCCGCGCGCGACTTCGACTACGTCGTCGGCTCGGTGCACTTCCTCGGCGATGAGGCGGTCGACACCGAGGATCACGGCGTGTGGGCGGGCCGGGCGCGACGCGGAGGAGGTCTGGCGACGCTACTTTCAGACGCTCGGCCAGGCGGCCTGCCAGCGGCCTGTTTGACATCCTCGCGCACCCCGACCTCGTGAAGGTGTGGGGCGCACGGCGCCCGCGGCCCGAGGGCGACCTGCGCCGCTTCTATGAGCTCGCGATCGAGGGCATCGCGGAGTCGGGCATCGCCGTGGAGGTCTCGACGGCGGGCCTGCGCAAGGGCGCGGGCGAGCTCTACCCGGCGCAGGCAGTTCCTGGAGATGTGCGTGCGGGCGGGCGCTCCCGTCGCGCTCTCAAGCGACGCGCACCGCCCGCAGGACGTGGGAGCTGACTACGCGCAGGCGCTCGCGCTGCTTGCGCGCGTGGGCGTGCGCGAGCTGTGCGTGTTCGAGCACCGCGAGCGGCGCCTTGCGCCGATCGGAGCCGATGCGCCGCTGCAGGGCCAGGGCGCGACGGGGCGGCGGCGCGCGATGAGCCCGATCGGGATCGGCTATGACTCCCATCGCCTGGCGGCCGGGTCGGCGGCTGGTGATCGGCGGCGTCGAGATCGCGGCCGAGCGTGGGGCTCGAAGGGCACTCCGACGCCGACGTGCTGGCGCACGCGATCATCGACGCGCTGCTCGGCGCGGCCGGCCTGGGCGACATCGGCGAGCTCTTCCCCGACAGCGACGAGCGCTACCGCGACGCCGACTCGCTCGACGCTGCTCGCGCAGGTCGTGGCGAACGTCGCCGACGGGGGCTTTCAGATAGTCAACGTCGACTGCACCGTCGTCATGGAAGCGCCGCGCCTGACGCGCGCACAAGGCGGCGATCCGCGAGCGCCTGGCGAAGGTGCTCGCGGTCTCGCCCGCGCGCGTGAACGTCAAGGCCAGCAGCGGCGAGGGCATCGGCTTCGTCGGGCGCGGCGAGGGCGTCGCGGCGATGGCGGTCGCCAGCCTGCGCGAGCGCGGCTGACGCGCGGCGCGCGCAGGGCGACCGCTAGGGTTGGCGCGCCATGGCAGAGATCCGTCTGCACGACACGCGCAGCGGCAAGCCGCTGGCGCTGGTTCCCCGCGATCGCGGCCGCGTGGGCATCTACGCCTGCGGGCCGACCGTCTACAGCCGCATCCACATCGGCAACGCGCGGCCGTTTGTCATCTTCAGCCTGCTCAAGCGCTTCCTGGAGCACGCCGGCTATGAGGTGACGCTGGTGATCAACATCACCGACGTCAACGACAAGATCTACGACGCCGCGCGCGCGCAGGGGCGCCCCAGCGAGCAGCTCGCGCGCAAGATGACCGAGCTGTACGTCGCCGACACGAGCGCGCTGGGGCTCGGGCGCCCCGACCACGAGCCGCTCGCGTCTGAGACGATGCAGCCGATAATCGACTACATCGAGGCGCTCGTCCGCTTCGAGCACGCCTACGCGGCCGACGGCGACGTCGTACTTCCACGTGCGCTCGGACCCCGCTTACGGCAGCCTGTCGCATCGCCAGCTGGACGACATGGACCAGGGCGAGGGCCTGGAGGGATCAGACCGCAAGCGCGACCCGCTGGACTTCGCCCTGTGGAAGGCCGCCAAGCCGGGCGAGGACACCGTCTGGCAGTCGCCCTGGGGTCCGGGGCGACCGGGCTGGCACATCGAGTGCTCGGCGATGGCCGAGGGTCTGCTCGGTGTCGGCTTTGACATCCACGGCGGCGGCTCTGACCTCGTCTTCCCCCACCACGAGAACGAGGCCGCCCAGACGCGCGCGGCGCGCGGGCAGGAGCTCGCGCGGCTGTGGATGCACAACGGGATGATCCAGTCGACCGGCGAGAAGATGGCCAAGTCGCTCGGCAACATCGCGCCGCTGCACGAGGTGATCGAGCGCTACGGAGCGCAGGCGGTCGTGATGTATCTCGTCAGCGGCCACTACCGCCAGCCGCTCGCGTTCTCAGAGGCGACGCTGCAGCAGGCGCGCGCGAACGTGGCCCGCATCCGAGAAGCCGGTCGCCGGCTGGGCCCCGGGGCGAGCAGCTATGCAAGCGCAGAGGATCAGCGACAGCTGCGAGCGCTGCGCGACAGCTTCTTCACCGCGCTCGCCGAGGACTTCAACACGCCACTCGCGCTCGCCCATCTCAACGAGTGGCTCAAGGCCTCGGGCCAGCTCGGCGTCGCGGGGGACGAGGACCTGCGCGAGATGCTCGCGGTGCTCGGCCTGGAGTCTTTGCTCGTGCCCGCCGAGCAGGCGCCCGACGCCGTGCGCGAGCTCGCCGAGCAACGCGAGCAGGCTCGCCAGGCGCGTGACTTCGCGGCGGCCGACCGGCTGCGCGATGAGATCGGCGCGCTCGGCTGGGAGGTTCGCGACGCGCCCGGCGGCTTCGAGCTGCTTGCGAGGTGATCATCTACGGCCGAAACCCGGTCGCCGAGGCGCTCACAGGGCGACGCGCACACGCCGTTAGCGAGGTGTGGGCGACGGCCGGCGCGGCACGCGAGCCGCGGCTTTCGGGCGTCGCCGTGCGGGTTTCACCGGCGGAGGAGATCGAGCGTCGCTGCGGCTCTGTCTCACACCAGGGGATCTGCGCGGACGCCGGTCCCTATCCGTATGCCGGCGCGCAGGAGATCCTCGCCGGCGCTGAGCCGCTGATCGTGGCGCTCGATCAGGTGCAGGACCCGCAGAACCTCGGCTCGATCTGTCGCAGCGCCGAGTGTGTCGGGGCGGCGGGGGTGGTCGTGCCCGAGCGTCGCGCGGCGGCGATCACGCCGGCCGTCTGCAAGGCCTCGGCGGGCGCGGTCGAGCACCTGCGCGTGGCGCGCGTGCGCAATCTCGCGGACTTTCTCGCCGACGCCCGCGGGGCCGGCTGCTGGTGCTATGGAGCCAGTGCTCCCGACGCGCAGGCGCAGGGCGCGGGAACGCGGCCCGTGGCCTATGACGAGCCCGACTACCGCGGCTCGGGCATGGTGCTCGTGCTCGGCAGCGAGGGGCGCGGGCTGCGCCCGCGCGTGGCCGACGCGTGTGATCAGCTGATCTGCCTGCCACAGCTGGGCCATGTGCAGTCGCTCGGGGTCAGCGCGGCCGCGGCCGCGCTGCTGTATGAGATCTTGCAGAGCCGCGAGCGCGGGTCTTGACAACATCCGGAGACTGTGCAAGGCTCGCGCCCACATAACGCTGAACCTAAGGTTGAAAGACCTGGGGAGGCGGTATCTATGGCTTTGGCGCCAGGGGAGGAGTGCGCCACTGAGCAAGGTTGGAGCTGCTCTTCGCGGGGCGGCTCCCTAGATCGGGGCCTTCCCAGCACATGGGCTGGCCCTCGAGAAAGGATCTGCTCGTGGCAAGAATTCCCCAAAACCATCACCCTGAACCTAAGGTTGATGATGGCTTTCTGATCGCCCTCGCAAAGCGCGGCGATCGCAACGCATACGACCGACTGGTCAGGCGCTATCACAGCTTCGTGCGCCTGAAGGCCTCGTCCTACTTCCTGGCCGGCGGCGACGCCGACGATCTGATCCAGGAGGGGCTCGTCGGCCTCTACAAGGCGATCCGCGATTTTCGCTCAGATCGCGAGTCGAGCTTTCGCAACTTCGCCGAGCTGTGCATCACGCGCCAGATCATCACGGCCGTGAAGACCGCGACGCGCAACAAGCACACCCCGCTGAACCAGTACGTCTCGTTCTCCTCCTCGCCGGCGGGCGCCGGAGAGGACGTGCCGACGCTCGACCAGCTGCTGCCGGGCCCGACGGTCCACGACCCGGTCAACCAGGCGATCTCCGCGGAGGAGCTGCGCGCGCTCGTCGGCTGCCTGTCGAGCGTGCTGTCAGAGCTCGAGAGCCGCGTGCTCACGCTGTACCTGGACGGCTGCTCCTACGAGGAGGTCGGCGTGCGCCTCGGCTGCGACACGAAGACCGTCGACAACGCGCTGCAGCGCGTCAAGCGCAAGGTCGGAGCTCACCTGCAGTCGCGCGCGGTGGCCGCCTAGAGAACGCAGTGGCCGCCCCTGGGGAGCGGCCACTCGCGTGCATCACCTTCCCGCGGTCTGGCTCGCTAGACCTGTCCTTCGCCCGGCTGGGAGGTGTTGCCGGGCGCTTCGCCGGTCAGCCCGGCGAGTGCCGCGGGGGTGACGGTGACCGTGAACGGCGGGCTCGCCGCACCCTCGTTCTCGGGCCCACCGGGGATGAACACGCGGAAGACCTTCGTGCCGGTGTCGTACACGGTGTGGGAGATCGAGTAGACCGAGCCCGGCTGCACGTTCGCGATCTCGACCACGTGAAAGCCGTTGCCCGACGCGTTCTGGCGCTCGAGGTAGATCACGTGGCCGCTGTGGTCGGGAGCCACCGCGCCCGAGAACGTCAGCGCCCGCCCGGCCCGAACCGAGCTCTCAGAGACGGTCGGGTCTATGAGCACGTCCTTGACGCCCTCATAGAGCACCGCGGAGTGCAGATGGCGACCGGCCTTGACCTCGTAGAAGGTGCTGTTGACCGGGGTCTGCGGCGCGAACGTGTAGGCGCCGCCGCTCGTCGTGCCGACTTCCGCGACCGGCGCGAAGCCCTGCTGGCGGGCGGTGTGCGCCAACAGCGTCACCGGCTGGCCGGCTCCGGCGGAATCGGTCCCCGAGATCGTCACGCTCTCGCCGTAGGGGATCGGATCGGCGGAGGCGTCGATCGTCAGCTGCGTGTTCTGCGCCTGTGAGATCTCATAGCTGAGTACGTTTGAGGGGCTCGCGACGTTGCGACCCTGGCTGCGCACGAGCACGCGCAGGTTCGCGTCGCCGGGCACGCGGAAGGTGTGCGCGATCGAGAAGCCGCCGCCGCTCTGCACGGTGCCGATGTCGATGCGGTGCCATTCGTTGCCGGTCAGCGCGTTCTGGCGCTGGAGCACGACGCGCGCGCCGACGTCGGCCGGGTTGACCGTGCCGCTGAACGTGACGCGGTTGGCCGATCCGGTGAGCAGCTGCGTGCCTTCCGGAGGACCTTCCAAGCGTCACCTCGGCGGAGACCTTCACCGTGCGCCGTCCGCTCGCCGCGCCGTGGCTGGTGACGAAGAATTCGGCGTTTGCGGACACGCCGGCCAGCGTGAGCTCATAGAAGCCAAGCGCTTCGGTGCTGGTCGATCCCACGATGCTCGAGCCGAACGTTCCGATGGTGTGCTCGTGCAGCGTGACCGTCTTGCCCGCGGATGCGCCGGCGCCGTGGCAGCGCAGCCGTCCGAATACGACGATCGAGTCGCCGGCGGTGATCTGTCGCGGCGCGACGTTGATGTTCACCGCGCAGCGGCCGCTGGGACTGGAGTGCTTGAACGCCAGCGCGCCGGCGACCGGCAGACAGAGCAGCGCCGCGGCTGTCAGCGAACCGCATAGGATCGCGGCGGCGAATCTGGGTGGGAGCTTGGCTTGATGCATCTTTGCCTCCTTGTCAACGCATCGTTTGTCTCAGGGACGAGCTGGTGCAATCGCCGTCCAGCCCTGGTGTGGCCCAACGGTTGATCGGACGAGGCCCCTGACCTGGCTCCCCACACCGGTTGACCGCTTCATCTAACCCTCGACGCGGGGCTTCGATGCGGTCTGAACGACCGCTCGCACCGCGCCCGGCCGTCGCCGCGCATGCGCGGCTTCGGGAAGTCGCGATCGCGCGGCGCCTTGCTAGCTTGTGCGCGATGAGCGGCGAAACGAATCTGACATGAGCGGCGAGCGGCGAGCCGTCGTGACAGGGGGTGCGGGCTTCATCGGTTCACACGTCGCCGACGCGCTGCTGGCGCGCGGGTATGAGGTCTGTGATAGTCGACGACCTGTCGACCGGATCTGAGCGAAACGTGCCGGCGGGCGCGCGGCTGGAGCGGCTTGACATCGTGGATGGCGGCGCATCTGTCTGCGGGTCGTGTCCTCCTTTGCGCCGAGCGTCGTCTGTCACCTCGCCGCGCAGGCGAGCGTCGTCGTGTCCGTGGAATCGCCCGAGCGCGACCTCTCGGTCAACGTGCAGGGTACCTTCAACGTCCTGCAGGCCGCCACGGGAGGTGGCGCGCGAAGGTGGTGTTCGCATCGACAGGCGGCGCGCTGTATGGGGAGAACGCGCCGCTTCCCAGCCCGGAGACGACGCCCGGCCGAGCCGCTGTCGCCCTACGGCGCATCGAAGCTCGCCGGCGAGGCCTACGTCGGGACATGGGGCCGGCTGTACGGCGATCCCGAACGTCGTGCTGCGCCTGGGCAATGTCTACGGCCCGCGCCAGAACTCAAAAGGCGAGGCCGGCGTGGTGGCGATCTTCAGCGACCTGCTGCGCCGGCGTGAGGCACGCCCACCGTCTTCGGCGACGGCCTTCAGACGCGCGACTACATATACGTCGGGGACGTCGCGAGCGCCTTCGCGCTGGCCGCCGAGCGCCGGGCAGGCCGCGACGTTCAACGTCGGTCGCGGCAGCGAGAGCTCGGTGCTCGATCTGCTGGAGGTGCTGCAGAGCCTTGCGCCGCTCGCCGTCGAGCCGTCGTTCGCACCGCTGCGTCCGGGCGAGCTGACGCGCAGCGCGCTCGACTCGACGCGGCTGCGCAGCGACGCTGGGATGGGAGCCGCGGGTCGATCTGCGCGAGGGTCTGACCGCGACCTACGCTTCTACGCCGACGCACCGAGCGTCAACACGGCTGGCCCAGTGTAGGGGCGGGGGGTCCGGGTGCGCCTCTCAAGGGCGGACTTGTCGAGCCGGGCCAGGGGGTTCGCGCACGACCGCGTGCTGTGGGTCCTGCTGGCGCTGCTCGCGGTCGGGCTTGCCCTGCGCGTCTGGCTGACGCTCGTTTGGAGCCCGGCCATCGTCGGCTACTCGGACACGGGCATCTACTTCCAGGACTCGGTGGAATCGCTGTGGACGGACCCGATCAGGACGGTCGGCTACTCGATGTTCCTGCGCGTGCTGCATGCGATCACGCCGCACCTGCTGTTCGTCACGATCGTCCAGCACGCGCTCGGACTGCTCGCCGCGGCGCTCTTGTTCGGCGCGGTACGCCGCAGCGGGGGCCCGCGCTGGTTGGGGCTGGTTCCCGCGGCGGCGATCGCGCTGGCGGGCGATGAGCTGTTCCTCGAGCACGCCGCGCTGAGCGACGCCCTGTTCATCTTCCTGATCATCGCGATGCTCTATTGCGCGGTGCGGGCCTCGCGGGGAGCCGCGTGGTGGGCCGCCGCCGCCGGTCTGTCGCGGGCCTGTGCGTGTGGGACCGAGGGGCGCGGGAATCGCCGACGCGGCGGTCATCGCCGGCTGGCTTCTGTTCAGCGTCGGACGGCCCACGCGGCGGACGCTCGCCATCGCCGCCCTCTCGCTGGCGGTCTCGCTGGCTACCGTCGGCGCCTACATCGAGTGGCGCCAGGCCGCCTCCGGCCTGAGCGGGCTGACGACCAACAACGCGTGGAACCTGTATGGCCGCGTGGGCCCGTGGGCGGACTGCACGAAGTTCACCCCGCCGCCAGGCACCGCGGCGTTGTGCCAAGCGACGCCGCCGTCGCTGCGCGGCTATCGCAGCGCCGGCAACGACTACATCTACAACACCGGATCGCCTGCGCAAAAGCTGTTCGGCCCGCCGTATGATTTCTCGGAATATCCGCACGCGATGGCGCTGCTGCAGAAGTGGTCAGAGGCCGCGATCCTCGGCCAGCCGCTCGCCTACCTGCACGCCGTTTGGCTGGACACGATCCGCCTGGTCGACCCCGACCACGTCTCCTACAGCGACCTGTCGGCCAAGGAACTGGTCTCATTCCTGCTGTACGGGCCCGACTATCACAGCGGCAAGAACCAGTTCGTCGACCTTCTGGCAGCACCTGCTCTATCCACACGACTCCTCGCCGCATCGCGGCGACATCGGCCCGTTCGTGGAATGGGAGCGCATCACGCGCCTGGACGGCGCATGGATGGTGCTGTTGCTGGCGCTGTGCGTGAGCGGCCCGTGGCTGGCGGTCCGCGGCACGCGCGCGCCGACGGCGCTGTTCTCGCTCACCGCCCTCGTACTGTTGTTCCTCCCGATCCTGACCAAGGGCTATGACTACCGCTTCGTGATCCCCGCCTACGGGCCGCTGGTCGCCGCGGGGACCCTCGCGGCCTGGGGGGTGGCGTTCAGGGTCAGGACCAGGCTGCGCGCGCGGCGCGACGGCCTGCCGGAGGTAGCGGATCGCTGATCGGAGGGCGGGCGCCGGAACGCAGACGGTTGAGGGTTGACTCGCCGGAGCCGACCCGTTACTGTTGGCCGCGCGTCCAGTCGGGTAGGGGTGTTGTCGCGACTGGAGACTATGAGGGAGGGTCGTTTTCAGTGTCCATGGAGGGAGGGTTCGAGGTGTCTGCTGTGCCCGTGCAGGTCGCGTCGCGGAGGCTCTCGTGGCGCGGGTTGCTGGCCGCGTCGCTGCTGTCGCTCACGCTCGGAGCAGCGCTGTATCTGGGACTCGCCGCGCACGGCCACTCGGGGGCGCCCGTCGCGCGCCTGCGCCCGTCGTTGCAGCTTTCACCCGGCGCCTCGTCGCACGGTCGCGCCGCGCGCGCTTCGCACGTCAAAGGACTCTCCAGCCTGCCCGCCGTGGCGCGAGGACCGGTCTCGGAAGCGCTCGGCGCCGAAGACCCCGCCTACAAGGTGCACGCTCGCGCGGGCGGGTGCTTGCGGCGGCGAACAGTCCGGCGCAGCATCTGAGCGCTGCGCTTCGACACCGTCCGGGGTGTCGCTCGGCTCGGGCGCGGCGCGCGTCGGTCTGAGCCTGCGCGCGGCGGGCTACGGCAGCTCGCTGAGGCGATCGGGCAGCGTCGCGCCGCGCGCGAAGGCCAACCGCGTCGCCTATGCCCACGCCGGGCCTGAGCGAATGGTACGTCAACGGGCCGATCGGGCCTGGAGCAGGGCTTCACCATCCCGCGCGCGCTCCCCGGGGTCGCGGCGCGGGCCGCTGACGCTCGCGATGGCGCTGTCGGGCGCGCATGCGCGTCTCGCTCGGCTCCGGCGGGCAGAGCATCACGCTGCAGACCGGCGGGCGGGCCCGTGCTGCGCTACGGCGGCGTCACAGCGCCACCGACGCGCGCGGACGCACGCTGCACAGCTGGCTGGTGCTGCAGGGCGGCGGCTGCTGCTGCGCGTCGATACGCGCGGTGCGCGCTACCCGCTGCGGATCGACCCGTGGATCCAGCAGGGCGAAAAGCTCACCGGCGGCGGGCGAGCGAGGCGAAGAAGGCGGCGTTCGGCTTCAGCGTGGCGCTGTCCGCCGGAAGGCGAGCACCGCGCTGATCGGCGGCCCCGCGGACAACGAAGGCGTGGGCGCGGCCTGGGTCTTCACGCGCTCGGGCGACGACATGGACCCAGCAGGGCGCGAAGCTGACCGGCGGCGGCGAGGGCGGCGCCGGCGACTTCGGCGCGAGCGTCGCGCTGTCCGACGAAGGCAACACCGCGCTGATCGGCGCCCCGGGCGACAACGAAGGCATCGGCGCGGCGTGGGTCTTCACGCGCACGAGCGGCGTCTGGAGCCAGCAGGGCGCGAAGATCACGGCCAAAAGCGGAGAAGAGACCGAAGAAGCCGGCGCCTTCGGCTACAGCGTGGCGCTGGCCGTCGGCAAAGAAGCCAACACCGCCCTGGTCGGCGCCCCGGGCAACGAAGGAGGGCGGGCGCTGCGTTGGTGTTCACGCGCGCGAGCGGCGTCTGGACCCAGCAGGGCGCGAAACTAGTCGCCAAAAGCGGCGAAGAGACCGGAAAAGAAGGCGAATTCGGCGACAGCGTGGCGCTGTCGACCGAAGGCAGCACGACCGCGACCTACGCGCTGATCGGGGCGCCCGACAACAGCAAAGACGCGGGCGCGCGTGGGTCTTCACGCGCTCGGAGAAGCCACGACCTGGAGCCAGCAGGGCGCAAAACTCACCCCCAAAAGCGGCGAAGAGAGCGGCGAAGGCGAGTTCGGCTGCAGCGTGGCGCTGTCCGCGGAAGGCACACACCGCGCTGATCGGCGGCGCCGGGCGACAACGCACGGGCGCCGGCGCCGCGTGGGTCTTCACCCGCTCGGGCACGACCTGGACCCAGCAGGGCGCGAAGCTCACGGCCAAAAGCGGCGAAGAGATCGGCGAAGGCGCTGTTCGGCGTCAGCGTGGCGCTGTGGCGCCGAAGGCGGCACCGCCTACGCGATGATCGGCGCCCCGGGTGACAGCTCCGGCGCCGGCGCCGCGTGGGTCTTCACGCGTCCGAGCACGACCTGGACCCAGCAGGGCGCAAAGCTCACCGCCAAAAGCGGCGAAGAGACGGCGAGGGCCTCTTCGGCGCCACGCGTGGCGCTTTCCTCGGGGGCGACGACCGCGCTGATTGGCGGCTCCGGCGACAACAGCGAGGCGTCGGCGCGGCGTGGGTGCTTCGCCCGCAAAGGGCACGACCTGGAGCCCAGCAGGGCCCAAAGCTCACCGGCCGCGGTGAGGTCAGCGAAGGGGTGATCGGCGGCAAAGGCGAGTTCGGCTACAGCGTGGCGCTGTCACCCGAAGGCAACACCGCGCTGATCGGGGGCCCGCAGCGACAACGAAGGGGTCGGCGCGGCGTGGGTCTTCACGCGCTCGGGCACGACCTGGACCCAGCAGGGCGCGAAGCTCACCGCCCAGGTCGGCGAAGAGGCCGGCGGAGGCGAATTCGGCGCGAGCGTGGCGCTGTCGACCGAAAGCGCCACCACGACCGCGCTGATCGGCGCGCCCGGGAGCCGAAAAAGGCGCTGGGCGCGGCGTGGGTCTTCACGCGCGCGAAAAGGCACGACGTGGAGCCAGCAGGCGAAACTGATCGCCAAAAGCGGGGAAGAGACGGGCGCGGGCGAATTCGGCTTCAGCGTGGCGCTGTCCTCGGAAGGCAACACGGCGCTGATCGGCGCGCCGCACAACGCCGAAAACGACGGGCGCTGCGTGGGTGTTCACCCGCTCGAGCGGGACATGGACCCAGCAGGGCGCCAAACTCGTGGCCAAAAGTGGTGAAGAGACCGGAAGAAGGCGAGTTCGGCTTCAGCGTGGCGCTGTCGCGCAAAGAAGGCAACACCGCGCTGACCGGTGCGCCCTCCAACGCCAAAAACGTCGGCGCGGCGTGGGTGTTCACTCGCTCGGGCTCCACGTGGACCCAGCAGGGCGCGAAACTGGTCGCCAAAAGCGGCGAAGAGGAAGGCGAGGGCGAGTTCGGCTCGAGCGTGGCGCTTTCCTCTGTTGCTGAAACCGCCACCACCTACGCGCTGATCGGCGCGCCGGGCAACGAAGGGCTCGAAGACAGGGCGGCGCTGCGTGGGTCTTCACGCGCGCGGAAAAAGGCACGACGTGGAGCCAGCAGGCGAAACTCGCCGCCAAAAGCGGGGAAGAGACTGAAGGTGCAGGCGAGTTCGGCGACAGCGTGGCGCTGTCCTCTGAAGGCACCACCGCGCTGCTCGGTGCCGTGGACGACAGCAAACACCTCGGCTCGGCGTGGGTCTTCACGCGCTCGAGCACGACCTGGACCCAGCAGGGGGCGAAGCTGGCCGCCAGCAGCTACGGGGAGATAGGCGAAGGCCTGTTCGGTGCAGGCGTCGCGCTGTCTGCCGAAGGCAGCACCGCGCTGATCGGGGCCTACGGCGACGGCTTCGACGGAGTCCACAGCGACGTCGGCGCGGCGTGGGTATTCGCTCGCTCGGGCACGACGTGGAGCCAGCAGGGCGCGAAAGTTCACCGGCAGCAACGAGCTCGGCGTAGACGAATCCGGGGGCAAAGCCGAAGTCGGCTTCAGCGTCGCGCTGTCGCCGGAAGGCAACACCGCGCTGATCGGTGGTCCCGGCTACAAAGGCAGCACAGGCGCGGTCTGGGTCTTCACCCGATCGGGCTCGACCTGGACCCAGCAGGCAAAGCTGACCGGCGGGCGAAGAGCGGTGCGGGCGAGTTCGGCTCCAGCGTGGCGCTGTCGGCCGAAGGCAACACGACCTACGCGCTGATCGGGGGCACCGGCGATCACGAAGGCACCGGCGCGGCATGGGTGTTCACCCGCTCGGGCTCGACGTGGACCCAGCAGGGGCCCAAGCTCACCGGCAGTGGGGAGGCCAAAAACGGCGCCTTCGGCGAGAGCGTCGCGCTGTCTGGCGAAGGCAACACGGCGCTGATCGGCGGGCCCGACGACAACCCTGGCACCGGCTTCTTCACCGATGTCGGCGCGGCATGGGTGTTCACGCGCTCGAGCTCGACGTGGACCCAGCAGGGGGCCAAGCTGTCGGCGGGCGAACAGGGCAGTCGCGAAGAGACCGGCGAAGGCGAGTTCGGCTTCAGCGTGGCGCTTTCGGCCAACGGCAACACCGCGTTTGTCGGTGCGCCGCGCGACAACACCGGCATCGGCGCGGCCTTCGCCTTCACGCGCGCGGGCTCGACCTGGAGCCAGCAGGGCGCGAAAGCTCACGGGCAGCGGGGAGGGGTGGTCAAGGGCGAGTTCGGCGCGAGCGTGGCGCTGTCGTCAGAAGGCGCCGGCGCGCTCATCGGCGGCCCCGGCAACAGCGAACGCACGGGGGCTGCGTGGTTCTTCGCACGCTCGGGCTCGACCTGGAGCCAGCAGGGCGAAAAGATCACGGGCAGCGGTGAGAGCGGCGACGGCGGGTTCGGCCAGGCGGTCGCACTCTCGGCCGAAGGCACGACTGCGCTGATCGGCGGGCCCTTCGACAACTTCAACGCACGGCGCGGCCTGGGTGTTCACGCGCTCTGGCTCGACGTGGACCCAGCAGGGCGCAAAGCTGACCGGCGGCGGCGAGAGCGAAGAAGGCCGCTTCGGCAGCAGCGTCGCGCTCTCCTCCGAAGCCACCACCGCGCTGATCGGCGGACCCGCCGACACCTACGACGTAGGCGCGGCGTGGGTGTTCGTGAACACCGCCCCGACCGTCGTCACCAAGCAAGCGACCGAAATCGCCCAGACCACGGCCAAGCTCAACGCGACGGTCAACCCCGATGGCGCCGAAGTCACGACGAATGCAAGTTCGAATACGCCACAACGCCATCGCTTGAAAAACCCACGAGCGTGCCGTGCGTGGGCCTGTCGGGGTCGGGAACCAGCCCCATCGCGGTGTCGGCGGCGGTCAGCGGACTAAGCGCCAACACCACCTACTTCTTCCGGATCGTCGCCGAAAACGTCGGCGGTAAAACCCAAGGTGCGATCGAATCGTTCAAGACACTCTTCGCGGCTCCGACGGTCAAAACCGAAAAAGCGACCGAAGTCACGGGAACGTCAGCGACGCTGAACGCGACGGTGAACCCCAACGGCGGTGAAGTCACCAGCTGCAAGTTCGAATACGGCCCCAAAGTCCCCTATGAAAAAAGCGTGACCTGCACTGAATTGCCGGGGTCGGGCAGCAGCCCGGTCGCTGTGTCGGCGCCGATCAGCTCCCTCAGCGCCAACACCCCCTACCACTTCAGGATCGTCGCCACGAACGCCAGCGGTGCCGCTGGCGGCACCGGCGAAGGCGCCGATGAAACGCTCAAAACGACCGTCGAAGCTCCGACGGTCAAAACCGGGCATGCGGAAGAAATCACCCAGACGTCGGCCAAGCTCAACGCGACGGTCAACCCCAATGGCGGCGAAGTCACCAGTTGCAAGTTTGAATACGTCACCGCCAGACACTTCGAATTCGACGGATACTTCGAAGCGCACACCGTTTCCTGCTCCCCGCCCCCGGGGTCCGGCACCAGCGCGGTGCCCGTGTCGGCGACCGTGACCGAACTGACCGCGAACACCACCTACCACTTCCGGATCTCGGCTACGAACGCCGGCGGCACGAGCGAAGGCCTAGACGAAACGTTCAAGGCGCTGCCCTTCCCGCCTGGCGCGGAAGCGACAAAAACGACCGAAATCACCCAGACCTCGGCCACGCTGAACGGGCGCGTCGGTCCGGAAGGCGCTGAAACGGTGTGCAGGTTCGAATACGGGACAACGCTCGCCTATGGCTCCAGCAAACCCTGCACTCCCCCGCCCGGGTCCGGAGAAGGCGTCGTCTCGGAGTCGGCGGCGATCAGCGAACTGAGCGCCAACACCACCTATGACTTCCGGATCGTCGCCGAAAGCGCCGGCGGTAAAGGCGAAGGGCGCGGTACGTTCACGACCCCCTGCACGGCAGAAGGCTTCTGCAACAACCTCAGCCACTTCCAGGGCGAAGCAAGCTTCTCAGAACCAAACGCCGTGGCCGTGAACCCGAGTGGGGACACCTACGTCGGCGACTCCGCCAAAGACCAAGTCCTGGAGTTCAGCTCAGCGAACAAACTGCTGCGCGAGTTTGGCTCTGAAGGAAGCGGCGAAGGCCAGTTCAAAGGAATCGGCGGCATTGCCTCAAACTCCGCCGGCGACGTCTACGTCACAGACGTAGGCAACAACCGCGTCCAGGAGTTCGGCCCCGCAGGCGAACACCTGCGGACGTTCGGTTCCTCGGCGCTGAAAAGCGGCCAGCTGCTTGCCCCGAGCGGTATAGCGATCGACTCCTCGGGCGACGTCTGGGTGCTGAACGCAGCCGGCGCATCCGGCGACCGCATCGTAGAGTTCTCCTCTGAAGGAGCAGAACTGACGAGATTCGGCACTAACGGCTCGGGCGCAGACCAGCTCGGCCAGGCCTATGGCCTTGCCATTTCAGGCGGGAACCTGTATGTCTCTGAAGAGGCCAACTCCAGGGTCCAGGAGCTCTCGACGGCCGGCGCGTTCGTCCGCCAGTTCGACCTCAAAGGCTCTGGCAGCGGCGAATCCAATCAGCCCTACGCGATCGCCACAGAAGCGGGCACGGGCGACCTCTACGTGACAGAAGTGGGCTCAGAGCGCGTGCAGAAGTTCAGCCCCGAAGGCGCCTTCATCACCACCTTCGGCTCGGGCGGCTCTGGGTCGGGGCAGTTCTCTGACCCCAAGGGCATCGCGCTCACCTCCGCCGGCAAGGTCTTTGTCGCGGACACGGGCAACAAGCGCCTGCAGGAATGGGCAGCGGGCTCACCGCCCACCTACACGACAAGCGTCGTCCACTACGAATCAAGCGAAGCCAGCTTCTCAGAACCAAACGCCGTGGCCGTGAACCCGAGTGGGGACATCTTCGTCGGCGACTCGGCCAAAGACCAGGTCATGGAGTTCAACCCAGAACGCAAACTGCTGCGTCAGTTTGGCTCTGAAGGAAGCGGCGAAGGCCAGTTCAAAGGCATCGGTGCCATAGCCTCGAACTCCGCTGGCGACGTCTACGTCACAGACGTAGGCAACGACCGCGTCCAGGAGTTCGGCCCCGCGGGCGAACACCTGCGGACCTTTGGCTCCTCGGCGCTAAAAGGCGGCCAGCTGCTGGTCCCGACCGGGATCGCGATCGACTCCTCAGGCGATGTCTGGGTGCTGAACGCAGCCGGCGCGTCAGGCGACCGTATCGTCGAGTTCTCCTCCGAAGGAGCGGAACTGACCAAGTTCGGCGCAAACGGCTCGGCCGCAGGCCAGCTCGGGCAGGCCTATGGCTTGGCGATCTCCGGTGGGCACCTCTATGTCGCCGAAAAGGAAAACTCACGGGTCCAGGAGCTCTCGACTGCCGGCGCGTTCATCCGCCAGTTCGACCTCAAAGGCTCTGGCAGCGGCGAATCCAATCAGCCCTATGGCATCGCCACAGAAGCCAGCACGGGCGACCTCTACGTGACAGAAGTGGGCTCGGAGCGCGTGCAGGTCTTCAGCCCCGAAGGCGCCTTCGTCGCCACCTTCGGCTCGCCGGGCTCGGGCTCGGGGCAGTTCTCTGGCCCCAGGGGCATAGCCGTTGGCTCCACGGGCAACGTGTTTGTGGCGGACACCGCCAACAAGCGGGTGGCGGAATGGCTGTTGCCCTAGGGGTTGTGACGCGATGAGACCGAGCCGAGACAGCAGATGAGCGCAAAGCCGAGGCAATGGTCGGCGAGGGGCGTCGCCTGTCTGGCCGTCGTGCTTGGCTGCGCTTGCGCGCAGGTGGCGCAGGCGGCGGGGGCGGGATTCTCGTGGACTCCATCAAAGACCGAACCGTACGCGGTATGCGGTCTACCGACCCGCGGTCACTCCGAGTGCCTTTCGATCCTAGTGCCGGCTTCCGCGACGCCTTCGTTGTCGGCGACGCCTTCGGTGTCGGGGCAGCTTCCCCCCGCCGTGATCGGCCCCTCGTTCTCCGGACACGGCGTGGGCGGCGGTTACGACCCGGCCGACCTTCAGTCCGCGTACGGCCTACCGTCGGCCTCAGCGGGAGCCGGACAGACGGTGGCGATCGTCGACGCCTTCGACGATCCAAACGCGGAATCGGACCTCGGCGTATACCGGGCGAAGTACGGACTCAGCGAATGCACGAGCGCGAATGGCTGCTTTAAGAAGGCCAGCCAGACGGGCAGCACGACCAAACTGCCCAAAGCCGAAGCTGGCTGGGCAGTGGAGATCTCGACCGACCTCGACATGGCCTCGGCGGCCTGCCCGAAATGTCACCTACTGCTCGTGGAGGCCGAAAACAACGAAAACACCAATCTCGATACGGCCGAGGACGAGGCCGCAACGCTGGGGGCGACAGAGATCAGCAACAGCTATGGAGGCGAAGAGGCCTCCGGTGAGACCAGCGACGACTCGTTCTTCAATCATCCCGGAGTGCTGATCACCGCGTCCGCCGGCGATTCCGGCTATGGAGTCGAGTATCCGGCGTCCTCGCACAACGTGATCGCGGTCGGCGGAACCGCGCTCACGCCCGCCTCGAACAAACGCGGATGGACCGAGACGGCTTGGAGCAAAACGGGAAGCGGCTGCAGCGCCTTCGAGGAAAAGCCGGCGTGGCAGACCGACAAAGGCTGTAGCCACCGGACCAACAACGACGTCGCCGCGGTCGCAAGCCAGGAAACACCGGTGTCCGTCGCCGACTCCTACAAACTGCCCAAAGAATTCTCGTCGCCCGAACCGGGTTGGACACTCGTCGCCGGAACGAGCGTCGCCAGCCCGTTTATCGCGGGGACGTTGGCGCTTTCAAACGCGTACACGAAATCGTTCGCCGCTGCCCACGCGCTGTATATGGAGGCGGCGCAAAATGGAACGGGCGTTCTCGACGACGTCACATCCGGCAGCGACGGAAGCTGCAGCGGCAGCTACCTGTGCACCGCCGGGACCGGCTACGACGGTCCCACCGGCCTCGGCAGTCCCTACGGCGCGCCGATAGTGATCGCCGCCCCGACCGTCAAAACCGAAAAAGCGAGCGAAATCGGCCAGACCACGGCCAAGCTCAACGCCAGCGTCAACCCCAACGGCGGCGAAGTGACCGAATGCAAGCTCGAATACGGCCCGACGGCCTCCTACGGGGAAAGCATGCCCTGCAGTCCCTCGCCGGGCTCTGGAGAAAGCGCAGTCGCCGTGTCGGCGTCGCTCAGCGGGCTGAGCGCCAAAAGCACCTACCACTTCCGGATTGTCGCCAAGAACGCCGGCGGTGAAAGCAAAGGCGCAGACGAAACGTTCGAAACGCTCAACACGACCTCGGGAGCCCCGACCGTCAAAACCGAAAAAGCGAGCGAAGTCGCCCAGACCACGGCCAAGCTCAACGCGAGCGTCAACCCCAACGGCGGCGAAGTGACCGAATGCAAGCTCGAATACGGCCCGACGGCCTCCTACGGGGAAAGCAAGCCATGCAGTCCCTCCCCGGGCTCTGGAGAAAGCCCTGTGTCCGTGTCGGCCTCGCTCAGCGGCCTGAGCGCCAAAAGCACCTACCACTTCCGCGTCGTCGCCAAGAACGCCGGCGGTGAAAGCAAAGGCGCAGACGAAACGCTCAAAACACTGCCCAACGCCCCGACCGTCAAAACCGAAAAAGCGAGCGAAGTCGCCCAGACCACGGCCAAGCTCAACGCCAGCGTCAACCCCAACGGCGGCGAAGTGACCGAATGCAAGCTCGAATACGGCCCGACGGCCTCCTATGGGGAAAGCAAGCCCTGCAGCCCCTCGCCTGGCTCGGGCGAAAGCGCAGTCACCGTGTCGGCCTCGCTCAGCGGCTTGAGCGCCAAAAGCACCTACCACTTCCGCGTCGTCGCCAAGAACGCCGGCGGTGAAAGCAAAGGCGCAGACGAAACGCTCAAAACACTGCCCAACGCCCCGACCGTCAAAACCGAAAAAGCGAGCGAAGTCGCCCAGACCACGGCCAAGCTCAACGCCAGCGTCAACCCCAACGGCGGCGAAGTGACCGAATGCAAGCTCGAATACGGCCCGACGGCCTCCTATGGGGAAAGCAAGCCCTGCAGCCCCTCGCCTGGCTCGGGCGAAAGCGCAGTCACCGTGTCGGCCTCGCTCAGCGGCTTGAGCGCCAAAAGCACCTACCACTTCCGCGTCGTCGCCAAGAACGCCGGCGGTGAAAGCAAAGGCTCTGACGAAACGTTCGAAACGCTCACGACGACCTCGGAAGCCCCGACCGTCAAAACCGAAAAAGCGAGCGAAATCGCCCAGACCACGGCCAAGCTCAACGCATCGGTCAACCCCAACGGCGGCGAAGTCACCGAATGCAAGCTCGAATACGGCCCCACCGCCTCCTACGGGGAAAGCAAGCCCTGCAGCCCCTCGCCTGGCTCGGGCGAAAGCGCAGTCACCGTGTCGGCCTCGCTCAGCGGCCTGAGCGCCAAAAGCACCTACCACTTCCGCGTCGTCGCCAAGAACGCCGGCGGTGAAAGCAAAGGCTCTGACGAAACGCTCAAAACGCTGCCCAACGCCCCGACCGTCAAAACCGAAAAAGCGAGCGAAATCGCCCAGACCACGGCCAAGCTCAACGCATCGGTCAACCCCAACGGCGGCGAAGTCACCGAATGCAAGCTCGAATACGGCCCCACCGCCTCCTACGGGGAAAGCAAGCCCTGCAGCCCCTCGCCTGGCTCGGGCGAAAGCGCAGTCACCGTGTCGGCCTCGCTCAGCGGCCTGAGCGCCAAAAGCACCTACCACTTCCGCGTCGTCGCCAAGAACGCCGGCGGTGAAAGCAAAGGCTCTGACGAAACGCTCAAAACGCTGCCCAACGCCCCGACCGTCAAAACCGAAAAAGCGAGCGAAATCGCCCAGACCACGGCCAAGCTCAACGCATCGGTCAACCCCAACGGCGGCGAAGTCACCGAATGCAAGCTCGAATACGGCCCCACCGCCTCCTACGGGGAAAGCAAGCCCTGCAGCCCCTCGCCTGGCTCGGGCGAAAGCGCAGTCACCGTGTCGGCGTCCATCAGTGGGCTGACGGCGAACGCCACCTACCACTTCCGGATCGTCGCCAAGAACGCCGGCGGCGAAAGCAAAGGCGCAGACGAAACGCTCAAGACGACCTCCGTAGCTCCCACGGTCAAAACCGAAAAAGCGAGCGAAGTCGCACAGACCACGGCCAAGCTCAGCGCGACGGTCAACCCCAATGGCGGCGAAGTCACCAACTGCGAGTTCGAATACGTCACCGCCAAGCACTACGAATTCTACGGGTACCTAGCAGCGAACAGCATTCCCTGCTCCTCGCTCCCGGGGTCCGGGAGCGGCGCGGTGTCCGTGTCGGCGACCGTCCCCGAACTGTTCGCGAACACCACCTACCACTTCCGGATCGTCGCCAAGAACGCCGGCGGTGAAAGCGAAGGCGCAGACGAAACGTTCAAAACGCTGCCCTACGCGCCTGGCGCAGAAGCGGAAAGAGCGAGCGAAATCACCCAGACCTCGGCCCAGCTGAACGGGTTCGTCGGTCCGGAAGGCGCTGAAACGGTGTGCAGGTTCGAATACGGCACAACGCCTGCCTATGGCTCCAGCAAGCCGTGCACTCCCCCGCCAGGGTCCACGGAAGGCGTCGTCTCGGAGTCGGCGGCGGTCAGCGGACTGAGCGCCGACACCACCTACTTCTTCCGGATCGTCGCCGAAAACGCCGGCGGCAAAAACGAAGGGCGCGGCACGTTCACGACCCTCCCGGCGCCAAGCTGCACGGCAGAAGGCTTCTGCAACAACCTCAGCCACTTCCAGGGCGAAGCAAGCTTCTCAGAACCAGACGCGGTGGCGCTTGACCCGAGCGGAGATATCTTCGTCGCAGACTCCGCCAAGGACCAGGTGCTGGAGTTCAACTCAGAGCGCAAACTGCTGCGCCAGTTTGGCTCTGAAGGAAGCGGCGAAGGCCAGTTCAAGGGCATCGGCGCCATCGCCTCAAACTCCGCCGGCGACGTCTACGTCACAGACCCAGGCAACCACCGCGTCCAGGAGTTCGGCCCCTCAGGCGAACACCTGCGCAGCTTCGGCTCCTCGGCGCTGAAAAGCGGCCAGCTTCTCGACCCGACCGGTATAGCCATAGACTCGTCGGGCGACGTCTGGGTGCTGAACCCAGCCGGCGCCTCAGGTGACCGTATAGTCGAGTTCTCTTCTGAAGGAGGAGAACTGACCAAGTTCGGCGCAAACGGCTCGGGCGAAGGCCAGCTCGGCCAGGCCTATGGCCTTGCGATCTCAGGCGGGAACCTGTACGTCTCTGAACAGGCCAACTCCAGGGTCCAGGAGCTCTCGACTGCGGGCGCATTCATCCGCCAGTTCGACCTCAAAGGCTCTGGCAGCGGCGAATCCAATCAGCCCTACGCGATCGCAACAGAAGCGGGCACGGGCGACCTCTACGTGACAGAAGTAGGCTCAGCGCGCGTCCAGGTCTTCAGCGCAGAAGGCGCCTTCGTCACCACGTTCGGCTCGCCTGGCTCTGGCGCAGGCAGCTCTCTGCCCCCAAGGGCATAGCCGTGGGCTCCTCGGGCAAGGTGTTTGTCGCAGACACGGCCAACAAGCGAAATCGAGGAATGGGGACCCGGCTCGCCGCCCACCTACACGACGAGCATCGTCCACTTCCAGGGCGAAGCAAGCTTCTCAGAACCAAACGCCGTGGCGCTTGATCCAAGTGGGGATATATATGTCGGCGAGTCGGCCAACGATCAGGTGCTCGAGTTCAACCCGGAACGCAAACTGCTGCGTCAGTTTGGCTCTGAAGGAAGCGGCGAAGGCCAGTTCAAAGGCATCGGGGGCATAGCCTCAGACTCCGCCGGCGACGTCTACGTCACAGACCCAGGCAACCACCGCGTCCAGGAGTTCGGCCCTCAAGGCGAACACCTGCGCAGCTTCGGCTCCTCGGCGCTGAAAGGCGGCCAGCTGCTTGACCGCGACCGGGATCGCGATCGACTCCTCGGGCGACGTCTGGGTGCTCAACACCGTTGGCCCGGCAGGCGACCGCATAGTCGAGTTCTCTTCTGAAGGAGCAGAACTGACGAAGTTCGGCTCCTCGGGGGAGCGGCGAAGGACAGCTTGGCCGGGCCTATGGCCTTGCGATCTCAAAGGCGGGAACCTGTACGTCTCTGAAGAGGCCAACTCCCAGGGTCCAGGAGCTCTCCACCAGCGGGGAAATTCATCAGGGCCTTTGATGAAAAAGGCTCTGGCAGCGGCAAATCCAATCAGCCCTACGCGATCGCCACAGAAGCGAGCACGGGCGACGTCTACGTGACAGAAGTGGGCTCAGAGCGCGTGCAGGTCTTCAGCGCAGAAGGCGCCTTCCTCAACACCTTCGGCACGCCGGGCTCTGGCGAAGGGCAGTTCTCTGCCCCCAAGGGCGTAGCCGTTAGCTCCTCGGGCAAGGTGTTTGTCGCGGACACGGGCAACGAGCGCCTGCAGGAAT
>CAVQLO010000006.1:0-22174 GCA_963713385.1 uncultured Solirubrobacterales bacterium
GGGCTCCGACGTGACGTACAGGGCGGCTGCGACCGCGCGCGGGTCGACCCCGTTGGCCTGCGCTTCGCGCGCCGCGTCTGCGGCGATCGTCTCCACGGGCGAAGCTCCTCGCCGGTCAGACGACACGAAGGTTCCCACGCCCTGCTGGCTGTCGATCAGTCCCTCACCCTCCAGCCGCTGGTAGACGGCACGCACGGTGTTGACGTTGACGCCGATCCCCTCGGCGAGGTCGCGTAGTCCCGGCAGGCGCTGGCCCGGCTTGAACCTTCCGTCCGCGACGCGCGAGCGCAGCGCCCACGCGAGCTGCACGCCGATCGGCACCTCGGCGTCGCGGTCGATCGCGAGGTTGTCGAACTCGAATGGCGCGCCGCCCTTGACCTCGGTGTCCATTCTCCAAGGGTAGTGCGCCGATCGCCGGTCTTACGGTGTATCAGTCAACTAGTACACTAATTCAATGGCATGGGATCACGGGTCGTCGCCCGAGATCGGGCAGCGCGGTGCGGGGCCGGCGCACGTCAGCACTCCGGACGTCGCGTCGAAGGCGTTCGCGCCGGCGAGAGGCCTGCTCGAAGAATTCGGCGACATGATGATCCTCACGGGCAAAACCATCCGGTCTGCCCTGCGCCCGCCCTATCCCTACGGCGGTGAGTTCGTTTCGCAGTTCCTGTTCGTGCTGCGGCTGTGCTGGTTTCCGCTGCTGATCTCGACGGTCGCGATCTCCTATGGGGCGCCAGGACTTCAGGCGGCCAACTTCCTTGTCCTGATCGGGGCGCTGGATCGGCTGGGCGGATTCTTCGTGGTGATCGTGATCCGCGAACTCGGTCCGTTGGTGACCGGTGTGGTGATCGCCGGCGTGGCGGGCACGTCGATCACGGCCGATCTCGGGGCGCGCAAGGTGCGCGAGGAGCTCGACGCGCTGCAGGTGCTCGGCGTGGACCCGGTCAAGAACCTCGTCGTGCCTCGCTTCCTGGCCCTGATGCTCGTCACGGGCCTGTTCAACATCTACGCGATCCTCTTCGGGCTGTTCGGCGGGATCCTCGCCGAGCTTCTAAATGGGGGCTCGCTCGGGCCGTTCTGGACGACGCTGTTCGCGAACTCCGACACGACCGACATGTGGGGCTCGACGCTGAAGACGACGATCTACGGCGCGCTGATCGCGATCGTCTGCTGCTACAAGGGCATGTCGGCCTCCGGCGGGGCCGAGGGCGTCGGACGCGCGGTCAACGAAGCGGTCGTGATCGCGATCACCGCCATCGGCTTCACCAACTACGTCTTCACCCAGACGCTGCTGGCCACCCACCCGCAGATCCTGGTGATCAAGTGAACGAACTGTTCGCGCTGCCACGCGAATGGCTCGCGGGCACCGGCGAGATCGCCGGCTTCATGGGCGACGTCGTGCGCGACGTCTATGGCCTGCGCGTGTTTCGCTTCTTCGGCGAGACGCTGCGCCAGGCCGGCATCCTGATCATCTACTCGACGCTCGTCATCTGGGGTCTGGCGTTCCTCACGGGCATTGGCCCATGCGGCATCGCCGCGGGCTACTTCAACCAGTCGCTGAGCGCGCCCACGTACGCCGGTGTCTATGCCGCCTGGTGCAACCTGCGCGAGGGGGTTCCGTATGCCTTCGGCTACATGATGTCCGCGAAGGTCGGCACGGGGATCGTCGCCGAGCTCGGCGCGATGCGCATCTCTGAGGAGATCGACGCGCTGGAGGTCATGGGCATCAACTCGATGACCTTCCTGTGCGCCACGCGTCTGCTGGCCGCCTGGATAGTGCTGCCGTTCATGTACATCGGTGCGATCGGCGTCGCCTATCTGGCTTCCTATCTGGCAATCGTCGATCAGCTCGCCTTCGTCTCCTCGGGCGGCTATCTGCTCGTCTTCTGGCAGTTTCAGAACCCGACCGATCTGCTCTTCAGCCTGATCAAGGGGATGGCGATGGCCACCGCGATCGTGCTCGTCGGCTGCTACTACGGCTATACCGCGAGCGGAGGTCCGGTCGGCGTGGGCCGCGCGACCGCCAAGTCGATGGTGCTCAACATCATCCTCGTGCACCTGATCGGAATGTTCGGTACGCAGCTGTTCTGGGGCGGTAACGCGCGAGCCCCGGTCGGGGGATAGCTGGAGCCGACGGTCCTGGCCAGCATTCACCCGCTACGCTGACCGCGATGTCAAAGACGCTCGTGATCGCCGAGAAGCCCTCCGTGGGACAGGACCTCGCGCGGGTGCTCGACGGGCCGTTTCAGAAGAAGGAGGGCTGGCTGGAGGGCCCAGACCACGTGATCACATGGGCGGTCGGGCATCTCGTGCAGCTCGCCGAGCCCGACGAATACGACCCGAAGTTCAAGCGCTGGCGGATGGAGGACCTGCCGATCGTGCCCGACCACTTCAAGCTGGTCGTGCGCGACGAGCGCTCGCGCAAGCAGATGACGGTCGTGACCGCCCAGCTCGGACGCGACGACGTCGAGGAAGTCGTCAACGCATGCGACGCCGGGCGCGAGGGCGAGCTGATCTTCGCCTACCTGTATGAGAAGGCCAAGGCCGACAAGCCGGTCAGCCGGCTGTGGCTGAGCTCGATGACCAACACGGCGATGAAATCCGCGTTTCAGTCGCTGCGTCCGGCGATTGAGCTCGCGCCGCTCGAGCAGGCCGCCAGGTCGCGCTCGGAGGCCGACTGGATCGTCGGCATGAACGCGACGCGAGCCGCGACGATCCGCCTGCGCAGCTCCTTCGACGGCGCGGTCTCGCTGGGGCGCGTGCAGACGCCGACGCTCGCGATCGTCGCGCGCCGCGAGGAGGAGATCAGGGCCTTCGTCCCCGAGCCCTACTGGCTGGTGGACGCGAAGTTCCAGGCCGACGGCAAGCGGGTCTATGAGGGGCGCTATCACGCGCCGCCCGGCGGAGACTCAAAGACGCGCCCGCCGCGCATCGCCAGCGAGGCGCAGGCGCTTCAGGTCGTCAGGGCCTGCGAGGGCAAGACGGGCACGATCACCAAGCTCGAGAAGAAAGAGCAGCGCGAGAAAGCGCCGATGCTCTATGACCTGACGACGCTTCAGCGCGACGCCAACACGCGCTACGGCTTCTCGGCGAAACGGACGCTCGCGGCGGCGCAGCGCTGCTATGAGGAGCACAAGGCGCTCACGTACCCGCGCACCAACTCCCGCTATCTGACCAAAGACATGGTCGCCGAGATCAAGCCGACGGCAGAGCTCGTGGGCGCCCACCGCGAGTACGCGAAGGCCGCCGCCTACGTGACCGGCCTCGACCTGCTGCCGCTGGGGCGGGTGGTAAACGACGAGAAGGTCACCGATCACCACGCGATCATCCCGACCAAGAGCGAGCACAACCTCGAGAAAATGGGCGCCGACGACCGGCGCATCTATGACATGGTCGCACGGCGCTTTCTCGCGGTCTTCCATCCAGAGGCGGTCTTTGAGAACACGCGCGTCGAGACGACGGTGCAGGCGCAGGGAAGCGGGTACGTGTTCAGGACCCGCGGGCGGCTGCTGCTGGAGCCCGGGTGGCGCGGGGTCTATGACGAGGTGGCCAGCGATACCGCGCCCAAAGACGAGGAGGACGAGGGCGCCAACCAGCTGCTGCCGAAGCTGGCGGCAGACGAGCAGGTGCAAACCGAGGAGATCGAGAGCGAGCGCAAGGAAACCAAGCCGCCGCGGCGCTACAGCGACGCCTCGCTGCTGGGCGCGATGGAGACGGCCGGCAAGCTCGTCGAGGACGATGAGCTCAGGGAGGCGATGAAGGACTCGGGCATCGGCACGCCGGCGACGCGCGCGGCGATCATCGAGCGCCTGATAGCCGTCGGCTACATCGAGCGCGACGGACGTGCGCTCGTGGCGACCGAGAAGGGCTGCAGCGTGATCCGCCTGCTCGACTCCCACCCGCTCACCTCGCCGGGGATGACGGGCGAGTGGGAGCATCGCCTGGGCAAGATCGAGCGCGGTGAGGACTCGCGCGAGAAGTTCATGGGCGACATCGCCGGCTTTGCCAAGGAGACCGTCGGCGAGCTCGACGAGAAGCTCACGGGGGTGAAGATCCCGCGCGCGAAACTCGGCCCGTGCCCCGTCTGCGGTCACGAGATCAACGAGAACCGCAAGGGCTACTCCTGCTGGGCGCGCGAGGACCCGGGCTGCGGCTTTGTCATCTGGAAGGCCAAAGCGGGCAAGACGCTTCCCGTCGCGATCGCGCGCGAACTGATCAAGACGGGCTACACCGCCCGCCCCGTGACGGGCTTTCGCGGTCGCAGCGGGCGCAGCTTCAGGGCGCGCCTGGCGTTGCAGCAGACCGAGGAGGGCAAATGGCGCGTCGAGTTCGACGAGCCGTGGGCCAAGGAGGGCGCCAAGCCGCCCGAGGCCGAGGTCGAGGCGGAGGCCTCCGGCGAGGCCGTGCGGGCGCGCAGCGCGGCATGAGCGTCTCAACCTGCTGCTGAGCGCCGCGGCGGCGAGCCGAGCGCCCTGTCGGGCGGGTCCGCCACGATAGGCGTCGATGCCGATCACGCTGATCACGGGACCCGCGAACGCGGGCAAGGCGCACGTCGCGATCGAGGCCGTGCGAGCGCATCTCGCACGCGGCGCGGAGCCGCTGCTGGTCGTGCCGACGCGCGCCGACGTCGAGCTCTACAGGCGCGAGCTGGCCGGCGAGCAGGCGCTGCTGGGCGCGCGCGTGCAGCGCTTCTCCGACCTGGTCGACGAGGTCGTGCGGCGCAGCGGCGTGCACGAGCCCGCGCTCGGCGCCGTGGCTCGCGAGCGGGTGCTCGCGGTGGCGGCCCAGCGCGCGCTCGGTAGGGACTCCACGCGCGCGGGCGCCCGCTTGGTGCCGAGCGCGCAGGCCTTTGTCGCCGAGCTGCGCCTGCGGCGCGTGTCGCCGGCGCGTCTGCGCCAGGCGCTCTCGCAGTGGGCGGGCGCGACAGCGCCGACGCGCGCGCTCGGCGAGCTCTACGGCGACTACGACAACGCGTTGCGCGATATGCGCCGCGTGGACCCAGAGCAGCGCGCGATCGGCGCGCTGGATCAGCTGCGCCGCCGCCCCGCCCTCTGGGCGGCGACACCGGTCGTCGTCTATGGGTTCGACGACCTCGACGCCCTGCAGCTCGACGTGATCGAGACGCTCGGCGCGATCGTCGACGCGCCGGTCATGGTGTCGCTGACCTTCGAGGCCGGGCGCATCGCGTTCGCCGGGCGCGCCGCCACCTTTCAGGCGCTCGCGCCGCTGGCCGACGAGCATGTGGCGCCGCCGGCGCTCGCGACCTACTACTCGACAGCGGCGCGCGAGGCGCTCAGCCACCTGGAGCGCTCGCTGTTCGAGGACCAGCCCGCCCGCGTGTCATCCGGCGAGGCGCTGCGCATGCTGGAGGGCGCCGGAGAGCGCTCCGAGCTTCAGCTGCTCGCACGCGAGGTGGCGCGGCTGATCGAGCAGGGCATGGCGGCCGAGGACATCGCGGTCGTGCTACGGCTCGACGGGTCGGTCGCCGACCTCGTCGCGGACGTGTTCGACGGCGCGGCGATCCCCTTCGCGCTGACGCGTCGCAGGTCCTTTGCCGACACCGCGACCGGACGCGCGCTCGTCGGGCTGCTGCGTTGCGCCGGGGACGGCGGCGAGCTGGACGACCTGCTCGCCTGGCTGCGCGCGCCGGGCGTGCTCACGCGGCTCGAGCTCGCAGACGCCTTGGAGGCAGACACGCGGCGCGCCGGCGCAGTGAGCGCGACGGCGGCGCGGGCGATGTGGGAGGAGCGCCACTGGCGCCTGGAGGCGCTCGATCACATGCGCGGCGCCGTGCAGCGCGGGCCGCGCGCGATGATCGAGCGCGCCGATCGGGAGCTCTCTTGGCTGTTCTGCCGCCCGCGGCTCGGCGAGGCGGCGCTGCTGCGCGACGACGAGCTCGACGAGGCGCGCGCGCTGGCGGCGGGCGCGCGCGCGTTGGGCGAGCTGGCCGAGCTGGCGCGCCGTTCGCCGTCGCTTGCGCCCGGCGACCCCGAGCAGCTCGCCGACGTGCTGCGCGGCGTGACGCTATTCAGCGGACCGCCGCCACGGCCCGGCGCGGTCGCCGTGCTCGATCCTCTCGCGCTGCGTGCGCGCCGCGTGCGCGCGCTCTTTCTCTGTCGCCTGCAGGAGGGCGTCTTCCCAGCGCCGGCGCGCGAGCGGGCGCTGCTGTCCGACGAGGAGCGCGGCGCGCTCGCCGCGGCCTCCGGCCTGCGGCTCGGCGCCTACGAGGACGCCTTCGCGGCCGAGCGCTACCTGTTCTATGCCGCGGTGTCACGTCCCGAGCAGCTGCTCGTGCTCAGCTGGCACACCAGTGCGGAGGATGGCACGCCGCGCGCGCGCTCGCTGTTCATCGACGACGTGTGCGACGTCTTCGATGAGAACCTCGCCGCCGAGCGCACGGAGCGACCGATCGCGCAGCCGGCGCGAGCGCTGGGCAACCGACGGCCGCGCCCGCTGACCAGCGGGCGTGCCGGCGGCGATCTGCCCGGCGACCTGCTCGACGAGCAGTTGCTTCAGTCGCTACAGGACCACGTCTGGTCGGCGTCCTCGCTCGAGCTGTGGGTGCGCTGTCCGGTGCGCTGGTTCGTGGAGCGCATGCTGAGCGCGCGCGACCTGGAGGCCGAAGCGGAGCCGCTGGCGCGTGGCTCGCTGGCACATGCGGCGCTGAAGGACACGCTGCAGGGCCTGCGTGAGCAGGTCGGCTCGGCGCGCGTGACGCCGGCGACGCTGGCGCTGGCGCGCGAGCTGCTCGAGCAGGCGCTGCGGCGCCACGAGGGCGAGGTTCAGCTTGCGGTGACGGCGCAGCGCAGCGCGGGGGCGCGGCGGCGCCTGCGGGCAGACCTCGAGCGCTACCTGCGACATGCGGCCAGCGCTGCCGCGCAGCTCGATGAGGATGCGGTCGCGCTGGAGCCGACCCACCTCGAGCTCGGCTTCGGCTTTGACGCGGACGAGGCCGACGAGGCCGACGACGGTCAGGCGCAGCTGGCGGCGCTGGACCTCGGTGGTGGGCTGCGGCTGCGCGGGCGGATCGATCGAGTCGACGTGGGGCGTGACGGCGCGGCGATCGTCTATGACTACAAGGGCGCCTACGTCACGCCCGGCGCCAAGTGGGTCTCCGACGGCGCGCTGCAGGCGGCTCTCTACATGGCGGCGGTCGAGCAGCTGCTCGACCTGCGGGCGGTCGGCGGCCTCTATCAGCCGCTGCGCGGAGGCGACCTGCGCCCGCGCGGCGCGCTGGACGCCGAGTACACCAGCCAGGTGGGCGGCTACCGCACCGACCTGCGCGACCGCGATGAGCTGCGAGCCCTGCTCGACGACGTGGTGGCGCTCGCGCGCGAGGCGGCCTCGCAGGCCGGTCGCGGCGAGCTGCGCGCACGGCCGCGGACCTGCGGCTTTGGTGAAAGCGGCTGTGTCTACCCGACGATCTGTCGCTGCGAGCAGCGATGAGCGCGCGATCGCGCGACGGCGCACGGGCCATGACGGGCGAGCAGCAGGAGGCGGTCGCCAGGCGCGGCGGCGAGCTGCTGCTGTCGGCCGGCGCGGGGAGCGGCAAGACGGCGGTGCTCGTCGAGCGCTTCGTCGCAGCGGTGCGCGAGGACGGGATCACGGCTTCGCGGATCCTCGCGATCACGTTCACCGATCGCGCCGCCGGCGAGCTGCGTGCCCGCGTGCGCGAGCGTCTGACACAGCTTTCAGCGCGCGGATCCGCACGCGACAGCGAGCTCGCGTTCGTGTCGACGTTTCACGGCTTCTGCGTGCGCTTGCTGAGAACGCGCGCGCTGCTGGCCGGCCTTGACCCCGACTTCGAGATCCTCGACGAGAGCCTCGCGACGCGGCTGCGCGAGCGCGCCTTCGACGCCGCGCTCACGGGCTTCCTCGACGGATCTCCCGAGCGGCTTGACCTGCTGGCCGCCTACGGGCCCGACGAGCTGCGTCAGATGCTCGCCTCGGCCTACGCCGAGCTTCGCAGCCGCGGGGAGCGCTCGCCGCGGATCCCGCAGCCCGGCGACGTCGAGCAGTCCCAGCTGGCCGCCGCGGCGACGGTCGGATTGCTAGACGTGTTGCTCGCCGGCTTCGGTGATCGCTATGAGGGGCTCAAGCGAGACCGCGGCGCGGTCGACTTCGACGACCTGGAGCTCGGCGCGCGCGATCTGCTACGCGATCACGCCGATGTGCGGGCGCAGTGGTCTGAGCGCTTTGACCTGCTGATGGTCGACGAGTTCCAGGACACCAACGCGCGCCAGCTTGAGATCCTCTCGGCGCTGTCGCGCGAGAACCTGTTCACGGTCGGCGACGAGCTGCAGGCGATCTACTCGTTCAGGCATGCCGACGTGGAGCTGTTTCGCGCGCGCCGCGCGCAGCTGACGGCAAGCGGCGCGAGCCTTGTGCTGACGCGCAACTTCCGCGGCCTTCCCGCGCTGCTGGACGTCGTCAACGCGGCGTTCGCCGGGCGCCTGGGCGAGGATGGTCCGCTGCTGGCGCCCGCGCGCTCGGCGCCGCGCGGCGGCGGGGAGCCGTCGGTCGAGCTCCTGTTGACCGCGCGCGGCGGTTGGGAGGCCGACGAGCGCCTGGCGGGCGAGATCGCCGCCGGCCTGCCCGCCTGCCCGCTGTGGCGCCAAGCCGAGGCTCGCGCGCTGGCGGCGCGCGTCGCGCAGCTCGTGGACTCAGGGCGCGCGCGCGCCGGGGAGATCGCGGTGCTGCTGCGCGCGGTCTCTGACATGGAGGTGTATGAGGGCGCGCTCGCGCAGCAGGGCTTGTCCACGTTGGCGACGGTCGGCAGTTTCTGGGAGCGCCAGCAGGTCGCAGATCTGCTGGCCTATCTGCGCGCGCTGGCCAACCCGTTGGACGAGCCGGCGCTGCTCGGCGTGCTCGCCTCGCCGCTGGTGGGGATCTCGACCGACGCGCTGGCGCTGCTCGCGGAGGGCGCACGGGCCGGGCGCTGCGGGCTGTGGGAGGCGATTGGCGGCGGGGGCGAGGCTCTCGCGCGCCTGGAGCCACGCGACCGAGAGGCGCTCGCGGGCTTTCACGCGCGCTTCGCGGCCGAGCGCGCGGGCGCGTCACGCAGGCCGATCTCAACGCTGATCGAGCGCGCGCTCGGCCAGAGCGGCTATCGCGAGCAGCTGCTCGAGCTGGCGTCCGCGCGCCAGCGGCTGGCCAACATCCACAAGCTGCTGCGTCTAGCCGGTCGCTTTGAAGCCAGCGAGGGCCGCGACCTGCGCGGCTTTCTGGACTACGTGCAGCAGCGCGAGGCCGGCTCGGATCGATCAGAGCCCGATGCCCCGGTCGACGATGTCGAGCCCGACGCGGTGCGCCTGATGAGCGTGCACGCGGCGAAGGGGCTCGAGTTCGCGGTCGTGTGCGTGGCCGACCTCGGGCGTAGGCCGAACCTGACGGTGCCCGACCTGCTGGTCGACGGCGAGCTCGTCGGTCTGCGCTTGGCTCGCCTGGAGGAGGGCGAGCGCGAAGCGACGCTCGACTACGAGCTGCTGTGCGAGCGCCGCCGGCTCGCGCAGGCCGAGGAGGAGGACCGGATCCTCTACGTCGCGATGACGCGCGCGCGCGAGCGACTGCTGTTGAGCGGCGCCGTGGACTTCGCGCGCTGGCCCGATCAGCGCGTCGGCGCGCCCCCATCGGCTGGCTGGCCACGGCGCTCAGCGCCGAGCTGCCGTCGCGTGCGGCGGCGGGTGTGTCGGCGACCTTCGACCAGGCGCTTGACCGCGGCGACAGCGAGGTGCGCGTCCGCCTGCAGGCCCCCCCGCCGCAGGCGACGCTGCCCGGGCTCGAGGCGGCCTTCGACCAAGGCCCACGCGCGAGCACGCCGGCCCCGGCGGTCGCCGTCGCGAGGCCGGCGGGCGAGCCGCCGGGCGCCTCGGGGCCCGGCGGGCTGAGCGCGCGCCCGGCGCCGGCGGCGGCGCAGGCGTCGGTCGACTCGCTGAGCTACACGACGCTGACGGCGCTCGAGCGCTGCGGCTATCGCTACTACCTGGAAAGGGTGCTCGCGATGCCCGAGCGTCGCGCGGCGTCGCGCGCGCAGGACGGCGGCGGCTTGAGCGCGCGCGCGCGTGGCACGCTCGCGCACCGGCTGCTCGAGTCCGTCGACTTTGCAAACCCGCGCCCGGTCTCCGAGCAGGACGTCTCACGCGCGGCGGGCGAACTGGCGATACGTGTCAGCGGCGCCGAGCGGGCGGAGGTCGCCGAGCTCGTGAGCGCGCTCTCGGGCGAGGCCGTGCTGGGCGAGGCCGCGACGCGCACTCCCGCGGCGCGCGTGGCGCTCGCCGCGAGCGTCCACCGCGAGTATCCGTTCTCCTTCTCGCTGGCCCCCGAGGAGCCGCTGCTGAGCGGCGTGATCGACCTGCTCGCGCGCGAGGCCGACGGCGGCGTGCTGGTGCTCGACTACAAGACCGACCGCGTGTCGAGCAAGGAGGATCTCGAGGCGCTCGTCGCGCGCGAGTACGGCGCGCAGCGCCTGCTCTACTGCCTGGCGGTGCTGCGCTCGGGAGCGCCGCGGGTGGAGATCGTGCATTGGTTCCTGCATCGCCCGGGCGACTGGGTGAGCGCCCGCTATGAGCGCGCCCAGAGGCGCGAGCTGGAGGAGCAGATGCGTGCGCGCATCGCCCGCGCGCAGCGCTTTGACGTCAGCTCGCATCCGCGGCGAGCGCTGTGTGAGACATGCCCGGGCCGGGGGACGCTGTGTTCGTATGACGAGGCCGCCACGCTGGCGCAGTGAGCGGCGCAAAAAGGCGGTCTCGCGGGCGGATTCGGCGGCTCGGTCGATGCTACGCTTTCGGTTTACGCCTCAGGTATTTGCCCGTCTTTGCAGGCGAGGTTCCTACGGGGTGTGCCGTCGGTCGCGATGGCACCGCCCCTTCGGAGAACTGTCATGACTACCCACATCAAGCAGCCGCCAAAGGCCGTCGGACTCTACGACCCCCGCTTCGAGCACGACGCGTGCGGCGTGGGCATGGTCGCGCGCCTGGACAACCTCGCCACGCACGACGTGATCTCGCGCGCAGTGACGGCGCTGGAGAACCTCGAGCACCGCGGCGCTTCGGGCGCTGACCCGTGCACCGGCGACGGCGCGGGGATCCTGATGCAGATGCCCGACGAGCTGCTGCGCGCGACCGTCTCCTTCGAGCTGCCGGCGCCGGGGCGCTACGGCGTGTTGATGTGCTTCCTGCCGACAGACGCCTCCGCGCGAACAGAGCTGCAGGGGCTGCTCGAGCGGACCGTCCGCGAGGAGGGCCAGACGCTGCTTGGCTGGCGCGACGTGCCGGTCGACCCCGAGAACACCGGCGTGGTGGCCGGGGCCTGCCGGCCGGAGATCAGGCAGCTGTTCGTGGGGGCGGGCGAGGGTGACTTCGACCAAGATGCGTTCGAGCGCAAGCTGTACGTGATCCGCCGCGTGAGCGAGCTGATGGCGTCGGAGACCGGCGGGCTCTACGTGGCCTCGAGCTCGTCGCGCACGCTCAACTACAAGGGCATGCTGATCAGCTATCAGCTCGCCGACTTCTACTCAGACCTGCGCGACGAGCGCACCAAGAGCGCGCTGGCGCTCGTGCACTCGCGCTTCTCGACGAACACGTTCCCCAGCTGGGAGCTCGCCCACCCCTACCGCGTGATCTGCCACAACGGCGAGATCAACACCGTGATGGGCAACGTCAACTGGATGCGCGCGCGCGAGTCCGAGCTGCGCAGCGAGCTGTTCGGCGAGGACCTGCGCAAGATCCTGCCGGTCGTGCCGCCGGGCAACTCCGACTCGGCGACGTTTGACAACGTGCTCGAGCTGCTGATGCTCGCGGGTCGCTCGCTGCCGCACGCGGCGATGATGATGATCCCCGAGGCCTATCGCGATCGCGAGGACCTGCCCGAGTACCTGAAGGCCTTCTACGCCTTTCACTCCTGCCTGATGGAGCCATGGGACGGGCCGGCGTCGGTCTGCTTCACCGACGGCCGCGTGGTCGGCGCGACGCTCGACCGCAATGGCCTGCGACCGGGCCGCTGGGTGGAGACGACCGACGGGCACGTCGTGCTCGGGTCAGAGACGGGCATCATGGACGTCGCTCCCGGCGAGATCAAGCGCCTCGGGCGACTGCAGCCGGGCAAGCTGTTCCTCGTCGACCTGGAGCGGGGCGCCATCGTCGAGGACGAGCAGGTCAAGCGCGAGGTCTCCACGCAAAAGCCCTACGGCGAGTGGTACGCGCGCAACGCGGTGCCGTTCTCAGAGCTCGCGCCTTCCGAACAGGTCACGATCTCAGACCAGCCGATGCACACCCGCCAGCGCGCCTTCGGCTACTCCCAGGAGGACCTGTTCGTGCTGCTCGCGCCGATGGCGCGCGACGCCGCCGAGCCGATCGGCTCGATGGGAAACGACCTCTCACTGGCGGTCCTCTCCGACCAGGCGCCGCCGCTGTTCTCCTACTTCAAGCAGCTCTTCGCGCAGGTGACCAACCCGCCGATCGACCCGATCCGCGAGGAAATCGTGATGAGCCTCGCGACCAGCCTGGGCAGCGAGCGCAACCTGTTCGACGAGACGCCCGAGCACGCGCACAAGCTGCTGCTCGACCAGCCGATCCTGCTCAACCGAAGCCTCGAGACGCTGCGCCACGTCGACCACGACGTCTTCTCGGCGCGCACGATCGACATAACGTGGCCGATCGCCGAGGGCCCGCAGGGGATGGAGAAGGCGATCGCGCGCGTGTGCGCCGAAGCCTCGGAGGCGATCGAGCAGCGCATCAACATCATCATCCTGTCCGACCGCCTGATCGGTCCGCGCCGTGTGCCGATCCCCTCGCTGCTGGCCGTGGGAGCCGTGCACCATCATCTCGTGCGCGAAGGCACGCGCCTGCGCGCCGGGATCATCCTCGAGTCCGGCGAGCCACGCGAGGTGCACCACTTCGCGACGCTGATCGGCTACGGCGCGAGCGCGATCAACCCGTACCTGCTGCTCGAGACGCTCGACGAGCTCGTGCTGCACGGTCGCCTGGAAGGGCGCGTCGTGCGCGCGGCCGACAACGGCGCAAAGGAGCCGCTCAGCGCCGAGCAGGCGGCGCAGAACCTGATCAAAGCGCTCGGCAAAGGGCTGCTGAAGACGATCTCCAAGATGGGCATCTCGACGATCCAGTCCTACTGCGGCGCGCAGATCTTCGAGGCGGTCGGGCTGGAGCGCGAGGTGATCGACCGCTACTTCACCGGCACCGCTTCGCGCATCGGCGGCGTCGGCGCGGGCGTGCTCGCGACCGAGGCGTTGCAGCGCCACGCGCGCGCATACCCGGCGCCGCACGACGACCTGCTGCCGGTGGGCGGCGTGTATGCCTGGCGGCGCGATGGCGAGTACCACATGTGGAACCCCGAGACGATCGCGCTCGTGCAGCACGCCGTGCGCGCGGCCAACGGTGACGTGGCGGCGGCGCTGGCGGGCGATCAGCAGGCGCACACGGCGGTGCGCGAGAGCGCGGCCTTTGAGAAGTACCGCGAGTACTCGCGTGAGATCAACGAGCAGGCGGCGCGCCGGGCGACGCTGCGCGGCCTGCTGCAGATCGACGCTGGCGGAATCGCCGCGCCGACGCCGATACCGCTGCAGGAGGTGGAGCCGGCGAGCGAGATCGTCAAGCGCTTCTGCACGGGCGCGATGAGCCTCGGCTCGATCTCGCGTGAGGCCCACGAGACGCTCGCGATCGCGATGAACCGGCTCGGCGGGCGCTCGAACACGGGCGAGGGCGGCGAGGACCCGTCGCGCTTCACCCCCGACGCAAACGGCGATCGCCGCCGCTCTGCCATCAAGCAGGTGGCGTCCGGTCGCTTCGGCGTGACGATCCACTACCTGGTCAACGCCGACGAGCTGCAGATCAAGATGGCCCAGGGCGCCAAGCCCGGCGAGGGCGGTCAGCTGCCCGGGCACAAGGTCGACGCTTACATCGGCTCGATCCGCCACACGACCCCGGGCGTCGGGCTGATCTCGCCGCCGCCCCACCACGACATCTACTCGATCGAGGACCTCAAGCAGCTGATCTACGATCTGCGCTGCGGCAATCCGCGGGCGCAGGTGTCGGTCAAGCTGGTGGCAGAGGTCGGCGTCGGGACGGTCGCCGCCGGCGTGTCCAAGGCCAACGCCGACCGTGTGCTGATAGCCGGCCACGACGGCGGCACGGGGGCCTCTCCGCTGTCCTCGATCCAGGCGGCAGGCGTGCCCTGGGAGATCGGGCTGGCCGAGACGCAGCAGACGTTGCTGCTCAACGACCTGCGCTCGCGCATCATCGTGCAGACCGACGGCCAGATGAAAACGGGTCGCGACGTCGTGATCGCGGCGCTGCTCGGCGCCGACGAGATGGGCTTCTCGACCGCGCCGCTGATCGCGACGGGCTGCATCATGATGCGCGCCTGCCACCTGAACACGTGCCCGGTCGGCATCGCCACGCAGGACCCCGAGCTGCGCGAGCGCTTCGAGGGTACGCCCGAGCACGTCGTCAACTTCTTCTTCTTCGTCGCCGAGGAGGTGCGCGAGATCCTCGCCTCGCTCGGCCTGCGCTCGCTGGACGACGCGATCGGGCGCGTCGACCTGCTGGAAGCGCGCGGGGCGATCGAGCACTGGAAGGCGCGCGGCGTCGACCTGACGCACATCCTCACGCACGTGCCGTTGCCCGATGGAGCGCCGCGCCGTCGCGTGCAGCCGCCGCCCGCGGTCCTCACAGACGCGCTGGACTGGGGGCTCGTGGAGAGCTCGCGTGCCGCGATCGAGCAAGCGGAGAGCGTGCAGATTCGCCTGCCGATCCGCAACCGCAACCGCTGTGTGGGCGGCATCCTTTCCAGCCACATCGCCGTCGCGCACGGCGCCGAGGGGCTGCCGGAGGACTCGATCGTGGTCGACTTCGAGGGATCCGCGGGCCAGAGCTTCGGCGGCTGGCTGGCGCCCGGCGTGACGTTCACGCTGCACGGAGACGCTCAGGACTACGTCGGCAAGGGTCTGTCGGGCGGGGTGCTCGCGGTGCGCCCGCGCGACGGCATGCGCAGCGACTTCGCAGCCGAGGAGAACGTGATCATCGGCAACACCGTGCTCTACGGCGCGACGCGCGGACGCGCCTTCTTCCGCGGGCTGGCGGGCGAGCGCTTTGCGGTGCGCAACTCGGGAGCGTGGACGGTCGTCGAGGGCGTCGGGGACCACGGCTGTGAGTACATGACGGGCGGGCGCGTGGTGGTGCTCGGGCCGACCGGCTACAACTTCGCCGCCGGCATGAGCGGCGGTGTGGCCTACGTGCTCGACGAGGACGCCACGTTCGCCAAGCGCTGCAACATGGGCATGGTCGGGTTCGAGGCGCTGGCCGAGGCGGACGCGATCGAGCTGCGCGAGATGATCGCCGAGCACCTGCAGCGCACCGACTCGCCGGTGGCGGCACGCGTGCTTGACGAGTGGGAGCAGCTGCTCGCCGCCGGCGCGTTCGTGAAGGTGATGCCCAACGACTACAAGCGGGTCCTCGCCGAAGGAGCCGTCGAAGGCGAGGCGGTGGCGGGCAACGGCAGGGTGGGCGGACCTGACGACGCGGCCGCGACGGCGTCGCTGGACGGCGACGCCGACTCGCTGCAGCCCGAGCAGGAGCCCGCCTGATGGGCAAGCTGGGCGGCTTTCTGCAGATCGAGCGTCACGGGGTCCCTCAGCGCGATCCCTCAGAGCGCGCGCAGGACTATCGCGAGTTCTTGCTCACGCGCCCCGAGGACGAGCTGCGCGAGCAGGGCGCGCGCTGCATGGATTGCGGCGTGCCCTTCTGTCACAACGGCTGCCCGCTGGGCAACCTGATCCCCGACTGGAACGACCTCGTCTATCGCGAGCGCTGGCGCGAGGCGATCGACCAGCTGCACGCCACGAACAACTTCCCCGACTTCACCGGTCGCCTCTGCCCGGCGCCGTGCGAGGCGGCATGCGTGCTGGAGATCCGCGAGGGAGAATCGGTCACGATCAAACAGATCGAGCACGCGATCGTCGGACGCGCGTTCGACGAGGGCTGGATCGTGCCCCAGCCGCCCTCGCCGCGCGTGCTGACCGGTCAGTCGGTGGCGGTCATCGGGTCGGGCCCGGCGGGCATGGCCGCCGCCCAGCAGCTGCGTCGCGCCGGACATGACGTGACGCTGTTCGAGCGCGACGAGGCGGCCGGTGGGCTCGTGCGTTTCGGGGTGCCCGACTTCAAGATCGAGAAGACGGTCGTGCAGCGCCGCGTCGATCAGCTGACCGCGGAGGGCATCGAGCTGCGCTGCGGCGTGGACGTCGGCGTCGACGTGAGCGCGGCGCAGCTGCGCGAGAGCTATGACGCGATCGTGCTCGCGACCGGCTCGCGCGTGCCGCGCGACCTGCCGGTGCCCGGCCGAGAGCTCAACGGCGTGCACTTCGCGATGGACTATCTGTATGGGCGAAACCGCTGGGTCGCGCGCGAGAACGGCCCGCAGCCGACCGTCGCCCAGCCGGCGCAGGGCAGCGCGATCTCCGCCAAGGATCGCGCTGTCGTCGTGATCGGCGGCGGCGACACCGGCGCCGACTGCGTCGGAAACGTGTTGCGCGAGGGCGCGAGCTCGATCGTGCAGCTCGAGCTTTTGCCCGAGCCGCCCGTACACCGGCCCGACGACCGCACCCCTTGGCCGCTGTGGCCGCTGAAGTACCGCCTCTCCTACGCGATGCAGGAGACGCTCACCGCGGGAGTCGGCGAGCAGGACTACTCGATCACTACAACCCATCTCTCCGGCGACGCCGACGGCAGGGTGGCGGCGCTGCACATCGCCCAGGCCGCGCCGGCGCCGCCGTTCGGGCCGGTGGCCGGCACCGAGCGCGAGCTTCCCGCCCAGCTCGTGCTGCTGGCGATGGGCTTCCTCGGACCCGAGCAGAAGCTGCTGGAGGAGCTTGGCGTAGAGCGCGACGAGCGCAGCAACGTCAGGGCGCTGGCGCCCTACACGACCTCGGTCGAGGGGGTCTTCGCCGCCGGCGACGCGCGGCGCGGACAGTCGCTGATCGTGTGGGCCATCAACGAGGGGCGCGAGTGCGCGCGCGCGGTCGACGGCTACCTGGCCGCCCGGCGCAACGGCGCTCTCGCCGACGCGTTGCCGGCGGACGGCGGGCTCGCCGGGCACGCCGACGCAGACGAAGGTCCCGAGGGGCCTCCGAACCACGTCGGCCCGGGCATAGAAGCCGGTACGCCCTAGCACAGAGGCGCACGGCGGGGGCGAAAAGAGCCGTCCACCCCGCCACCTACAGTCTTGGCAATCAGCCGTTTCCCAACGTCACGGGAGTCGCCGATGCCACTCTGCTTCATCGAGCCTCAGGATGCCATTCGCGTGATTGCCGAGTCCGTCGGTCGCGAGGCGCGCCGCCAGTTGGTGGGCGAGGTCGTGCGCGCGTGGGTGGATGACATCCCCGACCAGGAGCTGCCCGTCCACTACGCCAAGGCGATCGCCGACCTCGACGAGGACGACCTTCACCTGCTCGCCGCCTGGCACGCCTCGCTGGAGGTGGGTCAGCCGATCCCCAACACCGAATTTCTCGTCGGCGTGTTCTCCAGTCTCGGCGAGAACCGTCGCGAGGCGCTGAAGATCGCCGCGGGCTTCCGCGGCGAGGAAGCCTTCCAGGCCGGCGTGTCAGAGGCGCAGGCGCTGGATACGGTGCTGCCGCGGCTATCGCGCGAGCGCGCCGTGGAGTTGGCGGGGGAGTGCATACAGCTGTATATGTGGGACCGCCTAGGCTGCGACAACTAGCGGGCCGATAGGCGGCGTCAGGCGGCGTCCTCGGTCGCTCGCGTGCGTAGCACGCCACGCTCCCTGCGTCCTTGCCTGACTTGCCTCTCGGCCGCTAGGGGCTGAGGGGTGGCCGCGGCGTCTCTGGCATTTGCAGGATTGCGTGCAAATGTGGCGTTTAGCAGGGAAAAGCGTAGGTTCGTCGACTGCTTGAGCTTTGCAAGCAGTTGATTTGACCTCGAAGCAGCCCCCGGGAGTAGGCAGCAACTTGCACGGACATACGGTCTCGGTCGCGGAGACGCCCCCGGCCGGACGCGCGGAAGAAGGCGAGATCGTCGCGACGGAGCGTCCGCGCGTCACGAACATCGTGCTGGCCCTCGTCGGCGGTGAGCGACTTCTGCGCGAGGCGACGGCAAGCGTGCTTGCGGCCCAGCCGGGCCTTCAAGTATGCGGAAGCTTCGAGTCGGCCCTGGCGTTCCTGGGCTCTGGCGGCGCGGCCCTGCCTGCGGCGGTGCTGCTCGACTGCGACGGGACCTCCGCGGCGGCGCGCGACAGCTCAATCGTGGCGCTGCGGGCGGCGGACGTGCAAGCGGTGCTTCTACTGCTGTGCCGCGAGATCGACGAGGAGATTGTCCGCTGCGCGATCGAGCACAGAGTCGGTGGCATCGTCCTGAAGCGGTACTCCGTCGCCGAGGTGGCGGCGGCGATCACCTATGCGCTGACCGGACGCACCGTGCTGCCCTCGGGCTGGCAGAGCGCGCTGGCAGACGGTCGGCCGGCGCGGCTCAGCCCACGCCATCGCCAGGTGCTGGCGCTGATCGCCCAGGGGCGGGGCAACGGGCAGATCGCGGCCGAGCTCGGAGTGAGCCTGAACACGGTCAAGTTCCACGTCCGCGCGCTCTATGCACGGCTCGGCGTGCGCAATCGCGTCGAGGCGGCCAACGAGTTCGCGCTAATGAGCAATGACCGCGGGTGAGTTCGGCATCGCGGTTCTGGCCTGGAACGGTGCGCTTGCCGGCGATGCGCTCAGCTGGATGCTGACCGACAGCGGCAGCACCGTCGCGGGTGTCTACGAGACCGTGCCCGAGCTGGAAGCCGCCCTGGGCGCGGGTGGGGTCAGGACGCAGGCTGTGATCGTGGACGCCGCCGACTCTGCGACGCCGGCCGGGTTGTCGAGACTCAGATGTGCACACCCCGAGCTCAAGATCGTGTTGCTGTGCCCGTCAGCCTCTCCGGCACTCGTCGGCTGGGCGATCGATGAGCAGGCCGAGGGCGTGGTGTTGAAGTCTGACGCCGCCGAGGAGATGGTGGTCGCGCTCAGGCACGTGCTCGAAGGGCGCGCCGTGATGCCGGTCGGGTGGCAGGCGGCGTCGCTCGCGCTTGACCGCGACGGGGCGGGGGTCCTGAGCACGCGGGAGCGAGAGGTGCTCACCCTGGCGCGGGCTGGCCTGAGCAACAAGGAGATCGCGACGCGGCTTGTCATCTCGGTCAACACCGTCAAGTTCCATTTCCGGCGGATCTACGCGAAACTCGGCGTCAACAACCGCGTTCGCGCCACGCAGGTTCTCGACGGGAAATCGCCCCGCCTGAGCGGCGTCGGCTCATAGGGGTGGGTTTGCGCCTACCCCTATGTGCGGGGTGAAGACCACCCCAAGTGGCGATTGTGCACGTACCGCGGCGGCCCTACCTTTTTTCACACTGCAACTTGGCGGAGTTGTCCGTCGCGACGGCTGGTCGCGAGATGACGCCACCGGGTTCACTCACTTGAAGGGGGACGGCGCGAGGTGCGATCACCAGGAAAGATCCTTCGGGTTGCGCGACTGCTATGCGCGGTTGCGGCTGCGCTGCTGGGCGTGTGCGCCATCCCTGCGGTGACCACGGCGAGTCCGCCTCTAAGCCCGGAGGAAAGCGCGGATGGACCGCAATCGGCCAACATCCCCTCCGTCGCATGGATAGGCGAGCACGTGCGCCTGGTCGCGTGCGACCCGGCAATTGCGACCGACGGTGAACTTCAATTCGCCAATTACCAGATCGAGGATTGGTCTGGCTACCAGTTTCAGCCGCCCAACCCCGACGGCGACTCGGGAAACAACATCTTCGAAGTGTTCGACCCCGGTCCGTCGGCTTTCTTCGGGCCGGAAGAGCCCGCGCACGAAGGCCAGGGCTGCGTGGCGACCACCTACAAGTCCCTGAACCCGGGTCTGGCCCGGATCAGGGTCGATGTGAGAAGCCACGACACCGGGCAGATCCTGTTCTCGCACCAGTTCATCGTGATCTGGCTGCAGGCGAACGCTCCCACTCTGCACGAGGCGGGGCTGACAGCGGGCGGCTCGGAACTGTTCCAGCAACAGCTCGACCCCTACGGCCAGCGCAGACTGGCGAACCTGCTTGGGGACCCGCTCGGCGACGGCATGTTCACGCCGTCCCCGTTTGATCCGTCGCCGTCGGCCAACGAAGACAAGGGGCTGATCCAGGTCAGGGTCACTGGCAGCTTTCCCGTCGTCAAAGAATCCCCTCTGTCGATGATCCTCAAAGCCCCCACGTACACGCTTCCCAGCGACTGGTCCACGCTCGCCTCCACGCTCGCCAGCAGCGCGGGCGAAACCGAACCGCCCGGAGCCAACCCCGGCCTATGGGACATCCACGGCACGGCGGCGCTCGGCGATGCCTACAACGAAGGCGGGCCCGACGCGCTGGAAGCGGCCTTTCGGCGAGCCGCCTTCTCCGACTTCACCGAAGGCGCCACCAAGACGATCGGACCGTTCGATCCGGAGATCGCAAACGAGACGCTCCTCAGCGATGGGCAGCTGAACGAAGACGACGCGCCGATGCCCCCGATGCGTGTCGACGTCTCGATCGAAGCCAACTCCCCCGCGCATCCCACCGGAGGCGTGGGGCGTCTGGAAGGTGCGAGCAAGGCGGTCGTCTATAGCCACGACTTCACCGGCGCTTCGACCCCCGGCAACCTCTACAACCCCTACTACGGCGCGTACATCCCGGCAACCGATCGGCCAGCGAGCGAGGCGTCCGGCATCACCGGCCCGAGCCCCGGCGGCGACTTCCCGGGCTTCTTGAACGAACATCCGGCGCCGTACGAATTCTGGCATTCGGTGCTCGAAGGCGACCCCCGTGAAAGCCACTCGACGAAATGCCTGCGCAGCAGGATCGACGATCCCAGCTACTACGAAACCCCCGGCGGCTACCGCACCGACACCGTCTACAGCGACGAGCGCGGCGAGGCCTATCTCGTCTACACGCCGGGAAACCAGTTCTATCTGGAAAACCTGCTCTCCTCGGTGGAAGCGCGCGGCAAACTGATCCACAACAGCGATGGCGGCTGTGACCTCAAAGGCCTGTTCGGACAGCCGATCGGCGAATCGTCGATCACGGCGCGAGCCGTCTACCCCTACGAGCCCGTCGACTACGCGCCGCCGACGTCCGAACCGCTCGTCAAGAGAATCACCTCGCTATGGGAAAAGGAATTCTTCGACTTCGAAAAGGGTCCCGGCGAAAATGAACAGGGCGTGCGCATCGTGGCCGCCAAGGCCCGTGACATCGATGGGTCGCCGTTCGCGGATGAGGAGGTCTGTTTCTACGCCCAGGGCGGAGGCATCCTGCCGTTCTTGGGATCCTCTGTCCTGGATACCGAAGGGGTCCTCGGCCTCGGCCGCGGCGAAGTTAAACTCGAAAGCGCGGACGAACTTTCCCCGCTGGGTCCGGGGTGGATCTGCGAGGCGACCAACGCCAACGGACTCGCGGCTATCGAGGTGGTCAACAGCACAACCACGCCGGTCGACGTGACAGTCGACTACGCAGACGAGGGCATCGTCCGCGACCACTCGCTGGACTTCGCTGCCCATCCGCCCGAAGAGCTCTCGGCGCCGGCGACCATAGCTGCACCTATCAGCAGCCAGCCGCTCTACACGCCGCTCCCGAGCGTGCCACCGACCTCCGCCGCCAACCCCAGCCGCGCCGCGCCGCTCACTGCGACCCAGCAGCTGCACTTGGCGCTGACGGCCTGCAAGAGGCATAGCTCGAGCAAGCTGCGCCGCAGCTGTGAAGCAGCTGCGCGCAAGGTGTACGACACGGCGATCGCCCAACAGCGCCTGTTCGCTGCGCTGGGCGTGTGCAAGACGCAAAGCTCGAGCTACCTGCGCGCGTTGTGCGAAGTACGCGCCAGGAACGCCTACGACCTGCAGATATACGCAAAGCCGAGCTCCAAGACGGGCTCGAAACCGACAACGAGCACGAGCTCCGCGAAAACGGGCGCCTCCGGCGGCTCGCAGTGATAGTCGCCGGACAACCTCGTCTCTGACAACAAGGAGTCCGATGGCCGGCGTGGGGCCGCGTTTCGCTGCGCCTTGCCTGACCTGCCTGCCGACCCGCTCAGCCGTCGTCGGGCGTCTTGCGCTTGCGACCCAGCCTACCCGAGCGTGCGCTGCGTTCGTCCCGACGCGCGGAGAAGTGCGGC
>CAVQLO010000007.1:0-354242 GCA_963713385.1 uncultured Solirubrobacterales bacterium
ATTCGTTGTTGGGGTAGGCGCCGGCGGGATCGTTGTGGGAGTAGGTGTTCTCCTCGTCGATCAGCGTCAGGTTGCTCGCGGGGATACCGGACTGCGCGGCGAGGATCTGCGCGCCCTCCAGCGTGTTTGCGCCGCCGAGGAGAAACTTGTCCAGTTCGGTGTCGATCGCGAGGATCTTCAGCGTCTTGGGCAGTTCGTGGCCGTGGATCGCATGCTCACCGAGGACTTCCTGCCCGGGATTCGCATTGCCCTCGTCGATCGCGCCCGTATCGATCGTAAGCCGTTCCGGGAAGTACCACTCGGTCCCGTCCGCGAACAGCAGTCCCGTTCCGGAGAGCATTTCGGCATAGCGCGGGACCGGTGTCAGCGCCCCCGCGCCGTTCCAGCCGTGAAGGCCGTCCGCTTCCGCTTCGGTCGCCACGCCCGCTCCGCCGTGGATCTGACCGGCGAGTAGCGACGGCGGAGACGTCCCCACGTTGACCGAGTAGCCGAATGCGGCTTCGTTCGTCGCCGGCACCGGCGGTTTCAGGACAGACGGCAAAAGCGGCGATTCCTCGAGTATCGAAGCGCCCTCGGCGTCCACCTTGGTCAGCGTCGAGCCGAGCGCCGAGAAGATCCCGAGAAACGGCGCTTCGATCCCGCCAAACGCCAGCCAGGGCGACTTTTTCGCGAGCGCGGCGAGTTGGCCTTCGGCCGCTTCCTTGCTCTCCGGGATCGGGAAGCTGCCACCGTCGTCGTAAACCAAACCGGAGAGGCCATCGGCACCTGGCTTGCCGTGAAAGTCCCACGTCGCGTACGCGGTGACGACCGAACCACCGAGCGAGTGACCGCCCAGCACGACCTTCCCGCCAAGCGCTTTCGCCGATTCGATCACGTTGTGCAGATCTTCGACCGCGACATTCAGTCCCCATTGACGCGCGAAGCCGACGCTCGATTCCGGAACGGGATTGAAGTGGACCTTGATGCTCGGATTGGTGATATAGCCCAGGTAGTAGTTGTAGAGTTCCTGCGGACTCGCCAGGCCCAGCTTGGCGGCGGTGAGCTGCGACTGGTCCTCCAGCAGGTTCTCGCGGCGTTCGACCGACCACACCTGCCAGCCGGTCGTGTGTTCAACCATCCACTTGGCGAACGGCACGAAGTACCCAGCGCCGGCCGAGGTGCCCGGCTCCAGCACGAGCACGTTGCGGGCGAGCGGCGATCCGACCTTGATCACTCCCGCCTGGTCCAGGAACGCTGGCGTTTCCGGGGCCGCAAAGCTTGGCATGTACGTCTGGATGACGGGAACGAAGGCGCTCGCCGATGAGGCGATCGCAAGTGATGCCAGCGCGATCGCGATTGCCGCCAGCGCGGCCCGGATAAGTCTGCTGCGTGTTGAATACATCCCGTCCTCCTTGAACATGCCGTTCTCCCTCGATCGGTCAGGTCAGGCTGCCGACGCCCGCGACACAGCTGCACCCAAACTATTCCGGCAGCGTCGAACCGGCAATGGCGTTTTGCCGAACTTGGCATCGCCTGTTTGTGCAAATGCACAAAGACACTCGCCCGGCACCGGCGGCTCCAGCGCCTGGCGGTGACGTCGCCCGCCGCCGCGACGCTCAGCGACCGGCCTCCATCGCCACGTACACGCGCGCGAGATCGCGGAGGCTGCCGAGGTCCAGCTCGGTCATCTCCTCGATTCGCCTCAGCCGGTAGGCCAGCGTGTTGCGGTGGACGTTCAGCCTGGCGCTCGCGGCTGTGCGGTCGAAGCGGCAGTCCACGAGCGTTTGCAAGTGTGAGCGCGAGCTCTCCGTGATCGTCATCGGTCAGCGGCGCGAGCACCGTGTCGCGTAGTCGCGCCGTCAGGCGGGGCGAGCGCGCGAGCAAGATCTCCAGCAGATGGTCGTCGACGTCCAGCCGACCGAGCAGGCCAATCCGCCGTCCATGTTCGGCCAGCACGGCCACCTCCTCGCGCGCGGCGACGAGTTCGGCCCGGCGGGTCGGCCGCCCGATCGCCATCAGCAGTGCAGCGCCCTCGGCGAGGTCAGAAAGGCCCAGTTGCTTCCAGGCGAGGCCCACGACGCAATTGCCCTGGGTCACCGCCAGGCACCACCGCTCCCTGCGCAGCCGCGCGGCAAGCGCGACGTGATGATGCACCGGTCGTCCGGGCATCACGATGGCCAGCGGCGTGTAGGGGCAATCGACCGGCGCACCAAGCCGATTGGCCAGTTCGACGTCGGCGAGATCCAGCGGCGAGTCGACGCACAGCCGCTCCAGCAGGCTTCGCGCCCGGCGCTCCTCCTCGGACACGAGCAGCTCCCGCTCGGCCAGGTATGCCTCGGTCACGACGGCGGAGATCCGGTCGGTGTACTCGGCGACGAGCCCCGCGAGCTCGATCAGCGCCTCGGCCTCGTCGTCGTGGGCGTGGCTGCGAAGCAACTGCCAGCCCAGCTTGTGGGTCAGCCCGAACGAGGACAGGAGGTCCTCCAGGCGAACGCCCTCGGCAGCTCGGGCGCGTGCCCAGGCTCGCAGCGGGTCGAAATCGCTAGACGGAGGCATCACGCCCGTGGACAGGAAGCGCCACCAGCGCCTGAGATTGCGCTCGATGCCGTTGAGCACATCGGCGTGGGACTCGTCCGACAGGCGTTCGAACGCCTCCACGTGCGCATCGAGCTCCGCCGCCATCTCCCGTGCCGCCTGGCCGCGAGGGATCCGCGCCACGATCGCGGCCGGCTCAGCGCGTATGTCGCGAACTCGCGAGCTCACCCAGCGATTATCGCCTAGCCGCCGTGGCGATGTGACATGTGCGCGCGTCGGTCAGTTGACCCACCAGTCCGCCGGCGCCGCGACGCCGTCTCCGCCCTCCGGCCGATCCGAACCGATCGCGATCAGATCCAGGCCCTCCGGGCCGCTGTGCATCGCGCGGACCGTCGCCGGCGCGACGCGCACAACGTCCCACTGGCGCAGCTCGACGATGTCGTCGTCCAGCTTGATCTGACCGGAGCCCGCGAGCACCAGGTAGACCTCCTCCTGCTCGACGATGGCTGTGGCCCGTCGGCGAGCGTACGTCGGGCTCATAGGTGATTCGAGTCAGGCCGATGTGTTCGGAGTCGATGTGGCTGCGCGCAAAGCGCGCCTGGACCCCCTGGGCGCGCCCGCTGGCCGCGTCCTCGATCTCCATGAGGTTCGTGATCGTGTAGCCGGGCATCGGAATCTCCCTTGTTGGAGCCGCTGGCGAGTCGATTCAGGCCGCCCGCCCACGGCTGCGCTCGTTGGTCATGGGAAGGACGAGCAGCTGCTCGGACTCTCGTCGGCGGCGTTGCCTCCACCAGACCTCCACGAGCCAGGCCGGTCCGATCGTGGCAAGACCGTAAATCACGGCCCTGGTCAGGTGATCGATGTCGTGCGCTCCCGGCAGCAACAGGCCCGCGATCGAACCCACTGCTGCCGCTGGCCTCGCGTAACGGTTCGGTGCGCGCTCGCAACGGCCGCGTCGCAACATGCGCCTCCACCACGGAGGTGACGTCTCGCCAAACGGATCAGGCGTCAACATCGCGTTTAAGCGTACCCGAGCGTTGGCCCTGGGCCCTGCCAGCCGCGGAGCGAAGATCATTCAGCCACGGGATGCCCGTTGTCAGACGAAAGGCGAGCATCGGCGGTCGACGCTGGCGGACCGGCGGGAGTCGCGAGCATCGCGGCAAATCGATTGGCGAAGGTGAAAGCGTCGCCGGGCCAGCGAGCGAGAGATAGTTGCCGTCGCGAACGACGAACGCAGGGCGCTCGTCGCCGATGCTGTCGCGCGAGCGACCGCTTGACTTCAGCCGCGCGTTCGGTTCTCCGGGATCGACGTCGCGAAAGTCCTCGGGCCGCGCCAGCGCGCGCGTGACCTCCTGCTGTACGGACATGTAGCCGGTGGGCTCGCCGGGCTGCTCGAGATAGGTGCGGTAGTAGCCGGGATCCCAGAAGCGCGCCAGGCGGGCCACCTTCCACGCGCGACGCTCCAACGCCCAGGTGAGGGCCGTGGTCTGGCGTCCGAAAAGCACCGAGCGTCCGGCGCTCTGATCGACGCTGCGCGCGACGAGCAGCACACCGTGGCAGATCGCGGCGATCGGCATGTTCCTGTGAAAGGCCTCGGTCACGACCGCCTGGAGATCCGAGCTCTCCAGATAGCGGCGCATGCCGCGGGCGCGGTGGCCACCCGGGAGCAGGAGGCCGTCGATCGTGTCGAGATCGATGTCGCTCCACGCGATCGGCTCCAGGAAGTTGGACGCGTGCAGCAGCTCGCAATAGGCGGCCCGTCCGCGAGCGTCGGCGCGCAGCGCGCGACCGACCCCAGTCAGGCGAGACAGGCCAGGTATGAAGCCCCATGGATCCAGACCCTCGCCGGTCACCATGAGCTCGTCTCCGCATCCGGGGCGCGCGTCGGGCGTTGCGAACCGGACCTCGTGGCCGAACCCGCAGAGCACCTTCCAGCTCACGGCGACCTCCGTGGGGTCGAAGTCTAGCGCTGGTATCGGGATCAATACTGATGCCAATCGTTGCTCCTCCCGCGGCTCGGTCGTGCGGACAAGGCGCGGGACCGAAACCGCGCTCTATCTCTCGAGCGACTCTCGAGCGCCCTGCGTCAGCCCGAAGGGGCTCCCCTCGGAGTCCTTGCAGATCGCCCATCGCTCGCCGGGGTGAATCACGCTCCCTCCGAGGGCACCGACCACCTCCAGCGTGTCGGCCATGTTGGCGACCGTGAAGTACGGCAGCGAAAAGGAGTCGCCAGGACCACGTCCGCGTTCGTGCAGACCCACCGCGGGCGCTCCGGAGCGTGTCTGCCAGCCCTCGCCTTCGGATTCCCCACGTACCTCCAGCTCAACGCCGAGGAGCTCCTCCCAGAAGCGCCGGGCGCGCGCAGGGTCATCGGCGGGGAACTCGACGGTGGACAGCGAGGAGGATGGCATTGGGGTCACGATAAACGAAGCGCGGGTCTACAGCGGCGGGACCTGGTTGTTGACCTGAGTTCCGTGGTAAAGGTGGTCGTGATCCCTACATGCAAGCGGGAAGAAGAACTGGACGCTGTCGCTACGGACGCCGTTGTAGCTCGCGAACAGGGTCGCGCGGCCGAGGGTGCCCAGCGCACATTTCGGATCGTTGGTGGCGCGCACGCGGACGCGGATCTTCATGATGTTCCCGGGAAAGCCCCACATCACGGCGACGTGCGAATGGTAGACGAGGTGGTGTTCGACCGTCATCGTGATCGCACGGGTCGGTTGATTTCGGAATCTGTCTTCCTGGCACAGGATCCCGGAGACCGTGTTCGCCTCGAGATCGATGTTGCCGTGGCCGCGAGCAAAGCTGCCCCTTTCGCCGACGGGGGGGCCGGTGTGAAAGCCCCACGGCGGAATCCCGTAGACGATTGGAAGCTGGCCACAGCCGGGCGAATAGGCGGATGCCCGACAAGCCATGCCAGCGAGCGCAAGCAGCGTCGTCAGTGCCAAGAGTGCAAGTCCGCCGCTCCGCGCGATGTGGTTTCTCGTCACCAGGAGGCGACTATACCCGCGCGTGGTGACTCCCACCCAAAGCTCGCCGACAACCACTGGCGCGAAACCTACAGCCTCAACGGATGTAGTACTGCGCGACACGAACGATTCACACATTTTCGCGTCTGCGGCGCTCTCGATGCCCCGTCCACCCCCAATATATCGCACACTGGGGACTTGACAAAAGCCCCGGGGTGTGCCGCATAATCGCCGACCGAAGCCAGAACCTACGGAGATTGGGGTAACGAAATGTGTGGGTTGTTGTCGAGGCACGGGTCGCGCTGGGACCTCGAACCGATGATGGGACTCGCGCTGCACCTGCGGACACTCGGCGCGGAGCTACGGCGATGACCGAGCATGCGGTGGTGATCGCCGGAGGCGGGCCGGCGGGGATGATGTTGGCGGCTGAGTTGGCGTTGGCGAAGGTCGACGTCGTGGTCGTCGAGCGGCGTCCCGATCACGCACTCGTCGGCTCACGCGCAGGCGGCTTTCACGCGCGCACGATCGAGCTGCTCGATCAACGTGGGGTCGCTGATCGGTTCCTCGCGGAGGGCCAGGTGGCTCAGGCCGCGATGTTCGGCACGACCGTGTTGGACATGAGCGACTTCCCGACGCGCCATCCGTATTCGCTCGGGATCTGGCAGAACCAGATCGAGCGGATCATGGCCGCCTGGATCGCCGAGCTGTCTGTGCGGATCTATTACGCAAGCGCGGTGACTGGCTTCGCGCAGGACGACACCGGGGTGGACGTCGAGCTGTCAGACGACCGCTCGCTGCGGGCACAGTACCTCGTCGGATGCGACGGAGGACGCAGCGTCATCCGTAAAGCAGCCGGTATCGAGTTCCCGGGGTGGGATGCGACCAGGAGCAACCTGATCGCCGAGGTCGAGATGACCGAGCAGCCGGAGTTGGGCATCCGGCAAGACGCGCTCGGCACGCACGGCATCGGCAGGTTGGAGTATGAGATCCGAGACGGCGAGGTGGTCTACATGGATCGCGGGCCGCTCCGGGTCACGGTAACCGAGAGGCAGCTCGTGCCCAGCAGCGAGCCCACCCTGCGCGATCTCAGCGAGGCGCTCATCGCCGTTTACGGCACCGACTTCGGCGTCCACAACGCCACGTGGATATCGAGGTTCACCGACATGACACGTCAGGCGGCGGCCTACCGCGCGGGACGGGTCCTGCTCGCCGGCGACTCGGCGCACGTGCATTATCCGGCGGGGGGGCAGGGACTCAGTCTCGGTGTGCAGGATGCGGTAAACCTGGGGTGGAAGCTGGCCCAGGTGGTCAACGGGACCTCTCCCGAGAGCCTCCTCGATACGTACCAGGACGAGCGCCACCCGGTCGCCGCGCGCGCGATTCAGTACACGATGGCTAAAACCACACTCCAGCGCCACGACGAGCGCATGAAGGCCCTGGTCGATGTCGTGTCCGATCTGGTGACTATGGACGAGCCTCGCAAACGGCTCGCCGGGACGGTCTCCGGGCTAGACATCCATTACGACCTCGGGGAGGGGCACCCGCTGCTCGGACGTCGTATGCCCGATCTGGACCTCGTGACCGCCGACGGCACCCTCCGAGCCTTCACCCTGCTGCACGAGGCCATGCCGGTGCTGCTCAACCTCGGTGAGCCCAACAGCTTGGACATCGCTCGATGGGCAGACCGCGTCCAGCTGATCGACGCTGAATATGACGGCCCGTGGGAGCTTCCGGTGCTCGGCGCGGTCAGCGCTCCCACCGCCGTGTTGATCCGGCCCGACGGATATGTCGCCTGGGTGGGACACGGCACAGATACCGGACTGCCGGAAGCGCTGACCACGTGGTTTGGAACACCGTGACGTGGACGACACTCGAGGTGACCGCCTCGTGCGGCCATCAGGTCCTGCTCCGCATCGAAGGCGTTAATCGTCCTGGACGTCCGACGCACGTCAGGTACACATGCGAGGCATGCGGCGGCATTCCTCGCAGCGCGGGCCTCGGCTCTGCGGACGCCTGGCGGATGCTGGCAGCTGGCCTGGATTGAGCTTGCTTCTATGCTACCATGCCACTATGGCTAAGAACCTGACCGTCCGGCTGGACGACGAGCTGGCATCCGACACGGAAGCCCTAGCGCGTGCCGAAGGCAAGAGCCTCAATGAGACAGTCAAGCACGCCCTTGCCGAGGCGGTACAGCGCCGCCGCGAGGACCCCGAGTTCAAGGCGCGCGTGCGTCGCATCATCGAAGAGGACCGCGAGCTGCTAGAGCGGCTCGCCAAGTGAGCGTCCGGTACGTCGAGCTCGCCGACTACCTCGCCATCGCCGCCGAGATAACCGGGCTCGATACGAACACCCTCGTGCGAGTCACGAGGGTCGACCTCGCCGAGTCAGCACTACACGCGCCAGCAGCTGGATTCGGCGACACCGAGTTCTATCCCGACTTCATCGACAAGGCCGCCGTACTCGTCGTGCGCCTAACGAAGAATCACCCGCTGCCTGACGGCAACAAGCGAGCGGCCTGGGTCGCACTCCGACTGTTCATCGAGATCAACGACTGGACATGGAGCAGTACACCCGCCGTTGACGACGCCGAGCAGGCAGTGCTGGCTATCGCCGCTGGCGCGTGGAGCCAAGACCACGCGAGCACATGGCTGCGACGCCACCTCGCCCCAGCCCCAGCCTGCTCAACATAGATCGACTCCGCGAAGAAAGCGTCATGGTCCTCGGCCGTGTAGCTCAGGATCGCGTCGACAGCATCTATCGCGTGGAGCAGGTAGACCCGCTGGTCTTTCACAACGGGACGGCCTCGGCATAGATCCGCTCCTGGAGGTGCGGACTCAAGCCGCCGTCGCTGAGCACGTCGACGGCCACGCCGAGCAGATCTTCGAGGTCCTGCCAAGGTCCAACGAGGTCGAGCAGGTTCCGGCCCGGTTCGATCTCTACGAGGAGATCAACGTCGCTGGGTCGTCCGCCTCCCCTCTCACGGCCGAGCCGAACACACGTACATTGCGCGCACCGTGGTCGGGCCGCATATCCGAGGATCTCTCCTCTCCGCGCACGAAGCGCCTGAAGGTTCGTCTGTACGGACGCGGAGCTGATCTAAGTGTTCACGTTACCGCCATCCCTGGAGGTCTTGAAATATCGGGGAGACAGGATTTGAACCTGCGACCGCCCGGCCCCCAGCCGGGTGCGCTACCAGACTGCGCCACTCCCCGTAGCGACAAGCGGGCGACGGGAATCGAACCCGCCCTAGAAGCTTGGAAGGCTTCTGTGCAACCACAACACTTCGCCCGCCAGTCCAGCGGTCATCTTACCGGCCAGCCGCCGCCCAGCCGCTGACGCGACGACTGCCGCGGGCGACGCGAGGGCACGAACCGGCGGTCCGTCCCTGGTCGCGACTAGGGTTTCGTGCGTGTCGCGCAGGCCCCTGGCCCTCGTGTCCGTGCTCGCGCTCGGAGACTATCTGCTGTGGAACTGGTCGCTCGGCGCCAATCACGAGGTGTTGGCGCTCGTCTCCGGTCTGACGCTGCCGCCGCTTGCGATCGTGTTCGCGTGGCTGGGCGTGCTCGCGATCGTGCGCCTGATCGCGCGCTCCACCGTGCACTCGCGCGCCCAGGCCGCCCAACGGCTGCAGGCCGAACGCGCTCGCGCCGATCGCGCGCGCCAAGCGGCCGAGCTCGCCCGACACCGGAGCGGCGACCGCCGCCTCGGCGACAGATCTCTCCTCCCCCAGATCCTCGGACAAGCTAGCGGCTTGACCCGGGGCCCCTCACGTCTGTGAGCGGCCGCCTCGGACACCTGTTGCCCCGCTCCAGAGGCGCCCGCGCGGTCGTGATCGTGCTCGGGCTGGCACTCGTCGCGGTGGCGCTCGGGGCATACGCTTACGAGCGCCACCGGACGGGCAACGTCTACCACCCGCACGCGCGCTTCGTGCCCCAGCCGACGCCCACGCTGGCCACTCACGGCCCCGCGCGGGTCGACTGGCCGATGTACGGCTACAACCGCGAACACACGCGCTTCTTCCCCGCGCCACCGAGCCTGCGCGCGCCATTTCGCAAGCTCTGGGTGCACAACAGCCACGCGCTGCTCGAGTTCCCGCCGGTGATCTACGGCGATCACATCTTCCAGCTGGCCGACAACGGCGTGCTAAGCGCCATCAACAAGCACACCGGCCACACATTCTGGAGGCGGCAGCTGGGCGCGCTCGCGGCCTCCGCGCCGGCCGCGACGGCCTCAACGGTCTACGTGACGATCCTGACCAACGGCTACGACCGCCATCGCGGACGCGTCGTCGCCGTCAACTACGCGACCGGCGCGACGCGCTGGTCGCGCGCGCTCTCGAGCCCGAGCGAGTCGTCCCCGCTGCTGGACCACGGCAAGCTGTTCTTTGGCTCGCAGAACGGCACCGTGTACGCGCTCAACGCGGACAACGGGGGCGTCGTGTGGACCTATCGCGCGCCGGGCTCCGTCAAGGCCAGCCCGACGCTCTCAGGCGGCACGCTGTACTTCGGCGACTACTCCGGCCACATCCAGGCGGTCTCAGAGCAGACCGGTCGGCGCATTTGGATCAGCGGTTCGGGCGGCGCGCTGTTCGGCAACGGCACCTTCTACTCGACAGCTGCCGTCATCTACGGGCGCGTGTTCCTCGGCAACACAGACGGGCGCGTGTACGCCTATGACGCCTTCACGGGAAAGCTCGACTGGGCGGTGCAGACCGGCGCATACGTCTACGCATCGCCCGCGGTCACGAACGCCCCGGGTCTCGGGCCGACGATCTACCTTGGCTCCTACAACGGCACCTTCTACGCGCTCAACGCCCGCTCCGGCCATATCAGCTGGCGCTTTGACGCGCACGGGCGCATCTCGGGATCAGGGACGATCATCGGGCGAACCGTGTACTTCGCCGACCTCGGCCAGCACCGCACATACGGGCTTGGCATCTCGACCGGACGCGTGCTCTTCACAATGGACACCGGCTCCTTCGATCCGGTGATCAGCGACGCCGAACACATCTACCTGACCGGCTACACCGGCCTCTACGGCCTGGCTCCCTCCTAGCGGCGCCGGTAGGTCGGGAGCGACCGGCGCTCAGCCGGCGCCGGCGTGACACGTGCCGGCGAGACCGAGCGCGCGGCCCAGCGAGAAGCGCGCGTCGATCACCACCGTGCCGGGCGCGCGCACATTCACCGCGGTCCACCCCCCCGGTGCCGGCACCACGCAGGCCAAGCCGCGCGCGATCGTCCAGTAGCGCGTGAAGTGAACGCGCACCAGGATGCGGCCGGGCGCCGACGCGCGCAACGTGAACGAGTCATGCCCGAGCGACACCAGGCGACCGGGCCCCGAGACGATCGGCGTCGGCGCGTCGACCGCATAGATGCGCCAGTGGCGACTCGCGAACACCTCGTGCAGGAACGGAAGGCCGCCCGCGATCAGTCGGCCCTCGCGCGCGCTGGAGGGGTCGAGCGGCGTGTAGGGCAGCGCGACGTAGTCGACCGCCTGCTCGTGCAGCCAGCTGTCATATGACGCCGCGCTCAGCCGCGAGGAGAGCAGCGTCGCGTCATAGCGCTCCTCGAGCTGCTTCTCCCAGCCGCGCGCCAGCGACACGCTGGGCGCCAGCAGCGCCGCCTCCCAGTGTGAGCGCGTCAGCGGCACCTCGACGCGGGCCGGGCCGCGCGTGTGCGCCGCCAGGAAGCGCTCCACCGGGACGTAGTAGGAGGCGCTCGTCGATCGGTTGCCGGCGACGGCGAGCGTCTCGCGAACCGGCCCCCACACGACCCACAGCGCGATCAGTGCGAGCGCCGTCCCAAGGACGACCGCTCGCGCAGGCCGCGCGGCGTGCGCGGCCTCGCGCGGCGCGCCGGCTGGCGCATCCGCGCTCGCCGGCGGCCGCCCCCGCTCGCCGAGCAGCGCGCACAGCAGCAGCGGCCCCGCAAGCAGCACCGCGTAGCGCTGTACGTTGCTGCCCATCGGGCTCGCCACGAGCAAGCACGTAGCGCAAGCGACGGCGTAGACGAGCGCGCCAATGCGTAGCGTCCGCGCGCTCGAGGGCAGCGCGAGCGCAAAGGCGCCGATCACGAGCAGCGTCACGGCAAACGAGGTCGCCGGGAACGGCTCGACGCCGCCGTCGCCGAACAACAGCGACATCACGAGCGCGACCGCGATCGCGGGCGCCGCGAGCACGAGCACGCCGCGCGCGTTGCGCCGCGACAGCGAGTCGGTCAGGCCCGCGAGCGCCAGCAGCACGCCCGCCACCGGGCTGGCCGCCGCGCACAGCGCCGCCAGCACGCCCGCCACGCCGCGATGCGAGCGCGCGAACGCGAGCGTCGCGCCCAGCGCCAGCGACACACCGAGCGCGAACGTCAGGCGCCCGCTCCACACGTCGCCGACGGCCGCAAGCGCGAAGAACGCAACGCCCCAGCGCGCGCCGCGGCCGTACACGTCGCCGACCAGGCGCTCGAAGAGCGCGACCGACGCGAGCACCGAGAGGAACGCCGCAAGGCGCAACCCGAGCAGCGACCCGAGCGCCGGGAACAGCAGGCTGTAGCCGAGCAGTTCGTGGCCGGCGTACCAGCGCGCGTCAAACAGCGCGAATCCAAGCTGGCCGAAGAGACCCACGCGGTAGGCCTGCGCGGCCATGTCGGGGGTGCGCGGATCGGCCACGAGCCAGACCGCGAGCAGCGCCAGCGCGACGGCCACGCCCAGGAGGGAGGAGGCGTGGCCGCGCTCGGTGAGCAGATCGACCGGGGTCCGGCGTGCTACCCCACCGGACCCCGACACATCCGCCGGGTCAGCGACGGATCTGTGCCGGTAGGAACCGCTGAGAGGCCCTGAAGTAGCTGTCGAGCTGCCCGCGATCTGCAAATGATGACGGCGTTGCACGCTTCGCGCAGCCGTCGCGATGGGCTCTCGGCGGCGCTCGGCCCTAGATAATGCTCGACGTGGGCACCCACGCGAGAACAGCCGGGCTGCGCGCGGGCGCGCTGGTGTCGATGCTCTGCGCCGCGGTCGCGCTCGGCGGTTGCGGCACGGCGCATCCAGCGCCGATCGGCGCCGGCGAGCTGGCCGAAGCGCAGACGTTTCCATACTTCACGGTCTACTGGGCCGGGCCGAGCTTCGACGGGCAGCCGCTGGTCGCGGCGGATGGCCAGCGCGACTACATCAGCTCGATGGGCGACAGCGTGTACTACGGCGACTGCGTGCCGGGCAAGCACATCGTCGGCGGCAGCTGCCTGCTTCCGCTGCAGATCACGACGGTCATCTACTCGCTGCACTCAAACGCCTCGCTCGGCACGCAGCACAACACGGTCGTGCGCGGCGTGCCGGCGGCGGTCTATGACGAAGGGCGCTCGCTGGAGCTCTACAGCGGGCGCGTCGCGATCGACGTCTTCTCGGACTCGCTCGCGAGCGCACTGCGCGCGGCGATGGCGCTGCGCCCGCTGAACGCTCCGGGCTCCCCGACACAGGATCTGCCGCTGCCGGTCTACTGCCCGGGCCTCTCGGGCCCGCTGGACGCAAAGGTGCGCGCGGTGATGGAACATCTCCCGGGACAGGCCTGCCAGCGCACGAGCGCCCAGCTCGCGTATGCGAAGACCTACACGCAGTAGCCCGATGCGCCGGCGCGCCTACCCCGAGACGGGACGAGCGAGCGGCTTGCCGATCTCGCGGCGCAGGCTGAGGAACGCGACCGAGCCGATCAGCGCCGGCACCCACAGCGAGATCGCGCGGTAGATGATGACGGCCGCGATGACCATCGACGCCGGACGCACGCCGAACGCCAGCAGCATGCCGACGAGTCCTCCTTCGACGGCGATCACGCCGGCTGGGATCGGCAGCGAGTTGGCGAGCATGCCGACGAGGTAGGCCATCGCGACGGCCCACACCGACGGCGCCGGACCGAACGCGGCCAGGCAGGCGTACAGCGCGAGGTTGTCAAACGCCCAGTAGGCGACGGCGCCGAGCAGCCGCCAGTCGTGCTCGCCGATCAAGCCGAACGGCGTCGGACACGCCGTCGCTGAGCGCGGTCAGAGCGACGACCGTGCGCCCCTGCTCGCCACTTCTGCGAAACGCCGCGCGGCGCGCCCAGGCAGCGAGCGCGAGCGTGCCGGCGATCGTCGCGACCGCGGCAGCGGCCGGCAGCAGCGTGAGCAGCGGATTGCTCGATCCCGGCAGCAGGCCGAGCCACATCAGCGTTCCGATGATCGCCACCGCGCCGACGTTGACCGCGCTCGTGAGAACGAAGATGAGCACCGAACGCCTGGCGATGCGCTGCACCGAGATGCCCTTGGAGCGAAGCACCCAGGCGCCGAGTGCGATGCCTGCCAAGCCGCTGACCGAGACGACCGAGTTGACGGCGAGCTCCGACAGCGACAGGCGCGAGATCAGATGGCGGTCGAGCATGCCGAAGACCAGCCCGAAGAGCACCACGTATCCGGCGCAGGAGAGGATCTCAAGGCTGACCGCGGAGGCGACGCGCAGCGGGTCGGCGTGGGTGATCAGCTTGCCCGCCGAGCGCAGCCCGGGAACGCCGAGCAGCAGGCCGACGACGATCAAGAAGAAGACGGCCAGGCTGATCAGACTGTTGCGCAGAGTGCGCGACTGGGCCGCCATCGCAGTCGCGGCGTCGCCGTCACGCCCGGTCTGCTGCTCAACGATGGTCCGCTCCCGCGACGTTCATGTGCTGTCTCCCTCGCGCCGCCGGATCGTCGGCGGCGCGTCTTTTCGACCCCTCACGCTAGCCTCAGAAGTGCGCCCTCACCGGCCTGCCGGCGATCGGCGCAGACGCAGGCAGGGGTGCGAACCTTCCCACAATGGCCGAGCTAGCGCGCATATTGGTCGTCGACGACGAGCCCGCCGTCCAGAACGCGCTGTCGCGTGCGCTCGCGCTGGAGCGCTACCAGGTTGCCCAGGCCGCCGACGGCCGCGAGGCGCTCGAGCGACTCGGCACGGCCGCCTATGAGGCGATCATCCTCGACATCTCGATGCCGCACGTCGACGGACTCGAAGTCTGCCGGCGCCTGCGCGAAGGCGGCGACCGCACGCCGGTGCTGATGCTCACCGCGCGCGAGGAGGTCGACGACCGCGTCGCCGGCCTTGACGCCGGCGCCGACGACTACCTGGTCAAGCCGTTCGCGCTGCGCGAGCTGCTCGCGCGCGTGCGCGCGCTGCTGCGGCGCACCGGCGAGGAGGACGAGCAGGGCAGCGAGCTCACCTTCGCGGACCTGCGCCTGGACCGCCTGGCCCATGAAGCCTGGCGCGGCGAACGGATGCTGCAGCTGACGCGCACGGAGTTTCAGCTGCTGGAGATGTTCCTGCGCCATCCGCGCCAGGTGCTGACGCGCTCGGCGATCTTCGAGCACGTGTGGGGCTATGACTTCGGCGCGACGTCGAACTCGCTCGGCGTCTACATGGGCTACCTGCGCCGCAAGACCGAGGAAGGCGGAGAGCCGCGCCTGCTGCACACCGTGCGCGGCGTCGGCTACGTGCTGCGCGCATGAGCTTCAGGCGTCGCATCACGCTCGTCTCGGCCGCGGCGGTGGCGATCGCGGTCGTGCTCGCGTCGGTGCTCACCTACCTGCTCGTCTCCCACCAGCTGCACAGCCAGCTCGACTCACAGCTGACCAGCCGCGGCGACAGCCTGCGCTTCGTCGCAGACTCGCCGGCCACGCGCACAGGCCGCGGACTGCTGGCGGTGATCCGCAGCCGCGACGCCGACGGCGTGGCGCCGCCGCGCCCGCTCGGGCGCTCGCGCGCCGGACAGCCGGGCGCGCCGCCGCTGAACGGACTGCAGGCGCGCCCCAACCAGGTGCGCGGCTACCAGCAGCTGATCGACTCCAGCGGCCACGTGCTGTTTCGCTCGACGAGCGGCGTGACGCTGCCCGTCGATCCGCGCACGCGCGCGCTGGCGGCCGGCGTCGGGCGGCGCTTCTTTCGCGACGCCGAGCTGGAAGGCGTGCCGCTGCGCATCCTCGCCGAGCGCGTCGCCCCCGGGCACGCGGTCGAGCTCGCGCAGCCGCTGAGCGAAGTCGACCATCTGCTGTCCAACCTGCGCCTGATCCTCGTGCTGCTCGGCATCGGCGGGATCGCGCTGGCGGCGCTGCTCGGGCGTCTCGTGGCGGGCGCCGCCGTGGCCCCGGTCAGGCGCCTGACGCAGACAGCCGAGCACGTCGCCGAGACGCAGGACCTCTCCCAGCGCATCCCGCCGACGGGCGACGATGAGATCGGGCGCCTGGCGAAGAGCTTCAACGCGATGCTCGACGCGCTGCAGCTGTCGATGAACGCGCTGGACGCCTCCGTGCACGCCCAGCGCCAGCTCGTCGCCGACGCCTCGCACGAGCTGCGCACTCCGGTCACGAGCCTGCGCATGAACATCGAGATCCTCCAGCAGGCGCAGGACATGGAGCCCGACGAGCGCCAGCGGCTGCTCGGCGATGTCGTCGAGCAGATCGAGGAGCTCGCGCTGCTGATGAACGACCTGATCGACCTCGCGCGCGGCGAGGAGCAGCGCAGCGACGCCGAGGACGTGCGCCTGGATCACATCACCAGCCAGATCGTCGAGCGCGCCCGGCGGCGTTCGCCGGACATGACGTTCCTCGTCGACCTCGAACCGAGGATCGTCGCGGGCGTGCCCGCGCGCCTGGAGCGCGCGGTGAGCAACCTGGTCGACAACGCGGTCAAGTACAGCCCTCCGGGCGAGCCCGTGGAGATCCGCCTGCGCCGCGACGAGCTGACCGTCAGAGACCACGGACCGGGCATCTCCACCGAGGACCTGCCGCACGTCTTCGATCGCTTCTACCGCGGCGCCGAGGCGCGCGGGCGGCCTGGCTCGGGGCTCGGCCTGGCGATCGTGCGCCAGGTCGCAACCCAGCACCACGGCAGCGTGTCGGCCGAGCGGGCGTCCAGCGGCGGAACGCTCATGCGCCTTCGCCTGCCGGGCAGCGAGGCGCTAGGCCGAGACCCCTCGGACGCGCTCAGCGCGAGCGATACCTACCTGACCGTGTGAACCGCGCGTGCCGCCGCGCGATGCCGGCGAGCGCGGTCGCGGAACAGAGCCGGAGAGAGGCCGTAGCGGCGGCGAAAGACGCGCGCGAAGTGGGCCGCGTTGCGAAAGCCGACCAGGCGCGCGACGTCGCGGACGGTGATCGCCGGCTGCGCCGCGAGCAGATCCGCCGCGGCCGCCATGCGCCGCGCGAGCAGGTCCTCATGGAAGGTCGTGTCGCCAAACTGGGCGTAGGCGCGCTGCACCTGGCGCGGCGAGCTCGACAGGGCGCGCGCGACCGCCGGCAGCGTGAGGGGCCTGCGGTAGTGGCGCGCCACGACGGCGCGCGAGAGCAGGTACAGCCGACGACGCTCGCCGAGAGTGCTCGTTCGCACACCATCCTCTCCGACGGCGCCGGCGCGACGGGACGCATTGACGCCCACTCGCCCACAGCTCGAGCCTGTAGCGCTGCGGCGCGGGCCGCTCAGCCGCTGTAACGCAGCGCGGCGCGCTGAACGGCGTCCGCGTAGGAGCCGCCGAACAGCAGCGCGTGCACGAGCAGCGGCAGCAGCTGGTAGAGCTCGACACGCTCGCGCCAGCCGTCGGCGAGCGGAGCGATCTCTTCATACGCGCTGAAGACGCGCTCCCCGCGCGCGCCGAACAGCCGCAGCATCGCGAGGTCGACCTCGCGATGGCCGCCGTAGGCGGAGGGGTCGATGAGCACTGGCCGCCCCTGCTCGTCGGCCATCACGTTGCCCGACCAGAGATCGCCGTGCAGGCGCGCGGGCGCCTCGGGCGGACCGGCCAGCTCGTAGATGCGCTCACAGATGTGTTCGACCGCGTCGATCGCGACCTGCGAGAGCGCATGGCGCTCGCTCGCGATGCGCGCCAGTGGCGCGAGGCGACGCTGCGCGTAGAACGTCGCCCAGTCCGCAGCGGGCTCGTTGGACAATCGCAGCGAGCCAAACCCGGCGGCCGGCGTATCTGCGAAGCAGCCGAAACGGGGAGCTCCGGCGGCGTGCGTGAGCGCGAGCCCGCGGCCGAGCAGCTCAGACCCCGCCTGATCCAGGCGCCCCGGCGCGATCCACTCGAGCACGAGAAACTCCGCATGCTCCTGCAGCACGGCGGGGGTCCGCAAGCGACCGGGCTCGGCCAGCCAGCGAAGCCCCGCCGCCTCGGCGGCGTACTCGCCGGGCGCGGCGTCGCTGCGCGTCTTGACGAATGCCTCGCGCCCGTCGTGCAGAACGACGCGGAAGGCCTGGTTGATGTCGCCGCCACCCACGCGACGAACGTTGCTGGCGCCCGAAGGGAGCGTCACGCGCCCATGGCGCATCGATCCCGTCGCGCGCAAGCCGCGCCCGCCTGCACCCGCCGCCCAGCGGCGTAAATACCATCGCTATCGTTCGACAGAATCACATACATTCCGCAATGCCTTTAGGTTCAGGACGCACCGAGAGAGCCATCGTTGTCACCCAGCTCATCGAGCAGCCCCTCACACGCCGCGGGCACGACGTCGAGCACCTGATCGAAGCCGCCCGCGCCGCCGTAGTAGGGATCGGGCACATCGAGATCACTGCCGCCACCCCCACCGACACTGCCGCCACTACTCGCCGGATCGAACTCACGCAGCAGGTGCACCTTGGCGCGTGCGCGATCATCGGGTGCGAGGCTACGCAGCTGCTCGAGGTTGGCGCTGTCCATCGCGAGGAGAAGGTCGAAGTCCTGGAAGTCGCTGGCGCGCACCTGTCGCGCGGCGCCCGTGAGCTCGATGCCGCGGGCCCGCGCCGCGGCGCTCGCGCGGGCGTCGGGAGGGTCGCCTACGTGCCAGGAGCCCGTGCCGGCCGAGTCCAGCGTGACGCGCTCTGTGAGGCCCGCCTGCGCGACGAGCGAGCGCATGACGCCCTCGGCCGTGGGCGAGCGGCAGATGTTGCCGAGGCACACGAACAGGAGGCGCAAGCGGTTACTCCTCGCCGAGCTCGAGCACCGCGAGGAAGGCCTCCTGCGGCACCTCGACGCGACCGACCTGCTTCATGCGTTTCTTGCCCTCTTTCTGTTTTGCGAGGAGCTTTTTCTTGCGCGTGATATCGCCGCCGTAGCAACCGGCGATGACATCCTTGCGAAACGCTTTGACGGTCTCGCGCGCGATGATGTGCGCGCCGATGGCCGCCTGGATCGGCACGTCGTACTGCTGGCGGGGGATGCGCTTGCGCAGCTTCTCGGTGAGCGTGCGCCCCATCTCATAGGCCTTGTCGCGGTGGACGACCATCGACAGCGCGTCGACGGTGTCGCCGGCGAGCAGGACGTCGAGCTTGACGAGGTCTGACGGCTTCATGCCGTTGATCTCGTAGTCGAGCGAGGCGTAGCCTTTTGTGCGCGACTTCAGCTGGTCGAAGAAGTCGAGGACGATTTCGGCGAGCGGGAGCTCATAGGTCATCTGCACGCGCTCGGGTGAGAGGTAGTGCATGCCGGTGTGCTCGCCGCGACGCTCCTGGCAGAGCTCCATGACGGCGCCGACGAACTCTTTGGGCGCGATGACCGAGGCGCTGATGAACGGCTCGCGGATCTCCTCGATGGTGCCCGGATCGGGCATGTCGGAGGGGTTGTGGACCTCGAGCTGCTCGCCGTTTGTGAGCGTGACGTCGAACTCGACCGAGGGCATCGTGGCCAGCAGCTCGAGGTCGTACTCGCGCTCGAGGCGCTCGCGCACGATGTCCATGTGCAGCAGGCCGAGAAAGCCGCAGCGAAAGCCGAAGCCGAGCGCGTCTGAGGTCTCGGGCTCCCACGACAGCGCGGCGTCGTTGAGCACGAGCTTCTCGAGGGCGTCGCGCAGGTCGCCGTAGTCGTCGGAGTCGATCGGGAACAGCCCGCAGAAGACCATCGGCTTGACCTCGCGATAGCCGGGGAGCGCCTCGGTCGCCTGTGCACCGGCGGTGCGGCTGCCAGGCCCGGAGGTCCTGGTGCGCGTGGTGAGCGTGTCGCCGACGCGCAGCAGGGTGACGTCCTTGAGGCCGGTGATGAGGTAGCCGACCTCGCCGGCGGCGAGCTGGTCGGTGGGCATCATCTGCGGGCTGAAGACGCCGATGTCGTCGATGTCGGCCTCGGTCTCGGTGGCCATGGCGCGGATCGCCTCGCCCTTTCTGAACACGCCGTCGACGACGCGGATGTAGGCGATGACGCCGCGATACTGGTCGAACTCGGAGTCGAAGATGAGCGCGCGGGGCGGGGCGTCGGGATCGCCCGACGGCGGCGGTACGCGTGCGATGAGCTCCTCGAGCACCTCGCCGACGCCCTCGCCGGTCTTGCCGCTGATCCTGAAGGATGCCCTCGGGCGGCTCGCCGATCAGGTCGCTGACCTCGCCCGCGACGCGCTCGGGCTCCGCGCCGGGCAGGTCGATCTTGTTCAGGCAGGGGATCAGCTCCAGGCCGGATTCGACCGCGAGGTAGGTGTTGGCGACCGTCTGCGCCTCGACGCCCTGCGCGGCGTCGACGACCAGCAGCGCGCCCTCGCACGCGGCGAGCGAACGCGAGACCTCATAGGTGAAGTCGACATGGCCGGGCGTGTCGATGAGGTGCAGCTGATAGGTCTCACCGTCGCGCGCGGTGAAGAACACGCGCACGGCCTGTGCCTTGATCGTGATGCCGCGCTCGCGCTCGAGGTCCATCGAGTCGAGCACCTGAGCGCGCATCTCGCGCGCGGAGACCGTGTGGGTCAGCTCGAGGATGCGATCGGCCAGCGTCGACTTGCCGTGGTCGATGTGGGCGATGATGCAGAAGTTGCGGATATGAGCCTGGTCCATGGGCCGCTACAGCGTAGAAGGCGCTGCGCGGGACGTGGGCGACGCGCGGCTGGCCGACTATGCGCGCCCGAACTGGGCGCGGATGAGGCGCGAGACCTGATGAGCCTCGGGCACGCGCATCGTGAGCACCGCGCGCATGTAGACGAGCACGCCGGCCAGCCCTGCGCCTCCGACGCTGACGATCTGCGCGGCCAGCGACGTTCCAAGCAACGCGTGCAACGCCCACCAGACGACCCACGAGACGGCCGCGAGCAGCGCCGAGGCGAGCAGTATGCGCGCGGTGATCATCGTAGTCTGCGCGCCTTCCAGGCGGCCGTTGAAGCCGATGCGCAGACGATGGAACTGCAGCGCGGCCATCACCAGGTTGGCCGCGACGGTGCCGATGATCAGCCCGGCGATCCCCAGCGGCTTGTAGAGGCCGACCGAAACGATCACGTCGACGATGATGTTCAGCGCCGCCAGACGCGTAGGAATCCATGGTCTCTGCACGGCGAAGAACGCGCGCGTCAGCAGCAGGTTCAGGCCGCCGAACGGGAGGCTGAACGCGAACCAGAAGAGCGCGATCGAGACGAGTTCGGTTGACCTCGCGTTGAACTCGCCCCGTTCGAACACGAGCCGCACGACGGGCGTGGTGAGCACGATGAGGAACACCGACGCGGGTATCAGAAGCAGGTTGATCTGGCGCATGCCCACACCGACCACCCGGCGCATGTTGGTCACCTCGCGTCTCGCGGCCATGCGGCTCATCGTGGGAAACAGCACGGTGGCGACCGCCACGCTGAACAGCCCCTGCGGGAGCATGTAGATGCGAAAGGCGTTGTCGATCGCACGCGGCGCTTCTTCGGAGACGAGCGTTCCGAAGACGGAGTTGATCAGCTGATCGAGGTTCACTATTCCGAGCCCGATCGTGACCGGCAGCATCAGGCCGAACACCTGGCGGATGCGCGGGTCGTGCCAGTCGATGGACAGCTGCAGGCGAAAGTCGATCCGCCGCAGGGCCCCGAAGACCATCAGCAGCTGGACGAAGGTCGCGGCGAGGATGGCTATCGCGTACGCATAGAGCTGGTCTCCGTCCTTGTAACCGCCCTGGAAGTGCGGGCGAAGAACCACGAGCAGCACGATGATCACGAGGTTCCAAACCGCCGGCGAGATGGCCGGGATGGTGAAGTGTTCGTATGACTGCAAGACCCCCACGAGTAGCCCAATCAGCCCGATGAGCAGCACGACCGGGAACAGCACCTGCGAGAGCCCGACCGTGAGCGCGTCGAGCGGCCCGCCGAACGTGGGCCCGGTGAACAGCGGCATGATCACGCCGGCGGCGAGCACGAAGAAGGCGGTCAGCGCGCCGAGGACTATGAGCATGATCCAGAACAGCGTCGAGGCGAGCCGGAAGGCCTCGCGCTTGCGTCCCTGCTGGAGCAGGTCGGTGAAAACCGGCACGAACGCCGCCGAGAGCGCCGCATTGGCGAACAGGTTGCTCACCAGGTTGGGGATCTGAAAGGCGATGGTGAAGGCGGATGCTGGGCCACCGGTGCCGAAGAAGCTCGCGGCGACGATTTCGCGGGCCAGGCCCAGAACGCGAGAGACCCCGGTCGCCATCGAGACGATCGCCGTGTTTCGCGCCACGCGTTCTCGCCCGCCCGGACCTCGCGCATCGGCGGCGGTCGGCTCCGGGTGAGCCATGCCGCCGTATTCCTCTCCGAAGCTCCCGTCGGGAATGCCGATGACCTCGCCCGGGGTCACCTCCGGAGGGCCTGCGGGAGGCTCGTCGGTTCCTGAGATCTCAGACAAGGCCGCTATAGTACGGCGACCCCGAGATGGCGAACATCCATTCACAGAAGAAGCGCATCCTGCGCTCAGAGCGCGAGCGGCTTGAGAATCGCCGCTACACGTCGACGATCAAGACGCAGTTCCGCCGCCTGGAGTCGCTCGCCGGCGCCGGCGACGAGCCGGCCGCCGAGACGGCGCACCGCGAGCTCGTGAGCACGATCGACAAGGCCGTCAAGCGCGGCGCGCTGCACGCCAACACGGGCGCGCGCAAGAAGTCGCGAGCCGCGCGCGTGCGCGCCACGCCAGCCTCCTCCTAGCAGCCGTCCCGGCGCACACGTCGCGCCCGTCGACCGCTTATGCGGTCATCGCTTCGATCGCGCGCACCGCGAGCGTCTCCTCGCCGAGCGCGGCGGAGAGCGAGCGCCCGCCGCCGGCCGGCGCGCCACCGCGCGAGTCGATCTCCAGCTGTGCCAGCGAGCCGAGCGCACGGCGTAGGCGATCGGGGTCGGCGCGCGCCACGTCGGCGACGAAGCGCTCGGCCGCGCGCGGCGGCATGCGCAGCGTTCTCCTGACCTGCGCGGGCGGCTCGCCGTCTCCCAGACGCTGTGCGACCGCCAGCGCATCGCGCAGTCGCTGGGCGAGCAGGTAGGTGAGCCCGGCCAGGCGCTCGCCCTGCTCGCGCAGGCTGAGATAGACCTGGATGCACGCGCGGCGGTCGCCGGCGAGCAGCGCGTCGGCGAGCGTGAACGCCTTGCGTTGCGCGGAATGTGCGGCGCGCTGCTCGACCTGCTCGGCGCTGACCTCCCCGGCGCCGAGTTCCAGCGAAAGCTTCTCAAGCTCGCGCAGCAGCCGCTGCTGGCGCTCGCCGACCTGGCGCACGAGCGCCTTCGCGGCGGCTTCGTCGAGCGTCAGCTCCACGCTGGGCGCCTGGGCTCGCACCCACTTGGGCAGCTGCCACGGCTTGACGGTGGCCTGCTCGACGATCTGCCCACCGGCCGCGAGCACGGCCTCGTGCAGCGCGGCGGGCGCGGTCGCGCGGCCCTCCTCGCGCGCGAACAGCGCGAGCGTCGTATCGGGCGGCATGGCGGCGAGCGCCGGGGCAAGCTCGCGCTTGACCTCGGCCTCCTTGAAGCGCTCGGCCCCGTCGACGAGAATCACGCGGCCGAGACCCTCCCCCTGTTCGCGGCCGAGCGCGAGCGTCATCGCCGACAGCGCGCCGGCCACGCCCGCGGGCGTGGCCGCGTCGCCGGTGAGCAGCTCGAGGCTCGTGGAGCCGGCGTCCTGCGCCTCGGCGAGCGCGCGCAGCCGCGAGCGGCGCTCGGCGATCGCGCCGTGGTCGTCGCCGTGGATCAGGTAGACGGGCTTGAGCGCGGCCATCGCCCGCTATCGCACGACCAGGTTGACGAGCTTGCCCGGCACCACGATCTCCTTGACGATCTCCTTGCCGTCGATGTGCGCGCGCACGTTCGTGGCAGCGAGACAGAGCTGCTTGAGCTCGTCGGGGCCGGCATCCGACGCCGCCTGGACGCGGTCGCGCAGCTTGCCGTTGACCTGGCAGACGAGCTCATAGACGTCGCGCTCCAGCAGCGCCGGGTCGGCCTGCGGCCACGGCTGCTCCCACACGCGCTGACCGGTGAGGCGGTCGAAGATGTCCGCGCAGACGTGGGGCGCGAACGGGAACAACAGCGACGCGCCCGTCGCGAGGGCGAAGCGAAGCGTCGCCGGTCGCACGGCCGCGCGCAGGCGCGAGCTTTCGTTGAGCAGCTCCATGACGGCCGCTATCGCCGTGTTGAAGGCGAAGCGGCGCAGGTCGCCAGAGACCTTGTCGATCGCCCAGTGCGTCTTTCGCAGCAGCTCCAGGTCAGGTCCTTGTGCAGATGGGCCCGCCGCGTCCGCGGGCTCGGCGGGCGACCCGTCGGCCGTCTCAGCCGCCAGGCGCCACAGGCGCGCCAGAAAGCGGTGAACACCCTCGACGCCCTCATCTGACCAGTCGGCGTCCTGGTCGGGCGGGCCGATGAACAGGATGTAGCAGCGCGCCGTGTCCGCCCCGAGGCGCTGCACGATCGATGTGGCCGATACGACGTTGCCGCGCGACTTGCTCATCTTCGCGCCGTCCTTGGTGACCATCCCCTGCGTGAACAGCGCGCTGAAGGGCTCCTGGAAGTCGAGCTGGCCGAGGTCCGCGAGCGCCTTGGTGAAGAAGCGCGCGTACATCAGGTGCAGGATCGCGTGCTCGACGCCGCCGATGTACTGGTCGACCGGCATCCATTGCGCCAGCGCCGCGGCCCCCCACGCCGCCTGGTCGTTTGACGCGTCGCAGTAGCGCAGGAAGTACCACGAGGAGTCCACGAACGTGTCCATCGTGTCGGTCTCCCTGAGCGCCGCCCCCGAGCATTGCGGGCAGCTCGTATTCACCCAGTCCTCGGCAGCGGCCAGCGGCGAGCGCCCCTTGGGGGTGTAGTCCTCGATATCGGGCAGGCGCACGGGCAGCTCGTCCTCCGGCACGGGCACGATCCCGCACGTCTGGCAGTGGACGATCGGGATAGGCGTGCCCCAGTAGCGCTGACGTGAGACGAGCCAGTCGCGCAGGCGGTAGTTGACCGACGCGTGACCCTTGCCCTCGCGGTCAAGCCAGGAGACGATCGCTGTGAGCGCCTCGCGGTTGGGCATGCCGTCGAAGGCGGCGTGGGAGTTCACGAGCGGCCCGCTGCCGGTGTATGGAAGCCCCTCGGCGTCCTGTGCCTGCTCCTCGGAAACCCCCTCGATCACCCGGCGGATCGGCAGGTCAAAGGCGCGCGCGAAGGCGTAGTCGCGCTCGTCGTGCGCGGGCACCGCCATGACTGCGCCCGTGCCGTACTCCATCAGCACGTAGTCGGACACGTACATCGGGATCTGCTCGCCATTCACCGGGTTGGTCACCGTGCGCCCCAGCGCCACGCCTGTCTTCGGCCCGTCAGCGTTGCCGCGCTCCTCGCCGGACTCCGAGATGGCGTGGTTGACGTACGCGCGAACGTCCGCCTCGCGGTCGGTGCCCTGCACGAGGCGCGCGACATCGGGGTGCTCGGGCGCCATCACGAAGAAGGTCGCTCCGAACAGCGTGTCCGGGCGAGTGGTGAAGACCGGATAGTCGATTCCCAGCTCCTCACAGCGAAACGTCACCTCGGCGCCCTCCGAGCGCCCGATCCAGTTGCGCTGCATCGTCTTGACATGCTCGGGCCAATCGATGGCGTCCAGGTCGTTGAGCAGGCGCTCGGCGTAGTCAGTGATACGCAGGAACCATTGCTCGAGCTGCCTGATCTCCACGAGCGCGCCGCAGCGCTCGCAGTGGCCCTCGGCGTCGACCTGCTCGTTGGCCAGCACAGTCTGATCTTTGGGGCACCACTTGACGGCTGCCTGCTTGCGATAGGCCAGGCCCGCCTTGAACAGCTGCAGGAAGATCCATTGCGTCCAGCGGTAGTACTCGGGCTCGTGCGTGGCGAGCTCGCGCGACCAGTCGATCGAGATGCCCCACGAGTGAAACTGACGCTGGAAGGACGCGATCGACTCGGCCGTTGACACGCGCGGGTGCACGCCCGTCTTGATCGCGTGGTTCTCGGCGGGCAGGCCGAACGAGTCATAGCCCATCGGATGAAGCACGCGTCGCCCGAGGCGGCGCTGAAAGTGGGCGATGGCGTCGCCTACCGAGTACACCTTGAGGTGGCCGATGTGCGGCTCCCCGCTGGGATACGGGAGCATCTCCAGCACGTATGAGCTGCTGGCGTCCAAAACGCCCCCCGCAGCGCCAGAGCGCGGGATGCCGCCCTCCCCCGCGTCGTCGTTGCTGACCTCCCACGTTCGCTCGGTCGCCCACACGGACTGCCAGCGGGGCTCGATCTCGCTTGGGTCGTACTGGAGGTCTGACATCGGAGATCGCAGGTTAGCGCCAGCCTTCGGCGGCTCGCCCGCCGCGACGCGCGCGGCGCCTCCCGAGCGCTGCGCGCGGTGTCGACGCTGGCCAGGCGCGACCGAGACCGCGGACGACCTCTACGATGGCGCCATGCAGCAACGACGCCCTCCCTCCTCTGCACGCGACACACCGACGGGGTCGGTCGCGGACCGGCCCGTCGCGTCCGCAACGGGGACGGCCGAGGCGCTCGCGGGCGCGCCGGCGCGCGTCGCGGGGATCGTCGAGGCGGCCGAACGCGCCGCCGCAGAGCTGCGCAGCCAGGCCGAGGCGCGCGCGAGCGAGCGGATCGCCGAGGCACAGCGCGCTGCCGAACACCGCGTCCAGGCGGCCGAGGAGGAGGCGCGGGAGATCGTGCAGGATGCAATGGCGCAGGCCGAGGCGGCGCGCAACGAGGCGCTCGCGGCTGTCGGACAGATCCACGGCGATGCCGATGCTCGGCTCAAAGCGGCAGACGCAGCTCGCGAGCAGGCCCATGCCGAGACTCAGCAGCTGCGCGCTACGGCCCGCGAGGAGGCCCAGCAGCTGACCGCTTCGGCGCGCGAGCAGGCCGAGCTGCAACGCACGTCCGCCCGGGAGGAGGCCCAGCAGGCGGCGTCCGACGCGCAGGCGCAGGCGGAGCAGATCCTCACGAGCGCGCGCGAGCAGGCCGAGGCGGCGCGCAACGAGGCGCTCGCGGCTGTCGGACAGATCCACGGCGATGCCGATGCTCGGCTCAAAGAGGCAGACGCAGCTCGCGAGCAGGCCCATGCCGAGACTCAGCAGCTCCGCTCTACAGCCCGCGACGAGGCCGAGCAGCTGACCGCTTCGGCGCGCGAGGAGGCCGCGCGCGTGCTCGCAGACGGCCAAACGCAGGCCCAGCAGGCGGCGTCCGACGCGCAGGCGCAGGCGGAGCAGATCCTCACGAGCGCGCGCGAGCAGGCCGAGCAGCTGCTCGGCCAGGCGCGCGAGGAGTCACAGCTTGCGCTTGCCGGTGCCAGCGAGGAGTCCCAGCGGCTGCTAGAGCACGCGCACCAGCAGGTGAGCTCTGCAGAGGCACAGACGCGCGAACAGACTCAGCGGCTGCTCGCGCAGCGCGAGGCCGAGCTGCAGCAACTGCGTGAGCGTGCCGACGAGCAGGCGCAGCAGATTCGCACGAAGGCCAGAGAGGACGCGCGCGAGATCGTCGGCGAGGCACACGTGGTCGCGCGTGAGGTGCTCGGCGAGGGCACCGCGCTGTCGCGCAACCTGCGCGAGCTGTCGACCTCGCTGAGAAACAACGCCGACCGGCTGCTGCGCGACGTGCGCCTGGCCCACGGCGGCCTGACCGCGCGCCTGGACCAGGCCGGCCCGGGCGCACCAGAGCGCTTCGGCAGGTCACGTCCGGGCGCCGGCCACGACGATGGCGACGATTTGCCTGGGGATGACCTGGACGTGCCGGAGTTCATTCCCCCGCAATGAGCTGACGCCGGGGACCCGTCGCCGCGGGTCTCAGCGCTCGGGCTTGCTGGCGAGAAAGAGGTAGCGGTTGAGGCTGAAGAAGTACCGGCCCGCCGCGGCCAGACGGCGCAGGTCCTCAGCCCAGGCTGCGACCTCGGCGCCAGACACACCCGCGGCGCTGGCGCCCAAATGCTCGATCTGGCGAACGCTGTAGGAGCCCTCTTCGCCGCGCAAGTCGAGGATCGTGTGCGCCTCGCAGCGCGTGAGCTCAAACCCGGCCTCGCGCAGCAGCCGCGAGAGGGTGCGCGGTAGATACGGGTCGGCGAGGCGCGCACGCCAGCCGTCGAGCACCCGCTCCATGCGCGCGGGGTCGCTCGAGTGCCAGACGAGCGTCTGCCAGTCGGTGTCGAGGATCACGATGCGAGCGCCGTCGCGCGTCACGCGCCACAGCTCGCGCAGCGTCGTCGGCAGATCCTCGATGTACTCGAACACCTGCGTTGAGACGGCCGCGTCGAACGTGGCGTCCTCGAACGGCAGAACGTCGCCGCTCACATGCACGAGCTCGGCGTCGCCGGGCGCCGCCAGGGCGAGCATGTGCTCGCTGACGTCGATGCCGTCGACGTGCCCGCTCGGCCCCACGGCCTGTGCCAGCTGTGCGGCGAGGTGCCCGGGGCCGCATCCGACATCGAGGATCCGCCAGCCCGGCTCGGGCGCGAGCAGATCGACCACGCGACGCCGCTGGGCCTTCATGTCCTCGGTGTCGCTCAACTCGAGGATGCGCCGGGCCGGCTCCTCGTCGTATTGGATGGTTGCGCTCATGGTAAGGCGCGCGGGCCACGGCTCGAGGCCGACGCGCGCGCTGTTGATGATGCACGAAACCAGGCGATGCAACCCCCGCGACGACGACCATCTCGAGTAACTCGTCGTTGGCAGAGCGCTCCTGCGGGCGACCGCCCCGGCGGGCGGTGAGTGGGCGTTATACGATGGTCAAAGACTCGGGGCTATAGCTCAGCTGGGAGAGCGTCGCGCTGGCAGCGCGAAGGTCGTCGGTTCGAGCCCGACTAGCTCCATGGCCGGTGCGCCGGTCAAAGCAACTGTGGTCTCGGTGCGTGCCGGCGGCGTTCGCGGCATTCAGGCTGCGCTGGCGGAACCTGTCGCAGGGTCATCGACCAGCGTCGCGACACCGTCGGCGCTCACGCTCACCGCGGCGCCGACCGGCAGGGCGCGCTCGCCCGGCACGCGCGCCAGTAACCGCGCGTCCGCGGGCTGCACGCGAATGTCCATCAGCGCGTCGTGGCCGTAGTAGCGACAGCGCTCCACACGCCCGTGGAGACCTGGCTGTGGCGCACGATCCGCCGGCAGCCCGGCAAGCTCGCGTACTCGCAACTGCTCGGGGCGCAGCAGCACGACGCCCTCCGCGGGCACCGAGGCGGCCCGCTCAACACGCAGCTGCAGCGCTCCTAGCGACGTGTGGGCGACGCCGTCGCGAAGCTCCGCGGCGATCAGGTTCGCCGCTCCCAGGAAGCGAGCGAGCCTCGCGTCGGTCGGGCTGTTGTAGAGCTCGTCGGGAGTGCCGTCCTGGACGATCACCCCGTCGCGTAGCACCGCGACGTTGTCGGCGAGCGACAGCGCCTCCTCCTGGTCGTGGGTCACGAGCACGGTCGTGACGCCCTGCTGACGCAGCAGCTCGCTGACCTCCTCGCGCACCTGGTTGCGCAGCGTCGCGTCCAACGAGGAGAACGGCTCGTCGAGCAGCAACAGCTCGGGCTTTCGCGCGAGCGCGCGCGCTAGCGCCACGCGTTGGCGCTCGCCACCTGAGAGCTGATGTGGAAGGCGCCGCGCGAGCGGACTCAGGCCGACCATCTCCAGCAGATCGCCCACCGCGCTGCCACGGCGCTGCGTGCGCGAAAGCCCAAAACCGACATTCGCCTCGACGTTCAAATGCGGGAACAGCGCGCCCTCCTGCGGCACGTAGCCGATGCTGCGCTTCTCGGGAGCGACGAACGTCACTCCGTCGTCGAGCGTCACCGAGCCGAGCTCGATCCTGCCGCTCTGGACCCGGTCGTGGCCGGCGACCAGCCGCAGCAGCGTCGTCTTGCCGCAGCCTGACAGGCCCAGCACCGCGCTGAGCGTGCCGGCTGGCACGTCGAGGCTCACGCCGCGAAGCACGGGCTCGCCGTCGGCGAAGGCCTTGCGCAGGTCGCTCACCGCGAGGCGGCTCATGACTGTCCAATGCGCGCGAGTGCCGCCATGCGACGCGAAAGCAGGTAGGCGGGTATCGCCGCGATCGCGACCATCATCGCCGCGTATGGCGCCGCGGCGCCGTAGGAGAAGTCGCTCGTGTACGCCCAGAACTGCGTCGCGAGCGTGTTCACGCCGGTCGGTCGCAGCAGCAGCGTCGCCGTGAGCTCGGTCGCGGAGGAGATGAACACGAGCGCAAAGGCGACCGCCAGCCCGGGGGCGATCAGCGGAAGCGTCACACGAAGCCAGACCGACGCCGGTCGGCGTCCCAGCGAGCGTGCGACCTCCTCCAAGCGCGGCGAGGCCTGCACCATCGCAGCGCGCACGCCGACGACGGCCAGTGGCAGAAACAGGATCGCGTAGGCGACGATCAACTCGAGCGTGCTCTCATACAGAAACAGCGCGTGGCGTACCGTGAACGCTACGAGGCCGAGCGCGATTACCAGGCCCGGAAGCGCCTGCGGTAGATAGGCGAAGCGCTCGATCAGCAGCGTGAAGCGGTTTCGATGGCGCACCGCCAGCGCGCACACGGGGACCGCCAACGCGGTCGCGAGCACGGCGGCGGCGCCGCTGAGCAGCGCCGTTTGGCCGGCGTCCGTGAGGATCGACGCCGGCGGCAACGTCGTCGATCCTCCGTGGATCAGCCAGTACAGCAGCGAAGCCAGCGGGACTCCGAGGGCGAGGCCGACGAGCGCGGTCAGGCCCGCGAGCACGGGGATCGTGAGCCGACCGAGCGCCACCCTCGGCGACGCACGCCGCGTCCTCACAGCGCTCGGCGCGCCGAGCCCCCGCCGGCGCCCGCCGACCGTGAACTCAGCGGCGAGCACGACAATCCCGAGCGCCACGAGCACAAGCGACAGCGCGCACGCGGCGGCAGCGTCGAAGCCGAGCTTGAACTCGGTGAAGATCGCCACCGTGAACGTCTGGTACTGGACGATCTCAAACGCGCCGTACTCGGCAAGCAGGCCGAGCGTCACGAGCAGACAGCCGCCGAGCACGGCCGGCCAGATCTGCGGCAGGGTTACGCGCCAGAACGTTCGCCACGGCCCCTGGCCGAGGCTGCGCGCCGCCTCCTCCAACGCCGGGTCGGTTCCCGCAAGGCTCGCCGCGACGGGCAGGTAGACCAGCGGGTACAGCGACAGCGTCATGATCAGCAACGCCGCCGGATAGCCATGCAGGCTGGGCTTCAGCGATACCCAGCCGTAGCCGACGACGAAATCGGGGATGCCGAGCGGCAGCACGAGCGCCACGCCCCACAGCCGCGCCCCGGGGATGCGCGCGCGCTCCACACACCATGCCCCGGCGACGCCCAATAGGCCGCACAACGCCGTGCTGACGACCGCCAGGCGCACCGTGTTCCACAACAGCACGACCGTCGCGTGACGCAGCAGCAGGCGACCGACCGTCCCCCAGCCGGCCTGCGCGGCCTGCTCGAACAGGAAGACCAGCGGCAGCAGCACGAGCGCGCACGCCACCAGCCCGCCGGCGATGCTCAGCAGCGGCCAGCGTCGCCGGCCCGCCCAGGCTCGCGCCCAACGCGCGTCAACGGGGCCTGCTCTGAGCGGCGCCGTGCTCATGCCGGCGCCCTATCGCGGTCCGGGCCTCAAAGCAGCCCGACCTTCTGCTCCAGCGCGAGCGCGGCCGAGCCGTCGCCGAGCGCGGTCAGCGGGATTTCCAGCGGCTGTAATTGATCGAAGGGGCGCAGTCCCGGGTGCGGGCTCACGCCGGGACGCAGCGGGTACTCATAGCTGTGGCTGTGTGCGAGCACCTGCTGGCCGGCCTCGCTGACGAGGAAGGCGACGAAAGCCTGCGCCGCGGCCGGATGGGAGCTCGACTTCAGCACGCCGGCTCCCGACACGTTGACCATATCGCCGGGGTCGTGCGGGCTGAAGTAGTGAAGCGCCGAGTGAAGCGCCCCCGTCCCGACCTCGTCGCGCAGGCGATACCAGTAGTAGTGGTTGATCGGACCGATCGCGCTCTCGCCGTTGTTGACCTGCGCCACGACCGTCTCGTTGTCGGGGTAGATCGTGCCGTTGGCCTTCATGCCCTCCAGCCAACGTTCGGCCGCGGCCGCTCCGTCGACCTTCGTGACCGCGGTGATCAGCGGCTGGAAGTCCGTCTCGGAGGGCGCGAAGCCGAGCTTGCCGCGCCACTTTGGCTCAGCCAGTTCGAGGACCGAGTTGGGCAGCTGCGACGGGGAGAGCAGGTTGGTGTTGTAGACGAGCACCGAGGCGCGCGCGGATACGCCCACCCAGGCACCCTCGGGCGAGCTGTAGCGGCTCGGCACCGACGCGAGCGTCGTGGCGGGCAGCGTCGCAAGCAGGCCGTGCTCGCGCAGCTCTTCGAGCGCCGGAGTGTTCTCGGTGTAGAAGACATCGGCCGGCGAGTTTTCACCCTCCTGCAGGATCTGGTCGGCGAGCGTCGCCTCGTCGTCTGAGCGCACCTTCACCTTGACGTGCGTCTGGCGTTCGAAGGCCGACATCAGCATCGCGGTCGTCTGTTCGTGCTGGCCGTTGTAGAGCGTGATCGTCTGTCCGGCGTTCGAGCCCCCGCTCGTCGAGGCCGAGGAGGAGCTGCCGCTTCCGCAGCCGCCCAACAGCGGCGCGGCCAGCGACGCGAGCAGGGCGAGGCACAGCGCACTACGGTTGGGCATATTGGAATCCGATCTGTCCGCTCAGGATTGAAAGCGGCCAGACCGTAGCACAAGTTAGGGTGCCCTAACGACAGATCAGCGCCACCGCCGCACCGCCGTCCCTGCGAGCGCTCGCGCCTGCGCGCAACTGGCTTTGGCGCCTTGGATCGCAGGAGCGGCGACTGTGCGCCGCGCGGCAGCTCGCTCGCGCCCGCAGACGGCGCCCGTTGCCCCGCGCCGACGGGCCACCGCGAGCCACACAGCAAGGCGCCCCGGCACGAGCCGGGGCGCCTGTGCGAGCAGACGGTCGATGCCTGCCCCATCTCCCGCCCAAGACGGTCCCCGTTGGCGCCGGGACCGGCGGGGCGGGCGACGTCGTGCGGCTACTTACGCGGGCAAGGAGCCTTGTATGTGCTCGTCACCGTTTCGCCCGCGACCCGCATCGGAAGAGCGGACATGTTCGCGAAGATCAGTTCGGACTTCAGCGGGAAGCCGCCCTTGGGGCACTTGCTCGGCATCGTTCCGTAGTAGTGGGGCTTGCCGTTCTTCTTGTACGCCGAGCCGGCAGTCACGCTGATCGATTCGACTGAGCCGTCCGGCGCCCCCGGCACGGTTTCAACGAGCGGCACTTCGGTGACGTACTTGACGCCATAGGGCGCGCCGACGCCGGTTTTGTGCGACGCCGAGATGAATTCGAAGGACGCGGGCGTGGTTCCCTGTGTCAGGAACTGCAGCTGGCCGCCCGGCGCGAAGAACCCTTCCACGCTGACCCTCTCAGGCACCCGTTCGGTGCCGAAGCTGACGACGCCCAGGGCTTCGCCGGCGGTGGTGAGTCGCGACTGCTTCGGACAGCCTTTGGCGCCGATGTTTTTCAGCACAGTCGGCGAGCAGGTCACAAACCCGCTCGGGTTGATCTTCGTACCCGCGGGGAAGTACGTGTTCACTCCAACCAGCGGGGCTGCGAACCCACCATATTCGGTGCCTTTTACCGTCCACTGAAACTTCACCGCGGCGCCGGCGCCGAGGATGTTGCCGGTGTGCGGGTAACCGGGAATCGGGACCGCGGTCGCTTTGAAGCTGACTACCGGGGCAGCCGACGCGGCGGCCGGAAGCAGAGCTGCGGCGACGCCGAGCGTGACGAGACAGGTGGAAGCTTTGCGCAACATTGACCCTTCCTTCGCTGGTTGGACAGATCGTGATCCTCGGATCCAGCGGGCGATCGGATGTCGCTCGGGGTCGTTCGGAACCGGCAGGCGCCGGTATCACTGTCTTCTGCATATGGAACACGCCAAAGGCGCGAATGTCGCGGTGGTCTACTGAGAGATCGACTGGTGGCGCACGCGATCCCTGGCATCTGCGTAGCGGAGCGCCTCGTAGGCGATCATCACCCACAGCAGCGCTGCAACGATTCCCAGCGACACGAGCGCAGGCAGCGCGACGCCGGCCGGGATGAGCGCGAGCAGCACGATCGCGCACAGGAGCCGCCGCACGCTCAGCGAGTGCACGTTTCGCAGCCGGAACGCTACGTGGGCGAGCAGATACAGCGCCGTTCCGCCGAGCAACGCCGCGGCGGGCACGAGCGTCAGCGGGTCGTCGACGTGGTGCAGGGTGCGCGTTATCGCGACGGCGATCAGCACCACGCCGGCGATCATCGGAAAGTGCAGATATGAGTAGGAATCGCGTGCGATCTCGTTCTGTTCGCGACCGGGCCGCGCGGATGCGAGAAAGCGCGCGGCGGCGATCGCCGTGACGTCGAAGTAGACCCACCACAGCGCAGCCGAGATGACCACGCCGAGCACCGCGGCCGCGACGACGCCCTCGCCGATCACGGCTTTGGCGCCGACGCCGATCGCCACGACCGACTCGCCGAGCGCGATGATGATGATTGCTCCGTGACGCTCGGCGAAATGCCCTGGCACGAGCTTCCATCCGTCCGCGCCGAAGAGGTACGGTCCGCCGAAGTCAAGCGCCATCGCCAGTCCCCACAGTCCGAGGCGCGCACCGTCGCTCGCGGCCGCTGCGGCAAACAGCAGGCCGACTCCCAGCGCCGTGCTGACCGACAGCCCCAGGACCGAGCGGCGCAGCGCGTCGTCGTCGCGGCTGGCGAGCATGAACAGCATGATGTGCGCGCCGCGCACCAGCCCGTAGGCGCACGCGAACAGCAGCGCCTCTGAGCCGAACGCGCCGGGCACGCAGAGCGCGGCGACGAGAAACCCCGCCATCGCCACGAACATCACCAAGCGGACCGACCCCTCCTCGGGATCGACCACGCTCGTCAGCCACGCATATCCGACCCACGCCCACCACAGCACGCCCAGCGCGAGCAGGCCCTTGAGCATCCCTTCCCAGGTGGGCGTCTGCGCGATCAGGGTCGTGCACTGCGTGAGCGCGAGGACGAACACCAGATCGAAGAACAGCTCGAGCGGCGTCACGCGTTCGCTCTCGCGCATGACCGCCCTGACGCGCGAGGTGCGACTGGACAGAAGTGTGCTCAAGCGGCCATCTTGGCAGCCCCAACCGGTCGTTCGATCGCGTGACCAGGACCCGGCGCCGCGGGACGCTGCGAAAGCGGGCTTGGCGCCGGCCTGATAGCCGGCCGGCGCCTCCGTTGGCCGATCAGTGCGAAACTTGTTCGGCTCGCCCGCTGAGCTCTCTCGCGACAGTAGTACCCGCGGGCGACCAAGTCAACTTCCAAAGGCGATTGGCCCGACGCCGCGGAGCAGTCCGAGTGCCTGACGCGTTTCCCGCCGGCCACACGAGCCGCTTAGGCTGTCCTATTCCCAGGTCCTGGTGACAGCCGCTCATCGGGCAGCTCCCATCTTGCGAGCACCGTAGACGATCTCACCAGGGACGCGACCTCGGGTCAGGCGCCCGGTGTGCGCACGGTCGAAGTTGTAATAGGCGAGGTACTCCTCAAGGTCTCTGCGCAGCGCCGTGATCTTGGGCACCAGCGAGCGGGCAAAGCTCGCCCGCCAGCACTCCTCAAGCAGCGTCAGCTGCACGCGCTCGACACAGCCGTTGCTCGTCGGCCTGCCTGCCTTGATGCGGCGCTGGCGGGCGCCGTGGCTCTCCACAGCCCTCCTGAAGTCTCCCGAGACGAATTCCGAGCCGTTATCGGTCGACACGGCCCTGAGCTTCCAGCCGGCCAGTGCGAGCTCGTGGCAGAGGCGATGAAGCAGCGCCTGACAGTGGCGCGAGCGCGGGTTTCGCTCTGAGGAATGAAGCTCTGCCCAGGTGAAGCCCGAGGCGACGTCGATCGCCGTGTACTGCCAGACAGAACCCTTGCTCCCCGACAGCCGCCCGATGAAGAAGCAGTCCATCTGCACGAGCTCGCCGGGCTCAGAAGCCTCGATGTGGCGCTCAGGCGGCGGCGGGCAGGGAGCACGCTCATAGGGATCGCGGTGCCTTGCGATCAGCGCCAGGCGCTTTGTGCGGGTGTTTAGGCCGAGACGGCAGAGCACGCGCCAGACGCCGTGCTCTGAGATGCGCAGCCCGCCCCACTTCTCCCTGGCCAGTTCGGCCGAGATCCGCCGCGGGCCCATCCCTGGGTGGGCGAGGCTGAACGCCACGATCCGCTGCTCTAGGTGCGGGCCGATCTCATTCGGCTGGCGCGGTCTGCGGCGCTCGCGGACCCTCAGCGCCTCGATCCCCCAACGCTGGGTCTGGTGCTTGAGCCGATAGTAGGTCTGGCGGCTGACCCCCATTCGCCGGCAGGCCTCTGACACGTTCTGAAGCTCCTCGGCGAGCGTGAAGAGCCGCAGGCGGTAGCCGAACAGCACGTCATCATGCGACATGCAACTGCTCCTTCCCTTCGTCTTGGTGGACAAAGGGGAGCCTGAGCACAAGCGCGGACGACCCCGGCCAGCTGGCCGGGGTCGTCCGCCGACGAAGCTCTCGCTGATCTACCGAGCTGTCACTACAACCCGGGGTTAGTCCAGCTTTAGGCGCCCTCCTCGGCCACGCGCGCGGGCGCCTCTCCCCACAGCTGCTCCAGGCGGTAGAAGGCGCGCGTTTCGGGCGTGAATATGTGCACGACCACGTCCATGTAGTCCATCAGGATCCAGTCGCCCCTCCCCGCGCCCTCCACGCGACGAGGGAACATGTCGTGCTCGTGCTTGAGCCCTTCCAGGATGCCGTCGTGGATCGCCTTGGTCTGGCGCGGTGTGTTGCCGGTGCAGACGAGGAAGTAGTCGGTGTAGCCGAGCACACCGCGCAGGTCGAGCTCGACGATCTCGGCGGCCTTCTTGTCAGACGCGTAGCGGGCGATCTCGCCGACCAGCTGCTCGGGCTGCATCAGCTCGTCGCCTCTGACTCTCGGCGGTAGAGGCCGTGCTCGTCGATGTAAGCGGCCACGCTCGGACCCACGAGCTGCGCGATAGGTTCCCGCCAAGCCGCTCGCCGGCGCACCATCGAGGAGGAGACGTCGATCCGAGGCATCTCCAGGAAACGCACGTGCGCGTCCGCATCCAGCCCGGCGACGGCATCGAGGACGCGCTGGCGCGCAGCTCCCGCGCGCGCCGCCACGGCGAGATCGGCCAGCTCGAGCACCCGCGCCGGTTGACGCCACGACGCGAGCGTCGCCGCCACGTCGGCCCCCACCACGAAGGTCAGCTGCGCGTCGGGATCGGTGTCGTGAATCGTGCTCAGGCTGTCCACCGTATAGGACACGCCACCGCGTTCCACCTCGAGCGCGCACACCGAGGGCTCGTCACTGTCGCCGACCAGCAGACGGCACATCGCCAGCCGCTGCTCGGGCCCGGGGTCGAGCTCGCCGGTCTTGTGCGGTGCGCTGTGAGCCGGCATCAGCACCACTCGATCCAGCCGCAGCTCCTCTCGCGCGCTGTGAGCTAGCGCGAGGTGCCCGAGGTGAGGCGGGTTGAACGTCCCGCCGAGGATGCCGATGCGCGCCACGAAGCTCGGTCAATCGCGCGCGTGCCCGTCGCCCTCGATGAGGTACTTGAACGTGCACAGCTCGCGCAGGCCGATCGGTCCCCGCGCGTGGAGCTTCTGGGTGGAGTTGCCGATCTCCGCACCCATGCCCAGCTCGCCGCCGTCTGTGAAACGGGTCGAGGCGTTGACATACACGCACGCGGCATCGACCGCGAGCTGAAACGCGCGTGCCGTCGCCGTATCACGCGTGACGATCGCCTCAGAGTGTCCGCTGCCGTAGCGCGCGATGTGCTCGATCGCCTGCTCATGCGAGTCCACCACGGCGATCGCGAGCGTGAGCGCCAGGTACTCGGTCGCCCAGTCTTCCTCGCCGGCCGCCCCGATGTCAGCGGCTCGCTCGCCCGCGAGCGCGCGAGTGCGATCGTCGCCGCGCAGCTCGACGCCCGCCTCGCGCAATGAGGGAACGACCTGCGCGAGGAACGCCTCGGCGATCGCCTCGTGCACGAGCAACGTCTCGGCGGCATTGCACACGCCCGGACGCTGCACCTTGGCGTTCAGCACGATTGCCTGCGCATCGTGAAGATCGGCGTGCGCGTCGACGTAGACGTGGCAGTTGCCCGACGCCGCGTAGACCACCGGCACCGTGGCGACGTCCTGCAGCGCCGCCTTCAAACCCTCGCCGCCGCGCGGGATGATCAGATCGACCGTGTCGCTCTGGGTGGCCAGCTCGGCCAGCTCCTCGCGTCCCCCGCCCGCCAGCAGCTGCACACAGCCCTCGGGCAGGCCCGCCGCGAGCACCGCGTCGGCGGCAACCTGCGCCAGCGCGGCGTTTGAGTGCGTCGCCGAGGACGATCCGCGTAGCACGATCGCGTTGCCGGACTTCAGGCACAGCGCGGCCGCATCGATCGTGACGTTCGGGCGCGCCTCGTAGACCACCGCCACGACACCGAGCGGAACGCGCACCTTGCGCACGTCCAGCCCGTTGGCTAGCCGCCTGCCCTCGATCAGCTCGCCGACAGGGTCGGGTAGCGCGACGATCGCGAGCACCGCGTCGGCTATTCCGCGAACACGGCCCTCGTCGAGCGCGAGCCGGTCCAGCAGCGCGTCGCTCAGCTGCGCCTCACGCCCGGCCTGCATGTCCTGCTCGTTGGCCTCCAGGATCTCGTCGGTGCGCGCGATCAACGCCTCTGCGATCAGCTCAAGCGCCGCGTCCTTGCGCTCGCTGTCAGCGCGTCCAAGACCGGCGGCGGCGCGCTTGGCGCGACCGCAGACGTCCTCGACCGGCGAGGCAATGCTGACCATCGCTACAGGGTAGTCGGCGCGTCGCGCTCAGTCGACAACGAGATAGTCGCGGTGAACGACCTCGTCGGTCGCTCGCGGCAGGACCTCGCGGACCGCCTGGGACTTCATGCCCATCACCTGCCGCAGCTCAGCGGAGGAGTAGTTGCAGATCCCCTTCGCCAGAGCGCTCACGGGCAAGCCGTCCGCGCGCTGGGCGATCTCGACGGCGTCGCCGGCGTCGAAGCTTCCCTGCACGCCCACCACACCGACCGGCAGCAGGCTCGCGCTCGCCTCGCGCACGGCACGCGCCGCGCCAGCATCGATCAGCAGCGTTCCGCGCGAGGGCTTTGCGTACTTCAGCCACAGCTTGAACGAGCTGTAGCGCGCCTCGCGCGGCGCGAAGCGCGTCCCCTCGCGCGCGCCCGACAGCACCGCTTCGAGCACCCCGTCGCGCAGGCCGCTGCAGATCACCGTCGAGATTCCGGCGGCCGTGGCCATGTCGGCGGCGACCACCTTCGAGCGCATCCCACCAGAGCCCAGCGCGAGAGGTCGCATGCCCGATCTGCAGCTTGTCGAGCGCGGCGAAGTCGCTCACCTCGCTCACCAGCCGAGCGTCGGGATCGGTCCGCGGATCGGCGGTGAACAGACCGTCGATGTCGCTTAGCAGCACGAGCTGCTCTGCACCCACGAGCACCGCCACCTGGGCCGCGAGGAAGTCGTTGTCTCCGAATGAGATCTCATCGGTGGTCGTCGTGTCGTTCTCGTTGATCACCGGCACCACCCGCCACTGGATCAGCCTGCGAAGCGTCTGGCGCGCGTTCAGGTAGTGCGTGCGTGCGCTCATGTCAAAGAACGTCAGCAGCACCTGCGCGCTCGTCACCCCTCGCTCGCGCAGCAACTCGTCATACACGCGATAGAGCTTGCCCTGTCCGACTGCGCTGGCCGCCTGAAGATCCTCGACGGTCGTCGGGCGCTCGCCCAGGTCCATCACGCGCATGCCGCGCGCGATCGCGCCGCTGGAGACGAGCAGTACCTCGTCACCCTGACCGTGCAGGGTCGCCGCGGCGTCGCACACCCGCGCGAGCTCCTCCTGGCGCAGCTCGCCCGAGTCGTCGGCCACGACACTCGAGCCGAGCTTGATCACCACCCGTGTCATCAGCCGACAGAGCCTACGCCGGAGCGCCCGGGTCCAGCTCGAAGGCGATCCCCGCGATTCGCACGTCGTCGCCAGCGACGAAGCCCGCGTCCTGCAACGCGCCGAGCACGCCTAGCTTGCGCAGCCGCTCCTCGACGTAGGTCATCGCGTCCGCGTTGTTGACGTCGTGACGCGCGATAAGCCTCTCGATGCCGCCGCCGCTGACCTCAAAGACGCCCTCCTCCACGCGCTGCACGACAAAGCCGCGCTCGCCGCCGCCGGGCCTGAAAACCATGTGCTCGGCCAAGTCGGCAACGTCCTCGCCGCCCGTCGCGCGAACCCGCTGCTCGCCGGCGCTCGGCGCGAGCTCGGGTACCTTGGCCAGCAACAACTCGGCGAGCTGTCTGACGCCTGCGCCGCTTGCGCTGGAGGTCGCGAGCACCGTGACGTCGGGCCCGAGTCGCTGCTGCCACTGCGCGACCGCCTCGCTGCTCTGCGCGGCGGTCACGAGGTCGGCCTTTGACAGCGCGAGCACACGCGGCAAGCGCGCGAGGCGCTCGTCGTAGGCCGACAGCTCGCGCTCGATCGTCGCGTGGTTGGCAAGCGCATCGGCCTCCGCGCCGTCCGTCAGCTGCGGTGCGATGTCCAGCACGTGCACGAGCATGCGCGTGCGCTCGACATGTGCCAGGAAGTCATGGCCGAGTCCGGCGCCGTCGCTGGCGCCCTCGATCAACCCCGGGATGTCCGCCACGACGAGCTGGCGCTCCTCGCCCTCGATAACGCCGAGCACCGGCGAGAGCGTCGTGAACGGGTAATCGGCGACCTTCGGCGCCGCGCGCGTAAGCCGCGCCAACAGCGAGGACTTCCCGGCATTTGGCAGGCCGACCAGCCCGACGTCGGCGAGCAGCCTCAGGCGCAGCTCGACAAAGCCCTCCTCGCCCGGCAACCCGTTCTCGGCAAACCTCGGCGCTTGGCGGGTCGCGTTGGCAAAGCGCTTGTTGCCCCGTCCGCCGCTTCCGCCGCGCGCGAGCACGACACGCTGTCCGTCGGCAACCAGCTCCCAGCTGCGACCCTCCAGGTCGCCACCGACGACGCCTCGCACGTCGGTGCCAGGCGGCACCCTGATCGTCACGCTGGCGCCTTCGGCGCCATGGCGCAGCGCCCCTTCGCCGTGACCTCCGCGCCCGGCGTGGTAGTGCGCTTTTCGCCGGAACAGGTGCAGGTCGCGCAGGGACTGGTCACAGACGAGTACGACCTCTCCACCGCGCCCGCCGTCGCCGCCGTCGGGACCACCACGAGGGACATGCGCTTCACGGCGAAAGCTCATGCAGCCATCGCCTCCGGCGCCTCCAGCAACGTGGATCTTCGCGCGATCGTCCAACATGGCCAGATGGTGACAGCAGCGCCCGGGCGAGCACGACGGCGGCGGATGCTCGCCGGCTGACGGCCCGCTCAGATCGAGCGACAATCACGACCACGAGGAGCGAGCGAAAATGAGCAACGACAGCGCCCACGGGCGCAACGACGGCGTCCTTTTGATCACCGGCGCGTCGTCGGGCATTGGCGCGGCCACGGCGCGCCACGCGAGCGCCGCGGGCTGGCGGGTCGTGCTCGCGGCACGCTCGCAGGAGCGCCTGGAGTCTCTGGCCGCTGAGCTCGGCGCACCGGAGCGGGCGCTCGCCGTGCGCTGTGACGTGACCGAGTGGGACGAGCAGCAGCGCATGGTGTCCGCGGCCCTCGCCGCGTTCGGACACCTGGACGTTGCCTTCGCAAACGCCGGTTTCGGCGGGCCGCGCGGTTTCCTGTCCGACACGCCCGAGCATTGGAGGCTGATGGTCCTGACCAACGTCTATGGCGCAGCGCTCACACTGCGCGCGACGATCCCTGCGCTGAAGGAGTCGCGCGGACACCTGCTGTTGACCTCCAGCGTCGCCGGGCGTCGCGCGCTGCCGGGCTCGATGTACTCAGCCACCAAGCACGCGGTCACCGCGATGGGTGAGGCCGCGCGCCAGGACCTCGACGGCAGCGGTGTGCGCGTGACGCTGATCGAGCCCGGAATGACCGACACGCCGTTCTTCGACGAACGCCCGGCCAACGCGCTGCGCGACGACGACATCGCGCGCGCCGTCCTCTACGCGATCTCCCAGCCGCCGCACGTCGACGTCAACGAGATCCTCATCCGCCCGACCAGCCAGCCGCGTTAGGCTCGGCGCCCGCGAGCGCCTGTGTGGCGGCGAAGCCAAGACAGGGCGCCGCGGACCACGAGCGGCTCAGCGCGGTTGCTCGTCGGCGAGAACGCTCACCACGCGTCCGCGCCGCCCCGCTGTGAAGCGCACCGTGCCCGCGGCACGCGCGTAGAGCGTGTCGTCCTTGCCGATCCCCACTCCCTCGCCCGGCTTGAATTTCGTGCCACGCTGGCGCACGATGATCTCGCCGCCGCTGACCGTCTGGCCGGCGAAGGTCTTCACGCCCAGGCGCTGCGCGTTTGAGTCGCGTCCGTTGCGACTCGAGCCGAGTCCCTTCTTGTGCGCCATCGCTACTCCTCCTCGGCCTTCGGCTTGGCTGTTTTCTTGTCCGCTGCGTCCTCGGCTTTTATTTTGGCGGCGCGCGGTTTGCTCGCGCCCTGCCCGGTGTCTTTGGCTTTTGCTTTCGTCGCGGTTTTTGCTTTCGTCGCGGCTTTGACTTTCGTCGCGGCTTTGGCTTTGGGCGCTGCGGGCGCTTTCGTCGCTGAAGCCGTGGCCTCGGCGGGCTTCGCCTCGGCCTTCGCTTTCGCCGGTGCAGACGCTTTTGTGTCGGTTTTCGCTTTCGTCGGCGCGTGCGCTGCTTTCGGCGAATCCTCGGCTTTGGCTCCAGCGGCTCTCGCGCGCGAGCCGCTCGTCAGCTCGATCTCCGTCACCTCGATGCGCGTGAGGCTCTGGCGATGGCCGTTGCGGCGCTTGTAGCCGCGCTTGGGCTTGAACTTGAACACGCGCAGCTTCTGCCCGCGCTCGTGCGCGATGACCTTCGCCGTGACCTTCACCTTTTCCAGCCCCGCCCTGTCGAGCACGGCATCCTCGGAGCGAAACAGGATCGGCTCCAGCGCGACGCTCGCGCCCTCCTCGGCGCGCAGGCGCTCCACGAGCAGTCGCTGGCCACGCTCGACGCGGTACTGCTTGCCGCCGGTCTTCACGATCGCGTACATGTCGCCTCTCCGTCTACTCCGTGCTCGCCTTGGCCCTTGCAGCCGAACGGCGTCGCCCGCCTCTGCGACCGCGACGCCGAGTCGAGGATTGTAGGCGATCGGGCTCGCTCTCGGCCGCGCGCACGATCTCGCCGGACTCGTCGAGCAGGAACGCGCTCGCCGCCGTGCGACCAACCTGGTTGATGCGCACCATGCGCTTCTCGCCGACGTGCGCGGCGGCGCCTGCGATAGAGATGATGTACCCGTCGATTTTCGCGACCGCGTCGTCCACGTCGTACATGTGCGGCTCGACGATCTCCACCAGCACCTCGTCGCCCTGGCGGAACGGCAGCGCGCGCTCCTCGACCTCCTCGCGCGTGCCCTCGAAGGTGATCGCGAAATGATCGAGCGCGAGGCCTTCGGAGCCCTCGAACAGGAACGACTTGCCGGTCTCCTGCTCGAGCGCGTGCAGCACGCGCGAGCCCTGCCCGGTGAACTCGCTGGTCACGCGCGGGTTGATCTGGACGAGGAACGCCTGCACGTCCGGGTTTTCGGCCGCGACGTCACGCAGGCGGCGCTCGAACTCGATCGCGATCGTCTCCTCGGAGCGGATTACTCCCTCGCCCTCACAGGTCGGGCACTCCCGGCTCATGATCTCGCGCACGCCCTCGGTCACGTTCTGCCTGGTCATCTCGACCAGGCCCAGCTTGGAGAGCTCGGCGGTGAACGTCTTCGTGCGGTCCTCGTCGAGCTTTTTGCGCAGAGTCTTCATGACGGCGTCGCGGTTGCGCGCGCGCGCCATGTCGATGAAGTCGATCACGATGATGCCGCCGATGTCGCGCAGGCGCAGCTGGTTGACCACCTCCTCGGCGGCCTCGAGATTGGTCTTCGTGATCGTCGCCTCGAGCCCGGCGCCCTTTCCGCGGCCGATGAAGCTGCCCGAGTTGACGTCGATCACGGTCAACGCCTCGGCGTAGTCGATCATCAGATAGCCACCGCTTGGCAGGTCCACCCGCCGTGACAGCAGGCCGTCGATCGCCTTGTCCACGCCGTAGGCCTCAAACAGCGGCTCCTCGCCGTCCCACAGCTCGACCCGCTCGACCAGCTCGGGGGCCGTGCGTGAGAAGAACGACACGAGCCGCCGGTGCTGGAGCGCGTCGTCGACGATCGCGCGCTCGAACTGCGCAGAGAAGATGTCGCGCACGACGCGCACCGAGAGATCGGCCTCCTGGAAGACGAGGTCGGGTGCCGCGGTCTCGGCGACTCGTTTGACGAGCACCTCGTGCAGCTTGTGCAGGTACTTCAGCTCGCGTTCGAAGTCCTCTCGCTTGGCGCCGTGGGCGGCGGTGCGGATGATCGCCCCACCCTCCCCGAGGTCGATGCCCGAGGTCTGGCGGCGCAGCCGTTCGCGCTCTCGATCCTCCAGCCGTCGCGATACGCCGATACCCTCGCCGGTCGGCGCGTACACCATGTAGCGCCCGGCGATCGTCAGCTCCATCGACAGCCGCGCGCCCTTGGTCTTCAGCGGGTCCTTGACGACCTGCACGACGACCTCCTGGCCGGGCGAGAGCAGGTCGGCGATCTTGCGCCCGCTGCCGTTGCCGCTGCCGCGCTTGGGGGCGGCGACCCCCGGCAGCACGATCTCGTCGACATGCAGAAAGCCATTCTTCTCGAGGCCGATGTCGACGAACGCCGCCTCCAGCCCGGGCAGCACGTTGTCGACCTTGCCCTTGTAGATGTTTCCTACGATCGAGCGCCCGCCGCGGCGCTCTATGTACAGCTCAGCGATCCGATAGTCGCCCCCCGGCGAGCCGTCGCCGCGCACGCGGCGACGTTTGGGGGCGGCCTTCGCGGCGCCCGGCGAACCGGTCGCCTCCAGCAGCGCGACGCGCGTCTCGGCGCGATCGACGCTGACAAGCACTTGCTTTCTCAATGTTTTGATCCAGTCTTGGTGTCATATGTCAGTAGAGAGGCACGCGGCCCTTCAGCGCTGCCGAGGCGCGAGCCCGAGCGTAGATTGACTGCAGCAGTCCTACGGCCAGCAGTGTGGCTATGACCGAGGAGCCGCCATAGCTCATGAGCGGCAGCGTGATGCCCGTGATGGGCATGATCCCAATGGTCATGCCCACGTTGACGAAAACTTGAAACATCAGCATAGCCGCTACCCCGGCTGCCACGAGCGAGCCGAACAGGTCCTTGGCCATCACGAGAATGCGCAGCGCGCGCGAGATCAACAGCGCATACAGGCCCAGCACGAGCGCCGCGCCGATGAAGCCGTACTGCTCGCCGACCGCCGCGAACACGAAGTCCGTGTCGGCCTCGGGCACGAAGTTGAGGCGAATCTGCGGGGCGTCTTCGCCGCGCCCGGTCTTCTGTCCGGAGCCGATCGCGATCTTTGACTCCTGCTGCTGGTAGCCCGCTTTCTGGGGGTCGTCGGAGGGATGCAGGAAGGCCGTGAGGCGTTCTTCCTGATAGGGCTTGAGCACATGCACGCCGGCCAGCGGCGCGATCCCCAGCACGAGCGTCACCGCCACGATCACCAGAGCGACCAGCGCCGCCAGCTGACGCCAGGGCGTTCCCGCGATCAGAAGCAGCGTGAAGGCGATCACCATGTAGACCATCCCCGAGCCGAGGTCGGGCTGGGCGATCACGAGCATCGCCGGCAGCAGCGCGGCGAGCAGCACGCGCGCTGTCGTCTCGCGCTCGCGCAGGCTGCGCACCCGGTCGACGATCAGCGCCGACAGCGCGAGGATCAACAGCACCTTGCCAAGCTCTGAGGCCTGGAAGGAGAAGAACGGCAGGCTGATCGCCCGCTGGGCGCCGTTGGCGGAATGTCCCAGCCCGAACACCGCGAGGATGCTCACGATGAGCAGCGCGTAGATGGCGTTTTTGAACTGGCGCAGGCGGCCGTAGTCCACGCGCGAGAGGACGAGCATGCAGATCACCCCGACGACGAGGTAGGTCGCCTGGCGATTGACGTAGTAGTCGGGCTGCCCGCTGACGAGATTGCGCGTCGCGGCGCCGAGCGTGACGAGCGAGCAGATGCCCAGGCCGAGCACCGCGAGCGTGAGGCCTGGATCGAGCGCCAGCCGCAGCGAGCGCCCGCTGGGGCGCTCCTGGGAGGGCTCGCGCGCCTGGATTGCGCTTGAGCGACCGATCGAGCTGGCTGCGGTGTTGGGAGTCATGGCTCAGCGCGACGCTCAGAACGTCTTCGAGCTCCCGGCGACGAACTTCTCGGGCTGGCCGAACCACTGCGAGGCGAGCAGCCGCGCGATCGGCGCAGCGGTTTCGGCGCCGAAGCCGCCCTGCTGGACGGTAACCGCGATCACGATCGGCCGGTTTGGATCGCCGACGTAGCACATGTACCAGGACTGGTCTTCCTGACCCACGTGTTCGGCGGTGCCGGTCTTGCCGTAGACGGGGTGCTGCGCCTGGTCCCACCCCGTCCACACGTCGGCCGAGGTCCCGCCGGGCTCACTGGCGGCCTCGTGGATCCCTTCCATCACGAGGTTGAGATCTTCATCGTTGAGATGGACGTGGCGCGCCGGCGCGGACGGCAGCGCCTGCACGAGCCGGCCTTGCGAGTCGTCGATCTCCATCCCCAGGTGGGGGCGCACCACGGTGCCATAGCCGTCGTGCATGAACGCGTTGGCGAGCGTCGAGTAGGCGACGGCCATCTGCAGCGGCGAGGTCAACAGGTCGCCCTGTCCGACGGCGAGGTGCATGTTGTCGCCGACGCTCCACGGGCGCACTTCGCTGACGTAGCCACAGGAGGAGCGGTGCGTGCGCCGCTCGCAGGCAAGCTCCAGCGCGTTGGTCTTCGCGCGCCACGCGGCGTCGGGGACCACGCCTTCGATCTCGCTCGGCAGGTCGATCCCGGTCTGCTCGCCCACGCCCAGCTCGTGGGCCATGTCCTGGATGACGTTGCCGTGGCTGTTGGCAAGCTCGCCGACTTCGAAGAAGTAGGTGTCCGAGGAGACCTTCAGCGCTTCGACGAGCCCCACCGCGCCGTAGTCGGCGTGGCCGGCGTTGCAGAACTGCTCGGTCGACACCGAGATGCACTCGCCCCCACCCAGACCCTCCGTCGGGTTGATGACCCCGTGTTCCAGCGCGCCCATCGCCGTGATCGGCTTGAACGTCGATCCCGTCGGGTAGGTCCCGTTGACCGCGCGGTCGGTCAGCGGCGCTGGGGCTTCTTCGCCGCCGCCGTGCGAGTAACCCTCGAGCGCGGCGTATTCGGACTTGGTGAGCGGTTTGGCGAACTTGTTGGGGTTGAACGTCGGATATGAGCCGATCGCGAGCACCTGGCCGTTGCGCGGATCGAGCGCCACGAACGCCCCGGCGTCGGCCGGTTTGCCGCCGGCCCTGGCGTTTTCGATCCCTTCGAGCAACGCCTTTTCGCCCTCGCGCTGCAGGCCGAGGTCGAGCGTCACCTTCAGGCTGTGGCCGGCGACCGGCTGGGTGGGCGCGAGGCTGCTGGGCACCGGATATCCAGCCGCATCGACCTCGACGCGCTGCACGCCGGGTTCCCCGCGCAGGTAGCGATCGTAGTAGTACTCGAGGCCTTCCTGCCCGACGACCGTGCCCTGCTTGACGCCGCGAAACGGCGTCAGCTTGAGCTCTGCTTCTGACACCTGGCCCACGTAGCCAAGCACTTGCGCGGCCATCTCTCCGTAGGGGTAGTCACGAATGGAAACCGGTTCCTGGACCACCCCCGGATAGTCGTTCTGGCGCTCGGCGAGCACGGTGAGCACGCCCGGCCCGGCGTCGGTCTTGATCGTCACGGGTGCGTAGGGAACGGCCGTGCGCCCCTTTATCACGAGTGCTTCGATACGCCTCGCACTCATCCCGAGCAGCGCGCCGAGGCGCCGGTAGAGCACGCGCCGCGGATGCCCGGGCGCCGGCAGCGCGGAGGGCACGATGCGCACGGCGTTCGTGATGCGGCTGGAGACGATCGGCTGACCTTCGCGATCGAGGATCTCACCGCGTGGCGCGGCGATCGGCAGGTCGCGCACCCGGTTGGCGTTGGCCTGCGCCACGTACTGTTCCCCGGAGAGCACCTGCAAGAACCACAGCCTGAAGAAGATGATCGCGAACATCGCCATCGCCAATCCCCCCAGCACCGCCACGCGCAGCGCGAGCTGCGGCGAGACGGGCGTAGTGTGCGAGCCTCCGGACGCGGCCCCTCCCGGCCGGAAGCGCTCGATCGCGCTCATCGCGAGCCGGAGAGCGGGCTGAGGCCGCCGGTCGTGTAGGCGCGCCGTCGGCGACGGCGCGGGTCGTCTGGAAGGCCGCCGATCAGACAGCGGCGCACGAGCGCCCACATGGGCAGCGCGACGATCGCGTTGACGAGCGTCCCGAGCACGATCTGGCGCACAAGTTCAAAGCTCACCGGCGCGTCCACGCCGAGCATGAACTCCATCAGCGAATAGCCCACGAGCGAGCACGCGGTGGCCGCCGCGCCGACGAGCAGTGGGGTGAGCGCCGCCTGGGGATCGCGCAGTTCGCGCAGACGCCCGCACCAGTAGCCGATCAGCGTGAAGATGAAGGACGTGACACCGAGCGTCTGCAGCAGCGCCAGATCGACGAGCAGCCCCACCGCGAAGCCGCTCACCGCGCCGAGCATCGACCCGCACAGCAGGCCGATGAACGCGACCAGCAGCGGCGAGAGGTCGACGTTGACGCCGAACACCGGCACCTCTGACACGACGCCGATCTGAAAGAACACGACCGCCACCGAGAGCGCGGCGATGCGTCCGATCAGCCCGGCCGAGGGCATGCCGGTCATTCGGCGACTCCCGTCGAGGCAAGCTGTTCGTCCGGCGGCGTCCCCGTCGTCGGGCTCTGACCGGGTGGGAGGCTCGCCGCGACGCGACTCAGGTTGGCGGGCAGGCTGCCTTCAGCGGCCGTCAAGACCTGCACGATGTCAAGGTCGTGCAGGTTGGCCGTCGGATGCACGTTGACCGACTTGTACGCGCTTTCTTCGTTGACCGACGTGATCTGGCCGATCGGAATGCCCGGCGGATACAGCGAGTCGTCGGGCCCTGCGATGGTGCCGGAGGTGACGACGTATTCGCCCGGGTTGGCCAGCGTGTTTGCGGGCAGGTATTGCAGCAGCAGGTCGTTGGGTTCGCCGACCTTCGGCTGCACGATGCCGGTGGCGCTGCTCGAGCCGATGCGCGCTGACACGCCCATCGAGCTGTCTGTGATGAGGCTTACCAGCGCGCCGTCGGGCGCGGACTGTGTGACCTTGCCCACGAGACCTTCCCCGTTGATCACAGGGTCGTTGACCTGTACGCCGGCCGACTGCCCCTGGTCGATCGTCGCCGTCGCATACCAGATGTTGGGTGATTTCCCGACGACCGTGGCCGTCACCGGGTGGTAGTCGCTGACGCTCAGCTGCTTGTCGAGGTGAAAGAGACCGGTCAGCTCGCCGTCGGTGCGCTGCCGGGCCTGGTCGGCCACGAGCTCGCTGCGCAGCCTGTCGACCTGCTTGCGCAATTCGTTGCGCTGGCTTTTGGCGTGCAGCGTGTCGTCAAACCAGCCGAACAGGTTGCGCACCGGCGCAAGCGCCTTGTTCGCGCCGTCCTGGATCGGCGAGATGACGGTCAGAAAGCCGCGCTGCACATCGTGCAACCGGCCGCCGGGAGCCTCGCCGAAGTAGGCCGTCAGCAGGACCAGCGACAGCACGACGAGCAGCGCGAGCACCGCGCGTCGCCGGCGGACCGTCTTGTCATTCACCGATTGCGACCCTCCAAGCCGTTCATCCTGGGCCTGCTCCTGCCCGGCCGCAGCGACCCGACGGGACAGGCACAGAAGAGTACCCCGGCCCGCGACCGCCTGTCACAGGGGGTTCACCGGCGTCGTTTTTGCGATCCGCGGTTGGAACGATGGATCGCCTCGAACTCCTCCAGCGAGCGGCCCGAACCCACGGCCACGCAGGTCAGCGGCGACTCGGCCAGGTGTGCGGGCATCTGCGTCTCCTCGCGCAGGCGCTCGTCGAGACCCTGCAGCAGAGAGCCCCCTCCGGCCAGCATGATGCCGCGATCCATGATGTCCGAGGCGAGCTCGGGGGGCGTGCGATCGAGCGTCTCCTTGACGGCGTCGAGAATCTGGTTCAACGGCTCTTCAAGCGCTGTGCGGATCTCCTCGCTGGTGATCACGACCGTCTTCGGCAGGCCCGCGACCATGTCGCGTCCGCGGATCTCGGCCTGCAGCTCCTCGGCCATCGCGCACGCCGAACCGATCTCCAGCTTGAGCTCCTCGGCGGTCTGCTGACCGATCAGCAGCTTGTACTCGCGCTTGGCGTAGTTGATGATCGCCTCGTCCATCTCGTCGCCGCCGACGCGAATCGACTGCGACACGACGATCCCGCCAAGGGAGATGACGGCCACCTCGGAGGTTCCGCCGCCGATGTCCACGACCATCGAGCCCGTGGGCTCGCCGACCGGCAGGCCCGCGCCGATCGCGGCCGCCATCGGCTCCTCGATCAAGTAGGCGGTGCGCGCGCCCGCCGACAGACACGCCTCCTCGACGGCGCGCTTCTCCACCCCGGTGACGCCGGAGGGCACGCAAACCACCACGCGCGGATGCGCCCAGCGATTCTGGTGGACCTTCTGGATGAAATGGCGCAGCATCTCCTCGGTCACGTCGAAGTCGGCTATCACGCCGTCCTTCAGTGGCCGGATCGCCTGGATCGTGCCCGGCGTGCGGCCCAGCATCCGCTTGGCCTCGATGCCGACTGCATGCACTTCGCCGGTGCGCGAGTCGATCGCGACGACGCTCGGCTCAGAGAGCACGATCCCCCGCCCGCGCACGTAGACCAGCGTGTTGGCCGTACCGAGGTCGACCGCCATGTCGCGGCCGCCGAACCCGGTCAGATAACTGAATATGCCCATGGGTGAGAAAGGAACGCCCGAGCTCAGCCGCGCGCTACTGCGTCGCGAGGCGCCCGCCGGCGCGATTTGCCGGCTTAGACGCGGGTCGTACCGCGGGGCAGTCTAGCGGACACGCGCCGGCGCCAGCCAAGGCGTGCGAGCGGATTTGCAGGGCAAATGCTCAGCGGACCACGCCGCGCAGCAGCCCGGGGTAGAGGTCGAGCAGCGTCGCGAGCGGCAGGCCGACGACGTTCTCATAGTCTCCCTCGACGCTCCTGACCAACGCGGCGCCCGCGCCCTGGATGGCGTAAGCGCCGGCGCGCCCACGCCACTCCTGCGTGTCGAGATACCAGTCGAGCATCGGCTCGTCCAGCGTGCGAAAGCTCACCGCCGTACACGCCGTCGCGCTGCGCTCCTCGCCACCGAGCACCAGCGCGATGCCGCTGATGACGGTGTGGGTGGCGCCGCTGAGCGCGCGCAGGGTCTCGCGCGCGGCGCGCTCGTCAGCGGGCTTGCCGTAGATCCTGTCGGCGAGCGCTACCAGCGTGTCGCATCCGAGCACCGCGGCTTCGCCGCCGCCCTGGACGCTCGCCACGGCGCGCGCCTTGCGCAGCGCGTTCTCAAGCGCCACCTGCGTCGGCTCACCGACGTCCAGCTCGCGCACGTCCGCCGGGCAGACGGCGAAGGACACGCCCAGCCTCGCAAGGATCGCGCGCCGCTGCGGCGAGCCCGAGGCGAGCGTCAACGGCGGCGAGCCGGGGTGACTAGAGCTCGCCAAAGAACAGCGCGCACTCGCGCGCGGCCGACTCGGGTGAGTCCGAGCCGTGAACCATGTTCTGTCCGACCTCCAGCGCGAAGTCGCCGCGAATCGATCCCGTGGTGGCCTCCAGCGGATCGGTAGCGCCGATCACCTGTCGCGCCGCGCGGACCGCGCTGCTGCCCTCCAGCACCATTGCCACGAGCGGTCCCGAGGTGATGAACTGCACGAGCTCGCCGAAGAACGGGCGCTCGGCGTGCTCTGCGTAGTGGCGTTCGGCGAGCTCTGTGGTCATGGTCATGTGCGACAGCGCGACGATCCGCAGGCCCTTGCGCTCGAAGCGGGCGATGATCTCGCCGGTCAGCCCCCTCGCGAAGGCGTCGGGCTTTACGAGGATGAGTGTTCGCTCCATGTCGCTTTTGTCCCCTGGGCGGACGGTCAGAGGTCGGCGGGTGAGGGCCCGCTGTCGATCAGCTCGCGCCCCACCCACGTCTCGGCGGTGCGGGTGGCCGAGCGACTCTCCTCGGTCTCTGCGTTGCTGGGCGGCTCGGCGCGACGACGCCTGCGGCGCGGAGCGGTGCCGCCCGGTACCTCGGTCTCGCAATAAGGGCAGATCGCCCACTCGCGGTCGAGCGGGCGCTGGCAGCTCACGCAACGCTCCTTGAGCTTGCGCAGGCAACTCGGGCAGCGCACGAAGTCGCGCTCGATGCGGTAGTCACAGTGGGGACACAGACCGACGTCGAACTCGCTCAGCCTGGCCTCGGCCGCGTGCATCTCAAGTTCACGCTCGTGCACGTCGTCGAGATACTCCGGCGGGCGCAGCACGATGTAGATGATCGTGCCGACGAACGGGAACAGCGAGGCTGCCGTCGCGCACCCGATCAGCATCGGATCGACGATCCGTCGACGCGCGTCCATGTAGGTCCAGTAGATCAGCGACAGGTACAGCACGACTACGAAGACGATCAGCAGGTCGATGACCAGGCTCAGGCCGCTGCTTTCGATTCCGAAGTACGCGAAGGGGACCATTTAGCAAGCCTTCCAGGTGGGCTCGAAACGAGCGCCGGCCGGCTGAGTTTAGAGTCTTTTGCGGCTCTGAGCGTACATTTCGCGCTGTAGGCGCCCGACACCTTCTATCGCAAGCGCGCGCTGCGGACGGCGTCAGAGGAACAGCCGGCCGAAGCCGTAGCCGGCGCCAAAGAAGATCAGGATCACGACGGCCACGAACAGCGCGACCCCGCCGACCATCATGAGCACCGAGGGTCCCTCCTCGTTCACGGTCCCCCGCTCGCGCTCTGATCGAGCAGCTCGCCCACCAGATAGACAGAGCCCGTGACGAGCACCGCCCTCTCCCCCGCGCCGTCGTCCCGCGCCGCGCACGCCCAGCGCCGCGCGAGCGCCAGTGCCCGCTGCGGTCGCGGCTCGCACTCGGTCTGCTCGAAGCCGAGCTGGCGCGCGAGCGACTGCAGCGCGCCCGGAGACAGCGCTCGCGAGCTCGGCGGAGCCGTGAACCACGCCCGCTCGCAAACGGCGAGCAGCAGCTCGAGCATGCGCGCGGCATCCTTGTCATCGAGCACGCCCATGACAAGCCCCGTGCGACGCTCGCCGACCACCTCGCCGAGCGCATCGACGAGCGCCTGCACGGCGTGCGGGTTGTGAGCCCCGTCGAGCACGGTCAGCGGACGGCGATCGACGACCTGCAGGCGGCCCGCGATCGTCGTGCTCGCCGCCGCGTCATCGACCGCGCGCTGCTGGAGCTCGATGCCCAGACGCTCCAGATAAACCTGCGCCGCTGCCCGCGCGAGCGCGAAGTTGCGTCGCTGAAACTCCCCGTTGGCGGCTAGCCGCACGCGCTCGTGTACGCCACTGTCCTGCGCCTCGCCGCGCACGATCCGCGCGTCCCGTTCGCCTGCCACCCGCTCGGCCACCTCCAACGCCTCATCGACCAGCTCGGGGGCGATCACGAGCGTGCCCTTCGGCGGCAGCGCAGCGAGCTTCTCCTCGGCGATGTCGTGGATCGTCGGACCGAGCCAGCGCGTGTGCTCCAGGCCGACGTTCGTCAGCACGCTGACCGATGCGTCGATCACGCTCGTCGCGTCATAGCGTCCGCCCAGCCCGGCCTCGACGACCGCGACCTGAACGTCCTGGCGTGCCATCTCCCACAGCGCAGCCGCCGTGAGCAGTTCGAACTGGGTCACGTGATCGTCCTCTGCCAGCGTTCGATTCACGCGCTCGGCCGCCCACGAGGCGCGGGCGACCGCAGCCGCGAAGGCGTCGGTGGCCAGCTCACGCTCGCCGATCTGCACACGCTCGCGGTAGGACATCAGATGAGGCGACGTGTAAGCGCCCGTGCGCACGCCGTGGCGCTCGAGGATCGCCGCGATCATCCGCGTCGTCGAGGTCTTGCCGTTGGTCCCGAGGACGTGGATCGCTTCGTAGTCAGCCTGCGGGGACCCGAGCGCGGTCATCATGCGGCGCATTCGATCCAGCCCGAAGCGCATGCCGAAGAGCTCCAGCGAGCGCAGCCGGCTCTCGGCCTGCGCCTCGGTCCAGGGCGCATGCTGAGCGCCAGCGCCAGGAGCGCTGCGCCCAAGGCCGCCGGGCCGTCTCGCGGAGCTCATGCGGGCCACCGAGACGGCGGCGGTGCTGAGCGCGCGCGGATGCTCGCCGGCAGCGACACGTCAGCGACGCCGGCGTCGGCGTCCGGCCAGCCCGCCGAGCTCGCGCACGACGCCCAGCAGATCGAGCCTGCCGATGATCGCCAGCAGCTCGTCGCGCTCCCGGGGGCTGAGGTTTCCCGGGCGCCCGCGCGACTGCCGAAGCAGGTTTGCCAGGCGTGCTGCGGTCCTTCGCCGACAGGGCTGACAGGCGCCTGAAGAAGACCACGCCCAGGCGCAGCACCGCCGCCCAGGGGACCGCCCTCAGCCGAGAGAGCTTCCCGCGGGCAGACTTCGGCTCGGACACAGCCGCGATGGTAGCCGAGGCGCCGGGCTCAGGCCGATTGCTCGTGCAGCGACGCGTCGCCGGCGACTTCGGGCGCCGCTTCTGTGACGAGCGTTGGCGTCAGCCCCTTGTCCACGGTCTCCTTGGTGACGACGCACTTCTTGACGTCGCGGCGCGAGGGCAGCTCGAACTGCACCTCCAGGAGGATCTCCTCGATGATCGAGCGCAGACCGCGTGCGCCGGTTTCGCGCGCGAGGCCCTTCTCAGCGACCGCCGTCAGAGAATCCTCGGAGAACACGAGCTCGATCCCGTCGAAGGCGAAGAAGCGCGCGAACTGCTTGACCAGCGCGTTGCGCGGCTCGACGAGGATCGACACGAGATCCTCGCGCGTGAGCTGGTGCACGGCGCTCATGACCGGCAGGCGTCCGACGAACTCGGGGATTAGGCCGTACTCGATCAGGTCCTCGGGCAGGCAGTGCTCGAACACTTCGCCGGTGTCGCGGTCGGCTCTGGCCTCGATCGCGGCCGCGAAGCCAACGCCTTTGTGCCCGATGCGCCGCTCGATGACTTTGTCGAGGTTGGCAAACGCGCCGCCGCAGATGAACAGCACGTTGGTCGTATCGATCGTCAGGAACTCCTGGTGTGGATGCTTGCGACCTCCCTGCGGGGGAACCGACGCCTGGGTTCCCTCGAGGATCTTCAACAGCGCCTGCTGGACGCCCTCGCCGGAGACGTCGCGCGTGATCGACGGATTGTCCGCCTTGCGCGCGATCTTGTCGACCTCGTCGATGTAGATGATTCCCGTCTCGGCCTTCTTGACGTCGTAGTCGGCGGCCTGGATCAGCTTGAGCAGGATGTTCTCGACGTCCTCGCCGACGTACCCGGCCTCGGTCAGCGCGGTCGCGTCGGCGATCGCGAACGGCACGTTGAGGATTCGCGCGAGCGTCTGCGCGAGCAGCGTCTTGCCGCAGCCGGTCGGGCCGAGCAGCAGGATGTTGGACTTCTGCAGCTCGATGTCGGTCTCGCCGGACATCATCATCTGCACGCGCTTGTAGTGGTTGTAGACCGCCACCGAGAGCGTGCGCTTGGAGGCGTCCTGACCCACCACGTACTCGTCGAGGACATCGTAGATTTCTCGCGGCTTGGGCAGGTTCTCGAGGTCGAAGGCCGGCGGCGCCGACAGCTCCTCGTCGATGATCTCGTTACAGAGATCGATGCACTCGTCGCAGATATAGACGCCAGGTCCGGCGATGAGCTTCTTGACCTGCCGCTGGGACTTGCCGCAGAAGCTGCACAGAAGCTGCTCGTTGGAGTCGGTCGGCCGCGCCATCTGAGAACCGGTTCCCCTAGTGCTCCGAGATGACGCGGTCGATGATGCCGTACTCCTTGGCCTCCTCAGAGCTCATGAAGTAGTCGCGCTCGGTGTCTTTGCGCACGTCGTCAAGCTGCTTGTGGGTGTGCTTGGCGATGATCTCGTCCAGGCGCTGGCGCACGTCGATGATCTCTTTGGCGTGGATCTCGATGTCCGTCGCCTGGCCCTGGAAGCTCGAGGAGACCTGGTGGATCAGGATCTTGGCGTTCGGCAGCGCCATCCGCTTGCCCTCGGCGCCGCCGGCCAGCAGCAGCGCACCCATCGACATCGCGATGCCGACACAGATCGTCTGCACGTCGGGCTTGATGAACTGCATCGTGTCGTAGATCGCAAGGCCCGCGTAGACCGAGCCGCCCGGAGAGTTGATGTACAGCGAGACATCCTTCTCTGGATCCTCGGACTCCAGGTGCAGCAGCTGGGCGACGATCAGGTTGGCGATCTGATCGTCGACGGGCGTGCCGAGGAAGATGATCCGCTCGTTGAGCAGGCGGCTGTATATGTCAAACGCTCGCTCACCTCGCGAGGTCTGCTCGACGACCATTGGGACAAGTGGGCTCATAGTCCTCGCTTTGGTTTCACTTCGCCGCCTCGATTCCTTCTGATGAAGGCTAGCGGTCCGGCGTCCACAACTTGCCGGGCGCGGCAACGGCGGGTTGCTCGCCGGGCTCCTGCCCGGGCCTCCAGAGCTTCTCCTTGGCGAGCGCCCGCTCGAGCGGGATCGGCGTGGCCTGCTCGGCGATCAACTCGACCGCCTGGCGCGCGCTGAGTCCCTCGCGCATCTCGTCCAGGCGCCCGGCGGAGCGCAGGTCGTCGATCAGCTTCTGCGGCTCGAGCCCCTCACGCGCGGCCGTCGGCGCGATCGCCTCGAGCAGATCCTCGTCGGAGGGCTCGATCCCCTCCTCGTCGACGATCGCCGTCAGCACCGCCTCGCGACGCAGCGCTTGTTCTGCCTCGGGCAGCAGCTCCTCCATGATCTGCGGCTCGGTGCGGCCCATGACCTGCAGGTATGCCTCGCGCGTGATGCCCCGATGCGACAGCGAATGAAGCGTTCGCTCCCACATCTCCTTCGCGCGCGCCTCGCTCAGCTGTGGGGTCACGGGCACGTTCGCCTGCGCCACCGCCGCGTCGAGCGCGGCCTGGCGAAACTCCTCCTCGACGCGCGCGCGCTCCTGCTCGGAGAGGTTCGCGGCGATGCTCTCGCGCAGCGCGGCCAGATCGTCGAAGCCCGCGTCGACGGCGAGGTCGTCGTCGATCTCGGGCAGGCGCCTGCTCTTGACCTCCTTGATCGTCACCTCAAACTCGGTGTCGCGCCCAGCCAGCTGTTCGTCGGAGTAGTCCTCGGGAAAGGTCAGCGCCAACGAGAGCTCCTGACCGGCGCGCGTGCCGACCAGGCCCTCCTGAAAGCCGGGGATGAGGTTTCCGCCGAGCTCGACCAGCTGATCGCGGCCCTCGGCTCCGGCGATCGGCTCGCCCGCAGTTGACTCGGCGGACGTGCCGGGTGCCTGCTCGGGGGTTCCCCGGACGCCGCCTCAGACGGTGCCGCCGGCGCGAGGCGCGCGACGTAGTCGACCACGACGAAGTCGCCGTTCTGCGCCGCGCGGTCGACAGTCTCCAGACGAGAGAGGCGCTCGCGCACGCTCTCGATCTCGGCGCCGATCTGCTCCTCGGTGACCGCCGGCTCGCCGCGCCCGACCTCCAGGCCGCGATACTCGCCGAGCGTCGCCTTCGGCAGCACGCCGATCTCGATCGAGAACTCGAGCGCGCCGCCCTGGTCTGGAAGCTCGTCGAGATCGATCTTCGGGTCGCCGACGGGCACGATGCTGGACGCCTCGATCGCGCCGGCGTACCAGCTCGGCAGCCCCTCGCGTACGGCCTCGTCCAGCACGGCGTCGCGCCCAACCCGCTGCAGCACGAGCGGCGCCGGCACCTTGCCCTTGCGAAAACCCGGCAGTTTCATGTTGCGCCCGAGCTCGCGCGCGGTGCTCTCCACCCGCCGCTCGAGCTCCTCGGCGGCAACCTGCACGTCCACGCGCACACGTGACTCGGGCAGCTCTGTGACGGTCGTCTTCACGGCGCTGGCCATCGTCGCCACGATACCGTGCCAGGCGATGGCCTTCGCCCATTCGCGCGCGCGATCGACGAGGCTCGGGCGGCTGGAGACCTGGCTGTGGACCGGACCGGTCGGCCACCTCGTGGGCGGCGCCCTGGACCTACTCGAGGCGCTCGCGCTTCACCTGCTCGCCCGCCTGCGCGGCCGCGGCTGACGCCCCCGCGTCGCGCAGCCGCCTCCCGGAGCGTTCGTGTCCGGGAGGCGCTGGTAGGGCGCGACCGGACGTCAGGCCGAGGCGCCGACGGGCGCGCCGCCGAAGGCGAGCGTCCTGCCGCGCGGCACGGCGAGCACCGGGCACGTGGCGATCTCGATCAGATGCGTCGCCGAGGAGCTGATCGAGACGCGGCCGATCTCCGCCTCGGGACGGGAGTCGATGACCAGCAGGTCGGTCTGCTCGTTGGCGACTGGAGCGACGGTCGCTCCGAGCGCGCCCGCGAGCGCACGCGCGGTGGCCTCGGCGCCGCCGCCGGCGTCACCGACCGCGACGATCGACTGCACCCCGCCGCCCGCCTCGGCCAGGCCCGCCGGCGCGACGGCGATAGCGCTGCGACCCCCGTCGAGCAGGCGCTGGGCGGAGTTGCCCACGCCGATGTGGCCCTTTGCGGTGTGCGAGTCCGAGCAGAACACGATCACGTCGGCGCCGGTCTGCTCTGCCAGCCTGGCGAGCCCCTCCGGCGTGGAGCGGTCGGTCACGACGTGCTTGGCGGCTCCGGGAATTCCCAGCAGCTCGACGCCGCGCGTCAGCAGGGCGTCCGCCTCGGCCTGGGCGAGGCTCTCGGCCTCGCGGTCGGTCTCCGCTGCGTGGCGCACGTAGGCCAGCGCCACCTCGGCGCCGGCCTGGCCGAGGATGCGAGCCAGAGCCAGCGCGTCGTCCTCGTTGGCGGTCCCGTCGTATGAAGCGATGATCTTGGTGGCCATCGTGTGTCTCCTAACACTGAAAATTTGCGGTTCTCGAACTGGTTTCCAGAACATGCTGACACTCTCCTGCCATCAGTCCCAATGAAGTTATTTATGTCTATCATTAGTGGTGCTAATGATTATCCACGACCACGCCGATAGCCGATGCTGAGCGTCGGGCGGCTGCGCGTCCTCAAGGAGGTCGCCTACCGGGGCTCGTTCTCGGCGGCGGCGCAGGCGCTTTCCTACACCCAGTCGGCGGTGTCGCAGCAGATAGCCGCGTTGGAGGCCGAGACGGGCATGGCGCTGCTGGAGCGTCACCCGCGCGGCGTCAGCCTGACAGCCGCCGGACAGACGCTCGTGGGACACGCCGAGGGCATCCTCGCAAGACTGGACGCCGCCGAGGCTGCGCTGGCGGCGATCGCGGGGCTGCGCGGCGGACAGCTGCGGATGGCCTCGTTCCCAACGGCGGGAGCGACGCTGATGCCGCTCGCGATCGCCAACTTCCGCGCCTCCTACCCTGACGTCGAGCTGACGCTCGCCGAGGGCGAGCCGCAGGACATCGTCCCGCGCCTGCGCGCCGGCGAGCTGGACCTCGCGCTGCTGTTCGAGTTCGCCGGCGAGAGCGCGCTCGACGAGGGCATGACGCGCGTGGAGCTGCTGCAGGATCCCATGTACCTGGCGCTTCCGCACGATCATCCGCTGGCGGGCAAGAGCAGGCTGCGCCTGGAGGACCTTGCAGACGAAGCGTGGGTGCAGACCTCGCGCTCCAGTCCCTGTGCGCGCCACGTCGTGCGCTGCTGTCACGCGGCCTCCTTCGAGCCCAAAGTGTCGTTTGAGAGCGACGACTACCAGACCGTCCAGGGCCTGGTCGCCGCAGGAGTCGGCGTGGCGCTGATCCCAGAGCTCGCGCTGTCGGTCGTGCGCGAGGACATCGCGATCCGCGCCCTCTCGCCCGCGCCGCCGATGCGCCAGGTCATCGCCGCCGCGCCGGCGGGCGCGCGACTGGTGCCGGCGGCGCCCGCGATGCTCGGCGTTCTCGAAGAGGCCGCGACGCGCTATGACGCGCTCGCGACCCCGCCGCAGGGCTAGACGGCGACCACAGCCACGTGGGCCGCGACGGCTCGAGGCGTCCGGGGCGGATGTCACCTTGGTGGGTCATGAGCATCGTGTTGCTGATCGTCGGAGTCCTGCTGGGCGCCGCCTGCGCGTTCGTGCTCGCGCGCTCGCGCGTGGGCGGAGACCGTGACGCGCTGCGCGAGGAGCTCAGGTCGGTCTCGGCCGAGAGCCGCGAGCGGATGCGCGACGAAATGAAGGCCATTTCGGCCGACGTGCTCAAGCAGACGGGGGACTCGCTGGCGGCGCGCCTCGGCGAGCGCGAGCAGGCGGCGATGGGCGAGATGGCGCGCCGGACCGAGGAATGGAAGGGCCTCGTGGCGCCGGTCAACGAGAAGCTGGGCAAGGTCGAGACCGAGATCGGGCGCCTGGAGCGCGAGCGCAAGCAGGCACAGGGCGAACTGGCGAACATGGTGCGCCAGCTGCACGAGGGCGTCGGCGGCCTGCGCCAGGAGACGGGCAACCTCGTGTCGGCGCTCAAGCGTCCGACGACACGCGGCTCATGGGGCGAGATCCAGCTGCGCAACGTGGTTGAGATGGCGGGCATGGTCGCCCACTGCGATTTCGTGCAGCAGAGCACCATCCAGACCGGGGAGGGCAACCTGCGCCCCGATCTGCTCGTGCGCCTGCCGGGCGGCAAGGTGATCGTCGTCGACTCGAAGGTCCCGCTCGACGCCTACCTCGCGGCGCTCGAGGCCAACGAGGACGCCCAGCGCGAGCTGCATCTCGCGCGCCACGCCAAGCAGACCCGCGATCACATCACCAAGCTCGCCTCGAAGGCCTACCAGACCCAGTTCGACTCCACACCGGAGCTGGTCGTGATGTTCGTGCCCTCCGACGGCATCTACCACGCCGCGCTCGCAGAGGATCCGGCGCTGATCGAGTACGGCGTCTCCCAGCAGGTCCTGTTGGCCACGCCGACGACGCTGATCGGCCTGCTGCGCGCCGTCCACTACGGCTGGCGCCAGGAGCTGATCGCCGAGTCCGCGCGCGAGATCGCCGAGTCCGCTCGCGAGCTGCACCGCCGCCTCGGGCGCTTCGTGGAACCCCTGGCCAAGGTGGGACGCCAGCTCGACTCAGCGGTGACGGCCTACAACGAGGCCGTCGGCTCGTTTGACCATCGCGTGGTCCCGCAGGTGCGGCGAATCGAGCAGGCCGGCGCCGCCTCCGAGCGCGAGGTCGCTCCGCCGCCGGCGGTCGAGACGACCGCGCGCGCGGTCACAGCGCGCCTGGCGGAGTCCGAGCACCGGGAACAGTCGCTCGAGCCCTCGCCGGCGCCAGAGCCCCAGACGCCGCTGGCCGGTCTCGCCGCCGCGATCCCTGAGGAGGATCCCCAGAGCTGGCTCGGCGAGGAGATCGTGCGGGCGCGTCCGGGCCCAGGTCAATCGGCCAGCGAGCCGATCGCCGCCGAACGACGATGAGCGCCACCAGCGCGAGGGCCACCGGGACCGTCGCCGGCAGCTCGTCGACGACGAAGAACAGCAGATCCAGGCAGAGCCCGATCAGCGCCGTCAGCACAGCCGCGCTTCGCTGAGTCGATCTGCTTGCGGACACCGCGAGCAGCGCTCCAAGCGCGGCCGCGACGAACAGATCGCCGTAGCCCATCACCGCCGAGCCGAGCGTCGCGCTCTGAAGCGTCGGCAGTCCGGCCGCCGGATGAGCGGCGTTCAGCGCGTTGTTTGGTCGCTGCAGCAGATCGGAAACCACCAGCGCGGTGTCGGCGAGCGCCATCGCCACGATCCCGGCGGCCAGCCAGCGCCTAGGCGTGACAGCGGCCAGCAGCACCGCCAGCGTGACGCAGCTCAACGCCGACAGCATGAGCGCCGCGACCTGGCCGGCAAGCCCGCTGCGGTCAGCCCAGGCGAGCGCGAACAGCGGCGCGACCAGCAGGCCCAGCAGCGGGCCGCGCTCCGTGTGACAGCCATCCGAGCGCGATCGCGGCGAGGATCGGCACGGCGCAGAGGGCCAGATAGGTCAGAGCCTGGGCGCTGGCGTGTTCGGCGGCGCGCGCGCCGAACACGAAGACGATCACCGACGCCGGCGGGATCACAGCCCAGCGGCGGTCGCGCAATCCGCCAAGGCGCGGCGCCGCCAGCGAGCCCGGCACCGCGACCACGACGCCCTGGGCGATGGACAGCAGCGCGATGGAGATCCAGAACGGGAGCACCACCGATCAACATAGATGCTGGCTCAGTGCCCGAGCTGCACCGTCTTGACCACCAACAGCGCGACGGCGACGACGAGGTAACCGCGAAGCAGCAGCATCGCGGCCTTCCTCCCGGGCGACCACACCGGTCGCTCGAGCAGGGCGAGCGGGGGCATCGTCCACGTGCTGCGGCGCTCGGGGGATGACTCGGCGATCTCCACGGCGCGCGCCCGCGGGCGGCTGCGCAGGACGTAGATCGCCGCCGCAGCGACGCCGACGATCATCGCGAGCGTCAGGTACGTGACCAGGTGCGCGACGTTCAGCGCGGGGAACAAGGTGCTGGCCATCAGGATCAGCGACAGCTCGACGAGCACGCCGATGATCAGGCTGGCGACCACGTTCAGCCAGCTCGGGTTGCGCCACGGGCCGAGCACCTCGCGGTCGTTGCAGAGCAGCAGCAGGAAGACCGTCGCACTCGGCAGCAGCACGCCCGCCAGAGCCTGAACGGAGGTCGTGATCAGCCCGAGCGGCGCGTTTGGGATCAGCACGATGCCGGCCGCGGCCATCACCATCAGGGCAAAACTCGCGTAGAAGGCCTTGGCGTCGAGCGGACCACGGTTGAGCGAGTGCTTGGCCTCGAACACGTCGCCGAACGGCGTAGGACGTTGCGAGCGTGACCGCCGCGGCGCCGATCAGCGACGCGTTCAGCAACACGATCGCAAAGAGGGTTCCCGAGGCCGATCCAAGGTGCTCGGCGAGTTCGCTGGCGACCGCGCCGGCGTTGGTGAAGTGCCCGAAGGACGGCGTGCCCACAAACGCGAACGCCGTGACCGCGATGAGCGCGCCGGCGCCGATGACGACGACGAACGTCCCGATCACGGTGTCGACGCGCTCGTAGTTGATCCAGCGCGGCGTGATCCGCTTGTCGATGATGTTCGACTGCTGAAAGAACAGCTGCCAGGGGGCGACCGTCGTGCCGACGATCGCGATGATCAGCAGGATCGCCGTCGAGTTCGCGCCGCCGCTGATCTGCGGTGACACGGTGTGCTGGGCGACGTTGCCGAGGCTCGGGTGCGCGAGAACGAGCAGCGGAATGACGAGGAAGTTCGCCGCGATGAACACGTACATGAAGCGCTCCCAGCTGCGAAAGCTCCCGGTCGAGGTGATCGCCACCAACGCGAGCGCGGCGACCGGCACGGCGATATAGCGGCTTACGCCGAAATAGCCGAGCGCAAGGCTCACGCCGATGAACTCCGTCACGATCGTGAGGAAGTTCAGGATGAACAGGTCCCCGACCGAGAACCACCCCCAGAAGCGCCCGAAGCGCTCGTTGATCAGCCGCGCGTGCCCGACGCCGGTCACCGCGCCGAGGCGGATCACCATCTCCTGGTTGACGATCAGCACAGGGATCAGCAAAACCAACACCCAAAGCAGGCTCGTTCCGTAGTTCTGACCCGCCTGCGCGTATGTCGAGACGCCGCCGGCGTCGTTGTCGCCGACCATCACGATCAGCCCCGGGCCCATGATCGCCAGCAGCGCCATCGCGCGCGAGCGCCAGCCATGGCGCTCTCCACTGTCGTGTACGCGGATCGTCCCGAGCGCACCGCGGATGTCGCCGATGTGCGCCTCGTCGAGGACGGGCGGAATGCCCTGCGCGCGCTGCGCAGACGGCGCGACGCCATGCGACGCCGACGCAGCCTCGTCGAGCGTCGTCTGCTCATCGGTCATCTCGGTCAACCTCCTCTCTGTGTGCGCTCGGGAATGTCCCGCGTCGCGCTGATGCGCGACGCGGCGTCTCGGCGCGCGCCAAGGCGGACGGCGTCCCGATACAGGCGAGGACTAGGCCAAGGGGGACGGGCCCGGCGGGCGTGCGACCGGCGTGGTACTTCGTGGCTGTTCTCGGTCCATGCCGGCCTCCTTCCTACTCGCCGATAGAGGGCTCATCCGAGTCCCAGCCTAGCAACGGAGCGTGTCCGCAGCGCGCCTGAGAGCGATCGCGTGCACGCGCCAACCGCACCGCGATCAGTCGCGCGCGACGCCAAACCGCCGCCTCCACCCGGAGGGCAGGGTCAGCTCGAGCACGTCGTCGACCGTGATCACTCCCACCATGCGCTCCCCGTCGCCGATGACGGGCAGCATCAGCAGGTTGTAGTCGGTCATCGTGCGCGCGACCTCGGGCAGGTCGGCGTCGGTCGCCACCGACACCGGCTCGTGCTCGGCGAGGTCGGCGAGCCGCGTCTCGGGGCTCGCGCGCAGCAGTGCGACGACGGCGACCGAGCCCGCGAGGGCCCCCTGCACGTCACCCAGATACACGGTCGTGAGCGTCTCGGGCGCGAGCTCGCTGTCGCGCACGCGATCGATCGCGAAGGCCACGGTGTCCTCCATGCCGAGGCTGATGAACTCGGGGCTCATCAGCCCGCCGGCCGTCTCGGGGTTGTAGCCGAGCAGTGCTTCGATCTGACGACGCTGGGCGGGAGGCAGCAGGGCCAACACATGGGCACGGCGCTCCTGATCGATCTCGGCGACGAGATCGGCGGCGTCGTCGGCAGCCATGCGCGCGATCACGCTCGCCACCTGCGGGTCGGGACGCTCGCTGATGAACTCCAGCTGGTGGTGCTCGTCGAGCTCCTCGAAGACGTCTGCCTCCAACTCGCGGTCCTGACCGACCGCCTCGATGATCTCCTCTCCCTCCTCGTGCGAGGCGGCCTCGACGAGGTCTGCGATCTCGGCCGGGTGCAGGTTGGCGAGCTTTCGGTGCGACAGGCGCAGACGCGCGCTCGGCACGTGACCGACGAATGGCTCCATGTCGGTCCAGTCCAGGAAGGGTCGGTCTGCGACCATCGAGCGCAGCCGGCGCGGCAGGGCGCGCCGCACCCGAGCGCGCACGCTGGGATCGAGGCCCACCACCCGCCACCAGCCGTCTATGCAGGCGAGCTCTATCTCGTGCGCGGTCACAAGCCGCGGAGGCTCGGCCTCGACGTTGACGAGCTTGCGCCCGAGCACATCCCCGCCGAGCAGCACCTCGCCCGCGCGCCGCTCGAAGCGTCCCAGGCTGAGCTTCTCGCCCGACAGGCGCGCGCCTGCGGGCTGCAGCTCGGCTACCCGGTCGATGGGCACGAACAGATCGCGCCCGCCGATCCTCGCCTTCAGCCCCGTCACCGGCGGATAGCCACCGTCGGCGAGCCTGACGATCAGGTCCTCGACCCTTCCTAGCCGCTCGCCCGCCCGATCCAGCAGCGGACTGCGCAGCACAGCCGAGAGATGCACCACCTGCTGTGTCACAGCACCCCTAACGTTACGCCACCGTGCGGATTTGTCGGCGCCGCCCGCAAGCTCGGCCCGATCGCAGCGCGCGGTCGTCCATCCGGCCCGCGCCGCACGAGGCTAGCCGCCGGCGTCATCGACCAGCAGCGTCGCGCCGATCGCCCCGCCGAGATCGCCGAGCTCGGCCAGCCTGCATCTGCGGAGGGCGATAGTCGATGAAAAGATGCGGCTGCATCGCCTCGGCGATCCGCGTCACGTAGGCCTCGCCGAAGCGCACGCCCAGGCCGCCGCCGATGATCACCGCGTCCACCTCGAGCAGGTTGATCGCCGATGCGATTCCCGCGCCTAGCGCGCCGACTCGCGCGATCGATCAACTCGGTCGCGAGCTTGTCGTGCTGCTCGAGCGCCTGCGCCCAGACTCCGCTCGTCAGCCGCGTGCGGCCGCGCTCGCGCATCAGCTTGAACAGATCGGTCTTGCGGCCCTTGTCGACCATGCGTTTGGCGTGTCCTTCCATCGCGGCGCGACCCGCGTAGGCCTCCATGCAGCCCCGCCTGCCGCACGTGCAGCGCGCGCCGCCGATCTTGACGACCATGTGACCGATCTCCCCGGCGCCGCCGCTGCCGCTCCAGGGCTCGCCGTTGAGGATCAGGCCCCCGCCGACCCCCGTGCCCCAGAACACGCCGAGCAGCGAAGCAAAGCCGCGACCCGAGCCGAGGCGATACTCGGCGTTGGTGGCGACCTGAACGTCGTTGCCGAGCCTCACCTGGGAACCGAGCGCAGCCTGGAGCGTGTCCGCCAGCGCAAAGGCGCCGTCCCAGCCCGGCAGGTTGCGCGCGCCCACCACATTGCCGTCTTCGACGGTCCCGGGCGAGCCGACCCCTATCCCCGCGAGCTCGCCCGCGCCCACCCCGGCGGCCTCGGACGCCTCGCGCACCGAGGCCGCTATCGCAGCAGCCACGTCGGGCGGGCCGCCGCTCGCGGGCGTCGCGCGCCGCGAGGAGCCGAGCACTTCGCGCGCGTCGTCGACGATCACCGTCTGGATCTTCGTGCCGCCGAGGTCCACGCCGCAGTAGCTGGCCATCGCCGCTGATCATCGCGTATCGGCGCCCGGAATCTGGCGAGAGACGCACTTTTAGGCGCCCTTGCAGGGTTTCTTCAACCCCTCTTACTCACCGGCGAAACAGTGGACTAGCTGCATATGACAACGCATACAGGCGCATCCTGGCTCGTGTACGCACTCGGGGCTCTCTGCGTCGGTGCGATCGTCGCAGCCGTCCTCGTGGTCGGACCGGCATCCGGGAGCCAGACGGCCGTAACCCGCACCGCCACTGTCGCGCAGGGCGTCGTCCAGTCGACCGTCTCGGGCAGTGGCAACCTCCAGCCCGTCAGCCAGCTCAACCTCGGCTTCAAGACGAGCGGCACGGTCACTCACATCAACGTGACCCAGGGCGAGCAGGTCGCGCAGGGCCAGCTGCTGGCGACGCTCGACCCGCAGAGCGCCGAAGTGACGCTCGAACAGGCAAAGGCCGCGCTGCAGTCCGCCGAAGCCAACCTCGCCAAGGAGGAAGAAACCGACGGCGAAACCTCGAGCGCCACGGGCGCCGGCAGCGCCACCGCCTCCACGGCCTCGGTGCACAGCGAAGCTCCGTCACAGACCAACGCCGCTGAGGCGCGAGCGGCAGCGTATCCCGGCGGTCCGCCGAGCACGACGACCACGCCGACGACCACGGCTCCGACCAGCATCACCCCGACGACCACGACCCCGACGAGCACCACCCCTGCGCCAACGAGTACTGCCCCTGCGAGCACCACGCCGAAGGCTTCGACCCCGAGCAAGACTCCGACCAAAACGACGACGCCGGCGAGCGGTTCCCCGAGCAAGGGCACGACCACCACGCCCGAACACGAGAACAAAGCGGCGAGCTCCACCCCGTCCTCATCCAGCTCCAGCTCGTCCTCCTCCAAACCCACCATCAGCACCGCGACACGTGAAGCGAACATCGCATCCGCCAGGGCAGCCGTCAAGAGCGACAAGCTCACCGTGCAGAGCGCCGAACAGGCCGTCCAGGACACCAAGCTCTATGCGCCCGAGGATGGCACGATCGTCTCGCTCTCAGGTCAGGTCGGGGAAGTCGTGTCGGGAAGCGGAACGACCAAAGCTTCGAGCGCGAGCAGCTCCTCGAGCGGGTCGGGATCGAGCGCGGCCGGTGCAGCGGGCGCCTCGTCCGCCGGCCGCTCCACCGCCGGCTCAACGGGCGCATCGAGCTCCTCCTCGAGCTCCTCGAGCTCCTCCAGTTCGGCGTTCGCGGTTCTGAGCGACCTCACGTCGATGCAGCTTGTCGTCCCCCTCAGCGAATCGGAAATCAGCCACGTCACCGATGGGCAGATCGCCACGGTGACCGTCGAAGCGCTCGAAGGCCGCAAGTTCGCTGCCCACGTCAGCGAAGTCGCCATACTTTCGACCAGCAACAGCGGCGTGGTCAGCTACGACGTCACGTTTCAGCTCGACCAGATGGAAGCTGGATTGAAACCTGGCATGAGCGCCACCGCAGAAGTCGTCGTCAAGCAGGAAGAAGGGGTGAACGTGCCGACCAGCGCGATCTCCGCCGGGACGGTGACCGTGATTCAGAACGGCAAGCAGGTGCGCCGGCGCGTGGTCACCGGTCTGGCGGGCAACACCTCGACGATCATCCTCAGCGGCCTGAAGGCGGGAGAAAAGATCGCCCTGCCGGTCGCCACGAGCACCACGAGCACAAGCGGGCGGGGCGGCACCGGGCGCAGCGGACTGGGCGGCGCGCTGGGCGGCGGACTCGGCGGGGGCTTCGGCGGTGGCTTGGGTGGCGGCGGCGGCGCGGCCTTCTTCAGGGGCGGCGGCTGATGCGGCGCCCTCTGCGCTCCCGCGCAGCGGCCCGGCCACGCACTGCCCGCACACGGCCACTCGTCCAGCGCGGCCGCGTCCGCGGGCCGCGGCGGCCTGCATCCCGTAATCCAGGTGCACGAAGTCACGAAGATCTTCGCACTGGGCCAGATCCGGGTGCGCGCACTGCGCAAGGTCTCGCTGCGTATCGACTCCGGCGACTTCGTGGCGATCATGGGCAGCTCTGGCAGCGGCAAGAGCACCCTGATGAACATCCTCGGCTGTCTGGACATACCGACGAGCGGCCGCTACCTGATAGACGGCGTGGACGTCAGCCACATGGACGAGGATGATCTCGCTGACCTGCGCAACCGCAAGATCGGCTTCGTCTTTCAGAGCTTCAACCTCGTCCCGCGCACGAGCGCGCTCACGAACGTCGAGCTGCCCCTCGCCTACGCCGGATTGCGGGGCGCTGAGCGAAGGAAGCGCGCCGAACGCGCGCTGCGCTCGGTGGGCATGGCCAACCGCATGCGCCATCAGCCGTCAGAGCTCTCGGGGGGCCAACAGCAGCGGGTGGCCATCGCGCGGGCGCTCGTAACCAACCCTTCGCTGATCCTCGCCGACGAGCCGACGGGCAACCTGGACTCGCACTCCACGGAGGACGTCCTGCGGATATTCGCGCGCCTGAACGCCGAAGGACGGACCGTGATCATGATCACCCACGAGCCAGACGTCGCGGAACAGGCCAAGCGGGTGATCCGGCTGAGCGACGGCGAGATCGTCGAGGATCGCCGTACGGCGGGCGTGCACGACGCCCCGCCCGAGGTCCGCGGCCAGAAGTCCGCCCACGAGCGCCCCATCAACCCCGACGTGGTGGAGGCCCAGCCGTGATCGGTCCCGAGACACTGCGCATCGCGTGGAGCGGGATCACCGCCAACAAGCTCCGCTCAGGTCTGACGATCCTCGGGATGACGATCGGGGTCGCCTCGGTGATCATCCTGATCGCCGTCGGCAACGGCTCCTCCAAGGCCGTGGCATCGCGCATCCAGAGCCTCGGCACCAACGTGCTCGTCGTGCAGCCGAGCGGCGGATTTCGCGGCGGCGCGCGCGCGAGCACGACAACAACCGTCTCGCTGACGAAGGCTGACGCCGAAGCGCTGCGCAATCCAGGCCTCGCACCGGACGTCAAGAGCGCCTCACCGGTTGTCAACGCCACGGGGGTGAAACTCGTATACGGCAGCTCGAGCTATGAACCAGCCTCCTTTGTCGGCACCACGCCCTCCTACCTGACGGCCCACAGCTACAAGCTCGCCGAAGGCGCCGCATTCACGGAAGCCGACGTCAACGAACACAAGCGTGTCGCGGTGATCGGCCAGGAAGTCGTGCAGGAACTGTTCGCCGGGCAGAGCGCCGTCGGGCAGAACATGAAGGTCAACGGGAGCAACTACGAAGTGGTCGGCGTGCTGGCCAAAAAGGGGACCAACGGCGCCACCAACGAGGACGACGTCGTGATGGCCCCGATCACGACCGTGCAGAACGCACTCACCGGCCCCGGGGCGATCGACTCGATCACCGTCCAGGCGAAGTCCGAATCGGCGCTCAACGCCGCAGAAGCAGAGGTGACCCAGATCCTCGAGGAACGCCACAAAATCAAGGACACGGCCGAACCCGGCTTCAGCGTGCTCAACCAGGGATCGCTGCTGGAAACCTCCAGCTCGACCAGCAGCGTGTTTACGACGCTGCTTGGCGAGGTGGCCGCGATCTCGTTGCTCGTCGGCGGGATCGGGGTGATGAACATCATGCTCGTGAGCGTCACCGAGCGGACCCGCGAGATCGGCATCCGCAAGGCGATAGGCGCCAGACGCGGCGACATCCTCACCCAGTTCCTGACCGAGGCCGTGCTCGTCTCCCTTTTCGGCGGGCTCACCGGCGTGGCTGTCGGGATCATCGGCAGCCAGTTCAAGATCGCCGGCGTGCAGCCGGAAGTCGCCACGTACTCGATCTTCCTCGCCTTCGGCGCGGCCCTGCTCTCCGGCCTGTTCTTCGGCACCTACCCGGCCGCACGCGCCGCCCACCTCAGACCGATCGAAGCGCTGCGCTTTGAGTGAGCCATCATTCCCCCATCAGGAGCCCGTCATGCCCGAAGAGCCCGCCATCTCACCCGACGAACCTGTGATCGGAGACGCCTCTGCTCAGGACACGGCTGTTTACGCCCAGCAGACGGCTGCGTATGAGCCGATCGAAGACCAGGACGAGTGGTTGGAGGACTCCTCCGAGCTGCCCCGCCGGCCGCGCCGGCGCCTGCTCAGCCCCGTCCCGCTGGCGCTGCTGGGCGTGCTGCTGATCGCCTGCGGATTCATAGCCGGCGTGCTCGTCGAGAAGGGCCAGACCTCCTCCGGCTCCTCCGCCAGCGCCGCCGGGGGTCTCGCCGCGCGCTTCGCGGCCCTCCGCGGGGGCGCCTCGGGCGCGAGCGGTAGCTCCGGCGCGGCGGGCAGCTTTGGCGGCGGCGGACTCGCCGGGGCCGGAGGCGCGACTTCCGGAAGCGTGGCCAATCTGAGTGGAAACACGCTGTATGTGACGACCGCTGAAGGCAATACCGTCAAGGTCACGGCCTCACCCGCAACGACCGTGACCAAGACCGTGAAATCCGAAGTCAAGGCGATTCACCCGGGTGAAACGGTGACCATCACGGGTGCCACGGCATCCAACGGATCAATCAGCGCCGAAGCGATCAGGGTCGGCGGCGAGCGGCGGCGGCCTCGGCGCGCTGTTCGGTGGCGGCGCGAGCGGCAGGTCCAGCGCAGCTGGCGGCGGCGCGAGCGGCGCCGGCTCGACCACGAAGGGTGGCGAACCCGCCCTCTTCGGACCCGGAGGCTGAGCTTAGGAGCGCATAAGGCAGTCCGGTTAACGTTGCCCGCGGTCGACAACGGTCAAGCAGGCCCGGGCGCCCAACGGGGGCGGCCGATAGTCAAAGGAGCTCAATGCATCACATCACGCGCAATAAATCCAGGCCCGCGACGAGGGTGATCATCGCGCTGGCCCTGCTCGTCAGCTGTCTCGCGCTGGCGGCCTGTGGCAGCTCGAGCTCGAGCACCACCACGAGCGCCAACGCGGCGGCCACGACAACGCCCGGCGGCGGGACGGGCGCCACTGGAGCGCGCGCCGGACGCTTTACCGCGCTGCGCGAATGCCTGGCGAAGAACGGGATCACCTTGCCGAAACGGACCCCGGGGCAGCGGCCACCGGCCGGCAGTGGCGGTTTCTTCGGCGGTCGCGCGGGCCTTCAGCTCCCCAACGGCGTGACGCGTGCGCAGATGCAAGCCGCCCTGAAGAAGTGCGGCGGCGGGGCCAGCGCCGGACTGCGCAACTTCAACACCCCGGCTTACAAACAGGCCCTCACCAAGTTCGCCGCGTGCATGCGTGAAAACGGCGTCAACGTGCCAGCACCGAACACTTCCGGCAGCGGTCCTGTCTTCAACACCAAGGGACTGAACACGAGCAGCGCCCAGTTCCGCAGCGCAGAGGCGAAGTGTCGCACCGACCTGGCCGGCACGTTTCGCGGCGGCGCGGGCCGCCCGCCCGGCGGCGGCCCGCCCGGTGGTGGCCCGCCGCCCGGCAGCGCCTCAGGAGAAGTCTCCGCGGGCTGAGCTCCGAGGTGTGAGCACTTACTTGCTCTTGGGATCGGGGATCGCGGCCGAGCTAGGCTTGGTCGCGATCGTCGGCACCGGAAGTGTCGCTACGCGCGCGATCAGCTGTTCCCACTGGGCCGGAGTCAGTTCGCCACCGGCGAGCGCCGGCCCGGGAGCGAGTTCGCCGCTGGCGAGCGCCGGCGCGGGAGCCGTTGGCCCGCTAGGCGCCGAGCGTGCGACGGTCGCCTGCGCCTGAGCCTGGGGGCGCGGCGCGGGTGCGAACACGATCTCGATGTAGTCGCCGTGGTCGGCTCGTGCGAGCGTGCTCGGAGCACCCGGGTAGCGCATCAGGCTGACGATCTTGCGGGGCACGAACTCTCCCTGCAGCGTCAGCAACGTGCGGATCGTCGTGTCGGTGATCGATCCCGCGCCCTGGTGGCCGGCGATCGGGACGCCGTTGATCTGCGTGATCGCCAGCGCGTCGCCCTCGTGTCCGGGGCTGACGTACCCCGCGGCCGCATACGCGCCACCGGCGCACGGCAGGGTGCCAACCGTCGGCTTCAGCCCGCTTCGCGACAGGAAGCCCAGCGCCGCGAGCGCGCGCCTATCGATCGCCCCGGAAGCGACTTCGCTGCGCGCGCAGGCCGACATGGAGATGCCGGGGTCGGCCAGGATCTCGCGCTCGAGCTCGCTCTTTGACAGCAGGAACACGTCGCTGGCGGTCGCCGCGATCAGGTTGACTTCGCCCTTGGCGCCTTCCGGATGAAGCGCGTCCGCAAGCTGAGACCAGTTCGTCAGGACAGCGCGCGGATCGACCGTCTGCGAGTCCCCCGCGAGGCGGATCGAGAAGCGCAGATGGCCGTACTTTGCGTCCGCGGGCGCCCGCACGCGACCGAGCACCGTGCCCTCGGCGACGACCGACCCGCGCTTCAGCGGCAGCGTGCCGCGAGTGGGGCTCACGTGCCGGTGCACGGCGCGAATTGCAGCGGCCGCGATCGCATCGGGGTTACCGGGATGGGCGAACAGGCGGACCTTCCCCATGCCCGCGGGAACCGCTTCGCCAGAGCCTGTCGTCGCACCCGACGCTTCACCCGCTGGCGCAGTCGCGGGCGACGCACCCTGAGCAGCGGCCGCAGGCTGCGCGATCGCCGTCTTGACCCGAAGCGTCACCGGCGTCTGACGCCCGGCGCTCGCTGGCTGAGAGGGCTTTGGGTCGTGTCCGGTCGAGGCTGCGACCGAAGGTGCCCCAGTCGGCGGCTGGGGGGACCTGGGCAGGGTGTAGGTCGGCGCGATGCTCCCCAGGCCCGCATAGGTGAAGACATCGCCGAAGACGTCGCGCAGGATCACGTACCGGCCGAGCCTCCTGGAGGCGCCGAGCTCGACGATGCGACCGCTCTGCACCGCCACCACGTCGGCGGTGCGACCGGTCATCAGGTCGACGAACTGCGGTTCGACGGCCTTTTTCCCGTCCGTGGCGGCTGCTGCCGCCGCGGATGGCGTGGGCGGCGGTGTCGCTCCAGCAGACGCGGTGGAGGCGCCCGACGGCGCCGCCGCGCTGGCGGTAGAGCTCGGTGAGGGCGCAGCGCCTTGGACCGCCGTCGCGCCCGCGGTGGCGCTCGAGGAGGCGGACGGCGTCGGCTCGGGAGCCCCCCACATCAGCTGCTTGCCGGTGACCGGAGGGCGACCATCGACCAGACCGGTGAGCGTCGCGATCACGGGAGTCGGGTAGCTGGAGATCAGCTTGGCGCGCAGCAGAACGGAATCGACGTATTCCTGGGAGTGGTTGTAGGCGAGGATCGCCCTTTCCAGGTTCTGGGACGCCCCCGCGGCGCGCAGGTAGCGCGCCGCCGCGAAGATCGCGTCCACCGGGTTGTAAGGATCCGCGTAGCCGGCGTTGAGCGCGTCCACGCCGTATTGCAGCCAGGTGGAGGGCATGAACTGCATCCACCCCTCCGCGCCGGCGGTCGAGACCGACAGATCGGTGCCGTAGTTGGTCTCGATTTCGTTGATCGCCGCGAGGATCTGCCAAGGCACGCCGTACTCCACCGCCGCCGCCTGGTAGATCGGCAACAGGAAGAGCGGCACGCGATAGAACGCGAGCGCCTGCGCGGAGGCCGCCGATGCGGCGAGCTGCCCCGTAAGCGCCCCCGCGCCGCCGGCTGCCAGCTGCGGAGGCGGAGCGACGCCGTTAGGGCCGCTGCTACCGGCTGCGCCGGTTGACCCGGTCGAGCCGTCGCCGGTCGAGCCGGCGTGCGGCGTCCCCGTCTGCGGACCCTTCGCGCCTCCGCCGTCAGGAGATTCCTGGGCGTGCGCATGCTTCGAGACCTGATCGCCGCTGCCTTCGTCCTTGGCGGCCTTCTGCGCGCCCTGGCCGACGACCGCGGGCACTGGCGAAGCCGCCTGCGCGGACGAGGACGCGGGCGCAGGGGTCGCGGGCGAATCGCCGTGGCCGCGGGACCTGTCGAAGTCGTCGAGGTTGGCGAAGTCGAGGTCGAGGTCGACCCATGATCCGGGGGCGATGATCGGCGTCGAGCCGTCATCACCGGAAGGCCCGCCGGGCAGCGCCGATCCGAGCGCGCCGCTTGACAGCGGACCGCCGAGACCGACGGCCGTCAGCCCGCCGCCGGCGAGGGCGGAGAGCACCACGCGCACCAAGCGCGAGCGTGAGGCCGTCATGCGCGCCACGCGCCGGCCCTGGTCATCGTCTGATCGTCCATTGATCGCTATATCGGTGTTACGGCCGGTGATCGTTGGCGTTGACCGCCGAGATTCAATATCGGCAGCCAAGCACGAGGCCGTAAAGGATTGGTAATCAGCGTCATCACACCTACGTGCTCCCCGAGCGGCGCAGCCGCGCACGATCGCCCAGCATAGCCCGCCATTTTTGCCTCACCGCCACCCACCGTGCAACACCGCGCAAGACACGCGATGCTGGCGATCGAGAAGGCGACACGATAGTCTAGGAACCCGTGGAAGCCGTCCTGTCGATCCTTCAGATCATCATCTCGGTGATCGTCGTGCTGCTCGTGCTGATGCACTCGGGCAAGGATTCCGGGCTGTCCGGGGCGTTCGGCGTCGGAAGCGGCGCAGGCCCGCTCGGCGGCGGCTCCATGGTCGAGCGCAACCTCAATCGCTGGACGATCTTCTTCGCGATCCTGTTCGTGGTGAACGCGATCGTGTTGCTCAAGGCGCCGTGGGAATAGCGGGCTCGCCCTCGGCCTCGGCGATCTCGCTCTCACTCACATCGCCCTCCTCGGCCTCACCGGCGTAGGAATCGTCCATCGCCGGCACATCCGGCCACCCCCCCAGTCGGCTTGCGCCGGTGCTCGCCGACGGCCCGTCGGCGACGCCATCGGCCAGCTCGAGACCATCGAGAATCGTGAGCGCCTCGACGCGCAGCGCCGTGTCGGTCTCGCGATAGTCCTCGCGCGAGAGCTTGCCCATCCTGTAGTCGAGCTCGAGGTCGCGGATATCCCTGTACTTGGCCTCGCGCGCGGCGATCAGCGAAGCGCGCGCCGGGGTCTGCGAGCGCGCGCCCATCCGCCGGCGCCCTGCCAGCGGAGCCGGCCAGAGCGCGATCAGCGCACCTGCGAGGACGATCAGCCCACCGATCCAGATCCACATGACAAGCGGCGAGACGATGAAGTGGAACTGCGCCTGCGGCGGGTTTTGCAGGTAGGAGCGAGCCAGATAGCCGATCGCGATGATCGCGTCCGCCGGCGGCAGCGTCCGATTGCCGACCGCGATGACTCGCTGCAGCGCCGGCGTTTCGATATCGGGCTCGATCGCGCTCCAAACATCGCGCGTGATGCCGGCGTCCATGCTCACGTGACTGACCGGCTGGCCGCCGATCAGGCTCCCGACGGTGCCCTGAGCGGCTTCCTGTGAGGCATAGAACCCCTCGCTGGGGTTCAGTGTCGCCACGTGACGTCCCTGCTTGGTCACATCGATCACGGCGCCGAGGTTCAGCGTCGAGCCGGTGTGGGCGGCGTCCTGCTTCGGCGTGATGCTCGCAGTCGGCCGCACGTAGCGAACCCGGTAGGCGCCCACGCGCGTGGACTGGCCCGGCGACAGGCCGAGCTCGGACTCGTGCTGGAAGGACGAGGAGGCGGCGACGCCGATGAACAGCACCGCGATGCCGATGTGCACGACATAGCCGCCGTAGCGACGGCGGTTTCGCCGCACGAGCCCCAGCAGCGCGACCGGCGGCGCCTCGCCGGTCATCGCGCGTCGCACGCGCGCGCCGCGCACGAACTCCTGTCCGACCGCGCCGAGCACGAATGCCCCGAGGCAGAACATCGCGAGCGCGAACGGGCTCCCGTGCACCCCGCCGATGAGCAGCGCCGCCAGCGTCACCAGGGCCGCCAACGCGGGCGCGACGAAGTTGCGCCGGGCATTGGCGAGCGTCGCGCGCCTCCACGCGATGACCGGACCGATGCCGCTCAGCAACACGAGCACGAGCGCCAACGGGACCGTGTAGCGGTCAAACCACGGCGGTCCCACCGATGCTTCCTGGCCGGTGAGCGCCTTTGAGATCAGCGGGAACCAGGTGCCCCAGAAGATCACGAAGCACAGCCCCACGAGCACCAGATTGTTGGCCAGGAAGACCGACTCGCGCGACAGCAGCGAATCCAGCCGGTGCTCGGAGCGCAGCATCTCCCTGCGCGAGACCACGAGGTAGATCGAGCCGACGATCAGCGTCGCGATCAGGACGACGAACGGAACACCGAGCGTCGCGCCGCCGAACGCGTGGATCGAGTTGAGGATGCCGCTGCGCACCAGGAACGTGCCCATGATCGCGAGCGTGCCCGTAGCGCACACCAGCGACACGTTCCAGACCTTCAGCATCCCGCGTTTCTCCTGGATCATCAGCGAGTGCAGGAAGGCGGTGCCAGTCAGCCAGGGCATCAGCGAAGCGTTCTCGACGGCGTCCCAGCCCCAGTAGCCACCCCAGCCGAGCTCCGAGTAGGACCAGCGGGCGCCAAGCAGGATGCCCACGCCGAGGAACAGCCAGGCCGCGAACGCAAAGCGGCGGATCGCTTTGATCCACTCCGCGTCGACCCTGCGCGCCAGCAGCGCGCCCATGCCGAACGCGAGCGGGATCGTGCACAGCGTGTAGCCCGAGTAGAGCATCGGGGGATGGATCATCATCGTCGGGAAACGCAGCAGCGGGTCCAGGCCGACGCCTTCCGGTGGGGCTGGGCTGGTCGTGTCGAACGGCGTCGCGTAGAAGACCATCAGCGAGACGAAGAACGCGCCGAAGCCGAGCAGGATCGCGGTCGCGTAGCTGGCGACCTGGCGCATGCGCCCGCGCAGCAGGAACAGCGCAAGGCTCGACCACAGCGAAAGCAGCCATGCCCACAGCAACAGCGAGCCTTCCTGGGAGGCCCACACCGCGGCGGCCTTGTAGAACGTCGGGGTCGTCCGGCTCGAGGTGTCGGCGACCGTGTTGAACGCGAAGTCGTTGCGCAGGAATGCGACCTCGAGCACCGCGAACGCGACGGTCAGGATGCCCGCCAGCGCATACACCGAGCGACGTCCCGAGGCGGAGAGGTCCGCGCGGTCGCTGCGCGCGCCGCGGATCGACGCGACGATGCCGTACGCGCACACGCCGAGCGCGAGCAGCAGGCACAGGCGCCCCAGGTCGGCCATCAGCGCCTGCCTGTTGAGGGAATGATCTGCGCCCTGGCCGCCGCCATCAGGCGTTCTGCTTCTCGCTGGGCGGCGCCGTCTTGTACTTCGATGGGCACTTGGTGATCAGCGAGTCGCGTTCGCCAATGAAGCGCGAGCCCTCGCGCTGCACGGTCACGATCACCTCGCGCCCTTCGCGAAAGGGATCTGGAACCGTTCCCGTATAGGCGATCGGGATCGCCGTCCCGCCTGCGCGGTCGGCAACGCTGAAGTCGAGCACGGCGCCTTGGCGATGGACCGATGATTTGACGACCGTGCCGGTCAGCTGATAGCTACGGCCGGGCTGGGCCTGGCGGACGAGCTGGCTGGGGCTGAGCGCCGGACTCGCCGCGCTGAAGCTCGTGTACACGAGCGCGCTGGCGAGGATCACGGCGACGCTCAACGCCGCGATCAGCCGAACCGTCCGCTTGCGCGATGGGCTCATCCCGGCAAGTATCTCAAAACGGGATTTGACATCGCGCCGCAACCGGCCCCCCGCACGCCCGGTGCGCGCCTGACCCACTTGCAGGGAAATCGCGCTTGCAAAGCGAAACCTTCGACGCCTTCAGGCGTCTTATGTGTAGAGAACCATGAGAGCGAGCCTTCCCAAGTCCCTCAGCGAGCGTCGCCGTCAACGACGGCACTCCCGCCGGCGCCAGCGGCGCGTCGCGGTCCCGCGGCGCGCGCTGCACAGTCGCGCCACCGCTCCGCCGTCCGCGCTCGCGCGGGCGCGCGACGCCGGCGGCCCGATCGACGAGGCCTGCTACAGCTGCGAGTGCGGCTACGTGTTCGTCGCGCAGGTCTCGACGACCGTCAGCTGTCCGCACTGCCGGGCAGGCCAGGCCTGGTAGCAGCGCTGCGCGAGCTCCTCGTCGGCGCGCCTGCTCAGCGCGTCTGCCAGGCCTGCTCCTCGCGCGTGAGTTTGAGCACGCTGTTGGGCAGCTTGCCGGCAGCCACGTCGGCGACCGTCACCTGCTCGAGCACCTTGCGCAGGTTGGCTCGCAGCGCGATCCACACCTGCTTGAGCGACTCGGCCGACCCGACGTACTCGACCTCCTCCGGGCGTTGACCGCGCACACCCACGAGCGGCCCCTCGACTGCCCTGATCACATCCGCGAGGCTGAGCTCCTCGGGCGGCTTTGCCAGCCAATAACCACCCTCGGGGCCGCGTTGGCTGCGAACGACTCCCGAGGAGCGCAGCTGCGTGAGGATGTTCTCCAGGAACGAGAGCGGTATCGCCTGCGCCTTCGCGATCTCGTCGACCTTGCGCGGAGACCCCTGACTGCTGTCGGCCAGCTCGACCACCGCGCGTACGGCGTAGTCGGCCTTCGCGGTGACATGCATGACTTGATTCTCCCCGAATCGGCGGCGGAGGGCGCAGGGCGGGGCCCGCGCGGGCGTCCTCGTTGCGCAGAGGCGCTCCTGGACCGGCTCACCCTCCCAACATCGCGGCCCGTAGCATCTGATCATGGATCGCAGCTGGCGCTGGGACTTCGAGGACGAGGAGAAGGCCGGCGTGCTCAGCTCCCCTGCGCCCAGCGAGGGTCAAGAGCCGAGCCCGGTGGCGGGCACGAGCGACGACGTCCCCCGCCGGCGCGTGCGCCGGCGTAGGCGCGGCGCGGCGCTGATCGTGGTGCTCGTGGTCGCGCTCGTGGTCGGTGCGCTGTCGGCCTCCCACCACGCGACCTCCTCCACGGCCGCCGCGAAGCGGGTCGGCGCGCGCCCCACGGCGCCGGCGGCGCCTCCGACGCTGAGCGGCGATCAGGCGGTCACGCGGGTGCTCGCCTACACGCCGTTCGTCAGGCAGGGCGGATCGCGCGGTCGGGACATAGCGCTGACGTTCGACGATGGGCCCGGGCCCTACACGCCCGGCTTGCTCACGGTGCTCGAGCGCCTGCACGTACACGCGACGTTTTTCGCGATCGGGATCATGGAGCGCTATTTCAGCGCCTCGACCGTGCGCGAGCTGCACGACGGCGATGTGGTCGGCGATCACACCGAGACCCACCCCGAGCTCGCGCGTTTGTCAGCGCGCGAACAACGCGAAGAGCTGTTCGAACAGATCGCGCGCATCGAACTGCTCGGCGGCCCGAGGCCGCGCCTTTTCCGCCCGCCCTACGGGTCCTACGACGCCACGACGATGCGCGAACTGCGCCGCCTTCACCTGCTGATGGTCCTCTGGTCGGTCGACACCGGCGATTACCTGATGCCCGGGGTGGGCGTGATCGTGCAGCGAGTTCTCGCCGGCGCACACCCGGGCGCGATCATCCTGATGCACGATGGCGGCGGCGATCGCTCACAGACGATCGCCGCGCTTCCCGCGATCATCGCCGCGCTTCACGCTCGCGGCTACCGCCTCGTGACCGTCCCTGAGCTGCTGGCCGACGATCCACCGCCGCCGGGCGAACCGCTTCCGGCGAACCTCAGTGGCGATTAGTAGGGAAGGTCTTCTGAGTAGTCGCCCTGCGCGTCGACGACATAGACCGTCAACACGACGCGCGCGCTCGCATTTTGCGGCGGCGTGATCGTCAGCGTCCCGTCTGGCGCGAGGCGCACCCAGGCCGGGACGAGCGCGATTCCCGGTTCGCTGCGGATGTAGAAGCGGTAGGGCGCGACCCCTCCGGTCGCGCTGAGGCGGACGGTCGTGGACGAGCCATCGAGTACCGCGCCCAGAGGCGGGAAGATCACGCGGATGGCCGGGTTGACCGGCGTCGGCGCCGAGCCGGGGATCGCGACGACGACCGCGGTGGGGGCTGGCTGGCTGCGCTGCAGCCGCGCAGCGAAGTCGAACGCGCGCTGCGCGAGCAGGCTCTTCGCAAGCGACCGCAGCGTGACCCTGAAGTGAGCGGCCGACCCCGAGGCGCGCAGCACGCACGAGCGCATCGCGGCCAGGGCTCGATCCGAGGCGCCAGCCGGCGATGCCGCTTTGTGCAGCGCCAAGCTCAGGCAAGCCCGGACGCGCGTTGGGATCGTCCGCGGGCGCGCGCGGTTGACAAAGGTCCATGCGAGCCCCGCGAGCGTCGCCGCCGCGCCGCGCGCGGGATCGACGCGAATCTCCTGGAGCGCTGTCTGCGGCGGCGGACGGCCGATCCTCAGCGTCACGCGTTCCCCGGGTCCGATGACAATCACCCGCCCACCGCTGGCGCTTGTGCTTTCAAGGTCTCTCGCCGACCTCGCGCCGGCCGCGTCTGAGAACGGATATTCAACGAATCCGAGGCTCGAGCCGCCCACCGTGACCAGCTGCGCGCGGCGCAGATGGTTTACGAGCGCCAGCGACGCCTCGGCCTGTGTCGAGCCCGCCTCGAAGCATGCCGTGAGTGCAGCGCGCCCGCCGGGCATTGCGCCGGGAGAGATCCACGACGGCCCAGGCGCACAGGCGGGGGCGCGACTCGCCGCCGCCGGGGCCGCGGCGAGCGTTGGCATCGCCGGCGCCCGAGCGACGGGTGCCAGCGCAGCGCCCGCGACGACCGCGACCAGAGCCAACGCCAGGCGCCAGGCCCGTCGCGATGCGCGCGCCGAGACGGTCGCGCGCGGTGTGATGCGAGTCGGTCCCCGAAAGCTCATGTCGTGTGGCTCACCTCGCCGGACCTCGGCCCGGTCCCATCTGCTGACGTTTGTCTGCTTGATTCTAGCCGACGCGGCGGCGCCTCTCCGGGGCGCGCGCCTGTGAGTTCCTGACACCATCAGAAACCCGCCTGCGCGCGAAAAGGCGCGACCGAGCCTCGCAAGCGACGCCTTATGCGCGACGATCCTGGGAGGGCGGCAGCTATGCTGCGAGGCGAATGTGCCGATTGCGTGGAGCTCGCGTCGAGTGCACGGGCGATGGACATCGGGGCTCTTCAGACTCGTCGTGAGGCGCGTCGCAGAGCGGTCCGTCGTCGACGTGTGGCGACGTGCCTGGCTGCTGCGCTGATCGTGGCCGTAGCCGCAATCGTCCTCGCCACCCGCGGCGGCGGCTCGTCAGCGGACGCGGTGAGGTCCGCGGGCGCTTCTCGAGCGCCACGCGCAGTCGCTGCGCCAAGGCCCGTAGTCAGTGCCCGAGCGCTGGCGAGCGGTCGCCCGGGAACCGATGCGATACCGATCCTGATGTATCACGTGATCTCCGCGCCGCCGGCCGGCGCCCCGTTTCCCGGCCTGTACGTGACACCCGGCGAATTCGCCGCGCAGATGCGCGCGCTGAAGGGCGCGGGGTGGCACGCGGTCACGCTCGACGAGGTCCAGGCCTATTGGCGCCGGGGGGCGTCACTGGGCGCCGGCAAGCCGATCGTGTTGACGTTCGACAACGGCTACCAGTCTCAGTACACGCAGGCGCTGCCCGTACTGCGCCAGCTGGGATGGGTCGCCGACGAGAACATCCAGCTCACCGGACTGCCGCCCTCCCAGGGCGGGCTGGGTCCCGCGGAGGTCCGCGGCATGCTCGCCGCCGGCTGGGAGCTCGACACCCAGGGCATCAGCCACGCCGACCTGATCACGCTCGATCCCCAGCAGCTGCACGACCAGGTCGCCGTTGCCCGCACGATGCTCCAGCACAGATACCACGTTGCGGTGAACTGGTTCTGCTACCCGTCGGGCCACTACGACGCAGCCGTCATCGCGGCGGTGCAGAGGCGCGGGCTACCTCGGCTCGACGACCGTCGTGCCCGGCTGGGCGCATACCACCGACGATCCCTATCGCCTTCACCGCCTGCGCGTCCTCGGCGGCACCGACCCCCAGCAGCTGCTGTCGCTGATCGCCGACACGCGCGAGGACCCCCCCGCTCCACCGTCCTATCCAAGCGGCTGAGCGCGCTGCGCGACGCGGCCCGCGGCGGCCGAGCCACGACGCAAACTGCGACGCGATGGCCGCCTAGATGAGGAAGCTGAGCGGCGAGGTGCCGCTCTCGACCGCGAGTTTCGTGTCGGCGACGTCGAGGAACGGCACGATGCCCACGACGACGTTCGGCGGGTCCTCGCGCATGAAGTAGTCGACCGGCGGCACGCTCCACGCCGTGTCGGTGTGCACGACCAGATGATTGACCGGCACGTCTATCGAGCAGAGCGGTATCCCGACGTCGTCGCGCATGTGCAGGTAGACACGCGGGGGCGCGAACGCGAAGAAGAACTCGATTCCCGACTGGCGCATGAACGCGATGCTCGCGTGCACGACCGCGCGCGTCCCCGCCCAGTCCTCGGAGGCGAAGCGACCGAATTCGGCCACGCGAGGGCGATGGCTGTCGATGAAGGATCGCATTCCGGGACTCAGCAGGAAGTAGTGCTCGGCGTCGATCTCCGAGCGCTTGGAGCCGAGCTCCAACCCGACCGTGGACACCACGCGGTCGCCCCTGCGCGCCACGAACAGCACATCGGGCCGCGTCACCCAGTGGGTGTTGTAGGTCGCCTGGTAGCGCTCGGCGCAGAAGTCCAAGCCCTCGACCATCGCGTCGGGCGTCATCGTCGTCGTGACGGTCGGCGCGTCGGTCAGCCTCACGCGCCCTCCGCCGGACCTCGCACGCCCCGGCGTCGCGGGACCAATGTTGCGTGTCGGGCGGCGTGTGTTCGCGGAAGCGCTCATCTTGTGCTCGCTCGGCGCCGGCATTGTGGCGACGTGACCCCCAGCGCCGTGGAGGCGGCGAACGGTATCACGCTCAAGTGGCAATTCCACGTCATTTGAACGCCTGCAACGGACCATGCGAAAAGCCGCTTAAAGGTGCGCCAACATTGGGCATCGGTAAACGCGTCAGCCCTTCGTGTCAGGGGTGCGCGTGTCAGGCCTCAGCGGACGCGCTGGCGCGGGCGCCCGCAGCCACCTGATCCCGGCGGCGGGCGTTCCGGCGCACAGGTCGCCGATCGGTCGTGGTGGGTCATCAGGCGGCGAAAAGCGCCGCAGCCGACGGTCGGCTGCGTCGAGCGGCGCGGCATGCATCGCGGCGGCGAGCGACGCTTCGCCGCTGACTGTGCTCGCTGCCCTCCCGCGCTTGAAGCAGGTGTCGCGGCGATCCTTGCCGCGACACCGCGCTTTGCGTATCCCAACGAACGGTGAAGAAGGACGGTCACCGTATTCGAGAGCCCGCCCGCGCCATGACGATGAGCGCCAAACAGCGCTCAAGGCAGACCCCGCTCTGCGACCAGCGCGTGCGAACCGCATCCATATCGATGCCCACCCGCCGGCACGTGAATTTCTACCACCTGCATGCTGAGACGGGGTGAACCTATCTGGTGAAATTCCACCCACCCGGTGCACCACAATGTCCCATCAGCGCGGCCTGACGGTCGGTGCCGGTAGCGCGCGCGATACAAGCTCAGAGCTCACCGATCGGCGGCGTCACCGAGCTGCTCCAGGCGCAATGCGACTTCGAGCTCAGCGTGACACACCCGAAGCGGACGGTCAAGCCGCTTCTCGATCTTGCGAATGCGACGTTCGACGGTCTTGCGATCAACACCCAGGCAGTGCGCAGCCGTTGCGGCGTTGCAGCCAACTGACAGATACGCGCGCAGCGTCTCGATGAGCGTCATGCCGCTGTCGCCGCCGCTGCGCAGCGGCGCGAGGTAGGTCTCCCTCAGCGACTGCGTCAGCGTGTCGTCGGCGAGCGTGGTCGCGAGCAGGGCGCAATCACCGTAGCGGGCAACTTTGTGAGGCGTGCGCAGCGCGACCGACAGGGCGGTGCGAGCCTGCTGGTGGGTGAGGCGCCAGCCCTCCAGGCGGCGCTCGGCCTCGCCGATGCCCAGCGACACGCCGTGGAGCTCTTCGGCCGGGCAAGCTCGCTGGATGTCGGCGAAAGTGATCCGGCGCTCGCCACCCAGCCAGGCGGCGACGGCCCCTTCTCGGCGCGGCACCGCGAGGATCTGGCGGTTCAGGCGGGCCGCGATCTCCCGCACGGCGCGGTGTGCCTCGAGCCCGGTTGCCGCGAGGCCAAGGTGCCAGCCATCGAGGTCGTAGTCCAGCTCCGACGTATCTACATAGACGCCAGCGAGCAGCCTCTGCACACATTCGATCAGTCGCCGATCCTCGACCGGTTGCAGTGCCTCGCGCTCCTTTTCATACTCACGAGCGATCGAGGCCATGATGCGATCCAGCAGCAGAGCCTGGTCTCTCATCAGATCGAGCAGCACCGAGCGTGGGATGCGACCTCCCGCGTCGAGCAGCAGCTCGCCGAACAGCCGCTCGCCGGCCGCGAAGCGCCGCAGCACCGAGTCCAGCGCGACACCCGCGTGCGCGGCGCGGCGTGCCTGGGCGACGATCGCCGACGGCACCGATGCGGGCCGCCGCTCCGCCGGTCCCATTTCGGTGATGATACGCGTTGACACAGCCTTCGACCGCCATTCGCGAACCGGCTATGTACTCAGGGTCAGAGTTCGCGAGCGGGTCCACGACCGCGTCTCTGATGTGCGCTGAGATCGTTCTCGTTATCTCAGACTGTCGCGCGCGCAGCTGTTCCGCGAGCTCAGATCGATGCCCGCCAGGCAGCTCCCCTCGAATGCGCTCTGTCTTTTCCATCGACACAATCGCGGTGCGTTTCTCGCCCCTCTTTCACACACAACGCATCAACGAGGGTAACGGTTATCTCCGACCAGCCGGCGCCGAGACTGGCTGGCTGGCAAGACAGTTCAAAAGTGGAACACCGATTGGCGGCCGACGGCGACGAGCGAGAGCGGCGGACGGGTCTCGAACCCGCGACCTCGAGCTTGGGAAGCTCACGCTCTACCAACTGAGCTACCGCCGCGCGTCCCGAGATGTTACGCCCCCGGCCCGTGGCACCCGGCGTCTGTCTACCCTTGGTGGCCGTGCGACGCAACCTCGTCCCGATTCTCGTCTCGCTCGCCGGCGCGTGCCTGGTCGGGCTGTTGATCTACGGCGTTTCGGCACAATCGGCCGACCGCACGCTGGATGAGCTCGTCGCGCGCAACCAGCGACCGCGCGCTCCCGACGCGACCAGCGCGCTGCCGCTGCTGAGCGGAACCGGCGAGTCCTCGCTCGCGTCGTTCAGGGGCAAGGTCGTCGTGCTCAACTTCTGGGCGTCGTGGTGTCAGCCGTGCCAGGTCGAGGCGCCCCTGCTCGAGCGGGCACAAGCGCGCCTGTTGCGCTCCGGCGCTACCGTGCTCGGCGTGACCTATCAGGACGCCTCGCCCGACTCGCAGGCCTTCGTGAGCCGCTATCACCTGACCTATCCCAACCTGCGCGACGGGGGCGGCGAATTCGTACGCTCATATGGGACCGAGGCCCTCCCGGAGAGCTTCATAATCGATCGCGACGGCCACATCGTCGCGATCTCGCGCGGCGAGATCGGGCAGGCCTTCCTGCAGCGCGCGATCTCGCTCGCCCAGAGCTCATGAGACGCGCTCGACTCGGACCGCTTGTGGCGCTGCTCGCGATCGCGGCGAGCTGCGGCCTCGCCGCCGGCGCCGGCGCCGTGAGCGCCAGCGGCTCGCTGCCGACGGTCGAACGCAAGTACATGTGCGTCACGTGCAAAATCCCGCTGAACGTCGCCCAGTCGCCGCAGGCCAACCGCGAGCGGCAATTCCTCGCCGGCCTGATCACCCAAGGACGCGGCGAAGCGCAGATCAAGCGTGCGATGGTCAGCCAATATGGCCCGACGGTGCTCGCGCTGCCGAACACCCACGGCTTTGATCTCGCCGCCTATCTCGTGCCGCTCGCCGCCGTTCTCGCGCTGCTTGGCGCACTCGCGCTTTTGCTTCCGCGCTGGCGTGAGCGTGCGCGCGCGCAGCCTGCACGACTCTGCGGGCGCGCAGCTGAGCACCGGCGACTCGGCTCGCCTGAACGCAGATATGGCGCGCTTCGACTGACGCCGGCGGTGGCCGTCGCTACATCTCCTGCGGCGCGCTGACCCCGAGCAGATCCAGGCTGCGCGCGAGCGTGTGGCGCGTAGCCAGCGACAGCGCGATGCGAAACGATTCGCTCTCGCGGCGGCTCGGCCCCGATCACGCGACAGTCGCGGTAGAAGGCCGTGAAGACCTGTGCGAGCTCCAGCGCGTAGGCGGCGATCCGGTGCGGGGCGCGGCGTTCGGCCGCCTCGCCGATCACCGCGGGAAAGTCGAGCAGCTGCGCGATCAACGCACGCTCGGCGCCGTGCAGCCCCTGCTCTACGCGCCTCGAGCTGCGCGCGAGCGGCCGCCTGCGCGCTGTGCGCCGGCGCGCGCGTGAGCATCGAGGCGATGCGCGCGTGCGCGTACTGCACGTAGTAGACGGGATTCTCGCTGGACTGCTCGCGCGCCAGGTCGAGGTCGAGGTCGATCGTGGTGTCGTGTGAGCGCGACAGCAAGAACCAGCGTGCGGCGTCGACGCCGATCTCCTGCACGAGATCGTCGAGCGTGACGAACTCGCCCGCGCGCTTTGACATCTGGGCGCGCTCTCCGCTGCGGACGAGATGCACGAGCTGCATCGTGAGCAGCTCCAGCTGCGCCGGATCGCCGCCAAGCGCCTCGTAGGCCGCCTTCATCCTGGCGACATAGCCATGATGGTCTGCGCCCCAGACGTCGATCTGGCGATCGAAGCCGCGCTCGCGCTTGCCCTGGTGGTAGGCGATGTCAGACGCGAAGTAGGTGTGCTCGCCGCTGGAGCGCACGAGCACGCGATCCTTGTCGTCGCCGAACTCGGTCGTGCGCAGCCACACGGCGCCCTCGTCGCGATACGTGCGTCCCTGGCGCTCGAGGATCGTCAGCGCGTGCGAGACCGGGCTCACCTCGCCGGCGTGCAGGCTGCTCTCATACTCCCAGGAATCGAAGCTCACGCGAAAGCGTGCGAGCGAGCTCTGCAGCTGCTCGACGATCACGGCGACCGCCGCGACGCCGAGCTCGACCGCCGACAGCGTCGAGGCCTGCGGCAGGCTCGCGGCCAGCTCGGCCACGTACTCGCCGCGGTAGCCGTCCTCGGGGACCTCCTCGCCGCGCGACAGCGCGCCGATCGACTCGCCGAGCTTGAGCACCTGTGAGCCGGCGTCGTTGACGTAGAACTCGCGCAGCACCTCGTGGCCGTGAAAGGACAGCAGTCGCGCCAGCGCGTCCCCATATGCGGCATTGCGCGCGTGGCCGACGTGCATCGGTCCGGTCGGGTTGGCCGACACGAACTCGATGAGCACCCGCTCGCTGGCCGCGGTCAGCCCCGAGCCATAGCGCTCGGCGTCCGCCAGCATTTCTGCGAGGGCGCCGACCAGCCACGCATCTTCCATGAAAAGGTTCAAGAAGCCCGGCCCGGCTACCTCGAAGCGCGCGAGCGACGGGCCGAGCCGGGCGGCAAGTTGCTCACCGAGTCGCTGCGCCACCTCGCGCGGAGGCGCGCCGACCGCCGGCGCGAGCACGAGCGCCGCGTTGGTCGAATAGTCACCCAACTCCGCGCGAGGGGGGCGCTCGAGCGTGACCGCTGTGCCCGCCTGCGAGCCCCCCGCGAGCTCCTGCGCGCTGTCCAGCACGGCGCCGCGCAGGCTGGCAAGCGACCCCGAACGGCCGGGCGCGTCGGGTCGCATGCCGCCTGGCTGGTCGCTGATAAGGGGGTGGGTCATCGGTCCGTGCGCGGCGATTGCGATACTAGCTGCGTGAACGAGCAAGACTCAGGCGCCGAGCGCCACATCAACATCCACCTCTCGCCCGAGATCATGGGCGGCGTCTACGCGAACTTCGCCAACGTCAGCCACTCCGACTACGAGTTCACGGTCACGTTCGCGCGCGTCGATCACGAGGTCGAGGCGGAGGAGGTTCCGGGCGTGGTCGTGTCGCGCGTCAACCTGTCGCCCCGCTTCATGCGCGAGCTGATCGACGCGATGGAGGACAACTACTCCAAGTGGCGCACCCGCGAGGGAATCAAGAATCTGCCCGAGTACGGCGGGACAGAGGCCGGACCAGACGAGGGATAGCGTTCCGGGAAGCGCCAGGACCCGGGGCCTCACGGCCGCGAACGGAGAGCAATGAAGGTCGCCGTCATCTCCGACATCCACGGCAACCGGCAGGCGTTCGAGGCGACGCTCGAGGCGGTCGCCGCCAGCGACGCAAGCGAGCTCTGGTGCCTCGGTGATCTCGTCGGCTACGGCGCGGAGCCGGACGCCTGCGTCGAGCTCGCCCGCGAGCACGCCGCCGTCTGCCTGGGCGGAAATCACGACCTGGCCGTCGCCGGCGAGCTGCCGCTCGAGGAGTTCTCGCGCGGGGCGAGCCTTGCGGTGCAATGGACGCAGGAAGTGATTGAGCCCGAGAACCTCGCCTTCGTGGCGGCCCTCGAGCCGCAGGGCCAGGAGGGGACGATAGGGCTGTTTCACGCGAGCCCGCGCGACCCGGTGTGGGAGTACGTGCTCTCTGCGCTGCTGGCCGAGCTGTGCCTTGACGCGCAGCAACAGCGCGTGTGCCTGATCGGCCACTCGCACGTCGCGCTGTCGTTCGTGCGCCACGAGGGCGCGCTCGCGACCGGCGAGCCCCAGCGGGCGGGCACGCAACTCGATCTCGCGACCGGGGAATGGCTGCTCAACCCCGGAAGCGTCGGCCAGCCGCGCGATGGCGATCCGCGGGCGGCCTGGCTGCTGCTCGACCTCGACGGCCTGACGGCTTCTTTCATGCGCACGGAGTACGACGTGGCTGCCGCTGCCAGCGCGATTCGCGCCGCGCGCCTGCCCGACTCGCTGGCTCAGCGCCTGGAGTACGGTCAATGACGATGCGCGTCGGCCTCCCACGACCACGGCTCATGAGCTGGGTTCTCGCCGCCGCCGCGGCGCTGCTGCTGGCCTCCTGCGGAGGCTCGGGCAGAGGACTGATCCCAAGCGCCGACGCGGGCCCGCTGCAGAGTGACTTCGAACGTGTCGTGGCGGAAGCCGAAAGCGGCGGTGGCAGCTGCGACGGGACCGAAGCCGCGCTGCTGAAGACCGAGCAGGACTATGGCTCGCTGCCCGCGTCGGTCGACCTCGGCCTGCGCAACAGGTTGCGCGTAGGCATCTCAAAGCTGCGCAGCGAGGCGCTCGGCCTGTGCGCGCAGCCGCATCCGCAGGCTACCGTGACTGACACGACCCCACGAGCGATCACGCCAACGAAGACGACCACGACGCCGACCGTCACGCAGACCACCCCCGCCCAGACCACGCCCACGAACACGACGCCGGGCCCGCTCCCGAAGGCGGCGGCACGGCGGCGCCCGGCGCGGGCGGCGGCGAAGAACCGGCCGCGCGGGCAACGGCCAGGGCAACGGCGGCAGCCCGGCCCGGCAAAGGCCAGGACAACGGCGAAGGCGCCGGGCCGGGCGCCGGGCCCCCGGGGGGGAAAAATGAACGACGCGCAGATCGCCGGGCGCTACCGCCTGGAAGGGCGCCTCGGATTCGGAGGCATGTCGACGGTCCACCTGGCGCTCGACCAGCGCCTCGAGCGCCAGGTCGCTGTAAAGCTGCTGGCTGAGCACCTCGCCGAGGACCCGGCGTTCGTATCGCGCTTTCAACGCGAGGCGCAAGCGGCGGCGCGCCTGGTCCACCCGAACATCGTGCAGGTCTTCGACTCCGGCCAGGACCAGAGCAGTGGCCAGTACTTCATCGTCATGGAGTACATCCAGGGCGCGTCGTGCGCGGAGATCCTGCGCGACGACGGGTGGGTGGAGGTGGGCGACGCGATCGCGATCATCGAGCAGGCATGCGAGGGCCTGAACTACGCACATCGCCACGGGGTGGTCCACCGCGACGTCAAGCCCGGGCAACCTGTTGCGCTCGCGCGAGGGCGAGGTCAAGCTCGCGGACTTCGGGATCGCAAAGGCCACCGAGCAGTCGAGCATCACCCAGGTCGGCTCGGTCCTGGGCACCGCCGCGTACCTGGCGCCCGAGCAGGCACGCGGCGAGGAGGCCGGACCGCCGGCGGATCTCTACGCGCTCGGCGTGGTGACCTACCAGCTGATCTCAGGCCGCCTGCCGTACGAGGCGACGTCGCTGACCGAGCTGGCGCTCAAGCAGCAGCGCGAGGCCCCGCCGATGCTCGACGCGCTCGTCGCGGCCGTCACCCCCGAGCTCGCCGACGCCGTCGCGATCGCTCTCGCGCTGGATCCGCGAGACCGCTACCAGAACGCGCACGAGATGGGGCGCGCTCTGCTCGACGGCATGGGCGGGATCGCTCCGGCCAAGCGCCAGCTTGCGGGCGAAGAGACCGCCTCCTCCCAGGCGACGCGCGTGCTCGCGGGAGATCGAGCCTCGCGCGCCGCGACGCGCACCGGCGCAGCTGCCCGCGCGAGCGTGGTGACCCCGCGCCAGCCACGCCCGGCCGCGGCTGCGCGCAGGTCCGCCGCCGCCGTGGCCCCGGCCGCGATCGCCGCCCCCGCCCCATCGAGCGCCAGCGCCCCCCGGCGCCGCGGCAGCCGGCTCGCGCTCGCACTGCTCGCGCTGCTCGGACTGGCCGCGGTGATCGTCGCCGTCGTGATCCTCACCGCCCCCGCGCCGACGAGGGTCACGCTGCGAAACGTCGTCTACTCAGACGTGCACGAGACCTCTCAGGCCCTCAAACAGCTCGTCTCAGAAAACACCAAATAGGCACGGCGCGCGCCCGCAAGGCGCCATCTGATGCTCGCCCTCGTCAACGTCAGCCATCTCGTCGAAGTCTCCGGTTATCCGTTGCTGTTCGCCGCCGTCATGGCAGAGTCCGCCGGCGTTCCGGTTCCCGGCGAGACGGGCCTGATCACGGCCGCCGTGCTGGCCAGCCGGGGAAGGCTGCAAATCGAGTTCGTGATCGCGACCGCCGCGCTGGCGGCGATCGTCGGCGACAACATCGGATACCTGATCGGGCGCAAGGGCGGGCGCTGGCTGCTCGAACGCCCGGGGCGCTTCCAGCGCCATCGCATGCAGGTCCTTCTCGTCGGCGAGCCCTTCTTCGAACGCCACGGTCCCAAGGCTGTGTTCTTCGGGCGCTTCGTGCTCGGGCTGCGCACATGGGCGGCGTGGATCGCCGGGGCGACGCAGATGCGCTGGCGCTCGTTCTTCCTGTGGAATGCCCTCGGCGGCATCTGCTGGGCGACCGGCATCGGCCTGCTCGCCTACTTCCTCGGCAAGACCGCCGAAAACGTGATCGAGGAGTTCGGCATCTACGGACTGGTCGCGGTCGTGCTGTCGATCGCCGGGGCGTTCGTCATGTATCGCCGCCATCACCATGAGCTCGCCCCCCCAGCGCCGCAGCAGGACGCCGCAGCTGGCGCCGGCGACGATCCGGGCGCCGGCGACGATCCGGGCGCCGGCGATGATCCGGGCGCCGGCGATGATCCGGGCGCCGGCGACGATCCGGGCGCCGGCGATGCTCGGGCGCTACAGCCAACGCGCGAGCCGGGCTCGCGCGGCTGACGCGGCGCGTGCTTCAGCAGGCGTTCGCGTGGGAAGCCGGCGCACCAGCCGGCGTAGAGCTCACCGCCGCCACCGACTCGCCCGACCATCCGTTGCAGGGCGCGATGCGCTCCCACATGTCGGCCAGCACACGCAGCTCGCCCTCGGAGAAGCGCGAGAAGAAGTGCTCGCGCATGACCGCCAGGTGCGTCCCGCGCGCTTCTTGCAGGCGACCGCGTCCGGCGGGCGTCAGGCAGGCATAGGAGCCGCGCGCGTCCTGCTCGCAGGAGCAGCGCTCGAGCAGCCCGTCGCGCTCGAGGCGGTCGACCAGCCGCGTCAGGCCGCTGCGCGACAGCTGAGCCTGATCGGCCAGGTCGCACATTCGCATCCGCCCGCCGCCGGAGCTATCCAGGTGATGCAGCACCTCATAGGAGGTCATCGGCAGCCCGTGCGAGCGCTCGAGCTCGGAATCCAGGCGCTTGGCCAGGCAGGCGTGCGCTCTCAGCAGGCCGCGCCAGGCGCGCTGGACGACCTCTGATCGGTCCCCCTCACCGAGGGCCTGCTGCTCCTCAAGAGCAATCGTGACGGCGGTCGCTGTCGACATGACTATCAATCCCCAAAAGCGCTTCTCATCCCCGCATCCTGCTCAATCGAACATAGCAGCGTGGGTCTCGGGTCCCTCGATCAGGGAGCGTCCCGTCATCTGCGCCGGCTGCTCGATGTCCAGCAGCGCCAGCACCGTCGGCGCGACGTCGGCGAGCACCCCGCCCTGCTGGCGCAGCGAGAGCCCCGGCGCCGTCACGATCAGCGGAACCGGGTTCAACGAGTGCGCCGTGTTCGGGCTGCCGTCGGGCTCGAGCATGTGGTCGGCGTTGCCGTGGTCGGCGGTCACGACGCACACTCCGCCCGAGGCGTGCACCGCCGCGACCACCTCGGCGAGACAGCCGTCGACGGTCTCGATCGCCTGGACCGCGGCCGCGATCACGCCGGTGTGTCCGACCATGTCGGGGTTGGCGAAGTTGATGATGGCGAAGCGCGGAGCATCCTCGCGCCAGGCCGCCACGAACGCGTCGGCCGCCTCGCGTGCGCTCATTTGGGGCTTGTGGTCGTAGGTCGCAACGTCTCGCGGCGAGGCGACGAGCTCGCGGCGCTCACCGGCGAGCGCAGCCTCGTCGCCGCCGTTGAAGAAGTATGTGACGTGCGGATACTTCTCGGTCTCGGCGACATGCAGTTGGGTCGCCCCCGCCTGCGCGAGCACGCGCGACAGGGTGGTCGCCGGATGCTCCGCCGCGAACACGACCGGATAGGGCCAACCCTGCTCGTATTCGGTGAGCGTCGTGTAGCGCGAGAGCACGCCGAAGCCGCCGCGCCCCTCCCACCCCGGCAGCTGCTCCTCGCCGTCGCCGAAGCCGGGCTCGGCCAACGCGCGGGTCAGCTGGCGCATGCGGTCGGGCCTGAAGTTGAACGCGATCACGCTGTCGTGCGCGCGAATCCGCGCCTCGTCGCCCACGAGCGTCGGCTCGATGAACTCATCGGTCTCGCCGCGCTGGTAGGCCTCGCGCACGGCCTGCTCGCCGCTGTCGGCGTGATAGGGCGCCTCGCCGCGCACGAGCAGGTCATACGCGCGCTGCGTGCGCTCCCAGCGCCGGTCGCGATCCATCGCCCAGTAGCGCCCGACGACCGAGCCGACGCGCACCCCCTGCATGTGATCGAGCTCGGCCAGCCAGGCGGCGCCAGCGTGCGGCAGCGTGTCGCGCCCGTCGGTGAACGCGTGCACGACGAGATCCTCGACGCCCGCCTCTGCACCCAAGCCGACCAGCGCGCGCAGATGCGCCAGCGAGGAGTGCACGCCGCCGTCTGACACGAGCCCCAGAAGGTGAACGCGCTCGGCGTCGGCGAGGGCGGACTGCAGGATCTCGCTGCGCGCCAGCGATCCGTCGTCGATCGCGTCGTCGATGCGCACGAGATCCTGGCGCACCACCGCGCCGGCGCCGAGGTTCAGGTGCCCGACCTCGCTATTTCCCATCTGGCCTTCGGGAAGCCCGACAGCGCGCCCCCATGTGGTCAGCGTCGTATGCGGAAAGGTGCTCCACAGCTCATCGAACACCGGCGTGTGCGCCAGCGACACGGCGTTGCCCGGCCCGGGCTCGGCGAGGCCCCAGCCGTCGAGCACGATCAGGCAGGCACACGGCGCCGGCAGGCTCCGCGGACCGGCGCGCACGCTCATCGCGCGGCGGCGGCCACGATCTCGGCGAAGGACTCGGCCTGCAGCGAGGCTCCGCCGACCAGCGCGCCGTCGACGTCGGGCAGGCGCATGAGCTCGCCGGCGTTCTCCGGCTTGACCGAGCCGCCGTAGAGGATGCGAACGTGCTGGGCGGCTGGCTCGTTGCGATCGCCGACCAACGCCCTGATGAACGCGATCGCCTCCTGCGCCTGCTCGGGCGTAGCGACCCGGCCGGTGCCGATCGCCCAGATCGGCTCGTATGCGATCACCACCCGCGGCAGCTGATCGTCGGGTACCCCAGCGAGATCCTCCTGGACCTGCTGGCGCAGCTTGCGGTCGGTCCCGCCGCTGTCTCGCTCCTCCTCGGTCTCGCCCACGCAGAGGATCGGCACGAACCCCGCCGCCAGCGCGGCGGGCACCTTCAGCGCCAGCGCCCTGTCGGTCTCGCCGCAGCTCGCGCGCCGCTCGGAGTGCCCGAGCACCACGCCGCGCACATCCAGCTCTGAGAGCATCGGCGCGGAGATCTCGCCGGTGAAGGCGCCCTCGGGGTCCTGGTGCATGTTCTGCGCGTAGACCTCCACGCGCGACCCCCGGGCGCTGTCGATCATCGCCCGGAGATCGGTGAACGGCACGCAGATCGCGACATCGACGCCGTCGACCGCCGACACGCGAGGGAGCAGCGCCTGGATGTACTGCTCGGCTTGGGCCTCGGTCTTGTGCATCTTCCAGTTCCCGGCCACCAACGGGGTGCGGCTCATCAGGAGGCGACTCCCGCACCGTCAAGCGCCTGCACGCCGGGCAGGACGCGACCCTCGACGATCGCGAGCGTGGCGCCGCCGCCGGTCGAGAGATGATCGACGGCGTCCTCCAGCTCAAACAGCGCGAGCGCTGCGGCCGAGTCCCCGCCGCCGACCACCGTGAGCCCATGCGCCTGCGCGACCGCCTCGGCGACCGCCCGCGTGCCGGCGGCAAACGGCGCGAGCTCGAACGCTCCCATCGGGCCGTTCCAGAAGACGGTCCCGGCGCGCGCGATCTCACGCACGTAGCGCTCGGCCGTGTGCGGGCCGATGTCCAGGCCCATCCAGCCGCTCGGCACCTCCACCCCGTCGAGCACGCGATGCTGCGCGTCGGCCGCCAGGCGGTCGCCGATCACCAGATCGTCGGGCGTCATCACCGAGGCCCGACCGGGCTTCACCGCCTCGGCCAGCAGCGCTCGGGCATGCTCGGTGTCCTCGTCGCCGCACAGCGACTCGCCGACGTTGTGACCCTGGGCGCACAGGAAGGGGAAGCACATCGCACCGCCGATCATCAGGAAGTCGGCGATCTCCAGGAAGCGGTCGATGACCGCGATCTTGTCGGCCACCTTGGAACCGCCGATGATCACCGTCAGCGGCCGCGACGGGTTCTGCATGATCGTGTTGAGCGTCAACACCTCCCTTTCCAACAGCCGCCCGGCGGCGCTCGGCAGCAGGTGAGCCACCCCCTCGGTGCTCGCGTGAGCGCGGTGGGCGACGCCGAAGGCATCGTTGACGTAAAAGTCGGCGAGCGCGGCCAGCGACTGCGCGAGCTCTGGGTCGTTGCGCTTCTCGCCCGCCTCGAAGCGCACGTTCTCGAGCAGCAGGACATCGCCGTCGGCGAGCCCTTCCGTCAGCGCGCGCACCTCGTCGCCGACGACCGCCGGAGCGAGCGTGACCTCAGCGTCGATCAGCTGCGACAGAGCAGCCGCGACCGGCGCCATCGACAGCTGCGGATCGCGCCGCCCGTCGGGACGTCCGAGGTGTGACACGAGCACGAGCCTGGCCCCCGCGCTGCGCAGGTCTTCGATCGTCGTAAGCGCCGCCACGATGCGCGTCTCGTCGGCGACCGCGGGGGCCCCGTCGGGACCCTCCTTCAGCGGCACGTTGAAGTCGACCCGCACGAGCACGCGCTTGCCCCGCACCTCCAGGTCGTCAATGCTCCTCATCGACCGCCTCCGCATCGTCTTCGCGCTCTCTCACGATATCCCCCGCGAGATCATCGCCCTGCCCGGATCCGCAGCCGCGGATCCGGGTCACAGGACCCTCTGCACGAGGTCCACGATGCGGTTGGAGTAGCCCCACTCGTTGTCATACCAGGCGACCACCTTGACCATCGTGGAGCTCATGACGGCCGTCAGCTGGGAGTCGACGATCGCGGAGAACGGCGACTGCACGATGTCGCTGGAGACGATCGGGTCCTCGGTGTACTGCAGGATGCCCTCCAGCGGACCGCTCTGCGCGGCGGCCCTCAGCGCCGCGTTGACCTCCTCGACGCTCGTCTCGCGCGCGCACTCAACGGTGAGGTCGACGACCGATCCCGTCGGCACGGGCGCGCGCACGGCGAACCCGTGCAGCTTGCCCTGAAGCTCTGGAATGACCAGCCCGATCGCCTTCGCGGCTCCCGTCGAGGCCGGGATCAGGTTGATCGCGGCGGCGCGCGCACGGCGCAGGTCTTTGTGCGGCAGGTCCTGCAGGCGCTGGTCTGCGGTGTAGGCGTGGATCGTCGTCATCAGGCCGTGGTCTGATCCCGACCGTGTCGTTGAGCACCTTCGCCACGGGCGCCAGGCAGTTGGTCGTGCACGAGGCGTTGGAGATCACGTCGTCGGCGTCGCGGTCGTAGGCCTCGATCGAAGTTCACGCCGAGCACGACGGTCGCATCGGGGTCGGTCGCCGGCGCGGAGATGACCACCTTCTTGGCGCCCTGCGCGAGGTGCTTGGCGGCGCTCGCACGATCGAGGAACAGTCCCGTCGACTCGATCACGACGTCGACGCCCAGCTCGCCCCAGGGCAGCGCGCCGGGGTCGCGCTCGGCGAGCACCTCGAGCTTGTGCCCGTCGACCTCGAGCGCCCGCTCGTCGCGGACCTCGACCGTTCCCGGGTAGGGACCGAGGATCGAGTCGTACTTGAGCAGGTGGGCCAGCGTGCGCGAATCGGTCAGATCGTTGACGGCCACCCACTCGATGTCGGCTGTGGCCGCCGGGCTCCCGCGCCTTGGCGGCGCGAAAGACGTTTCGGCCGATTCGACCGAACCCGTTGATCCCGACGCGTACTGGCACTCAGAGCCTCCTGAAGCGAAAATGAACGATGCCGGGTCGCGGAGCACCGCCCCGTCGCCCGGCGAGGGCTCGAAGGCTATCAGCGGGCCGCCGCGCGGCCCCGACGACACGGGCCGCCTTCCGGTCGCGGCCCTGTGCGGCCGCTCAGGAGGCGCGCGTGCGCTTGTCGACGTCGCGGTGGCTCACCGCGACGTCCAGGCTGTCCCACTCGCGATAGCGCTCGGCGAGGTGCTCGGCGATCGCCACCGAACGGTGACGACCCCCGGTGCAGCCGATCGCGATCACCAGATGCGCCTTGCCCTCGGCGACGTACTGCTCCAGCAGGAAGTCCAACAGCGCGTGCAGTCGCACGTAGAGCTCCTGCAGGCGCCCGTCGCGCCCGATGTACTCGATCACGCGCTCGTCCAGGCCCGTCAGCTCGCGCAGTTGCGGCTCGTAGTGCGGGTTTGCCAGGAAGCGCACGTCGAACGCTAGGTCCTCGCCGCGCGGAGGCCCGTGCTTGAAGCCAAAGCTCGTGAACGTCAGCGCCAGGCGGCCCGCGACCTTTCCCGGCAAGAGCTCGTCGGCGATCCGCTCGCGCAGCGACGTCGGCGACATGTCGGTCGTGTCGATCACCAGGTTGGCCCGGCTGCGCAGCGGCTCGAGCAGCGCGCGCTCAGAGGCGATGCCCGCGGCGACGCTTCCCTCCGGCGCGAGCGGATGGCGCCTGCGCGTCTCCTTGTAGCGCGTGACGAGCGTCTGCTCGTCGGCCTCGAGGAACAGCACGTGATGGGTCAGGCCCAACGCGTCGAGGTCGTCCACCACCGCGCGCAGCGCCTCGAAGTACACGCCGCCGCGCACGTCGGAGGCGACCGCCGCGCGCTCGACCTTGGACCCCTTGTGCACGAACAGCTCCACCAGCGAGCGGATCATCTCCGGCGGCAGGTTGTCCACGCAGAAGTACCCGGCGTCCTCGAACACGTTCATCGCGGTCGACTTCCCGCGCCGGAGAAGCCGGTGATCACGACGAGGTCGCGCAGCCGCGACTCGACGACCGGCGTCTTCGAGGCTTGCGGCTTGTCGGCCGATCTGCGATCGCTCGCGCCGCGCAGCGGCCGCAGGGGTCTGATCACAGCCATGTCGTCCATTGTGCCGCGGTTGACGGACATTCGCGTAAGTTCTGGACGCAGCCGCCCCGGCCGTCGGGCGCGCGTCTGCCGCGCTAGCCGCCGACGCGATGCAGATGGCCGTGCAGCTCGCGCGCGACCTTCGCCGGCAGGCCGGGCACCGCCTGCAGCTCCTCGCGAGACGCCGCGACGATCGCCTCGGGCGAGCCGAAGTAGCCCAGCAGCGCGCGCTTGCGCGCCGGGCCGACGCCCGGCAGCTCGTCGAGCAACGAGCTCGTCATCGCGCGGTCGCGGCGCGTGCGGTGATGGGTGATCGCAAAACGATGAGCCTCGTCGCGCACGCGCTGCAGCAGCTGCAGCTCGGGCGTGGCGTGATCGAGCACGAGCGGCGCGCGGCGTCCGGGGAGGAACAGCTCCTCGATGCGCTTGGCCAGCGACACGACGGCGACGCCGCGCTCGCGGAAGGCTCGCAGCGGACCGAGCCCGGCCGCGAGCTGCCCCTTGCCGCCGTCGATCACGACGACGTTCGGCAGCGCGGCGAAGCTCGCGTCGTAGGCGGGATCGTGCGAGGAGATGTCCGCCTGGTCCTGCCACTGGGCCAGGCGCCGCTGCAGCACCTCGGCGATCGCCGCGTAGTCGTCGGACTGCCCGGGCGCGAGCGAGCGGATCGTGAAGCGCCGGTAATCGGACTTCTTCGGCGCGCCGCCCTCGAACACGACCATCGAGGCGACCGTGTGCTCGCCGCCCAGGTGCGACACGTCAAAGCACTCGATGCGCACGGGCGGCACGTCCAGGCCCAGCGCTGACTGCAGGCCCTCGAGCGCGTCCACCCTGCTCTGGCGACGGCGCTCGGCGCGCAGGCGCTCCTGGTCGAGCGCCAGCAGCGCGTTGCGCTGCGCGAGGTCGAGGATGCGCCGCTTGGTGCCGCGCTCGGCGAGGCGGATCTCGACCGGCCCGCCCCTGCGACGCTCCAGCGCCTGCGCGAGCGCGGCCTGCGCCGGCTGGCTCGGAGCCTGGCGCCTGCCGCTGGGCCAGCTCGCTCTGGACGACGAGCACCGCGGGGATCGACATGTGCCCGCCGTAGTACTGCAGGATGAACTCCTCGGCGACCTCGCCGACGTCGCGCTCGGTCACGTTTGAGAGATAGAAGGACTGCCGGTCGGCGAGCACGCCGTCGCGGACCTGAAAGACCTGCGCGTTGGCGTCGACGCCATCGACCGCCACCGCCACCGCGTCGAACGTTCCCGCCGCCTCGCCCGCCACGCGACCGCGCTCGAGCAGCGCGCGCACCGCGGTCAGCCGGTTGCGCTCGAGCGTCGCCTGCTCGAACTCCTCGGCCGCCGCGGCCTCTCGCATGCGCGCCTGCAGGTCGCGCTCGATCGTCGCAAAGCGCCCGCTGAGAAAGTCGATCACGCCGTCGATGCCGCGGCGGTAGTCCCGCTTGGAGACGTAGCCGACGCAGGGCGCCTCGCAGCGCTTGATGTAGTAGTCCAGGCACGGGCTGCCGCTGCGCCGCCCGGGCTCGGCGCCCGTGCACGATCGAAACATGAACACCTTCGAGAGCACGTCGAGCGTGGAGCGCACGCGCTTGGCGTTCGAGTAGGGCCCGAAGTACGCCCGCCCCGGCCGGTGGCGCTCGCGCGTGAAGTAGACGCGCGGGAACTCCTCGTCGAGCGAGATCGCGATGAACGGATAGGACTTGTCGTCGCGCAGGCGGATGTTGAAGCGCGGCCGGTACTGCTTGATGAAGTTCTGCTCGGCCAGCAGCGCCTCGGCCTCGGAGGCGACGACCACGCATTCGACGTGCTCGACGCTCGCGATCATCTCGGCGTGGCCGGGGCTGCTCGGCACGCGCGCGGTCGCGAAATGCGACGCGACGCGCTTGCGCACCGACTTGGCCTTGCCGACGTAGATGACCCGGTCGCGCGCGTCGCGAAACAGGTACACGCCCGGCTGGTCGGGCAGCGCGCGGCGCTGCGCGGCGAGGCTCGCGCTCGCGTCCTCGCGACCATTGCTCGCTTGCTCGCTCGCCATCTGATCGAGGATACGAGGCGCAGATTCGCGCCGATTGGCGGTCAGTAGGCGCGCCAGCGGCGGTATACGGCGAGAAACGCGTACAGCACGACGCCGACGAGCGCGAACCACAAGAGCTCGCCGGTGCCCGTCTGCCACATCCGTTCGCGCGCGGCGATCGCGAACATCGCCAGCGCGAGCCCGCGCATACAGCAGCGCGCGGTGGCGATCGCCGAGGCCGTAGACCGCCACGCGGTGTTCGCGATAGAGCTGCAGGCCCAGATAGCCGAAGCCGACGCCGAAGCCGATGTAGAGCAGCGCCTGGAAGGTGTCCGCGACGCGCCCGCCACCCGGCAGCAGATAGACGGCGAGCGCGATCACGAGCACGATCGCAACGTTGCGAGCGGTCTTCGTGCGCTCCATCGCCCCAGTCTATGCCGTCAGTCGATCAGCGCCTCCAGGCGGGCGTAGGCCGCCTCGACGGCGCGGCGGGCGGCGGTATGACGCGCCTGGGACTTGGCCGACTCGTACTTCGTCGCCCACGCTTCGGGGTCGGCGAGCGCCTGCTCGACGGCGGCGCAGCGCCGCCTCGGCGTCCTCCACGTCGCGCTCCGCGAGCGCCTGCGCGGTGAGCCTGTTCTTCGACGGCCCCTTCGGCTTGGGCTTGCGCTTGGGGGCGCCGCCATTGACCTCTGGCTCCTTCGCTGTCCCAGACGGCGCATGCGCCGTCTGGCGGAGGGGCGCATGCGCCCCTCCGGGACGGCCCGCATGCGGGCCGTCCTGTTGATCGATCGAACGTCTCTCTTCGCGCACGCGCACGTACTCCGGCCAGCCGCCGACGTAGCTGTGCAGCGTGCCGTTCTCGACGACGACCGTGCGCGAGCCGACCGCGTCGAGCAGCGCGCGATCGTGGGACACCAGCAGGATCGCTCCCGTGAACGCGCGCAGCGCGTCCTCGAGCGCCTCGCGGCTCTCGATGTCGAGGTGGTTGGTGGGCTCGTCGAGGATCAGCACGTTGGCGCCTGACTGCACGAGCACCGCCAGCGACAGCCGCCGGCGCTCGCCGCCGGAGAGGCCGTCGAGCGGTTTCTCGGCCTCCTCGCCGGAGAACAGGAAGCGCCCGAGCAGCGCGCGCGCCTTGTTGGGAGTCAGCCCGGTGGCGTGCTGGGCCGCTTCGAGCACGCTCTGGCCGGGCTGGCCGCCGGCGCCGAGCTCGTCGGAGTGCTGTGAGAGGTAGCCGACGTTGACGTTGTGACCGCGGCTGAGCTTGCCCGCGGCGGGCGCGCGGCGACCGGCGAGCACCTCGATCAGCGTCGTCTTGCCGGTCCCGTTCGGCCCCACGAGCGACACGTGCTCGCCGCGCTCCAGCCATAGCTCGGCGTGCTCGAGCAGCGTGATCGGCCCCTTCGCGCGATCGTGCGCGCCGTCGTCGTCCTGCGCGTGCCCGGCGTGCGCGCCGCCGCGCGGGCCGCCGACCTCGATGCGCGCGTCGAGCAGCTCGAACACGACGCGTCCGGTCCGCTCGGGCGCCTTGAACTGCAGCCCCATGCTCTTGCGATCCTGCGGGCTTCGCTCGATTCGCTGCATCTTCGCGAGCTGCTTGGCGCGCGACTGCGCCTGGCGCGCCTTGGTGGCCTTGGCGCGGAAGCGCTCGACGAAGCGCTCCATGCGGGCGATCTCGGCCTGCTGCTTGTCGATCGCCTTGCCGAGCGCGATCTCGCGCGCAGCCTGCTCGCGACGCCACTGATGCCACGGCCCCGCGAAGAAGCGCGAGCGGCCGGCCTCGATCTCCAGCACCGCGGTGCCGACGGCCTCCAGGAACCAGCGGTCGTGAGCGACGAGCACCACGCCCGCCTCCAGGCCGACGAGGGTCTGCTCGAGCCATTCCAGCGACTCGATGTCCAGGTGGTTGGTCGGCTCGTCGAGCAGCAGCACGTCGGCCCCCGTCGCGAGCACGCGCGCCAGCGACGCGCGTGTGAGCTGGCCGCCGGAGAAGGTGTCCATCGAGCGATCGAGGTCGGCGTCGCCGAAGCCCAGCCCGCGCGCCATCGCGCGCGCGCGGTCGCGCCACAGGTAGCCGCCGTGGGACTCCAGCTGGGCCTGGGCGCGCGCGTAGCGGGCGAGCGTCGCCTCGTCGTCGGCGCCCGTCGCCATCAGCGCCTCGAGCTCGGCCAGCTGCGCCTCGATCGCGAGCTCGGTGGTGCAGCCCGAGAAGACATACTCGCCGAGCGGGCGCGTCCGCTCGCGCGGCGGGCGCTGGTCGTGCAGCGCGATGCGCACGCCCTTCGCGACGCTCAGCTCGCCGCGATCGATCGACGTGTCGCGCGCGAGCATGCGCAGCAGCGTCGTCTTGCCGCTGCCGTTGCGCCCGGCGAGCGTCAGGCGTTCGCGGCGCTCGAGCTTGAACGACACGCCGCGCAGCAGCGGCCGACCGGCCATGTCCTTGTGCAGGTCAGAGGCGGTCAGCAGGGCCATCGCCTGATGATGGTAGGCGCCGGCGAGCGCCGCTCGGCTGCCTCGCGGCCGGCGCGCGCGGGGGTGCGAGCGCCGGCTCCCGCGCCCGCGCCTTCGGTAGCATCATCCGGCAGTGACGATCCGCCGGCTGACAGCCCTCGTGCTCTACGCGTTGACGCTCGCGCTCGTGCTCGCCCCGGCCGCAAGCGCGGAAAGCGCCAGCGAAAGCCCCAGCTACGGGCGCGGCCTGTACGGCGCGACAAACGACAAAGTCGTCGTCGACGCGGGCTTCATCCTGATCATCTTCTTCCCGACGTTCGTGTTCGTGATGAGCATGATCCAGCGCCACCTGGAGAAGCGCAAGGAAGCGCGCAAGGCTGCCCACAAGGCGCACCTGGCGAACACGCAGTGGCACGGCGGCTGGTAACGGCGAGAGAGCGCCGCCGGCCCGTCGGCCGGTGAGCTGAGGCCGCGGTGAGCGAGCCGCCCGCCGTCGCCTACGAGCGCCGCGCCAGCACCGCGCTCGTCACGATCGACCGCCAGCACAGGCGAAACGCGGTCGACGGACCGACGGCCGCCGCGCTGCACGAGGCGTTCCTGCGCTTCGAGGCCGACGAGCAGGCGCGCGTGCTCGTGCTCACCGGAGCGGGCGGCGTCGCCTTCTGCGCCGGCGCGGACCTGAAGGCGATCGACACGTTCGCGTCGCGGCTGATGGCGGCCGAGGGCCCGATGGGCTTCACCCGGCTGACCCCCTCCAAGCCGACGATCGCGGCGATCTCGGGCTTCGCGCTCGCGGGCGGCCTGGAGCTCGCGCTGTGGTGCGACCTGCGCATCGCGACAGAGGACTCGACGCTCGGGTACCCCGAGCGACGCTGGGGCGTGCCGCTGATCGATGGCGGCACGCAGCGCCTGCCGCGCATCGTGGGGCTCGGTCGCGCACTCGACCTGATCCTCACGGGACGCATGATCGACGCGGCGCAGGCGCTCGCGATCGGGCTGGTGACCGAGGTCGTCGCGCCCGGCGAGCACCTGACGCGAGCGCTCGCGCTGGCCGAGGGTCTCGCGCGCTTCCCGCAGCGCACGATGCTCGCCGACAGGCGCGCGGCGATCGAGGGCCTGGGCATGCCGCTCGCCGACGGCCTCGCGCTCGAGGCGAACGCTGGACCGGAGGTGTTCGAGGATGGCGCGCGCGGCGCCGCTCGCTTTGCGGGCGGCGAGGGTCGCTCGGGGACCGGCGCCGGGGCATGAGGGCTATTCTCGGCGGACGATGGCCTACTTCGTAACAGGCGCCACCGGCTTCATCGGTCGCCACCTCGTGCTGTCGCTGCTGGAAAAGCGCCAGGGCAAGATCTACGTGCTCGTTCGCAACGGCTCGCTCGGCCGCATCGACGACCTGATCGAACGCTGGCGCGCGACGGTCGGCGCACGCGCGGCGGGGCGCATCGAGCCGGTGCTCGGAGACCTGCGCAGCCCGCTGCTCGGCATCGAACAGGAGCGCGCCGACGAGCTGCGCGGCAAGATCGATCACTTCATCCACCTCGCGGCGATCTACGACATGACGGCGCCCGCCGAGCAGAACGTCGCGCTGAACATCGGCGGCACGACGCACGCGGTCGAGCTGGCGCGGGCGCTGGACGCCGGTTGCCTGCACCACATCTCCTCGGTGGCCATCGCCGGCACCTATCAGGGCGTGTTCAGCGAGGACTTCTTCGACGAGGGCCAGAAGCTGCCCTCGCCCTACCACCGCACGAAGTTCGAGTCCGAGCAGATCGTGCGCGATCAACCATACGTCCCCTGGCGGGTATACCGGCCCGGGATCGTCGTGGGCGACTCGCTGACGGGCGAGATGGACAAGATCGACGGCCCCTACTACTTCTTCAAGACGATCCAACGGATGCGCCGCGTCGTCCCCGAGTGGGTGCCGCTGGTCGGCATCGACCTCGGCGCGACCAACGTCGTGCCGGTCGACTGGGTGGCGGGCGCGATCGACCACATCGCGCACGAGCCCGACCTGGACGGCCGCGCCTTCCACCTCACCGACCCGCGCCCGCAGACCGTCGAGGAGCTGTTCAACGAGATCGCCGCGGCCGCGCACGCGCCGCGCGTGGCGATGAGCGTCGACAAACGCCTCACCGACGCCGTCCCGCGATGGCCGCTGTCGCTGGCGCTCGCGCTGCCGCCGCTGCGCCAGCTGCGGCGGATCGGCCTCGCCGAGCTCGGCATCCCGCAGGAGGTGCTCGCGCACATCGAGCTGACGCCGTCCTTCGACACGAGCGAGACGCAGCGGGCGCTGCAAGGCTCGGCGCTGCAGATGCCGCCGGCGCTCGGCGAATACGCGTCGCGGCTTTGGGACTACTGGGAGCGCGAGATGGACCGCCCGACGGGCGGACGCTCGATGCGCGAGGCGCTTGGCTCAAAGCACGTCCTGATCACCGGCGCCTCGTCGGGAATCGGCCGCGCGGCCGCATTGAAGATCGCCGCCGCCGGCGGGGTGCCGCTGCTGGTCGCGCGCAACGTCGAGAAGCTCGAGGAACTGCGCGCCGAGATAGTCGTCGCGGGCGGGACCGCCTACGTGTACGCGGCGGACATCTCGGACATGGACTCGGTGGACCAGCTCGTGGAGCGCGTGCTCGCAGATCACCGCGACGTCGACATGCTGGTCAACAACGCGGGCCGCTCGATCCGCCGCTCGATCGCCCTCAGCTACGACCGCTTCCACGACTTCGAACGCACGATGCAGCTCAACTACTTCGGCGCGGTCAAGCTGATCATCGGGCTGCTGCCGCACATGCGCGAGCGCGGCTCGGGGCACATCGTCAACATCTCCTCGATCGGCGTGCAGGCCAATCCGCCGCGCTTCTCGGCCTACGTCGCCTCCAAGGCGGCGCTCGACGCGTTCAGCCGGGTGGTCGCCTCTGAGGTGCTCGGCGACGGCGTGACGTTCACGACGATCCACATGCCGCTCGTGCGCACGCCGATGATCAGCCCGACCAAAATGTACGACGCCTTCCCGGCGATCACCCCCGAGGAGGCGGGCGAGATGATCTGCGAGGCGCTGCGCTCGCGCCCCAAGCACATGGGCACGCGCCTGGGCACCTTCGGCGAGGTCGCCTACACGCTCGCGCCGAACGCGGTCGACCGCCTGCTGCACCTCGCCTACCGCGTATTCCCCGACTCCGCGGCGGCCAAGGGTCAGCAGGACATCGACGAGCGCGCCTCCTTCGAACAGATCGCGATGGCCACGCTGACGCGCGGCGTGCACTGGTAGCAGCGGCGACGGCTCGCCACGCGGCAGACGCCAGTCTCTTGGATCATTGGACCGTGAGCGACGGCGCCCCGGCGATCGAGGTACGCGCGCTGTGCAAGCGCTACGGCGAGTTCGAGGCGCTGCGCGGGATCGACATCACCGTGCAGCGCGGCGAGGTGTTCGGGCTGCTCGGACCCAACGGCGCGGGCAAGACGACCGCCGTGGAGATCATGGAGGGCTACCGCGAGCGCACGAGCGGCGAGGTGTCGGTGCTCGGCTGCGATCCGGCCGATCGGCCGATCGGCCTGCGCAGGCGCATCGGAATCGTGCTGCAGTCGGGCGGCATCTACAGCCACGTCACGCCGCGCGAGGCGCTGCGACATTGGGCGAGCTTCTACCCGAGCCCGCGCGACGTCGAGGAGGTGCTGAGCCTCGCGGGGCTGGACGGCCAGGCCGACGTGCGCAGCCGCAAGCTGTCGGGCGGGCAGCTGCGACGACTGGACTTCGCGCTCGCGCTGATCGGCGACCCGGAGTTGATCTTCCTCGATGAGCCGACGACCGGCTTCGATCCCAAGGCGCGGCGCGAGGCCTGGGACACGGTGCGCTCGCTGCGTGAGCTGGGAAAGACGATCCTGTTGACAACGCACTATCTCGACGAGGCGCAGGCGCTCGCCGACCGCGTGGCGATCGTCAAGGACGGGCGCGTGCTGGCGATCGGGGCTCCTCGCGAGCTCGGGAGTCGGCGCGGCGCACTACCGCGTCGCCTATCGCAGCGCCGCCGGCGAGTTGATCGAGCGCGAGACCGACGACCCGACCGCCCTGCTGGCCGAGCTCACCGCCGAGGCGCTCGCGCGCGGCGAGCGCCTGGAGGAGCTGAGCGTCGGACGCCCAACCCTGGAGGACGTCTACCTGGAGCTCACCGCCGATGCATGATGCGCCGCTCGCCGCCGGCGGCGCGCGCGTGCCGAGCGCGCTCACGCTCGCCTGGCGCCAGTACCGCCTGGAGCGCAGCATGTTCTGGCGCAACCCGAGCGCGGCGTTCTTCAACTTCCTGCTGCCGCTGCTGTTCCTGGCGGCGGGTGGAGCGATTCTCGCGGGCAACCAGCACGGGCTGAATCTGCTCGTGCCCTCGATCGCCGGCATGAGCGTGATGTCGACCACGTTCACGGCGCTGGCCTACAACATCGTCTTCCTGCGCGAGCGCGGCGTGCTCAAGCGCGTGCGCGGCACGCCGCTGCCGACGGTCTCCTACTTCGGCGGCGTCGCCGCCAACGCGGTCACCAACACGGCGGTGCAGATCGCGATCATCGTGCTCGCCGGGAAGCTGCTGTTCGGGATCGGCTGGCCGCGCGACTGGGCGCAGCTGATCGTGTTCGTCGTCGCGGGCGTCGTCTGCCTGGCGTCGCTCGGCGTCGCCTTTGCCCACGTGATCCCGAACTTCGAGTCCACCGCGGCGTACGTGAACGCGGTCTTCCTGCCGGTCGTGTTCGTGTCCTTCTACGTGTTTGACTCAAAGAGCGCGCCGGCGTTCCTGTCGAACATCGCCCACGCGCTGCCGCTCACGCCACTGATCGACGGCCTCTCGGGGGCGATGGTCACCGGCTCGAGCCTTGCCTCGAACGTCGACGCGCTCGCCGTGATCGGCCTGTGGACGATCTTCGGCGTGTACTTCGCGGTGCGCGGCTTCTCCTGGGAGCAGCGGCGCGGATAGGCGGCCCTGGCAGCGGCGGCGACCCCCGTCCTGCGCGTGGGTGATAATTGCGTCGGCGCCATGGCAGATGCCCTCTTCACGCGCTCGGCCGACGACTGCTACATCCCGAGCGACCACGCGCGCGGCCCGTGGGACCAGGACGCGCTGCACGGCGGCGCGCCGGCCGCGATGATCACGCGCGAGTTCGAGCGCATGGAGCCGGGCTCGCAGCTGGCGATCGCGCGGCTTGGCTTCGAGTTCCTCAAACCGATCCGCTTCGAGCCGCTGCAGCTGAGCACGGAGATCGTGCGCGACGGGCGGCGCGTGCAGTGGCTGGGCGCCGAGCTGAGGGCCGGCTCTGAGCTGATCTGCAAAGCCAGCGCGCTGCGCATCCAGGAAGTGCCGCCGGGGCTCCCCCGCAACGGACCCCCGGCCGCCCACACGATCCCCGGACCCGACGAGGGCACGGTGCAGGCGTTCGCGCTCAACGACTCCCCGGCCGCCAGCCTCGCCACGACGGGCATGGAGATGAGCTGGCTCAGCGACCCGTCGACGCCCGGCCCCGAGCGTGTCTGGATGCGTCCTCGGCTGAACTTCCTGCCCGACGAGCCGGCCACGCCGCTGATGCGCCTCGCCGGCGTCGCCGACTTCGGCAACGGCGTCAGCGCCGAGCTGCCCTTCGACGACTACTTCTTCATCAACGCCGACCTGGACATCCACCTGTGGCGGCGCCCGGCCGGCGAGTGGATCGGCCTGGACGCGCGCACGCTGCTGACCGAGAACGGCATCGGCACCGCCGAAAGCGTCCTGCACGACCTCGACGGCCCCGTCGCGCAGGCCTTCCAGACGCTCGTCGTGCAGCCGCGCTGACAGCGCGGTGCAGATCGCGCTGCAGGCCTCAGCCGTGCGGGACGCGCGAGACGGCGTCGAGCTGCGCCAGCTCTGACTCGGACAGCTCGAGCGTCGCCGACGCGGTCAGCTCGCCGATCTGCGCGACGGACGTCGCGCTGGCGATCGGCGCGACGACGGTGCGCTGAAGCCTCAGCCAAGCGAGCGCCACGGTGGCCGGCGCCGTGTCGTGACCGGCTGCGATCTGGTCGAGGCTGTCGAGCACGGCCAGCCCGCGATCGTTGAGGTAGCGATCGCGCACGCCCGACGCGCGCGGGCTGTCGACAGATTCATCGCCGCGACGGTACTTACCGGTGAGAAAGCCGCTCGCGAGGCCGTAGTAGGGCAGGCAGGCCAGGCCGGCGCTCGCGCACACGTCGGCCAGCTCGCCCTCGTACTGATCGCGCTCCAGCAGGTTGTAGAGCGGCTGCAGCGCCACATACGAGGCCATGCCCTCGCGCTCGCCCACGTCGAGTGCCTCACGCAGCCGCGCGGCGCTGTAATTCGACGCGGCCGCGTAGCGGATCTTGCCGTCGTCGATCAGCGACTGCATCGTGGCGAGCGTCTCTGACAGGGGCGTGTCGGGATCGTCGCGATGGGCGTAGTAGAGGTCCACGCGGTCGATACCCAGGCGCTGCAGCGAGCCATCGATCGCGTCGGAGATGACGCTCTCAGACAGGCCGGGGCGCTCGCGCGACATGCCGACCTTGGTCGCGATCACAAGCTGCGAGCGGTTGCCGCGCGCGGCCATCCAGCGGCCGATGATGCGCTCGGAGATGCCCGCCCCCGCGGGCGTCCAGTGGCCGTAGGAGTCCGCCGTGTCGATGAAGTTGCCGCCCGCCTGCACATAGGCGTCGAGCACTTCGAATGAGCGCGGCTCGTCGAGCGTCCAGCCGAACACGTTGCCGCCGAGGCACAGCTCGAAGACCTCCAGATCGGTGTTGCCCAGACGCGCGATGCGAGCAGCCTAGCCGAGGCGCTAGCGCCGCCGTCCCGCGGCGAAGCTCTGCACGGGCGGCGTCACCGCGCGCATGTCGGCCGCGACCTCGGCCCCCGCAAGCTCATCCTCGCCGGCGCGGTCCGGCGCCGCGCCGCGGCCGGCGAGACGGTGCACCTGCGCCTCGGCCGCTGCCTCGCCGGGGTGCGTCGCGCCGGCGGGCAGGAAGCGCTCGAGCGCGTGCAGCTCCTTCACGATCACGTTGAGGATCGCCGGCACCGCATCGCGCGCTTGCTCGCGCTGTGCGGCCGACTGCGCCAGCGAGGTGGTGAAGGTGTCGTGGCGCTCCAGCCGCCCCCTGGCGAGCAGCAGCGGCTCGGCGCGCGCCAGCTGGCGGTGGCGCTCATAGACCGCACGGGGGACGATCAGGTTGATCGTCCCCCACTCGTCCTCGAAGAGCAGGAACATCGTCCCCTTTGCCGTCCCGGGCCGCTGACGGGCGATCACCAGCCCGGCCACCGCCACCGAGCAGCCCGCCGGCAGGCGCGCGAGCTGGGCGCTGGTGGCCAGCATGCGGGCGCTCAGCCGCGGACGCAGAGCGGCCATCACGTGGTCATCGACGGTCACCCCGCTGCTCGCGTAGTCGGCGACCAGCCGCTGCCAGCGACTCAGCGCCCGCAGGCGCGGCGGGTCGGGCAGCTCCAGGGGCAGCGAGAGCTGGGTGCCGGCGTCCGCCGTCCTGCCCGGGGCCGCGATCCCCAGCTGCCAGAGGGCCATCCTCCTGCGCTCGGCGGGCGGCCCGAGCGCTCCGGGATCGATCAGGTCGTCACACGCGCCCGCCCAGGCGAGCTGGGAAAGCGTCACGCGCCCGACACCGGCGCGCGCGGCGAGATCGCCGAGCGTGGAAAACGCCCCCGCTCGCTCGCGCTCGGCCACCAGCTCCGCCACCTCCTTCACAACCGCGCCCTTGACGTAGCCGAGACCGAGACGCACGGCGCCGCCCTGCACCGTGCACTGCGCCTCGGATGCGTTCACGTCGGGCCGCAGCACCTCGATCCCGCGCCGCTGCGCCTCGTGCACGAGGCTGTCGGGCGCGTAGAAGCCCATCGGCTGCTCGTTGAGCAGCGCGCACAGGAACTCGGGGCCGTAGTGAACGCGCAGCCACGTCGACTGGTAGGCGAGCAGGCCGAAGGCGGCGGCATGCGCCTTGGGGAAGCCAAAGCCGGCGAAGCCGGCCACCATCGCCCAAACGCGCTGCGCCGTGGCCGCGTCGGCCCCCACGTGACGCCGCGCGCCCTCGATGAAGCGCTCGCGATGACCGTCGAGCACCTCCGCCGAGCGCTTGCGGCTCATCGCCCGGCGCAGCCCGCCGGCCTCGCCCGCCGAGAAGCCGGCGAAGACTTCGGCCACCTGCATGACCTGGTCCTGGAAGATGATCGTGCCGAGCGTCTCGGCGAGCACCGGCTCGAGCGCCGGATGGTCGTAGGGGACTTGAAAGGAGGGGTCTTCGCGCAGGCGCTGGCGACGCTGCATGTAGGGATGGACCGCTCCGCCCTGGATCGGCCCCGGGCGCACGATCGCCACCTGCGTGACGAGGTCGTCCAGGTTCTGCGGGCGCGTGCGGCGCAGCGACTGCATCTGCGCGCGGCTCTCGATCTGGAACACGCCCACGGTGTCGGCTCTGCGGATCGCCCGGAAGGTCTGCGGCTCGTCGAAGCGGATGCGCGAGAGGTCGATGCGCTCGCCGCGCGTGTCGGCGATTTCCTGCACGCAACGCTCGACCGCCGAGAGCATGCCCAGCCCCAGCAGGTCGATCTTCAAAAAGCCGGCGTCGGCGCAGGAGTCCTTGTCCCACTGCACCATCTGCCTGCCCGCCATCGCCGCCGGCACCACCGGGCAGCAGTCGATCAGCGGGCGCGTGGCCAGCACCATGCCCCCGGAGTGCTGGGAGAGGTGACGAGGCAGCCGGTGGGCCTCATCCACCAGACGCTCAAGCCAACGCCAGCGCACCGATCGCCCGTCCCCCGCCCTGCTGCGCGAGACGCCTCCAAGGACGGTTTGGATGTCGTGCTCGGCCACCCATCCATCGCTGTCGCTGCCGCGCGCCGCGCGCTCGATCTCGCCAGCCGGCAGGCCCAGCACCTTGCCGAGCTCGCGGATCGCTCCACGCGCGCGAAAGGTCGGAAAGGCGGCCACGAGCGCGGTGCGCTCATGGCCGTAGCGCTCGTGCACACGCGGGATCAGGACCTCGCGGACGTCGCGCGGGAAGTCGAGGTCGATGTCGGGCAAATCGCTCAGCTCCTCGTGCAGGAAGCGCCCGAGCGCCAGCCTGTTGGCCACGGGATCGATGTGCGACAGGCCGGTCAGGTAGCAGACGATCGAGGAGACCGACGAGCCCCGCCCGCGTCCGGGCGCCAGCAGGGCACGCGCCGAGCTCGCTCCGCGCACCTCGACGGCGACCTCGCGCGCCAGCTGGAGCATGTCGTGGTGCAGCAGGAAGAAGCCCGCCAGTCCGAGCTTCTCGATCACGCCGAGCTCCTGCTCCAGGCGCTCGGTCGCCTGGCCCAGGAGACCTGCCCCCGCGCCGCTGCCCGGCCCGTAGCGATCGACCAGCCGCGCCCTGCAAAGCTCGACCAGACGCCGCTGCGAGGTCGCGTCCTCGGCGCCGGGATAGCGGTAGCCGAGGTCCTCGGTCAGGTCGAAGCGCAGCTCCTGCGCCAGCGCCACCGACTCACGCACCGCATCTGGATGATCGGCAAAGCGGCTGACCATCGCCTGCGGCGAGCTCATCACGTGGCTGTGGTTGCCGCGGCGCAGCGGCTCGGAGGCGTCGAGCGTCGTGTGGTGGCGCAGCGCCACGAAAGCATCCTGCAGCGGCGCGCGCGTGCGTACGTGCGCGTGCACGTCGCCGGTCGCAACGCAGGCCACCCCCAGCCGCCGGGCCAGCGCCGCCAGCGCGCGGTTGCGCGCACGATCGCGGCGGGCGTAGGGGCGCTGGAGCTCCACGCGCAGACCCTCCGGGCCGAAGGCGTCGAGCAGCCTGCGCGCGCTGCGCTCGTCGTGCACGCCGCGCGCGGCACAGCCGGTCAGGCACACCAGGCCCTCGGCGTGATCGAGCACCGCCTGCAACGCGATCGAGGGCTCTGCGCGCTCGCGACGCTCGCGCGTGCGGGCATGCGCGAGCGTGAGGATCCGGCAGAGGTTCCTCCAGCCGCGCGCGTCGCGCACGAGCAGCGTCAGGTGACGAGAAGCCTCGGACTCGCCCGCGCCTGGCGCAGCGTCGTCCACGTCGACCTCCGCCCCGTGGATCGCGCGCAGCGAGACGTTCTTCAGCGCCATCGCCAGCTCCATCGATCCAGACACCGAGTTGTGGTCGGTGAGCGCCAGCGCGTCGTAGCCGAGCTCCTGCGCCATCGCCGCCAGCTCCTGCGGCAGCGACACGCCATCCAGAAAGGAATAGGCGGAGTGGCAGTGCAGCTCGGCATAGGGCGCTGTCCCGGACATCGACGTCGCTCATGCCGACTGGGTGAACCAGCCGCCGCAGCGCAGATCGCGAAAGACGACGAAGTTGCGCCCGCGCACGCTCAGGAGCTCCCAGTAGCGGCGGCGCAACGGCCGCTCGGTCCACCAGCGATCCTCCACCAGCCAGGACTCGCGCACATGCTCGACGGCCTCGCCATCCACCTCCACCGGAAAGCCGTGGCGCTCGTGGCGCACTCGCGCCGGACGGGGCAGGCCGAGGGAGCGCGCGCGGCTCATCTGGAGAACGGCGTCAGCACGAACCTGCGCTCGGGCACACGCGAGTCTCGATCCACGCACAGGGCGCGCAGCGCCGCCTCGGGCCCGGCGGCGACACACACTTGCGCCACGGCGTCGCGCAGACGCTCGAGGCGAACCTGGCGCCCCTCTTCCAGCAGCGCTCGCTGCTCGCCGTCCGGCGGCCCGAAGCGCTCCACGCTCAGCGTCAGCGCCTCGACGGGCGCGGGCAGCGAAGACAGGCGCGGACAGAGCGCCAGGCGCATGCGGTGGGGATCGCTGAGCGGTTGGCGGAACACCACCTGCTCGCGCCACGTGCCCTCCCCCACCAGCCGCGCCGCGAGCGACACCGCCCGCAGCGTCCGCCCGCGGCGAGCGGGCGCCGCGAGCAGCCGGTCGACGAGGACTCCGAGGACACGTTCGAGCACCGGTCCAGAGCCGGCGTCGCCCACCTCCATGACCTCCTCCAGCCGATCCCGCACGACGCGTGGCGTGAGCGGCGTGTCCTGGCCACAGGCCAGGCGGTGCGCGAGCACGCCCGCCTCGCCGAAGCGGTCTGAGAGAGCGTCGCGCGGCAGTTGCGCGAGCTCGCCGAGCGTGCGCACGCCAAGACGGCCAAGCGGCTGCACCAGCTGCTCGGTCTCCCGGCGGTAGCGCAGCAGGCCCACCGGTGAGCTCGCCAGATGTCCGCGCGCGCGGTCGTCCTCCACGATCACCGTACGACGCGCGCTGGCCGCGAGCGCGGCGGCCAGCGCGCAGAAGCGGGTCGGCCCGGCGCCCACGTGCGCCGACCGGCCGCCGACCGGCGCACGCAGCGCGCGCCGCGCGGCGGCGACCGTCCCCGATATCCCGCCATGCAGCCCCGCCAGCCCGTCTGCCTGAAAGTAGGCAAGGCCCGAGCCGGCCGGCTCGACCGCCGCCCCGATGCCCTCCAGGGCGACGATCAGCTCCTCCCAGGCCTGCGCCACCCCCAGCGGATCGGCTGCCACCAGGACGAGATCGGGGCAGCGCGCAAGCGCCTCGCCCAGCCCCATCCCCGCGACGACCCCGCGCGCCTCTGCGGCGCCCGAGGTCTCCCCCACGCGCTGGTCGGGCACCTGAGGGGCGATCGCCAGCGCACGCCCGGTGAGCGCCTCCGGGCCTCCGGCGGCGAGCACCAGCGCAAAGCGGGGAAGATGGACGCACACGACCATGCGAACGTATGTTCGCATAGGGCCGCGTCGGCGTCAATCCATCGTGAGCGGTCCCTCCGCCGATCCGCTGAGGAACTGGTGCACGAACGGGTTGTCCGAGGAGAACATCTTCTCCGCGTCGCCGGCTTCCACGATCCGCCCCCGCCACAGGACCGCGATGTACTCGCCGATCTGCCGCGCCGAGGCAATGTTGTGGGTGACGACGATGTAGGTGCCCCGGTGGATCGCGTGCATCTCCTGGATCAGTTCGCACAGCAGCGCCGTGCGCACGGGATCCAGGCCCGAGTCGGGCTCGTCGAAGATCACGATGTCGGGCTCCATCACCAGCGCGCGCGCGAACCCGGCGCGCTTGCGCATGCCTCCCGACAGCTGGGAGGGCAGATCGTGCATCGCCTCCGCCAGCCCCACGTCGGTCAGGCGCTCGGACACCCGTTTGGCGATATCCGCCTCAGAGGTGTCGGTGTGCTGGCGCAGCGGGAAGGCGACGTTGTCGAACACCGACATCGACCCGAACAGCGCGCCGTCCTGAAAGAGCACGCCGATTTTGCGGCGCAGCGTCAAGAGCTCTGGCATCGTCAACTTGGAGACCGGCTGCCCGTGCACGATCACCTCGCCGGAGTCGGGGAACATCAGCCCGATGATGTGCTTGATCAGCACGCTCTTGCCCGTGCCCGAAGGTCCGAGCACGACGGTGATCGTGTCGTCGGGGAAGGCGACGTTGAGGCCGTTGAGCACCGAGACCCCGCCGAGACGCTTGTGCACGTCCAGGCAGCGGATCGACCACCTCTCGTCGTCGGGATCGCCCGCGTAGTCGACGTCCCCCGCGTGGTACTGGAAGTTGTCGCTCGAGGTCTGTCTTTCCGTCATTTCTTGCCTCCGTAGACGACGTGCGGGAACTGGCTCGAGTTGCCGTTGAACGTGAACGGCCCCTGCTGGCTGCAGCCCGGAGCGGGGATGCTGTTGGCCGTTCCCGGCGTGTTGGCGACTTTGAACTGGATGATCTGTTCGATCAGGCTCTGCGAGATCGTTTCGTTCGGCGGCCCGCTGACCGATGGACCGGAGTTCGCGCACGAGCCGCCGCTGAACACCGGCAGCTGGCCCGAGCCCAGCCCGTGGAAGGCGCCCGGCTGGAAGTACGGGTTGGCGCGGTTGACGCCCACTCGCTGCCGGATACACCGCAAGGCCTTCCGGATGGAAGACGAGCATCGTGCGCAGGTAGTGCTCCTGGGGGCCGAGGTTTTCGGTGCTGCCATTGCCGCCGTGTGACTCAGACGCGGCGGTCAGGTTGGCGAAGAACGCCTGCAGCTCGGGAATGTATTCGTCGAGTGACTGCAGGAACGGGTCGGTGTTGTGCAGCACCGGCCTGAAGTTTTCGAGCACAGGCACGGTGAAATCGAGCACCTTCTTGGCCGATGGCAGCCCCGTTTTGGCCGCCTTGCTGAGCGGTCCCAGCGAGGTCAGGAAGTTGTTGAACTGCGGCGCGAACGGCTTGGCAGCCTGGAGCAGGCGCGACAGCGAGCGCTCGGTGGGCTGGACTTCTTCGTAGTAGGGACCGGCGAGCGTCGCGAACTTGTCGAGCGTGCGCAGCGCGACGATCGAGCTGGCCTCGAAGGTCGGCAGCTCGCGGAAGGCCTGCGCGAACTCGGTGCTCGCCTGCGCGGCCGCGTGGAAGGTGTGCTCGCCGTTTGAGATCAGGCCTTCCAGCTGATGGTCGCGACCGGACAGCGCGTTGAACACCACGCCCGTGTTGTGGACCAGCGCGCGCACCGCGCCTTCCTGGCTGGCGAGGATCGACACCAGCTGGTTGGTGTGTTCCACGAACGGCTCAAACGTGGCAAGCGACGCGTTGAGCTGTTCGCCGCGGCCCGCGATCGCCGCGGCCTGGTAGATCTGCCATTCCTGGAAGTTGCGTCGCGTGTTTTTGTCCAGCAGCGAGAGGATGTCGTCGAGCGTCACGAACGGTTCGACCTGGCTCTCGGCCAGCTGGCCGCCGTCGGCCAGGTACGGGCCCGTCTGTTGCTGGGGGTTCAGTTCGACGTAGGTCTCGCCCAGCAGCGTCTTCTGGCGTATCAGCGCGTGCGTGTTGGCCCGGATCGGCGCGTACTTGCTGGAGACTTCGAGCACCGCGTCGGTGTCGCCCTGCTTGCTGAGGTTCAGCGAGATCACGTGACCGACGGTCACGCCGCTGATGCGCACATCGGACTGTTCGGCCAGCGCGAGCGTGCGCGGGAAGGCGACCGTGAAGCGGTAGCCCTTCGGTTTGAGCGGCAGCGGGCCGCCGAAGGAGCCCCACAGGAACATCAGCAGCCCAAAGCAGCTGAGCGCGAAGAGGATGATCACGAGCAGGTTGCCGAACGTCGGCGCGCGCTTCTGCATGCCTCAGCCACCTCCCCCCAGCGCCGACGCCGGTGAGGACTGAGCGCTCTCCAGATGCGCGATCGCGCCGCCGTCCAGGCCGGCGAACAGCCCGCCCTTGCCCGGCTTGCGGTTTGAACTGCGCGGCGGAGGCCGAGGCTTTGCCGTTGAGGATGCCGGCCGCCTGACACGCCGCCCTGGTCGGCGGGTTCAGCAGCCCGACGAGCAGGTTCACGGTTGGGTTGATCGTCGCGATCGAGGTCAGCAGCGGCGCGACGTTGCAGTTGAGGTAGGTGAGGCTGCGCCCGACGGCGCCGTGCGCGTCGGCCGAGCTGACGACGCTGTTGAGGTTGTGGTTCGCCCAGTCGAGGAAGAAGATGAAGCCCGCCTGATTCGGTCCCGGGTTGTATGCGAGCTCGTTGAAGAATTCGTTGAGCACGCTGAAGCTTTCGGTGAATTTCGGGAACGCTTCGCCCAATTCCTGGGTGTCGGGCTTGATCTGGTTGACGACCGGAAGGATTTCGCGCGCGAACGGCCTGATTTCGTTCTTGATGACCGGTGTGACCTGTTCATACATTTTCTGCGACGCCGCGTTGGCCGGGCCGAGGGCACGCGCGAACGGTTCGAGCTTGTGCAGCGTCGGGCCGAGCACGCCGGCCGCCGTCGCGAGCTTGCCCAGGCCGCTGCGGGTCTTTGACAGCGCGCCCGGCAGCAGGTGCAGCAGGCTCTCGACGTTGTGTTCCTGCTTGGCGAACACCGCGAACACGGCGTTCGAGGCGTCGACCAGTTCGGCGATCTGCGTGTCCTTGGTCCCGAGCGCTTCCATCACCAGGCGGAAGTTGTGGATCGCGTGCGCGGTGTTCGCGTGGCGGATTTCCAGCTGCTGGGCGATCTGCTGGATCAGCCGCGCGGTCGGGGCGAAGCGCTTGAGCGTCGCCGACAGCGCTTTGCCGTTGTTCTTCAGGCCTTCGCCGGCGCCCGCCAGAAGCTCCTGCAGGTAGCCGCGCGTTTCGGCGTCGAGGCCCGCGAGGAATTCGTCGAAGTCGATGTTCGGAGCGGTCTGGGAGGAGGGCAGCGTGGCGCCGCTCTGCAGGCGTCCCGTCGAGGGGTTGCCCGGGTTGACCTCGACGGTCATGTCCTGCAGGTTGGTCTTCGGGCGCATCAGCAGCGTCGCGTTCTTGTAGATCAGCGCGTATTTCGGGGTGATTTTCATCGACACGACCGCCACGCCGTTGTGCAGGTTCACGCCGGCGATTTCGCCGATCTTCGCCCCGGCGATCGTCACCGCCTGCCCCTGTCCGGCCTCGAGCGCCTGCGCGGTCTGCATGTCGGCCTTGAGCACGAAGTAGTTTTTGCCGAGCACCGGAACCCAGCCGGGAAGCTTCAGGTTCTCGTGCGCGAGGATGTAGCCGCCGACGAGCGCCGCGATGGCGACCATCCCGAGCACGGCGATGAACGCCGAGCGGTAGCGCTCGATCTGATCGCGGACGCTGAGCCCGCCTTCGTGACCCTCGGGCGCCATCACCCGCCCCCGTCCGCGGGGCCCTGGGAGAGCGGGCCGTTGAAGTTCGGCAGCTTCTGCGTGGCGCAGTTGACGAGCGGCTTGTAGGGCGGCTCTTCAGCGGGGTAGGCCGGCCGCGTCCCCTGCGGCGGAAGCGCCGCGTGGGCCAGCAGCTTCAGGCCCTGGATTTTCGTGCCGAGGATCGACACCGGCACCGAGGTCAGCGTCTGGCCGCCGCTGGGCAGGAGGAAGCGGGCCATCGTGCCGTTGCCGTCGAAGTTCTGGCCGAGCGAGTTCAGGCCGACGAGCGAGTACCAGAACTCCTTGTAGTCTTCCACGCCCGAGCTGCTCGACCCGTCCTGGATCTTGGTGTTGCCGGCAGGGAAGATCACGTTCGTGTCGCACTTGCTCATCAGTTCGGACTGGTGGTAGAAGGGGATCTGTTCGCTCTGCAGGCGCACCAGCGGGGGCGTCGCTTCCTTCAGGCCCTGGGCGACCCCGCCGAGCTCGCTGGGCGCCAGCGAGGCCTCGGTCTGTTCGATCCAGGGCAGCGCCGCGAAGACCATCGAGTTGGTGTTTTTCACCCCGGGCAGGATCTCTGTCGCGAAGGCCTGGATCGGGGGAAACGCGGCGTTCAGCTTGTTGAAGCCATTCGCGATGGCGGTCAGCGAGCTCGGCAGCAACGCGACCGTCGCGCGCAGCGCGGCGGCTTCGGTCGCAAACGCGCGGAAGAAGGCGTTGAAGTTGACGATCAGTTCGCTGAGCTGCTGCTCGTGCACGTTCAGCGCGGCGGTCACCTTGCCGATCCCCGCCACGAGTTTGGACAGGTCGTGCGTTTCGGTCCCGCTGATCGCCTGGTTTAGCACCGCCGTGGCGCGCAGCGAGGCCGGTCCGCGCTGGTAGGAGCGGTTGAGCGCCTGCGCGCCGTTGAGGCCCCTCACTTCCGGTTCCTGTTCGGCGTTGTCCGCCGCGCTCGGCTTGCGCGTCAGTCCGTTGCCGAACCCGATCAGGAAGTCCTGCAGGTTCTGACGCGTGTCGGTGTTCAGCGCGTCGAGCACCTGATCGAGCTGAACCGGGTCCGCGGTCTGGGTGATCGGGATCGTGTAGCCCGAGGAGACGACGCTGGCCGATGGGCTGCCGGGCTTGAGTTCGACGAACCAGTTGCCTTCCAGGAACGTGCGCGGGCGGATCTTGACCGTCGCGTCGGAGTGGATCGGCAGGGCGGCCTTTTCGAGTTCCATCGTCACGACGCCCGCGTCGCCTTCGCGCGAGACCCTCGTCACCTTGCCGACGTTGATCCCGGCGATGCGCACCGGCGAGGTGGGGCGGATGTTGACGGCCGTCGAGAAGACGGCCTTCAGGCGGTAGCCGTGTTTGAACGGGATGTGCTTGGTGAAGCCGAAGTAGACGCCGACCAGGATGACCACCAGCAGCACCACCCCGGCGCGAAACGGGCTCTTGCGACCGAGCTCTGACGCCGGCGTCTGGTCGTAGCGGCGCCACCACCGTTTACCGCTCATTGCTTGGCTCCGCTGTTGGACTTGCTGGCGCTGCTGTTGGACTTCTTCGGTTCGCTGGTCGGCAGTCCGAGGTTCTTCAGGATCGGCGCCGGGTACTTTTCACCGAAGAGGCTCTCGTTGCGGGTCGTCAGTTCGTGCACGGTCCCCGTGGTGCCCGGCACGTTGCCGACCACCTTCTGGCCCGGTATGTAGGTCTCGTTGGCGGCTTCGCAGTTGCCGGCCGGCTGTCCCGGCCCCGTCACGTTGGGATAGGGGTTGGCGTGCAGGAAGTTGTTGTTGATGATCGCCGTGCTGCCGAAGGGGTGTTCGACGGAGGGTCCGTTCGCGGGCGCCGAGGAGGGAAGGCCCTCGTTGTTGGGACCGTTGGGGTTGAGCACGATTCCCGCGCGCGAGAGCGTGCCGACGCCGACGTTCTCAGACTGCAGGCTCGCGAGGTTGCGGAACGCCAGCGTGATGTAGTTGCAGTTGGTCTGCTCGGGCGTCAGGCCCTGGAGCAGCGGGTTCGCCAGCCCGAGCGTTTCGGTGAGGTCTTCCAGGGCGACCGGGACGATCGGGTTGTGCGCGAATTCCGCGAACGCCTTGTTCGAGGCGGCCAGTTGCTGGTTGAGCGCGGTCGCCGAGCGCAGGTTGACGGCACCGACCGTGATCGCGTGCGCGAGCGGCGGAGCGACCGACACGAGCAGCTTGGCGCTCGGTCGCAGCAGGCGGATCGCCTCGGTCTGTTTTTCCTGGAAGTTGGCCTCGAAGGGAAGCGAGTGGATCGCCTGCTGCAGCGAGGGCGGGCCGAGCACGGTCGCCCTTTCGACAAACGGAGCGACGCCCGCCCAGGCGGCGAAGAAGGTGTCGAGATCGCGGTAGAAGGCGGCCTGCTGCAGCGACACCGGCGCGACCTGTTCGTTGTAGCGCTCGAGGGCGATGAAGAACCCGCGCAGATCTGTCGCCGGCGAGGCGAGGTTGCGCAGCACCGGTATCGCGTTGGTGACGAGCGGACGCAGCGTCGCGATCGTGTTGTTCAGCCCCAGTCCGCGTCCGGCGAGGCCGTTGCCGTAGTTGTTCAGGTTGATCTTGTTCGCGGTGCGCGTCTTGGTCGAGAACATGTTGAAGAATTCTTCGATGTTGACCGGTTCGCGCACCTGCGAGATCGGGATCGCCTGGCCGGGCTTGAGCATCTGGTGCGACGTGCCCTTTTCGATCTGCAGGAACTTCAGCCCGATCGAGGAGACCGACTGGACGATCGCTTTGGTGTCGACAGGGAGCGGTTCGGCCTTTTTTTCGAGCTTCAGGTTGGCGATCACGACGACGCGCCCCGTCTTCGGGCTCAGCTGCGCCGTCATTTTTTCGATCGTGCCGATGCGGTCCCCGCCCTCGCGCACCTCGTTGGAGGACTCCAGGCCCGACGCTTCGGGCAGCACCACCTTGATGTGATAGGTGGGCACGAACGGCAGTCCGTTGTTGGCGTTGTAGGACAGGTAGACGGCGACGACCACGATCAGCGTCGTGATCGCGCCTATCAGCAGTGGGCTGCCGGCCAGAGAGCCGCCGCGACGAGGGTTCATCAGGGCAGCTCCGTCGGGTCGCAGCTGAGCTGACCTTCGTCGGTGAACGGCGCGGAGCCGTCGGCCGGGCGCTGGGTCGCCGAGCCCGGGCAGCGGCGCAGCTGGTCGGAGAGGATGCCTTCGAGCGCCTGCGAGATGCTCGCCGGGGTCAGGTTGTTGTTCGCGCCGAGCTTGAAGTCGGGGAAGACGGGCGCGATGCGCACGTAATGGCCGTTGGCGTCGTAGTAGGCGCCGGCCTGGCCGAACGTGCGCAGCGTGCCCTCCAGGTCCGGGGTGTAGGGCCCGAACACCGCTGTGATCGGCACCGATTCGCGCAGCGTCTGCACGGTCGCGGGCGCCGCCGTGCTGAGCGCCTTGGCGAGCGCCGGCAGCGCGTTGGCGAATTCGGTCAGGTCGTTGTTGGGGCCCGGGCTGCTGAACGCCTGGGAGAAGTTGGCCACCACCGGCGTCGCGGTCACGAGCAGCGGGCGCAGCTTCGTGAAGAGCGTGTTCAAGGGCTTGCTCGTCGGCTTGGACGCTTCGACCAGCGTCGAGAGCTTGGCGAACGTCGGCGGGATGCCGGCGAAGACCTCGTTGCCCGCCTGCAGCGCGACCGGCAGCTCTTTGAGGCCCTGCGCGAGGTCTTCCTGCTGGGATCCGATCGCGTGGAAGGTCGTGTCGGCGTTGCCGATCAGGTCGGTCAGCGCTTCCTTGCGCCCGGCGATCGTCGTCACCGCCTTGGCGGTTTCCACGATGAAGTGCGTGAACACCGGCTGATCGAGGACCAGCTCTGAGAAGAAGTGATCGGTCGCCGACGTCGCCGCGGGGAAGTATTCGACCGACTGCCCGTAGGCGCGACTGGCGCCGGCGAACTGTTCGGCGAATCCCTGGATGACCTCCTGCAGACCCTTGCGGGTCGCCGGATTGAGCGTGTCGAACAGCGTGTCGAGGTCGACGACTTCCTTGGTCGCCGATACCGGCAGCGTGCTGCCCGCCGGCAGCGCCGGCGCGCTGTTGGGACCCGGCGTCAGCGCGATGTAGCGGTCGGCAACCGTCGCCAGCGAGGGCACCCTGACCTGGGCGACGGTCCCCTGGTGCAGCGGCGTCAGGGACGCGTTCACGTGGATCGTGACGATCGCTTTGAAGCGCTTGTTCAGTTCGATGTTCGTCACGCTCCCGACCGGCACGCCGCCGACCTGAACCTGGTCGCCCTTGACGAGCTGGCCAGCGTTGGCGAACGCGAAGTGATAGGTGGCGCCGCCCCCGCCGGCGAAGATCAGGTAGGCGACGACCAGCACGACGATCCCCAGCGCGCCGGCGGCCAGCAAGCGAGCGATCAGCGATGGCGAGGAGGAGCGCGGCGGAAGCGGCGCGGGCGGCATGCCGCCCGGAGGCTGCGGAGGCGGTGCGCCCGTCGGGCTGGGGGGACTAGTCGTTGCCACCGGCTCCCCCTTCCTGCCCTGTCGCGCCCGTGCCGGGGGCCGCGCCGCCTGCGGCGGACGGGTTGTCGGGGATGGCCGCCGCCGAGGGCTTGCTCGCGACGGGCGGGTTGGGGATCTCGCCGAGCCGTGCGATCAGCTTGATCCACTGTCGGAGGTCAACCCTGCGCCGAGCACGCCCGCCGCGTGCGCCGCCTTGGGCTCGGGCGGGCTGAATACGAGCTGGATGTAGCTGCGCTGGCGCTTGACGAGCACGCCCTTGGTCTTGGGGTAGCTCACCGGGCTGATGATCTCGCGCGGGCGGTCGGCCCCCTGCAGGGTCAGCAGCCTGCGAATCGTCTCTTCGGCGACCGAGCCCGTCCCCTCGTGATTGTCGATCGCCAGCGAGTTGACAGCCGTGATGTCCACCTTTTCGCCGCCCGATCCGGCGCGCACGTTGCCTTCGAGCGCCGGCGCCGAGCCGCCGCAGGTAAGCCCGGTGACGGTCGGGCGCAGACCCGACACCGAGAGGAACTCGAGCGTCGCAAGCAGGCGCCGGCTGACGTCGCCTCCCTGGATGACCTGGCGCTCGCAGCGGCGCAGGCGCACCCCGTGGTCGTGAAGGACGCGGCGCTGCAGCTGGCGCGTGGTCTCGAGCAGCACCTGCCCGGCGCTCGCCGTCGCGGCGGGCAGTGAGCTCTTGGAGGAGCCCTGCAGGATCGTCGTGTTTTCAAGCGCGACCCAGCCGTCGAGGATCGGCTTTGGATCGATCAGCGGCGCGCCGACCGCGGCGGGACGGATCTGGAAGAGCATCTGGCCTGTCGGGCCGAGATGTCCGAGCACCGTGCCGGCGATCACCTGCACGCCGACGCGCAGCGGGTGCAGGTAGACCTCGTTGGATCCTTCCCTGAACACGCGCACGGTCGCGCTCGCCTTCGGCGGCGCGGGCGGCGCGGGGGCGACCGGGGGCGAAACGGGCGCGGCTTCCAGCCCCGCGCCGGCGCCCAGCGGAGATCCACTCGCACCGGCCTGCAGCGAAGGGCCCGGCTGCGCGCCAGCCGTCGCCGGCCCACTCGGCGTGGGTTCGGCCGCCGGCGCAGCTGTCGCCGTCGCCGCGCTGGCCGTCGTCTGCGCGTCGTGCGCGGCGGCCGGACGCAGCACCGGATAGAGGGTCGCTGTCGAGCCCAGCTGGGCGTAGACGTAGGTGTTGCCGAAGGCATCGCGCAGCGAGATGAACCGCCCGAGCGAGGGCGAGCTGCCGATCTGCACGATTTCGCCGTCCTGAGCGGCGATCACAGGCGCGCCGGTCTGTGCGTAGATGGTCGTGCCGACGAGCGTCTGCGCGGGGCGTCCGCCGCTCGCGGGAAGCGTCTGAAAGCCGTCGCTGAAGTGCGCGGCCGCGTGGACCGGGAAACGCGCTTCGGTCAGCCCGATCACCGCGCCGAGCAGCTGCGGCGGGGTCCCGCCGAGCAGCTCGGCGCGCAGCAGCACGGAGTTCACGTAGGACTGCGAGTGGTTGTAGGAGTAGATGGCCGCCCTGATGTTCGTGTCCCCGCCGGCCGCTCGCAGATAGCGGGCCGCCGCGAAGATCGCGTCGGTCGGGTTGTATGGATCCTTGAAGCCGCTGCCGGTGACGTCCACCCCGTACTGCGCCCACTCGGCGGGCAGGAACTGCATCCAGCCCTCGGCTCCGGCGCTGGAGACGCTGAGGTCGCGGCCGTAGTCGGTCTCGACCTCGTTGATCGCGGCGAGCACCTGCCAGGGAATGCCGTAGGCGGTGCCGGCGGCCTGGTAGATCGGCAGCAGGAACGGCGGCACGCGGAAGTTTTCGATGAAGAAGCCGGGCACCCCGTCCAGCGACGAGGACAGCGAGAACGGCAGCGGCGGGGTCAGCGTCGTCGGCGACGGGGCGCGCTTTGAGTTGCGTGGCGCGCCGGGCGCCGAGCCGCCGGTCGCTTCGGTCTTCGCCTTTTCATCGCCTTCGCCGCCAGCCGAGCCGCCCGACCTGAGGCGGCGGCGCGCAGGGGTGCTGCGCGTGCTGCCCTGCGCGTGCTGGGTCTGGACCTGTGGCGCGCCTGCGACTTCCGGAGCGGCCGGCGACGGCGACGGCGCAGAGGCTTCGCTCGTCGGAGCGGGCGCCGGCGCGGCGGGCGTTTCGGCTGACACCGTCGGCGTCGTTTCCGCGGGCGCGGGCACGGTGGTCGTGCCGGCTGTCGTCGCCGAGGCTCGTCGCGGGCGCCGCCAGCGCCAGCGCCGCGCATCCATACAGCGCCAGGGCGATCAATCCTCGTCGCGTACTCATCGCGCGCTCACCTAGTCGCCGAGGAGGTAGTTGAGGAGCATGCCGTCGGCGCCGGACTCTTCTGGGGCCGGCGTGTAGTAGGTGGTGCCCGCGCTCGAGCCTCCCACCGGCTGGGCGCTGGACCCTCCCTGAGCGGCGGGCGCTTCAGCCGCCGCTCGCGGCCGACCCCGGGTACTTGGCCAGCGCCTGGGCGGGCGTGGCGCCTTTGAGCACGTCGAGCGTTCTCGCCATCACGACGCTCGTTCCGGCGGGAATGCTCGACAGCGAAGCGGCCTTGGCCGAAGGATGCTTCCGAGACCGGACCGTTGGTCTGGCTCAGGTGCGCGTCACAGCCCGTGGCCGGCCTGATCGCGTAGGTCACGCAGATCGTCGCCAGCCCCTCGGTGCGCAGGAAGTGCCCGAGCGCGTCATAGCCATTGGAGGCGCCCGCGCCGAGGAAGATGAAGTCCATGATGCGCTCCAGGCCGCCGGTGTTGCGCAGGCTCGTGAACAGCTTTGCGAAGTTCGTCGAGAACGGCTTGGCGGCGGCGCCGAAGGGCTTCAGCCGTTCCAGCAGCGGCTCAACCGCCACGAGCGCCGGGCCGGAGACCTTGGCCGTCTTGCCGAGGCTCTTGAAGAACGCCGTCGAGCTGCTGGAGTACGCGGGCAGTTTCGTGAAGGCCTGGTTGATCGACGGCGCGGCGATGCCGAGGTCGGTGAACACGGGGGTGACTTGTTCGGCAAAGCGCCCCAGACGTTCGCTGGATGGGCCGAGCTGGCGCAGGAACGGCGGGAAGAGGACGAGGTTGCGTTCGAGCGCGAGCAGGTGGCGAGCGCTGGCCTGCGCGAGCGTGTTGCTCTGCACGATGTAGTCGGCGTACTGCTTGCGCACCGCCGCGAGCGGCCCGAGCTGCTTGTCGGAGTCGACCGCGAGTCGAGCCAGGACGTGGTTCTCGTTGGCGAGGATCGTCAGCACCTTGTCCAGTTCCTGCAGGGCGGGGTTGGCACGGCGGATGACCGCGTTGAGATCGCTTCCGCGCCCGGCCAGCCCGGCGCCGAGTTCGTTGAGGATGATCGTCAGCCGCTCGCGTTCGGGTAGGCGGTTGATGTCGTTCAGAAGATCGGGATCGACGGGGCTGTGGGTGTTGGTCACCGGCAGCAGATGCTGACCTTCGCCTTCGACCCCGTTGGGGATCGTGTGCAGGGGAGGAGGCAGCGGCGTCCCTTCGACGCGAGGCTGGGTGGGCAGGCAGTCGACGAACTTCTCGCCGAGCAGCGCCTGCGGGCGGATCGTGCACGAGGCGTCGGCGCGGAAGTCGCGAAAGCCGGGGTTTTTGACTTCGAAGACGACCGCCGCCTTCTGCTGAGGCGTCGGGGTGACCGACGTCACGTGACCGACGGTCACGCCGTCGATCTTCACGTTCTCGCCGGGAATGATGTTCGCCGCGTCGTCGAAGATCGCGCGCACGGTATAGCTGCCGTTGGAGCCGCCGGCGGAGGTGGCGAGCACGATGAGCACCACGAGCGCAACCACGCCAGCGGCCCCGACGGCGGCAACCACCCTTCTCCTCGACCCGACGGACTGCCTCATCAATCCTTCCTTAGCGTTCAACAACGAGCCGGGCGGCCCCGCCTACCGGCTGGGGCCGCCCGTCCCACCTCGTCAGCGGCCGGGCTCACTGTGCGCGCGGGCACGAGCTCGCCGCGATCGTTCTGCGGTTACTTCCTCGGGCACGGCGCTTTGTAGGTGCTCGTGACGACTTCACCGGTAGCCCTGCTGGGGAGGGCGGCGATGTTGGCGAACACGAGTTCGGACTTCAGCGGGAAGCCGCCTTTCGGGCACTTCTTCGGCACCTTGCCGTAGTAGATCGCCTTGCCGTTCTTCTTGATCGCGGCGCCGGCGGTCACGTTGATCGATTCCGTCGACGCGTCGGGCGCTCCCGGCACCGTTTCCACCAGCGGCACTTCGGTGATGTACTCGGGGCCGTACGGCGCGCCCGACGGTGGTTTTGTGCGAGGAGGCGATGAATTCAAACGACGCCGGCGTGGCTGCCGACGGTCAGGAACTGGAGCTGGTTGCCCGGCGCGAAGAACCCTTCGATCGAGACTTTCTCGGGCACACGTTCGGTGCCGAACGTGACGAAGCCGAGCGGCTTCGCCGGCGGTTGTGATCTTGGACGCCTTCGGGCAGGACTTGGCGCCGATGTTTTTGCAGCGAGGTCGGCGAGCAGCTGGTGAACCCGGCCGGGTTGATCACGGTGCCGGCGGGGAAGAACGTGTTGACCCCGATCAGCGGCGGCTGGAATCCGCCGTATTCGGTTCCCTTGATCGTCCATTCGAACTTGACCGCGGCGCCGGCGCCAAGGATGTTGCCGGTGTGCGGGAATCCCGGAATCGGGACGGCCGTTGCTTTGAAGGTGACCGTCGGCGCCGCCGAGGCGGCGACAGGTGAGCCCAGGATGGCAAGGCCGAGCAGGGCCAGGCAGGTGGATGCTCTGCGCATCAGCTTCTCTCTCCTCTTGTTGATGGACTGGTCCGCCTCGATCCGGGCAGCTCCGGAGCCAAGTGGGTCCGGCGACATCGAGTCCCCCGGCTGGCCGAGGGACGCTGGCGAGTTCTCTGACGATTGTATATCTCACGAGGGACAGCCGCAACCGCCGTTCGGCGGACCCAGCGCATCTTGTATCGCATCGCAGGGCCATTTGCCGGCGCTACCGATCGCCTCCGTGAACTCGCCACGCCGGGCGCTCCCACCAGGGTGGCGCTCGAGGGCCTGGCGTGCCGAGCGCGAGCGGTCAACCGCTCGAGAATCGCAGTCACGTTTGCCAGGCTGAGGACGATCCATGAGGCGATGGTCACAAGTCAGTCTTAAGCAAAGGTTTAGACCTGCCCTAGTACACCTACCCGTCGCGCTGGCGCCCAAAACCCGCACCGCCATTGAGGATCAGTCGTCCGGGGAAAGCTCGAGCGCGTCGCTGCCGTAGGCGACGCCGACCGGCTCGAGCACGACGCGTCGTGGCCCCGATCGCACCGCGCCCGCGAGCAGCGCCTCATAGCCGCTGTCGCGCGCGGCCGCGACGACCGCCTCGCCCGCGCCAGGTCGACAGTAGACGGCAAAGCCGCAGCCCATGTTGAACGTCGAGTAGGCGGCGGCCGGGCTGAGCTCGGCCGCGTCAACGAGCAGCTCGAACACCTCGGGCACCGCCGGGAGGCGGTCTATCTCATACGTGAGCTCCTTCGCGGGACGCATCAACTTCGCCAACCCATGCCCGGTGATGTGGCTGAGGTAGGTGATCGGCAGCCGCTCGGCGCCAAGTCGCTGCACTAGGCTCGCGTAGATCACGGAGCGGTCGAGCAGCGCGTCGCCGAACTGGCGACCGCTCGCAAGCGGCGGTGGCGTAGCCGTCGGGCAGTCGCGAGGCGACCAGACGCGCCAACGAGGAGCCGTTCGCGTGCAGGCCGCTGCTCGCCACGATCACGATCTCGTCGCCCGGCGCGAGCTCATCGCCGAGGATCGGCGCAGAGCCCTCTGGAAGCGCTCCGACCGCGCTGCCGGCCAGCTCGATATCCGGCTCGGCCACGAGCCCTGGCAGCGTCGGCGACTCGCCTCCCCCCCACGCGCAGCCCGCGTCCTCGCACGCCTGGCGCCAGCCGTCCACGAGCGCCGTCGCGCGCTCGCCGGAGCGATGCCAGTCCGACGCGCCAGTCGCGAAGTATGCGTTGACGACGAGCGGCAGCGCGCCCACGCAGCAGAGATCGTTGACGATCGCCGCGACCGTGTCGTAGGCGACCGCGTCGAAGCGGTTGACGCCGTGGCTCTCGAGCATCTGTCGCGCGATGATCGACTTCGTGCCGAGCCCCTCGACGACGAACGCGAACGTGCGCGGGCCGAGCTCGAACACGAACGCGGGCTGGCCTCTGGACGCGTCCAGCGCGCGCCCGCCCCTGCCCGCCAGCAGCGAAGAGGTGGACAGGGCGCTTCTCATCGCCAGGCGCTTGCCCTCGTCGAGCGCCTCATAGTCGACGCCGGCGGCCTGGTAGTCGACGCCGTCGGCCTCGCGGCGAGCGTCGGCGCTGCGCGGGGTGCCCTCTCGTCGGCTCATCGGCGATGATCCTAAGCCTCAAGGCCCACCGCCACCAACGAGGAGACCCGATGGACTTCCAGCCAAGCGAGCGCTGCGCCGACTTCAGGGACCGCCTGACGGCGTTCATGGATGAGCACGTCTACCCGGCCGAGGCGATCTACGAGCAACAGCTGCACGAGTCAGGCGATGCCCACAGCCAGCCGCCGATCATCGAGGAACTGAAGGTTCGCGCGCGCGAGGCCGGGCTGTGGAACATGTTCCTCCCCGACGCGAGCCTCGGGCGCGGGGCTTTCCAACAGCGACTACGCGCCGCTCGCGGAGATTCTCGGGCGGTCACACATCGCCTCGGAGGCGTGCAACTGCTCGGCACCGGACACCGGCAACATGGAGGTGCTCTACCAGTTCGGCACCGCCGAGCAGAAGGACCGCTGGCTGACTCCGCTGCTCGACGGCGAGATTCGCTCGGCCTTCGGCATGACCGAGCCCGACGTCGCCTCCTCCGATGCGACCAACATCGCCCTGCGCATCGAGCGCGACGGCGACGACTACGTTCTCAACGGGCGCAAGTGGTGGACGTCCAACGCCTATCACCCCAACTGCCGCATCCTGATCGTGATGGGCAAGACGAGCGTCGATGGCCCGCGCCACAAACAGCAGAGCCAGATCCTCGTGCCGCTCGACGCCCCCGGGGTGACCCGCGTTCGCAACCTGCCCGTGTTCGGATACCTCGACCACGAGGGCCACGCCGAAATGCGCTTCGAGGACGTGCGCGTTCCCGCCTCCAACCTGATCGCCGGCGAGGGCGACGGCTTCATGATCGCCCAGGCGCGGCTCGGGCCCGGGCGCATCCACCACTGCATGCGCTCGATCGGCGCCGCCGAGCGGGCGCTCGAGGCGATGTGCTCGCGCGCAGCCACGCGCGTCACCTTCGGGCAGCCACTGGCGGCGCGCGCCAACATCCAGGACTGGATCGCCGAGTCGCGTATCGAAATCGAGATGGCCCGCCTGCTCACGCTGAAGGCGGCATGGCTGATGGATACCGTCGGCAACCGCCACGCGCGCACAGAGATCGCGGCCATCAAGGTCGCGGCGCCGAACGTTGCGTTGAAGGTGCTCGACCGCGCGATCCAGGTGCACGGCGGCGGAGGGGTGTCAGACGACTTCCCGCTCGCGTCGACCTACGCGCACCTGCGAACGCTGCGCCTTGCCGACGGCCCCGACGAGGTCCACAAGCTGTCGATCGCGCGCCGCGAGCTCGCGCCCTACCTCCCGCGCGAGGACACGGCCTAAGCGACAAAGACGAGGCGTCCACTAGAGGTTGAGAGTTTGTCTGCTCCGTGCCACGGACCAATCGCGGACGACCCGTGCTCGCAGCGGAGGTCCACGTGAGCGCCCTGAGCTTCCGCGAGCGCCCCGCGGCCGGCGCGCCCGCCGGGCTGCTCGTGATGCACCACGGCCGCGGCACCGACGAGGGCGACCTGCTGCCGCTCGCCGAAGCGCTGGATCCCAAGCATCGCCTGCACATCGTGACGCCGCGGGCTCCGCTGCAGCTGCCCGGCTCGCCCGGGCGCCACTGGTACCTGGTCCCGCGCGTCGGCTACCCCGATCCGGTGACGTTTCGCGCCGCCTTCGAGGGGCTCGCCGAGCTGCACGACGAGCTTTGGCAGAGCACCGGGATCGGGCCCGAGCGGACGGTTCTGGGCGGGTTCTCGATGGGGACCGGTGATGAGCTACGCGCTCGGGCTGGATGGACGGCGGCCCGCACCCGCCGGGATCCTCGCCTTCTCGGGGTTCATCCCGAGCGTCGATGACTGGCAGCCGCAGCTCGCGACGCGCAAAGGGCTGCCGGTGTTCATCGCCCACGGCAGCCACGATCAGGTGATCGACGTCGAGTTTGCTCGCCAGGCACGAGACGAGCTCGAGCGGGCCGGGCTCAGCGTCGACTACCACGAGTCGCCGGCCGGGCATCACATCGATCCACGGGAGATCCCAGCAGCCGTCGCGTGGCTCGACGCGACGCTGGCACCGCGGTGAGATGGCGCTAGCCGTCGGCGTTGACGCGCTGCGCGAGCTCGCCGAGGACCGACTCGGCGTCTGAGTTGGCCACCTGGCAGGTTCCGGCCGCCTCGTGGCCGCCGCCGCCGTAGGCGAGCATCAGCGAGCCGACGTCGGTCCTGCTCGAGCGATCGACGATCGACTTGCCCATCGCGAACACGGTGTTCTGCTGCTTGAGCCCCCACAGCACATGGATCGAGATGTTGCACCGGGGATGCAGTGCATAGATCATGAAGCGGTTGGTCGGGTGGATGACCTCGTCCTCGCGCAGGTCGAGCACGACGAGGTTGCCGTGCACGGTCGAGCGCTGCAGCAACTGCGCCTCAGCCGCCGCGGCGTGCTCGCGGTAGAGCGCCACGCGTTCGACGACGTCTGGCATCTGGAGCACCTGCTCGACGCTGCTCTGCAGGCAGGCGTCGATAAGCTCCATCATCAGCTGGTAGTTGGAGATGCGAAAGTCGCGGAAGCGCCCGAGTCCCGTACGGGGGTCCATCAGGAAGCTGAGCAGGATCCAGCCGGTCGGGGTTCTTGATCTCCTCGAGTGAGAACAGCGCGCTGTCGGCCTTGTCGACGGCCTCCATGAGCGGCGCTGTGACCTGCTCAAAGCGCTCGGCGCCGCCGAAGTAGTCATAGACAACGCGCGCCGCCGACAGCGCGCCGGGGACGATGATGTGGTTATCGGCGCCGTCGCGCAGGCGAAGGGTCTCGCTCTCATGGTGGTCGAAGGCCAGGCGCACACCGGGGACATACGGAAGGTTGGTCGTGATGTCGCGATCGGTGAGCTCGACAAGCCCATCCTGCATGTCCTTGGGATGGACGAACTTGATCTCGTCGAGAATGCCGAGCTCTTTCAGCAGGGCGGCGCACACCAGCCCGTCAAAGTCGCTGCGGGTGACAAGGCGACACTTCTCCATGGTGCTGGCTGCCATCGACGTTCGGCTCCTTGCGCGTAGGGGTTAGACAACGCGTCGGCAGTCGGGCGCGAATCCTGAACCCCCAATCGCGCGGCACGGCCGATCGGGTGACGCGCAGGCGGTGCGGCGGCAATGCGACCGAGGGCCTCCGATCAGCCCTCCTGCGCAACGATACGGCGAAGGTCCACGACCAATGATGGAGGCTTCGCCGTGTCGACAGAGCCGACGGTCAGGCGGGCATCGCCGGAGGACCGCTCCGCGGTGGCGGCGACGGTCGCGGCCGCCTTTGCCGAGGACCCGGGATGGGCATTCATCTTCGGCGACGACTACGAGCGGCTGGCAGCCCACTTCGCGGCGGCGCTGTTTGACGTGAGAGTGCGCTCGCAGAACGTGTGGGTGGCCGACGACGTCGCCGCCGTGGCGATGTGGGATGCCCCAGACCAGGACGACCGCGCGCCGGGTTACGCCGCGAGCATCTGGGCCCGCTACCGCGCCATGGCTGGCGAGGACGCAAGCCGACGCCTGGCCAGCTACAACGACGCCCTCGCCGCCGTGGCTCCGGCGGAGCGCCATTGGTATCTCGGGGTGTTGGCCACGCAGCCGCGCCGCCAACGCGAGGGTCTTGCGACGGCGGTGATGGCGCCTGTCCTCGAGCGAGGCCGACCGCGTCGGCATCGCATGCTGCCTCGAGACGTCGACGGCCGATAATCGTCGCTTCTATGAACGGCGGGGCTTCGCGCCGACGGCCGCGATCGACTTGCCGGGCGGCCCCCCACGTGGTGGCTGCGCCGGGCCCCGACGCTCGCGTGAGCTGACGCAAGCAGTCCGGGGCCCAGCGAATGCGCCAGGGCTTCTCAGCCCTCGATGATGTTGTGCACCTGGGCGATCATCGGTGCACCCGGGTCGACCCCGAGGCCCGTCAGGATCGGCATGAGAGTCGCGCCGAACGCATCGAATGCCGCCTGTGACTCCCAGACATCGAAGACGTTGATCTCGCCGTCTGTCTCGAGGGCGACGTGGTAGGAGCGTCCCTCGGGCGCTCCCGCGCCGGCCGCCTCGAGCTGGCTGAGCGCTTCGCGGTACTTGTCAGCGGGGAATTTGCTGTTTGCGAAGTAGATCCCAATTGCCATTCAGTCCCCATCCTTCCCGCGTGTCTTGCGCGGTCGTTTACCCAGAAGTGGGGCGGGACTGTACTCGCTCTGGACCCGCCGCACCGAGCTCGCCGGGTCGGAGCACCTCGGGATCATGGCCTGGGACGACCAAGGACCCCGCGTCCCGCAAGCGGCGCAAACGATCCGCGGACTGCGCTTGCGCCGCGAAGTCATCGGCGAAGATAGGAAATCGATGGTCATCGAGGGTGCTCGCGAAATGCGCCACGTCCGCGGCGAGGATGAGCTGATCGCCGACGCGGACGGACTGATGGCCCGGCGTGTGGCCGGGAGTGAGCAGGAGCTCGATCGACCCATCGCCGAGGAGGTCGTGGTCTCCGTCGACCAGGACGACCTCGCGGTCACCGGCTGCGTAGTCGCGCGGATGGAAGAGGTTCCTCTCAACGGCTGGCGCATCGTGGCCGGCTTCCCACTCGCGTCGTTGGACGACGATGGGGATTGAGGATGGCAGCAGCGTGAGAGCGCCGACGTGGTCGAAATGCAGGTGGGTGAGAACGATCCGCGTGAGCGTGCTCACGTCCACCTGCTCGGTGATGTCCTGCTCCAACTCGAACTCGAACTGGCCAACGGCCTCCGGACGGCCGTAGAAGCGGCCAGGATCACCGACTGCCCCCGGATTCAGCCCCGTGTCGATCAGGATGCGCTCATCCTCGGTCTCGATGAGATAGGCCGGGACGGGAAACCGGATCTGGCTGTCGGGATCCTCGCCCTGACGCCAGATCGCCGCGGACGAGGAGATCCAGCCCACGTTGAACATCTCGATCTTCACGTCGCGCTCCTAGCTCGTTGAACGGATTCGGAAACGGGGTTGCATGTGACGTCCGAGAGCGGGATCAACCAGAGGCTGGAGGATCATACGTTGCTCCTTGGCCTTGGTGTTGCGGGCGCCACGCGCCGGCCCAGGCGTAGGCTCACTCTTCTGATGTTCTTGCTCATCCTTATCGGGGTACCGCTCCTCGAGCTGTTCGTCTTCATCGAGGTAGGGTTGGCTATCGGCTGGTTTCTGGCGGTCGTGTTGCTGCTTGGGAGCTCGGTGCTGGGCGCACAGCTCGTGCGCATCCAGAGTCGCTCTGCCATCGAGCGTGTGTCGCTCGCGGCATTTGAACGGCGTGCACCTGCCCGTGCCGCAATCGACGGTGCACTCGGATTTCTGGGGGGCCTGCTGCTCGTGGTGCCTGGGTTTGTCACCGATGTTCTCGGCGTGCTGCTCCTGCTCCCGCCCACGCGGGCGCAGGCCCGCCGTTGGCTATCACGCCATTACGCGGGTCGCGTGATGAACTTCGTCGCAACGACAGGCCGCTTTGTGCCGCGCGAGCGCGCCGCGCCTGAGGCTGACTTCGAGTCGACGGCGGTCGACGACGATGTCGAGCAGCTCGGCCGCTGAACCGTGCTCACGCCGAAGGAACGCTAACTGGGGCAGTCCTAGGGACTCTCGCGGCGGAAAGCTCGAGCGTGACCGCGTCGGGCTCTGGTCCGACACGACGCCCAGGGCGTGAGCGCACTGGGGACTGCTGGGCTCGTGGGGTAGCCTGCATTTTCGGTAGAGATTCCGGCACAGACGCCACGATCGGAGGACGCTCATCGACCGCGCCCCGACGGCTCGCGAGGACCCGACGATAAGGCTCGGCCTGATGGCCGCTGCGGGGGTTGCGGAGGAACTCGGCAGGGAACTCGCTGAGGAACTCCCGGCCGAGCTCGCTGCCCGGGTTGCCTCCGAGGTACGGTGGGATATCCCGGTCGTGACCGACAGGTCGGCCGCCCTTGGTGGTGCTGGCACAGAGGTGATCGACGCCGCGCACGAGCGAGTGCTGAGCGAGGACTGGCACCTGGGGATCGTGTTGACCGACCTGCCCCTGCGCATCGGGCGCCGGCCGGTCGTAGCCGACGCCAGCGCCACCCACGGAGTCGCCGTCGTCTCGCTCCCGGCGCTCGGAGCCGTGCACATGCGAAGGCGCGCGCGCGATGCCGTGGTGCGGCTCGTCGACGGGCTCGTCGGAGAGAGCCTCGAGCTCGGCGGACGTGAAGGCGGGGAGCGGCGCCAGCGCGTCCGTCGACGCCTGCACGAGATCGCTCGAGCGGAGCGGACCCTGCACCCCGATGACGATGGCGTCGACGTACGGCTCGTCGCCGCCGTCGTGCGCGGCAACGCCCGGCTGCTTGCCGGGATGCTCCGCGCCAACCGGCCATGGCGGCTGATCACGAGACTCTCACGCGCGCTTGCCGCAGCGGGAGCCACGCTCGTCTTTGCGCTCGTGACAGCCGAAGTGTGGGAGTTGGCCGCCGCGCTCAACGCGTGGAGACTGGGCGCGCTCAGCGTCATCTCGATGGCGGCCGTCGTCGTCTTCCTGATCCTCGTCCACGGGCTGTGGAGGCGCCGGCCGATGGGCGCCGGTCGCGAGCAGGCGATCCTCTTCAACGTCGCCACCACCCTGACGCTGATCATCGGTGTCGCCTCGCTGTATTGCGCGCTGTTCGTGATCGCCCTCGCGGCCGGGGAGCTGATGCTCGATCATCGCGTCGTGTCGGAGTCGATCGGGGAGCATGTGAGCTTCGCCACCTTCCTGAAGATCGCGTGGATGACCACCTCACTCGCCACCGCCGCGGGCGCCCTCGGCGCCGGCCTCGAGAGCGACGCCGCCGTGCGCGAAGCCGCCTATGGATACCGCCCGGAGCGCGAGACCGAGCGGGACCGCGAGCCAGCCGCAGCGCAGCGGGCGCGACCGGACTGACCGCTGAGGAGCGCTCCGGCAGCTTCACTCCACGCAGACGCTCAAGGAGCAGCAGGCGGCGGCGGTCCCGAGCTTCACCGCCTCGCCGACCGGGCAGTAGCGGACCCAGCGTCCGTCAGCGCCCCGATTCCGCGTAGCCATCCGCGGACGGCTCTGCAGAGCCAAAACTGGGCCCAGTGGAGACGGTGGGAATCGAACCCACGTCCGCGATCGCGTGAGAATGGCTTCTACGAGCGTAGCCGGCGCTCTGATCTCATCCCCCGCTAGCCACGCCGGCCGGGTTGAGGGGGACCAGCCTCCTTGAATGTCCCCGGCTTGGCGGAGACGGACCGCGCCGGGTGAGCCTGCTTTCTGATCCCGGCCTTCCCCGCCACAGGCATGCGGGGCCCGAGACCTCGTGCCTAGTTTCTAGCTAGGCAGCGAGGGCGTACTCGTGAGAGTCCGCACCTATAGTTTTCCGGGGGTTTTACGAGGCCACCCGGAACCTCGACTCGCCACCATCCCCGCGAACCGACCGCGTCGAAGCCTGTCGTCCCCGGGAATGCGCTGCCGCATGAGTGTAGCGCTGGGCGCCGGACCCGGCCTGTGCGCGACGGCTCGCGTCCGCACAAAAAACGACGCGGCCCCGGGCCGCTTGAGGACCCGCCCCGCCTGGCCCGAAGGCCCGACTTCGCAGGTGGCGCGGCCTCACACCTCGGTGGCCTCGCTCTTTTGCGGCTCGGTTCCGCGTCTGGATCCAAACTAGCCACGCCCAGGATCGATTGCAACCCTCTCGCCAGAGGCTCTCCGCACTTTCGGAGAAAAACGCTCGAGCGCTGCTGACGCTACCCGTTGTCGGCCTTTATCGACGGCCTGCCAGGCCCGACAGACCCGCTCACGACGGCCGCTAACCAGCGCGCGGGCGCGCCTCGCCTGAGCATCGCAAGGCGATTGTTAAGGAGCGCTTATGGCCGGTGGCACAATGGGGCTATGGCCAACGGTGATCTATCGCTACCGGCGCCGCTGCCGAGCCCTGTGCCCGCGACCCCGCCCGCGGGGAGCTATCCGACGAACGCCCGCCCCACCGTCACCCACCCGTCCGCTGAGGAGAACCCCTTCGCCCAGCCCGCCGGCGGGCCGCGCGGCGCGATGCGCAGGGTTCGCAAGCGGATCGGTAGCGTGCTGGCTGCAATCGCAGCGCTGTTCGCGAAGTTCTTCGCCGCGATCAAAGGCCTGCTGCTGCTGTTGCCCAAAGTCAAGCTGCTCACGACGGCCGGAACAGCGTTCATCTCCGTCGCCGCCTACTCGCTGTTCTTCGGCTGGACGTTTGCGGTCGGTTTCGTCGTGCTGCTGTTCGTGCATGAGATGGGGCACGTGATCCAGCTGCGCCGCGAGGGCCTGAAGGCAAGCGCCCCGATGTTCATCCCGTTCCTGGGCGCCGTCGTGTTCGCAAAGTCCCTTGGCGAGAACGCGCTCGCCGAGGCGCGCGTCGGGCTCGCCGGGCCGGTCCTCGGAACAATCGGCGCCGCGATCTGCCTGGCCATCGGCGAGGCCACCAACAGCGACATGCTGCGCGCGCTCGCCTACGTCGGCTTCTTCCTGAACCTCCTCAACCTCGTGCCGCTGGTCCCGTTCGACGGCGGACGGGCGATGGCCGCGATGGCGCCGGGTGTGTGGTTTCTCGGCCTCGGCACGATGGTCGCGCTGCTGCTCATCACGAGGAATCCCTTCCTGCTCATCTTCGTCCTGCTCGGCGGCATGGAGACGTGGCGGCGTTGGAAGCTGCGAGGCACGCGATCGCTCGAGCAGGCGGCCTACTACCGCGTCGCGCCACGCCACAGGCTGATCGTGGGCGCCGTCTACATCGGCCTGATCATCGTGCTCGCGATCGGGATGGTCGAGAGCCAGGTGCTCACCTCGGCCGGCCACAGCTTCCGCTCGATCTAAGCCAGATCGCCGAGCGCATTCCTCCCGGCATCTGAGCCGCGGCGTCCGCGGGCGCGCCTCGCCTAGCGTTCGCGCACAGCTCGTTCCATGTCGCGCTTGGTGTCGCGCTCGCGAAGCGACTGGCGCTTGTCATACAGATCCTTGCCGCGAGCGAGCGCGATCTCGACCTTTGCGTGGGGACCGGAGAAGTAGATGCGCGTCGGCACGAGCGTCAGCCCGCGCTCTGCGGCGCGCGCGGCGAGGCGGTCGAGCTCGCGCCGGTGCGCGAGCAGCTTGCGCGCGCGCTCGGGATCATGGTTTTCGCGCGACGCCGGACCGTAGGGCGGGATGTAGACCGAGTGCAGCCACAGCTCGCCGTCGCGGATCGCCGCGAACCCGTCCTTGAGCTGGGCGCCGGAGGTCCGCAGCGACTTGACCTCGGTTCCCTCGAGCACGATTCCGCACTCCAACCGCTCGAGCAGCTCATAGCGATATGACGCGTAGCGGTTTGAAGCGACGTCGCCGCTTCCGACCTTGCGCTTTGCCTTGCCCTTTGCCACTGCGACCGAGCCTAGATGCTCGCGCTCGCGATCAGCGCGCGCCGGCTGGCTCAGCGCGCGCCGGCACGAGGTCGGCGCGACCGCGCAGCGGCTCGACGCCGGCGACCTGAGCTCGATCGGATCGCCCAGGCGAAGCGTCGCGCCACTGCGCTCGCCGTGCAGGATCGTTCCCTGCTCGTTCAGCTCCCACCACTCGCGCCCGTCGGGAGCAGCGCCGCGGGCTCGCCCGCTCGACGCCTCGGTGCGCGGGCGCGCCGAGCCCGAGCGCGACAGGGCCGACATCCGCCGCACGGGCAGCATCCCCTCGTACAGCAGCCTGCCGCCCGCGCCGAACCTCGCGAACGCCCCGGCGGAGATCAGTCCGACCACCTCGCCGTCGAAGACCTGATCGAAGCCGCCCTCGAACAAGGCTCTCTCGAGCGCAAAGCAGCGCGCCACGTCGTCTGCGTCACGCTCGATCGTCATCGCGTGGCGCTCACGTTCTGAGGTCCAGGCCCCGAGCTCTGAGAGCTCTGCCGCACGCGGGGCGCGCTCCCCTGCGCCCACCGCCGCGAGCAGCGCGCGGTGGCAGACGAGGTCCGGGTAGCGGCGAATCGGCGACGTGAAGTGGCAGTAGCTCGTCGAGCGCAGGCCGGCGTGTCCGATGTTCTGTGGCGAGTAGTAGGCCTGCTTGAGCGAGCGCAGCACAAGCGAGCCCAGGGCGATCCGGCCGTGACCCGTGCGCCGCACGTGGTCGTCGACGAGCTTGGATATCGGCCCCAACAGCTCGGCGGCCTGCGAGGCCGAGATCGGGTCGGGCAGCGGCGGGGTGGCAACCTGCAGCGAGGCGAGCTGTTCGACAAGTCGCTCGATGCGCTCGGGGTCGGGGCGCTCGTGCACGCGATACAGGCATGGCAGCCCGCGCTGGGCGAGCAGCCCGGCGACCGCCTCGTTGGCGGCGATCATCAGATGCTCGACCAGACGATGGGACTCGGTCTGCACTCGCGCGCGGATCTCGCGCACGTGCCCGGACTCGTCGAACACGAACTCGGGCTCCTCGGAGTCGAGCACGAGCGCGCCGCCGCGCTCGCGCTCGGCCTGCAGCGCGGCGGCAACCTGACGCGCGGCGTGCAGCGGCTCGCGCCACGGCTCGCCCGCCGGCTCGCGACCGGCGAAGATCCGGTCCACGCGCTCGTAGTCCAGGCGCACGTCTGAGCGGATCAGCGACCGATGAAAGGCGGCGCGCACTACCTGCGAGCCGCGCATCTGAAGCTCGACGCTCACCGCCGGGCGCTCAGCGCCCGCCACCAGCGAGCAGGCGTCGTCGGACAGCTCCTCGGGCAGCATCGGCTCGACGGCGCCCGGCACGTAGACGCTCGTCGCGCGCCGGCGCGCCTCGGCGTCGACGAGCGATCCCTCGGCAACGTGGGCGGCGACGTCGGCGATGTGCACCCACAGATTCGTCACGCCGTCCGCCGACGCCTCGGCCGAGATGGCGTCGTCGAAGTCGCGTGCGCTGATCGGGTCGATCGTGAACGTCGCCAGCTCGCGCAGGTCGCGTCGGCGCCCGGCCGCGACCTCGCGACGAGCGCTCGAGAGGCTCGCGTCACGCGCCGCGCGCGCCTCCGCGCGAACCGCGCTGTCAAACCCACGGCTGGCACCACGGTCGATCAGCAGCGCCTCGATCACATCGCGTGCGACGTCCGGTCGCCCGATCACCCGCACGACGCGCGCCTCTGACCGTCGCCCGGCCGCGCGCACCAGGACCAGATCGCCCTCGCGCGCGGCGGGCCACCCGCGCCGGCGCGAGCCTCCCGGCGAGAGCGTCACGCGCGAGCCCCGTCGGGCAGACGGGCCGCTTCGGTGTGACTCGGCGAACAGCGGCTCGGCGATCAGGAAGCGGGCGCGTTTGGCGAGCACCGCCACGAACGCGCCCCCCGGCGGCGCGTCGCTCGCCGGCGCGACGGCGCCCCGCCCGCCAGAGACGGGACGGCTCACTTGACCTTCGCGGCTAGCGTCTTCAGCGCCACGGCCAGTCCCAGCGGGGTGTCCACGCCGCCGGGCACGAGCACTTCGGGGGTTATGCCCGCGCCCTGCTTGATGCCGCCGCCGCCGAGGTTGCGCCCGTTGGGCGTGAAGTACTCGCCGACGGTGATGTCGAGCGCACCGCCGTTTGAGAGCCCCTGCTCCTCCTGAAAGACGCCCTTGCCGAACGTGTGCGTGCCGACGACGGTCGCGCGGTGATGGTCCTGCAGGGCCGCCGTGACGATCTCCGCGGCCGACGCCGTGTTGTCGTCGACGAGCACGACCATCGGGATCGACGGCGAGATCGCACCGCCAACCGCGCTCAGCGTCACCGTTGGCTGCGTGCGTCCGCGCGTGGTCACGATCGTGCCCTTCGCAATGAAGATGCTCGCGATCAGCTGAGCCTCCTCGACCAGGCCGCCTCCGTTGGCGCGCAGATCGAACACGATGCCGCGCGCACCGGCGTGCAGCACGCGTTCGACGGCTTCGCGCACTTCGGCATGCGCCCCGGCGCTGAAGGTCGCGAGCGCCACGACGCCGAGCTTGACCCCGTGGACGGTGACGACCTGCGACGCGACGACCGGCTCTGTGATCGTCGCGCGCGTGAGCGTCACGGTGCGCACGACCGGTTGACCGCCGCGCGCATGGGCGGGCGCCTGGATCGTCAACCGCACGTCGGTCCCCGGCGGCCCCTTGATCGAGCTCGCGGCCGCCGCGGGCGTCAGGCCGGCAAGCGTGCGTCCGTTGACCGCGACGATCAGTTCGCCGGCCTGCAGCCCGCCGCGCTTTGCGGGCGAGCCGTCGAAGACGCGCACGATCAGCAGCCCCCGGCGCAACGTGGTCGCCCGCCGACTGTCCGGCGCGACCATCACGCCGATGCCCGTGAAGCTCGGCGGCGCGGTGAATTCGTGAAATTCGTGAGGGTCGAGGTAGTGCGAGAAGCGGTCGTGCAGGCTCGCCACGAGGCCGCTGATCGAGGAGTCGGCAAGGCTGCTCTTGGGGATCGGGCGGTAGTAGTCGTTGGCGACCCGGTTGATCGCTTCGTCGACCACCTCGGTGTCCTGATTGGACACGAACGTGCCGCGCGCAAACGCGGGCAGGTCTGCGGGGTGGCCTCCGAGCCATACGCCGGCCACGAACAGGCCCACCAGCAGCAGGCCGACCAGGACCGCCGGGAGTCCTCGCCGCGAGCGGGGGGCGGGCTGTCGTCCGGGCGGGGGCATCGGCCTGGCAAGCCTAGTCGAGGCCAGGGTCCTCCTGCGGTGGATATCGTGGGCGGCTCAATGGCGAGCGTCCAGACGACCACCGTGTCCGCAAACGGCCTGCCCGTTCACCGCCTCGCCCTGCCCGGGACTCGCGCGCTGACGGTGCTTGTGGCCTTCGACGCGGGGGCTCGCAGCGAGCGGCCGCAGGAGAACGGCATGGCGCACTTTCTCGAGCACCTCGTGTTCAAGGGCGGCGAGAAGTACCCGACCTACAAACAGGTCAACGAGACCGCCGAGCGACTGGGCGGCGTGCTCAACGCCTACACCAGCCACGATCTCGTCGCGTTTCACATCACCGTCCGCGCCGAGAGCGCGTTGCAGGCGATCGACCTGCTCAGCGACTTCGTCGGACGCCCGCGCCTCGACGCCGAGGAGCTCGATCGCGAGCGCGGCGTCGTGATCCAGGAGATCAACCGCGCCTATGACCAGCCCTCGACGGTCGCCGAGTATCTGATCGACCGGGCCGCGTTCGGCCAGCATCCACTCGGGCGCACCGTGCTCGGCCCGGAGGAGAACCTGCGCAGCTTTACGCGCGAGGGGATCGTCGCGTTTCGCGAGCGCCGCTGGTCAGGCGCGCACGGCGGCGCGTTTCTCGCGGGCAACCTCGAGCATCTCCCATCCGAGGAGGAGCTGTCGGAGTGCTTCGGGCGCTTTCCCGCGCTCGCCGCGCCTGAGCCCTATGAGCCGGCTCCCTCCTTCGCGCCGGAGAAGCTCGTCGAGCAGCGCGACACCAACCAGTCGCACCTGCGCATGATCTACCGACCCGACATCGCGGTCGGCGACGTCCGCAGGCGCGCCGCGTTGAAGATCTACTCGACGCTGCTCGGAGGCTCGATGGGCTCGCGGCTGTTCGAGGAGATCCGCGAGAAGCGCGGCCTGTGCTACTCGGTCTACGCGGTCGATCACACCTTCTCAGACCTTCCCGTGCTGCAGCTGGGCTCGGGCCTGGAGTCGGCCAAGTGCATCGAGGCCTACACGCGCATGCGCGAGATCGTCGACGAGCTACGCGACGAGGGACCGACCGAGGAGGAGGTCGCGCGCGCGCGGGCCTACGCGGCCGGCCGGCGGGTGCTCGCCTTCGAGAGCACCAACGCCGTGGCCAGCCACGCGGCCAATCAGACGATCGTGTTCGGGCAGGAGATCGATCCCGACGCCGCGATCGCCGCGCTGGACGCCGTCACCTACGACGAGGTGCGCGACGTCGCCGCGGGCGTCGCCGACGAGCTGGCGGTCGCCTGCGTGGGACCACACAGCGCAGACGAGTTCTGAACCGCTCGCAGCGGCGCGCGACCTCACCACACTGCGCGGACTACCTGAAACGGGTCCGGTGCGTGCTGCTGGCGACCCACTCAGAGCGGCGCGGCGCGCGCCGCTCTGAACGCGCCAACGGCGCAGGCCACGACACCTAGCCGCGGGGAGCCCCAGCCGGCGCTCAGCCGATCGCGACCATGCGATCGATCGGCACTCGCGCGCGCCGCGCGATCTCCTCGGGGACCCGCACCTCGTAGCGGCCGTCGCGCAGCGAGTCGCGCAGCTTGGGCAGCGTGATCATCTTCATGTACTTGCACGAGGCCTCGGCGTTGGCGGGGATGAAGTCGATGTCCGGCGCGGCCATCTGCAGCGGGATAGAGCATGCCGGTCTCGGTGGCCACCACCACCTCTCCGCGAGCCCCCTCCCCCGCGCCCTCGTCGATCGCCGTGGCAGCTCACGCTCGGCCTCGCGCGCGTACTGCAGCATCCCGCCGGTGGAGAGCATGTGCACGCCCTCGGCTGAGACGTCTCCGGCTGCCACGTACTCCATGACGCTGGTCGAGCAACCACACTCGGGGTGGATCAGGAAGTCGGCGTCGGGATGGGCCGCACGCGTTGCCTGGATGTCGGCCGGGCGGATCCCGGCGTGCACGTGGCACTCGCCGTCCCATACGTGCATCGCGCGCCCCAGGCGCCGTTCCACATAGGCGCCGAGCCACATGTCCGGACCGAACAGGATCTCGGTGTCCTCGCCGTGGCGCTTGAAGATGTGGCGCACGACATCGACGGCGTTGGAGGAGGTGCAGCAGTAGTCGGTCAGCGCCTTGACCTCGGCGGTCGTATTGACGTACATCACGACCACGCCGTCGGGATGCTCTCCCTTCCACTGCGCGAGCTGATCGGCGTCGATCGACGCTGCCAGCGAGCAGCCGGCGTCGAGATCGGGGATCAGCACCGTCTTCTCGGGGCACAGCACCGAGGCGGTCTCGGCCATGAAGTGCACGCCGCAGAAGACGATCATCTCGCCGTCTGAGGCGGCGGCCATGCGCGACAGCCCGAGCGAGTCTCCGACATAGTCGGCGACGTCCTGGACCTCGGGCACCTGGTAGTTGTGCGCCAGGATCACCGCGTTGCGCTGGGCGGCCAGCTCGCGCACCTCGGACTTCAGCTGCGCGATCTGCTCATCGGAGAGCGCGCGATCGCGAACCTCGCCGGCCATCGGCAGCGTCTGAGCCATCGGCAGATTCAAGCGACGATCTCCAGCGTCAGGGACAGGTCGAGGGCCGGCGCCGAGTGCGTCAGCGCGCCCATCGACACCCATTCTACCCCCGTCTGGGCGCAGCTACTGCAGCGTCTCCAGGGTGACGCCGCCGCTGGCCTCCAGCTCGGCCCGACCGGCCACCTGAGCGACCGCGTCGCGAAGCTGCTCGGTATCCATGTTGTCCAGCAGCAGGCGCGGCGCGCCGGCGGCGATCGCCTGCTCGATCTCCTGCGCGTTTCGCACCTCGACCTCGAGCGTTCTCGCAAGCTGCGGCGAGGCGGCCCGCGCAAGCGAGACGGCCTGCTCGATCCCACCGGCCGCCGCGATGTGGTTCTCCTTGATCAGGATCGCGTCGAACAGCCCCGCCCGGTGGTTGGTCGCACCGCCCGCCGCCACCGCCGCCTTCTCGAGCGCGCGCAGCCCGGGCGTCGTCTTGCGCGTGTCGAGCACCCGTGCGCCCGTGCCCTGCACCGCCCGCGCGGCGAGCGCGGACATCGTCGCCACGCCCGACAGATGCGCGAGGAAGTTCAGCGCCGTGCGCTCGCCCGTCAGCAGCGCACGGGCGCGGCCCTGCAGCGACATCACCGGCCCGCCGTCCTCGCGCCAGAGGCCCTCGGCCACCAGACGCTCGACGCGCACCTCGCCGTCCAGGCGCCTCGAAGACCGCCGCTGCGACCGCGAGCCCGTAGATCGTCCCCGGCGCCTTCTGCGTGATCAGCGCGCGCGCCTGAGCGTGCTCGGCGACGGTCGCCTCGGTCGTCACGTCACCCGCGCCGACGTCCTCCGCGAGCGCTCGCTCCACGAGCGGGCCAAGCGCCTCAGCTGTCGGCTCGACAGCGCTCATCGCCGCCGCGCCGCCCACCGTGCGAGCGCCCTCACGCCCGCCCGAGCAGATAGGCCCGCACGAAGCCGTCCAGATCGCCGTCGAGCACCCGCTGGACGTCGCCCATCTCGTAGTTGGTGCGATGGTCCTTGACCATCGTGTAGGGGTGCAGCACATAAGAGCGGATCTGCGAGCCGAAGTTCACGTCCTGGGCCTCGCCCTTCTCGCGCGCGATCTCTTCCTGGCGTTCGCGCTCGCGGCGCTCGAGCAGCTTCGCGCGCAGCATCGCCATCGCGGTGGCGCGATTGGAGGACTGCGAGCGCTCGTTCTGGCACTGCACGACGATTCCCGTCGGGCGGTGGGTGATCCGCACCGCGGAGTCGGTCTTGTTGACGTGCTGGCCCCCCGCGCCAGAGGCCCTGTAGGTGTCCACCTGCAGGTCGTCGTCGTCGATCTCGATCTCGCCGGTGTCCTTGACGACGGGCGCCACCTCGACGCCGGCAAAGCTCGTCTGGCGGCGATGGGCGGAGTCAAACGGCGACAGGCGCACGAGCCGGTGCACGCCGCGCTCTGCCCCGAACAGCCCGTAGGCGTTCTCGCCGCGCACGCGGAACGTCGCCGACTTGATCCCCGCTTCCTCGCCCTCGCTGACCTCCAGCAGCTCCGACGTCAAAGCCGCGCCGCTCGGCCCAGCGCATGAGCATCCGCAGCACCATCTCGGCCCAGTCCTGCGCGTCGGTGCCACCCGCCCCGGCGTTCACGCTGACGAGCGCGTCGCCGGTGTCGTAGCGCCCGGAGAACAGCCGCTGCTCCTCGAGCTCGGCCAGGCGCGCCTCGACCGAGGCGATCTGCTCGTCGACCTCACCCTGCAGCGACGCGTCCTCGGCGGCCATCTCCGCGAGGCCGTCGAGATCGCCCACGTCCTGCTTGAGGGTCTCGTAGGCCTCCAGGCGCCGCGAGGCCCGCGCGTGCTCGGCCGACACCTCCGCCGCCCGCTCGGAGTCCTCCCAGAAGGACTCCTCTCCCATCTCGCGCTCGAGCGCGCCAACGCGCTCGGCCAGCTCTAGCGGGTCAAAGGTAGTCCGCTAGCAGCTTCATCTGCTCGCGGATCGCTGCCAGGCGCTGTGGAGTTGACTCGCTCGGAGCGCTCGTGGCCATGACCTCACGCTATCAGCGCGCGCGGCCAAGTCAGAACACCTGGTCGCTTTGCCCAGGAGCGCCAGAGCGCCAGGACGGCACGTGTGGCACGCTTGCGCGATGGGATCGCCGAATCTGAATCTCGTCCGCTCGATCGTCGCGGCCTGGGAGCGCGGCGACTTCAGCTCCGTCGAGTGGGCGGACCCGGACATCGAGTTCCAAGCGTCGTTGTCAAGCGTGTCAGTGACCGGGCTGCCCGCGATGGTGGAGGCGTGGCGCGAATGGCTCCGGGAGTGGGACGACTTCCGCCTCGCCAACGTGGAGGAGTTTCGCGAGCTCGATCACGAGCAAGTGCTCGTGCTTCACAGCTTCACGGCCAGCGGCAAAAGGAGCGGCCTTCCGGTGGAGCAGACGATGCCCCGGAGCGCGATGCTGTTCCGCGTTCGCGACGGCAAGGTGACGGGACTGCGGCTGTTCTCTTACGACCGCGACCGCACGCTCGTCGACCTCGGCCTGCAGCCGGGGGCGACGCCAGGAGCTGAGCCACGCGGCGTGCATTTACCTCACCGATCGTCGCACGTGTCGGCGCTCGGCGCCCCGCTATGCGCCTGTGAACCGATACTCAGTCTGCCAGGCGTCCTTCGAGTCGGTGTGGGCGGTCCAGAAAAGCTCCGCGATGTTGTCCGGGTCAAACGCTGTTCCCGGCGCGACCTGCCCGGCGATCGTGACGGTCGCGGCGTGGATGCCGTCATCCCGGACGCCGGCGGCAATCAGCGTCTGCGCCGAGCGCAGGGCGGCCTTCCCCATCGAGAGGCTCGCCAGCGCGGGCACTGGATTGTCGGCGAAGCCGCCGCTGGTGACCAGCAGGGTGCCGCCGCCAGCTGCGCGCAGGACGGGCGCGGCTACCTGTGCCGCGATCACGGCGCCGAGGACATCGACGTCGTGGGCGGTTCGCAGCCGCTGCACGGTGGCGTCGAGGATCTGGCCTGGATCTGGCAGGGCAGCGTTGTACACGACGACACCGGGGGCCCCCGGGGCGCTGAAGATCCGTTGCAGCGTCTCGCGGTAGCCGTCCAGATCCTCGATATCCGCGCCGATCGCCTCTATCTCCAGCCCCTCGCTGCGCAGTTCAGGGGCGAGCTGGTCGAGCGTTTCGCTGCGGGAGATGAGCGTGCTGCGGAAGCCCTCGCGGCCGAAGCGCCGAACCACGCCGGCGCCGACTCCTGGTCCGGCCCCGATCAGCAGGAGATGATGGGGGTCAACAGGCTCGGGCATATGCCACCTCCGGTTAGAGCTTTCGCCCGGCTGTCAGCCCGGGCCACTGTCCTTGGGGTTCACGCATCCCTTCGGAATCCAATAAGGGTACGCACGACGCTCACACTGCCATCACGCACCGTGAGTATGTCGATCCCGCGGACCACTGGACTACCCGGCGGGCCGAAGCGCCAGGGCTGGACGGCGGTGTCGGGACTGACGTACCCCAGGCCGTCCTCCTCCAATACGAAGTCCGCCGGGGCGTCGTCGAGAATCTTCTGGGCGCGGTCGTTGAGCGCTTGCCGGCCCACGACCTCGCCTTCTGGATCGATGAACCGCACGTCTTTGGCATACGTCCGCTCGATGGCCGCCCGGCGCGTGTCAGGGTCCCGCTCGGAAAAGACCTCGTGCAGGTTCACATAAAGCAGCTCGGCTGCATCTGGCATGTCGGTGATCCTTTCATCGCTGTGTGGAGCGCGGCGACTTCGGAGACTCCGCGCGAGCTGGGCGGAACCCCTCGGCGCGATCGAAGTACGGCCCGCAAAGGGCCAGATCCGAGACGCCAGCGAAGGGTTGGAGGTATGGCCGCCAGATGGCGCATCGACGCTGAGCGCCGCTAGGCAATCTCGGACGTCCCAGCTGTCGAACCAGAGGAGCACACCGTACGCCTAGATCCGCGAACTCGACGGCGACCGTGTGCTCGAGCTCGTCCCAGTACGGCGGGTATCCGCGGCGAACCTTTCGACAGCGCTGCCGTCCTTGGTAGCAGCCGGCCTCATAGGCTCTCCGGAGAGCCGGCTACCATTCGAAGTCAGGGGTCACGAGCCTCGGCGAACATGGCATCGACATCGCGCCGGTTGTAGGCAGTCGACGACGTTGCATTGGCGAGCCTCCAATTCGCCTGCGGCGGATGACCAGGCGAGTGAGCGTGGCAGTGCTTCGCACGCGAGCGAGCGAGGACAACGCTCCCCGCCGGCCCACGCGCGTCTAGGCGCCGTGGCAGCGCTTGAACTTCTTACCCGACCCGCACCAACAGGGGTCGTTGCGCCCCAGCTGGTGCTCCTCGTCCACGACGCGCTGCTCGACCACGGGCGCCGCCACCTGCCCGCCTTCGGCATACCCTTCGGGGCCCGCTTCGCCGCTGATCCCCGCATCCGCGGCGGCGGCCGCCATCGCCCCGGCGCCTGCCGCGCTGCTGCCGCCCGAGTAGGAGACGCGCCCGGCGCTCGTCGCGTTGCCCGACGCCGCGAACGACGGCACGGGCGCCGCTTCGCCGTTCTGTCCTTCGACGTTGACCTGCACGTTGAAGATCATCCGCGCGTAATCGGACCAGACGCTGTTCATCAGGTCGCCAAACAGCGTGAACGCCTCGTTCTTGTAGGCGACGAGCGGATCGATCTGAGCGAAGCCGCGCAGGTGGATGCCCTCACGCAGGTAGTCCATGTCAAACAGGTGCTCGCGCCAGCGCTCGTCGATGATCTGCAGCAGCAGGAAGCGCTCGAGCGCGCCCATCAGCTCCTCGCCGAGGGCCTGCTCGCGCGCGTCGTAGAGCGCAAGCGCGCGCGCCGCGATGTGCTCGCTGAGAGCGTTGCGATCGGCGGTCTCCGGGTCGAGCTCGTCATCGTCGAGGTCAAGCGCGAAGAACTGGCCGATCGCGGTGAGCAGCCCCGAGATGTCCCAGTCCTCCATGAAGTCGCCCGGCGTGTAGGTGTCGACCGTGCGATCGAGCACCTTGACGACTTCCTCACGCGCCTCCTCGCCGATGCTCTTGCCTTCCAGCACCTCGTCACGGTAGGCGTAGATGACCCGGCGCTGCTCGTTCATCACGTCGTCGTACTCGAGCACGCGTTTGCGGATCAGGAAGTTCTGCTCCTCGACCTTCTTCTGCGCTTTCTCGATCTGCTTGGAGAGCATGCCGGCCTCGATCGGTTCCTCGTTGCCGTCGTCGTCGACGCCGCCCAGTTTGTCGAGGATGCGGTAGATCCGATCACCGGCGAACAGCCTCACGAGGTCGTCCTCGGCCGAGAGGAAAAAGCGCGATTCGCCCGGGTCTCCCTGGCGTCCGGAGCGCCCACGCAGCTGGTTGTCGATGCGCCGCGACTCGTGGCGCTCGGTGCCGCAGATGAACAAACCGCCGGCCGCCACCACGCGCTGACGGTCGCCCTCCACGCGCGCCTCGATCTCGGGCACGAGCGCCTTGAAGCGGGCCTCATAGCCTTCGGCATCCGGCGCGATGCCCTCCTTGATCAGCTGCTGGCGCGCGAGGTGCTCGGCGTTGCCGCCGAGCTTGATGTCGACCCCGCGACCGGCCATGTTGGTGGCGATCGTCACCGCACCGGGCTGACCGGCCTCCGCGACGATCTCGGCCTCGCGCGCGGCGTGCTCGGGCTTGGCGTTCAGCACGGTGTGCGGGATGCCGCTTTTCGTGAGCCGATCTCCCAGCAGCTCGGAGACCTCGACGGAGATCGTGCCGACGAGCACCGGCTGGCCGTTCTCGTGGCGCGCGGCGATCTCTTTGACCACCGCGGTCCACTTGCCCTCCTTGGTCTTGTAGACCTGATCGTTGCGATCCTCGCGGACCATCTCCTCGTTGGTCGGCACCTGCACGACCGGCAGCTCGTAGATCTTCAGGAACTCGGTCGCCTCGGTCAGCGCGGTCCCGGTCATCCCCGACAGCTTCTCGTAGAGGCGGAAGTAGTTCTGGTAGGTGATCGTCGCGAGCGTCTGGTTCTCCTCCTGGATCGACACCCCCTCCTTGGCCTCGACGGCCTGGTGCAGCCCCTCCGACCAGCGCCTGCCCTCCAGGATGCGCCCGGTGAACTCGTCGATGATCTTCACCTCGCCGTCGATCACCGCGTAGTCGACGTCGCGCTTGTAGAGCGCCTCGGCGCGCAGCGCCTGGATCAGATGGTTGATCAGATGGCCGTTCTCGGCGCGATAGAGGTGGTCGACGCCCAGGAAACGCTCGGCCTTGGCCACGCCCTGCTCGGTGATCGACACCGTCTTGTGCTTCTCGTCGGCCTCGTAGTCGAAGTCCGCGGTGAACTGCTTCTTGGTGCGCGGGTCCATCCCTTCGGGCGTCTTGCCCGCTGTCAGGCGCGGCGCGAGGCGCGCGAACTTGACGTAGAGGTCGGCCGCCTGTTCGGGCGCGCCGGAGATGATCAGCGGTGTGCGCGCCTCGTCGATGAGGATGTTGTCGACCTCGTCGACGACAGCGAAGTAGTGGCCTCGCTGGACCTTTTCGGCGAGGTCCTTGGCCATGTTGTCGCGCAGGTAGTCAAAGCCGAACTCCGAGTTGGTTCCATAGACGACGTCACACGCGTACGCGCGCTGCTTGTCCTCGTAGGACTGCATGTTCTGCAGCACGCCCACCGAGACCCCCAGCGCCTCGTAGATCGGGCTCATCCATTCGGCATCGCGACGCGCGAGGTAGTCGTTGACGGTAACGACGTGCACGCCTCGGCGTTCGCCGGACTCCTCGTCGCGCACCTCGAGCGAGTTGAGCACCACCGGCAACGTCGCCGTCAGCGTCTTGCCCTCGCCGGTCTTCATCTCTGAGATCTGGCCGTCGTGCAGAGCCATCCCGCCGATCAGCTGCACGTCGAAGTGGCGCATCGACATGCGCCGCCTGCCGGTCTCGCGCACGATCGCAAAGCACTCCGGCAGCAGCTCGTCGAGCGAGTCGCCGTCACGCGCGCGCTCGCGCAGCACGTCCATGCGCTCGCGCAGCGAGTGATCGTCCTCGAGCTCCAGCTCGGACTCAAAGGCGTTGATCAGCGCGACGCGCTTCTGGTAGCTCTTGAACTTCTTCGCCTCGCCGACGTTCAGCGCGCGATCCAGCAGGGAGGGCATTGGCCAAGGATAGCTTCCGACCGCCGCCGCCGGCCGCAGCCGTCGACGCTCAGACCGAAGGCAAAGTCGCCCCGCGCTGGCTCAGGCGGGCTGCTTCGCGCGCGACGGCCGCGTGCGCCTCGCGCCGATGGCGGCGCTTGTCGCGATGGCGCTTGACCTGGCGCGCGAGCTCGTCGATCACGAGGTTCAGCGTGTGGGTCATATCTCGCGACGCGTCGTGCGCGCGCAGCGTGACGCCCTTCAGGTAGAGCGTCGCGTCGACGACCTGACAGTCGGCGACCCGCGGGTTCGGCTCCTTGAATATCTCGATCTCCAGGCGGGCCAGGTCTGAGACCTGGCGCGAGACCTTCGTCAGACGGCGCTGCGCGTGCGTGCGCAGCTCGTCGGTGACCGGAACGTTGCGACCCTTGATGTCAATTTGCATCACAGGCTCCTTGGTCGGAGAGGATTTCATCGCCGGCGTCCCTGCCGGCGCTGCTCTCTGGAAGGGGCGCCCGGTTGCTCGGGCGTGCGGCCCTTCCGACGCTATGTGTGCTCCTAGGCTAGCAACGCCCGCCACGTACTCCTGCGGGCGCCTGGCGCGGCAGGCTAGCTGTGCGCTCGCAAGCTCGCGAGCATTCCGCTGTGTCCGGCGATCGCGTCGATGAGGATCGACCCCGCGGCGATCTCGGTGCCCGGCAGCAGGATGCTCGAGCGAAGCATCGCGCCATCGCCGAGCCGCGTGCCATCGCCGAGGACCATCGGTCCGATCAGACGCACGCCAGCGCCGATCCGCACGTCGCGCCCGATCCACGCAGCGCCCTCGACCTCGGCGTCATCGGGCAGCGACGATCCGCTCGCGACGATCACCCCGGCTGCCACCTCCTCCCCGGCAACCTGCAGGCGCAGCTCGCCCGCGAGCGCGTCGAAGGTGCCCTGTCGCAGCTCGGCAAGCGAGCCGATGTCATTCCAGTAGTCACGCACCTCGTGCACGTAGAAGGCGACGTCGTTCTCGAGCAGCGCCGGAAACACGTCCTGCGCCCAGTCGGCGAACGGACGCTCGGGAAAGTAGTCGAAGATCTGCGGGTCGAACACGTAGATGCCGCAGTTGCCCAGATCAGACAGCGCCTCGTCTGGGTCGGGCTTCTCCTGAAAGCCCGTGATCCTGCCCTCGCGATCGTGCAGCACGACGCCGAACTCGCGCGTGTCGCGTACCTGCTTGACGGCCAGCGTCGCGATCCCGCCCGCCTCGCGGTGGCGCTGCACGAGCGCCGTCAGATCGATGTCGGTGAGCGCGTCGCCGGAGATCACGAGGAACGGCTCATCGCCGAAGAACTCCGCGCAGCCACGCACCCCCCCGGCTGTGCCCAGCAGCTCTGGCTCCTCGTGATAGCTGATCCGCTCGCCGAAGTGATCGCGGATCATCTGCGGGAAGTAGTGCAGGTTGGCGACCACCTGCTCAAAGCCGTGGCGGTCGAGCAGGTCGAGGATGTGCTCCATCACCGGCCTGTCGAGCACGGGCACCATCGGCTTGGTGATCTCATAGGTCAGCGGCCGCAGGCGCGTGCCGAGCCCCGCGGCGAGAACCATCGCTCTCATCGGCCCACCGCCCCCCCGGCCAGCAGCCGCCCGGGGCTAGTACCTGTAGTGGTCCGGCTTGTACGGGCCGCCGACGGGGATCCCGAGGTAGGCCGCCTGCTCGGCGGTCAGCTCGGTCAGCTCGACACCGAGCGCATCCAGGTGGAGTCTTGCGACCTTCTCATCGAGGTGCTTGGGCAGCACGTACACCCTGCGCTCGTACTCGTCGTTCTTGGTGAACAGCTCGATCTGGGCGATCGTCTGATTTGAGAACGAGTTGCTCATCACGAAGCTCGGGTGCCCGGTCGCGTTGCCGAGGTTCAGCAGCCGCCCCTCCGACAGCATGATGATCGCGTGGCCGTCGGGGAAGACCCACTTGTCGACCTGAGGCTTGATGTTGATCCGCTCGATGCCCGGCACGTTGGCCAGGCCGGCGATGTCGATCTCGTTGTCGAAGTGCCCGATGTTCCCGACGATCGCCTGGTGCTTCATCTTGGCCATCTGCTCGGCGGTGATGATGTCGCGGTTGCCGGTGGCGGTCACGAATATGTCCGCCTCGCCGACGACGTCGTCCAACCTGCGAACCTCATAGCCCTGCATCGCCGCCTGCAGCGCGCAGATCGGGTCGATCTCGGTCACCACGACGCGCGCGCCCTGGCCGCGCAGCGATTCCGCGCAGCCCTTGCCGACGTCCCCGAATCCGCAGATCAGCCGCGACCTTGCCGCCGATCATCACGTCGGTGGCGCGATTGATGCCGTCGATCAGCGAGTGGCGACAGCCGTAGAGATTGTCGAACTTGGACTTCGTCACCGAGTCGTTTACGTTGATCGCCGGAAACAACAGCTCGCCGCGCTCTGTCATCTCATACAGCCGGTGCACGCCGGTGGTCGTCTCCTCGGTGACGCCTTTGATGCCCTGACCGACCTTCGTCCAGCGTTGCGGGTCCTCGCCAAGCGTGCGCGTCAGCAGCGTCAGGATCACGCCGAGCTCCTCTGAGTCCGCGCTCGCCGGGTCGGGGACCGCGCCGGCCTTCTCGTACTCGGTTCCCTTGTGCACGAGCAGCGTCGCGTCGCCGCCGTCATCGAGGATCATGTTCGGGCCGCGCGAGCCGTCCTCGCCCTGCGGCCAGGCAAGCGCCTGCTCGGTGCACCACCAGTACTCGGGCAGCGTCTCGCCCTTCCAGGCGAACACCGCCACCCCTTGCGGGTCCTCCGGCGAGCCGTCCGGTCCCACCGCGATCGCCGCCGCCGCGTGATCCTGGGTGGAGAAGATGTTGCAGCTGCACCAGCGGACCTCCGCGCCGAGCGCGGTGAGCGTCTCGATCAGCACGGCCGTCTGAATCGTCATGTGCAGCGAGCCGGTGATGCGCGCGCCCTTCAGCGGCTGGGCGTCGGCATACTCGGCGCGGATCGCCATCAGGCCGGGCATCTCGTGCTCGGCGAGCGTGATCTCCTTGCGTCCGAACTCGGCCAGCGAGAGGTCGGCGACCTTGAACGGGGTGTCGGTGCTGGTGGGCGTGGCGGTTGCGGTGGTCATGGCCGTCACCCTACCAGGGGCCCTCGGCCGAGTGGACGGCCGGCTGGCGGCTGCCGAAGGCGAGCAGATTGCGCCGGGCGGGCGCGTCTCAGCCCTTTGCCAAGGCGGCCTTCAGCTCCTCGATCGCGGTCACGGGCCCGGGATCTGCGCCGCGCAGCGCCGCCAGATAGATCGAGACCAGGTCGCCGAGCAGCACGAGCGAGATCACGCGCTCGATCGCGGTCTGCCCGCGCGTCTGCACGCGAAAGCTCGCCACCGAGCTCGGCGCGATCGCCCGCTCGGTCAGGTCCATGCGCTCCTTGACGCGCGGGTGGGCGTCTGAGTCATCGAGAAACACGGCCGAGAAGCGACCCACTTCCTGGGCGCCCTCCCAGCCTGCGATCTCGTTGTGGTTGAGCTCGGGCAGTTCATTGGCAAAGCAGGGCTGCTTGGCGTTCTCGTTGACCTGCGTCTTCCAGCGGTAGGCGATCGGGGCGGTCAGCCCTGCGCCCGCGATCACCGGCGTCGTCCCATGCAGCCCGCGCGCGATCTCCTTCGCCAGCGAGCTCTCGGGCGCGTCCGGGCCCCACTCCTCGACCAGCTGCTCGCTGTGCGAGGCGGCGACATCGACCTCGGAGGTCAGCCGCGGCCCGGCTCCGCTGAGCGCCGCCACCTCGAGCGCAGCGACGGTCATGTAGGCGACCGCGGCGCGCGGTTGAAAGCCGGCGGGCAGCGGGATCACCGGCACGCCGTCGGCGCGCGCCATCTCAGCGAGACGCCCACCGGTGGTCACGACCGTGCGCGCCGCGCCGAGCGCGCCCGCCGACTCATAGCAGGCGAGCGTCTCCTCGGTCTCGCCCGAGTAGCTGGCGCAGAGGACCATCGTGTCCGGCGTCGTCCACGTCGGCAGACCGTAGCCGCGCGTGACGAAGATCGGCCGCGACGCCTGGTCGCCCAGCGCGGCGCGCGCGAGCGCACCGCCGATCGCCGAGCCGCCCATCCCGGCCACGACGAGCCCGGCCGCGGCGTCTTGAGGCTGCATGTCCGCCGACTCCACGCGCCACAGCGCGTCGCGCAGCTGCTCTGGGAGCGCCAGCACGTGGCCCAGCTGGCCGGAGCTGTCGACCTGGGCTATCGCCTCCCGCGAGAGCTCCTCGGCGGCGGGCGTCGCTGCGAGGCTGCCATCGGTCATCTGCTGCGCACCTCCTGTGGACGGGACGGGACAGGCATCACGCCGGAGGGCTGACCCGGCGCCTAGAACCTGATCGCGCCATCTGGCAGCGCGACACCGGGAAAGATACGCGCCCCGTGCGTTATCACGTTGTCAGCCCCGACGGTCACGCCCTCGCCGAGCACCGATCCGTCGCTGACCTGGCTGCGCGCACCGACGCGACAGCCGGCGGAGATGATGCAGTCGCGCAGCGTGCAGTCCTCGCCGATCTGCGCGCCGTTGAGGATCACCGAGCGCTCGACCGTCGATCGAGCCCCGATCGACACGTCGCTGGCGAGCACGACGAGGCTGCCAACGATCGCTCCCTCGGCCACGTGTACGCCGCGCTCGAGCACCGCCGGCGGGATCACGCGGCCCGAGACCCGCGCGCCTGCGTCGATCGCCAGCCAATCGCCGCCCAGCCGCCGCGATACCGCCGTATCGACGTTGCCCTCGATGATGTCGAAGGTGCCCTGCAGGTAGCGCTCGGGCGTGCCAATGTCCAGCCAGTAGCCCTGCGAGGGAAAGCCGTACAGGCCGCTCCCGATCAGCCGCGGCCAGACCTCGCGCTCGATCGACACGTTCTGCTCGGGCGCTACGAGCTGCAGGATCTCGCGCTCGACCACATAGGCGCCGGCGCTGATCAGGTTCGTGTCGATGCTGTCAGAGCTCGGCTTCTCGACGAAGTCGCGCACCGAGCTGTCGTCGTTGAGATGCACGAGCCCGTAGGCCGACGGATCGGCCACGGGGACCAGCGCGAGCGTCGCCCTGGCGCGGGTCCGCTCGTGCTGGGCGATCTGCGCGCTGAGGTCGATGTCGGTCAGCACGTCGCCGTTGAGCACGAGAAAGCGCTCGTCGAGCATCGACTCGGCAAACTTCAGCGCGCCGGCCGTGCCGCGCGGGTCGGGCTCCTCGACGAAGCGCAGCCTGATGTCCATTCCCGAGCCGTCGCCGAGGACGTTTCGCACGCTCGTCGCCAGAAAGCCGCACGACATGATCACGTCGTCGACGCCATGGCCCTTCAGCCACTGCAGCATGAACGAGATGAACGGTCGGTCCACGAGCGGCACGACCGGCTTCGGGACGGTCGAGGTCAGCGGGCGCAGCCGCGTGCCCTCGCCTCCGACGAGAATCACCGCCTGCATCAGCCCACGCCGTTGCGGCCGATGCCTTCATAGACGAGCCCCGCCGCGCGCACCGCGTCGGCGTCGAGCGCGTTGCGCCCATCGATCACCACGTTACCGCGCATGACCGCGGCTACCTGCGTCCAGTCGCAGTCGATGAACTCCGGCCACTCGGTGACGAGGACCACCGCGTCGGCGTCGCGCGCGGCGTCCAGCGGAGAGCCGGCGAACGCGATCGAGCTCACCAGGCTGCGCGCCTGCTGCTCGGAGACCGGGTCATAGGCGACGACCTCGGCGCCGTCGGCGCTCAGGCGCGCGGATAGCACCAGCGAGGAGGCCTCGCGCATGTCGTCGGTGTTGGGCTTGAAGGCCAGGCCGAAGAGCGCCACGCGCTTGCCGACAAGCCCCCCGAGGTGCTTGTGCAGCTTGCCGATCACGCGGCGCTTTTGCAGTTCGTTGACCTCGATCACGGCTGTGAGCAGCTGAAAGTGATAGCCGGAGTTGCCGGCCAGCTGCTTGAGCGCATCGACGTCCTTGGGAAAGCAGCTGCCGCCGAAGCCGATCCCGGCCTGTAGGAACTTCGGCCCGATGCGCGCGTCAAGGCCCATGCCGCGCGCCACCTCGACGACGTCTGAGCCCGTCTCCTCGCACACGTTGGCGATCTCGTTGATGAACGAGATCTTCGTCGCCAGAAAGGCGTTCGACGCCAGCTTGACCATCTCGGCGCTGGCGATGTCGGTGCGCACGAGCGGCGCCTGCAGCGGCGCGTAGAGCTCGATCACCGCGTCGCCGGCCCAGTCGCCGCTATCCCCGACAACCACGCGGTCGGGGTGCAGGAAGTCCTCCACGGCCGAGCCCTCCTTGAGGAACTCGGGACACGAGACGTAGCTGAGAGCGCCCTTGCCCTGCGCCTGAAGCGTCCGCTGCACCGAGGCGCCCGTGCCGCACGGCACGGTCGACTTCATCACCAGCGCGCGGTCCTCGGAGGCCGGGATTCCCTCGAGCACCGCGTGCACCGCCGAGAGGTCGGCGTCGCCGGAGTAGGTCGGCGGGGTACCCACGGCCACGAACAGCAGGCGAGCGTGCGCGAGCGCGTCGCCAAGCTCGGTCGAGAAGTGAAGTCGCTCGGAGTTTCGCGCCAGCAGCTCCTCCAATCCGGGCTCATAGATCGGCACCTCGCCCGCGCGCAGCCGCTCGATCTTCTCGCGCGTCCACGTCCACGCACCACACATCGCTGCCCAGCTCGGCGAAGCCGGCAGCCGTGACCAGCCCGACGTAGCCGGTGCCGATCACTGCGATGGGCTCGCGCGGGGCGCTCATGAGGCGGGAAGGCTAGCCGCTGAACCGACCGGAAGGCGAGCCTGCGCCGCCCCGGCGTGTCGCGTCTACGCCAGCCGAAACACCGGATGGCGATCGGCGATGCGCAGCAGCTCCTCGTCGGTCGCATCCGGGCCGACGCCTTCGAAGAACACGCCGACCTCGGCCTTCCAGCGCTTCAGGTATGCGCGCAGCACCGGCACCTTCTGCTCGTCGGGCAGCTCGACGGCGCTGAAGTCCTCGGTGCGCCCGCCGAGCCTCAGCCGGCCTCCGCCGCTGATGCGCATGTTGCGCACCCACTGGGTCTGCCCGCGCGGCGCGACCAGGTAGCGCTGGCCCTCGAACGTCAGCAGGTTCACCGGCGTGCGCCGCCACTGCCCCGACGTGCGCCCGCGCACTTCGAGCACGCGCGAGCCCCACACGCTCAGCCCCAGCCGCGTCAGCCCGGCGACGGCACGGTTGAAGACGTTCTTCGTGAACCATCCCGGGCGCTTGAAGTGCGGTGTTTGCGGTGTATCGGCGGCGTGCATCGCGCACGCCCAGGCTAGCGCCCGCTCGCGAGGAACGCCTCGTAGCGGCGTACGTCGCGCTGGGCACGAGCGTGTTCCTCGCTGCCAGCCTCGGCGCGCTCGAGCGCGCCCCGCGCGTCGGACAGCTTGGCCTCCAGCGCACCGCGATCGAGCTCGTCGGGCGCGACCGCCTCCTCGACGAGCACGAGCGCGCGGTTGTTGGCGAACTGCAGGTAGCCCTCGGCCTGCGCGAAGCGCACGATGTCGGTCTCTGAGCGATAAAGGCGCAACTCTGTCGGCTCGAGCGTCGCCAGCAGCGGCTCGTGGTTGGCGAGGATGCCGATCGAGCCCACCGTCGTGCGCGTCGAGAGCATTTCGATCTCCTCGGAGAACACCTCGCCCTCGGGCGTGAGCACTTCGGCTGGAAACTTCGTGTGGCTCATTTCTTGGCCGCCTCGACGACCTCGTCGATCGTGCCCTTCAAGAAGAAGGCGCTCTCGGGAACCTCGTCGTGCTTGCCTTCGATGATCTCCTCAAAGCCGCGAATCGTCTCTGCGATCGGCACGTAGGCGCCCGGCGTCCCTGTGAACTCTTCCGCCACGAAGAACGGCTGGGAGAGGAAGCGCTCGATGCGCCGCGCGCGCTGCACGGTCAGCTTGTCCTCGTCGGAGAGCTCGTCGATCCCGAGGATCGCGATGATGTCCTGCAACTCCTTGTAGCGCTGCAGGATCTCCTTGACGTTGTTGGCCACGCGGAAGTGGTCCTCGCCGAGGATGTCCGCCTTGAGGATCGTCGAGGTGGAGTCGAGCGGGTCGACCGCCGGGTAGATGCCTTTTTCAGAGATCGCGCGCGAGAGCGCGGTGGTCGCGTTGAGGTGCGCGAACACCGACGCGGGAGCCGGGTCGGTGTAGTCGTCGGCCGGCACGTAGATCGCCTGGATCGACGTCACCGAGCCGCTCTTGGTGGAGGTGATGCGCTCCTGCAGCTGGCCCATCTCGGTCTCGAGCGTCGGCTGATAGCCGACCTGGGAGGGCATCCGGCCGAGCAGCGCCGAGACCTCGGAGCCGGCCTGCACGAAGCGGAAGATGTTGTCGATGAACAGCAGCACGTCCTGTCCCTGGTCGCGGAAGTATTCGGCCATCGTCAGGCCCGACAAGGCCACGCGCATACGGGCTCCGGGCGGCTCGTTCATCTGACCGAAGACGAGCATCGTCTTCTCGAGCACGCCCGACTCCTTCATCTCCAGCCACAGGTCGTTGCCCTCTCGCGAGCGCTCTCCCACGCCACAGAAGGCCGATAGCCCGCCGTGCTCCTTGGCGAGGTTGTGGATCAGCTCCTGGATCAGCACCGTCTTGCCCACGCCCGCGCCGCCGAACAGCCCGACCTTGCCGCCCTTGGCATAGGGGGCCAGCAGGTCGATGACCTTGATCCCGGTCTCGAACATTTCCGTCGTCGGCGTGAGGTCCTCGACGCGCGGAGCCGGCTGGTGGATGCTGCGACGCTCGACGCCCGCCGGCAGGTCCTCGCCGAGGTCGATCGGTTCGCCGAGCAGGTTGAAGATGCGCCCGAGCGTCACGTCCCCGACGGGCACGGTGATCGGAGCGCCGGTGTCGATCACCTCCAGGCCGCGCGACAGGCCGTCTGTGGTGTCCATCGCGACCGCCCGCACGCGGTCGTCACCGAGGTGCTGCTGGACCTCGCACACAAGCACGTCGCCGCCGGCCTCGGTGCTGATCCCCGGCGCCTCCTCATCGGCCGCCGCCTTGGGACGGGCGATCGTGATGGCGTGGTTGATCTCCGGCAGGCGCTCGGTGAACACGGCCTCGATCACAACGCCCTGGATCTCCTCGATGCGCCCGACGTTGCGCTGGGCGCCGGCGCCGTTGGTGGCGGCTGTTGGCTCGGTGGCTGTGCTGGCATCCATTGGTTTCCCTCGTCTCCTAGTGAATCTGGGTCGAAATTGTCGGTGGTTGGATCGTCGACTGTCGTCGTGCTAACTGAGGCCCTCGGCGCCGGCGACGACCTCCATGATCTCCTGCGTGATCTCCGCCTGGCGGGCGCGGTTCATCTGCAGCGTGTAGTCGGTGATGATTTCCCCCGCGTTCTCCGAGGCGCTGCGCATCGCGGTCATCTGCGCGCCGAAGAAGCCGGCGGCCGACTCCACGAGCGCGCGGTAGATCGAGATCTCGACGTAGTCGGGGACCAACCGGCGCAGAATCTTGTCCGGCTCCGGCTCATACTCGACGGGCGTCGGGCGGCTCTCGTCGGCCTCGGTCGAGGCGCCGTCCTCGTCGTCGCCCCCGACGATCGCGTGCGTCAGCGGCAGCAGCGTTTCGCGCGTGACGGTCTGGGTGAGCGGCGAGACGTAGGAGTTGAAGATCAGCTCCACGCGATCGATGCGGCCGTCGATGTACGCCGCGATCAGATCGTCGGCCACAGACCGCGCGTCGGCGTAGGCGGGGCGATCGGCAAATCCCGTGTAGCTTCCGCTGAGCTCGCGCCCGCGAAAACTCAGCGAAGAGACGCCGCGCCGCCCGGTCGCATACCAGACGCTCTGCTGTCCCTGCTCGTCCAGTTCACCCGAGAGGCGCAATCCGGCGCGGATGATCTGCGAGTTGAACCCACCCGCCAGCCCGCGGTCGCCGGTGATCAGCAGCAGCCCAACGTTGCGTTCGGGCTCGTGCGCCTTGAGCAGCGGCAGCCCCGAGGCCTCCGATCCGGCCGCCCGCGCAGCCTGGCGGGTCATCCGCCGAAGCGCCGTTGCGTAGGGGCGCAGCGCCTCGATGCGCTGCTCGGCGCGACGCAGCCGCGCAGCGGCGACCATCTCCATCGCGCGGGTGATCTTCTGGATGTTCTTCACCGAGGCGATCTTGTTCTTGACGTCGCGCTGAGATGGCATGAGATTTCCGTTACGACGGCTAGACCGCCGCCGCCTCCTCGAGCTTTTCGCCCTCCTCGTCGAGGTCATAGCCGAAGTCCCGCGCGAAGGCCGAAACGGCGTCGTTGACGGACTTCTGGGTCTCATCCGACCAGTCGCCCGCGGCGATCTTGGCGCGCAGGTCGCCGTGCTCTGCATGCATGCGTTCCGTGAGCTCCAGCAGGAACTCGGTCACGCGATCGACGTTCAGGCGATCGAGGAAGCCGTTGGTGGCGGCATAGATCTGCACCGTCTGGTCCTCGACGGGCAATGGCGCACGCTCGTGCTGGTTGAGCGTCATCACCAGTCGCTCACCGCGCGCCAGCGTGCGCTGCGTGTCGGCGTCGAGGTCTGAGCCGAACTGCGCGAACGCCTCCAGGTCGCGGTACTGGGAGAGCTCGAGCTTGATCCGTCCGGCCACTTTCTTCATCGGGCCGATCTGAGCGTTTCCGCCGACCCGCGACACCGAGATGCCGACGTTGATCGCCGGGCGCACGCCGGAGTTGAACAGCTTCGACTCCAGGAAGATCTGCCCGTCGGTGATCGAGATCACGTTCGTGGGGATGTAGGCCGACACGTCGCCGGCCTGCGTCTCGATGATCGGCAGCGCTGTCAGCGAGCCGCCGCCGAGCTCATCGTTGAGCTTGACGGCGCGCTCGAGCAGGCGCGAGTGCAGGTAGAAGACGTCGCCCGGATAGGCCTCACGTCCCGGGGGACGGCGCAGCAGCAACGACATCTGGCGGTAGGCGTATGCATGCTTGGTCAGATCGTCGTAGACGCACAGCGCCGCGCGCCCGTTGTAGAGGTAGTGCTCGCCCATCGCGCAGCCCGCATAGGGCGCCATGAACTTGATCGGCGCGGCCTCGTCGGCCGGCGCGGCGACGATGATCGTGCTGTCGAGAGCGTTGTTTTCGTCGAGCGTCTGAGCAAGCGCGACGACGGTTGCCATCCGCTGGCCGATGGCCACGTAGACCGACACCACGCCGGTGTCCTTGTTGTTGATGATCGTGTCGATCGCGATCGCCGTCTTGCCGGTCTGGCGGTCGCCGATGATCAGCTCGCGCTGGCCGCGGCCGATCGGGATCATCGCGTCGATCGCCTTCAGCCCGGTCTGCATCGGTTCCTTGACCGGCTGGCGCTGGACGACGCCGGGCGCCTTGAACTCCGCCGGGCGCGTCTCGGTCACATCGATCGGCCCCTTGCCGTCCAGCGGACGACCGAGCGGATCCACGATCCGCCCCAGCAGCTGATCGCCGACGGGGATCTCCAGCAGCGAGCCGGTGCGCCTGACGGTGTCGCCCTCTGAGATCTGCTCCCAGTCGCCGAACAGCACCGCGCCGACGTTGTCTGACTCGAGGTTCAGCGCGAGTCCCGTCACTCCGTGTGGGAGCTCGAGCATCTCAAAGGACATGCAGTTCTCCAGGCCGTGCAGTCGGGCGATGCCGTCTGCCACCGACAGCACGGTGCCCACCTCGGTGAGCTCGGCACGGCCGGCGTCGAGCCCCTCGATGCGGCTCTTGAGGATGCTTGTGATCTCGTCGGGATTGATCTGCATGATGGCTAAGAGGCTCCTTGGGCAACGTGCCTGCGCAGCTGCTCCAGTCGGTTGCGAATTGAGGCATCGAGGATCGAGTTGCCCACCCTGACCACGATGCCGCCCAGGATGTCGGGGTCGACGCGCGTCGTGAGCATGACCTTGCGCCCAGCTCGCTCACCGATCGTCGCGCCGAGGCTCTCGGTGGTGGCCTGATCGAGCGCGATCGCGCTCGTGATCTCGACCGGCAGCGTCCTGTTCTCCTCCTCCCACAACCGCTCGAACTCCTGGCGGATGCGGAAGATCACGGGCATGCGGTGGTTTTCGATCAGCAGGTTGAGGAAGTTGACGATGCTCTCGTCGGCCCCGTCCAGGACCCTCCTCAGCCCGTCCTGCTTCTCGGCGGTCGAGAAATAGGGCGAGAAGAAGAACATCGCCAGCTCGCGATTCTCCTCCAGCGCGTCCGCGAACTGACCGATCTGCTCGCGCACGGCGTCGAGCTTGCCCTGGTCGCGCGCGACCTGGAACAGCGAGCGGGCGTATACCTGGCCGAGCTCCTCCATCAGTTGTTGGTCGCGCCGGAGGACAGGCCGGAGAAGTCCAGTTCGCCGAGCGCCTCCTCGACCAGCCTGCGCTGGTCGTCGTCGGTGAGGGCCTTGCGTGTCACCTTCTCGGTGGCCATGACGGTCAGGTCCGCGACCTCTCTGCGGAGATCGTCGAGCGCGCGCTTGGTCGCGGTCTCGATGTCGCGTTCGGCGCGCTGGGCGGCTTCGGCGAGCAGCTCGCGACCGTGCTCCTTGGCCTCGCTCTCGTGCGACTCGGCCGTGTGGCGAGCGCGTTGGACGATCTCCTCGGACTGCGCCCTGGCCTCGGCCAGACGCTCGCGGTATTCGGCGAGGATCTTGTCGGCCTCCTGACGAGTGCGCTCGGCGGCGTCGATCGACTCGTCGATGGCCGCGCGGCGTTCGTCGAGCGCCGCGATGATGCGCGGGAACACGGCCCTTTTGAGGATGTACAGCGAGATGCCGAAGACGACGAACGTCCAGACCATCAGGCCGACGTTCGGGGTGATCAGCCACGACTCGCTGGCGAGCGGCGCGGTGACGATGGCGGCGAGAGCGTGCATCGTGACCTACAGGAAGAAGGCGATGAAGCCGCCCACCAGGCCGTAGAAGAATGTCGCCTCGGTGAGCGCGAAGCCAAGCCACTGAATGGAGGTGATCTCGTCTTTCATCTCCGGCTGGCGCGTGGTCGCCTCGATCACCTTGCCGAACAGCATCCCGATGCCCGCGCCGGCGCCCGCGGCGCCTCCGCCGGCGCCCACGCCGAGCGCGATCGCTTTACCGGCGTTCGCGCCAACTTCCTTTGACGCTTCTACTGCGGCGGCCAGTGGAATGCCTATATGGATAGACATGAAAGGTAAGACGTGAGCGAGCATCGTTCTCCTTGTCGAGTGCTTAGTGGCTTGCGGCGGTCGCCCCGCCGAGGTAGATGGCCGTCAGGATGGCGAAGATGAATGCCTGCAGGCCGGCGATCAGGACGGCCTCGAACAGGTAGATGACGACTCCGATCGGCAGCGTCAGCCAGCCGAGCAGCTGCAGCCCGAGGAGCACGGCGAGGTTCCCCGCCATGAAGTCGATCAGCAGATGCCCCGCCAGCAGGTTCGCCCATAGCCGGATGGTGAGCGAGAGCGGCCGCAGGACGAAGTTGGACAGCATCTCCAGCGGGAAGATCAGGAGCAGCATCGGCCCGCCGACACCCTTCGGGATCAGGCTTTTCAGGTAGCCGATAGGGCCGTGAGCTCGTACTCCTTCGACGTTGTAGGCGACGAACACGCCGAGCGCGAGCACGAGCGGCACCGCGACGTTCGTCACGGCCGCATAGATCTGAAACGACGGGATGTGCGCGCCGAACACGTTGAACGTGTTCTGGGAGTCGACCGGCAGCGGTATGTAGCCGATCAGGTTCGACACGAGGATGAAGATGAACAGCGTGAAGACGAGCGGGAACCATTTCTTGCTCAGCTTTTCGCTCATGTTGTCGCGCGTGACCTGCGACATCAGGTTGTAGGCGCTCTCCACGGCCACCTGCAGGCGCCCGGGGCGCTTTTGCATGTGCCGCGCGACGTACAGCATGATCCCGAGCGTGAGGATCGTCGCGATCAGCAGGTAGAGAACGCCCTTGTCGAACTGCAGCGGGCCGGCGATCTTGAACCAGCTTTCGAGGTGAAAGCTGTCGATCACCTTGAAGTTTTCGTTTTTGTGGCCGTGAATCCCGAAGCCGACCGCGAACGCCACCAGCCCGACCACGTACACGACCGCGATCCACAGCGTGATCTTGCGGGCTTTGCTCATCCCCCCCGTGGCCTTCGTCGCGTCCTCGACGGTGGTCATCGCGCTGCCTCTCGGCTCGCGGCGTGCTGTGAGCGACCGCTGACCACCCGGATCGCGAACGCCACCGAGTAGGCGGCGAAGATGACAAGCGCAGCGGTCAGGCCGTCGGCGCGTCCGCCGGCCGCGCCGGCGAGGATGATCGCGCCGGCCAGCAGCCAGATGCGCCCGAAGGCCTCGAACAGGCTCAGGCCGAGGCGGTTGCGCGGCTCGCGCAGCCCTGGCAACCAGGCGCTTGTCGACGTGTTCGAGCACTCGCTGCAGCACCCACGCGATCGCTCCGACGAGATAGCCGAACAGCGGCGCTCCGAGCGACAACGCCACCGGCGCGGCGACCACGACGAGCACGACGTCGAGGTATTGCGCGAACGCGCTCAAGCCCTTCCTCCATCCATTCGCGCCCCGCCCGACGCCCCCCTGGCGCGCTGCGGCGCTCAGCGAATCGCGGCTTCGCGCGCCTGAACCGGTGCCCTGCTGTGGCGAGTGTGAAGTCCGCTCGATCGCCGGGGTGGCAACGGCCAGCGCACCCGCCGAAGGGGCGCCGTTGAGGCCGTTTGGATGTTCGTTTGCGTCGAGTTCGGGCATGTGGTTGCCGCCACCCTACCGACGGGAGGATCCGCGCGTCCTGCTGCACAGCGGACCGCTGAAGCGCTTGCTTCCCCCCGAGGCGGCGCGGCTAGTCTACCGGGTCGGCGACTTCGTAACAAGTTTGTGACATGCGGTACGCGTGCCGTTCGGAGCGCCCGGCGGTCATGTTCGCCAGCAGCCGAGCGATCGCCGTCGCGATCGCCAGGACTACCAGCCCGCCGACGATGTCGAGCAGGAAATGATTGCCCGTCGCGAGCACCGCGAACGCCGTCAGACACGGGTACACGACCGCCAGCGCGCGCGCCCAGAGGCGGGTAGTCAGCTGCCAGACGACGATCGTGCACCACACAGCCCACGCGATGTGCAGCGACGGCATCGCTGCCAGCTCGTTGGCGTGCGAGGCCAGTTCGCCTGTGTGCCAGGAGCCGAAGGCGTGCGTCGAGGCGACCACATCGGTGAATCCCCGCAGCATCCGCGGCGGCGCCACCGGGTAACGCCAGAACACTACGAACGCCAGCAGGTTCACCGCGACCAGCGAGTTTCGCAGCGGCCGGTAGATGTCCGCCCGCCGCCACCACAGCCAGCCCAGCAGTCCGAGCGTGACGATGAAGTGGGCGTTGTCGTAATAGTCAGAGACGGCCAATCCGAGCGTGTGGTGCGCCGACAGCCAGCGGTCGAGCGTCAGCTCGGGATCGAGGTGCAGCGAGCGCTCCAGCGAGAGGATCCCTTCGGCGTGGCCGATCGCGGCGTGCACCCGCAGCGGCGCCAGGTTGGTGATCGCGTCATAGACCCAGCACAGCCAGACCACGACCAACAGCTCCCCCCACCAGCGAGGGCGGTCGGGTGAGACCGTCTGCACAGCGGCGCCCTGCGCCTGCGGCAGGGTCGTCGCCGAGCTGCTCGTATCGATCGACACCGCGGTGGACAACTCGTCGATGTTATCCCGCCGCCCAGAGGCCGCCGGGGCGATCGGTCGCCTGGCGCCGGTGAGCTCGCGCTCAGGGCGCGACGGGTGAGAGGCCCCGCTCGGCGAGCGTCTCGAGCACGCGCGGCAGAGCCGCCGCGGTGCGCCGCCACGAGCCGGGCGCCGAGTAGTCGTCGGCGTCGTGCAACAGCAGCACCGAACCCTCGCTCGCGCCGTCGGTCGCGCACGCGGCGATCGACTCGGGCGTGGCGTGCGCCGTCCAGTCGCGCCCCCACTGGCTCCAGAGCAGCGCGCGCCAACCGCGCTCACGCGTCAGGCGCAGCGCCGAGGCGTTGATCACACCGTAGGGCGGGCGATACAGCGTCACCTCGCGCCCGGTCGCGCGCTCGATCAGCTCCTGCGCGCGCGCGATGTCATCGCGCACCTGGCCGGGGGTCAGGCGCAGCAGGTTGCGATGGCGGTTGCAGTGCAGCCCGATGCCGTGCCCGGCCGCCACGACCTCGCCCGCCAGCGACGGGTTGCGCTTCACCTGCTCGCCGACCAGGAAGAACGTCGCGCTCACCTGCGCGCGCGCGAGTACCTCGAGGACCGCCGGAGTCCCCTGCGCGTGCGGACCGTCGTCGAAGGTGATCGCGTACCCGCGGCCGCTGCGTGTGCGGTCCTCGATTCCCAACGGTCCGCGCAGCGCCGGCCAGGCGCCCGCCAGCGCGGGCAGCGCGTAGCTTGCCATCGCCACGCCGGCTACGGCGCGCGCGAACGTCCCGCCGGGGCTGCGATGATCGTTGGCGTCTATGGTCGAACTGGTCCTCGGAATCATGGCGGCCGTCGGTGCCTCGAGCCTCTACAGCCTAGGGATCACGATCCAGGCGCTCGACGCCAAGGAGGCGCCGGCCGACGAGCACCTGCGACTCGCGCTGGCGTGGCGGCTGGCCCAGCGCACGCGCTGGCTGGTCGGCACCGGGCTCTCGATCGCCGGCTGGCCGCTTCAGGTGGTCGCGCTGCTGCTCGCGCCGCTCGTCGTCGTGCAGCCTGCGCTCGCGATCGGGCTGCTCGTGCTGCTGTTCCTCGCGCAGCGGGTGCTCGGCGAGCATGCCGGACGCAACGAGCACGTCGCGATGTGCGCGATCGTCGTCGGCGTGGTCGGCATCGCGCTGAGCGCGCCGCCGCGCAGCACCGGTCAGCACCTCCGCGGACCTGACGCTCACGCTCGTGCTGGTCGTCCTCGCGGTGCTCAGCCTGGCGCCCTACCTGCTGCGCACGCTGCTTCATACCTCGGCGACGGTGACGATGGCCGGCGCGGGCATGGCCTATGCCTGGAGTGGCGTGGCGACCAAGCTCGCCTCCGACGATCTGGCCCTCGGCCACCTCGGCGTCGCGATCGCGTGGGGCATCGCGACGGCGGCCGCTTCGGGCGTCGCGCTGCTGAGCGAGATGAGCGCGCTGCAGGAGCGCCCGGCGATCCAGGTCGCGCCGGTCGTGTTCGTGACTCAGACGATCGTCCCCGTGGCGCTCGCGCCGCTGCTGTTCGGCGAGCACCTCAGCGACACGCCGTTCTACGGCGTGCCGCTCGTCGCCTCGCTCGCGCTGCTGATCGCCGGCGCGGTGATGCTCGTGCGCTCGCCGCTGCTGCTCGCGCTGATGGAAGGCGAGCGCATCAACTTCTCGAGCGGCTCGACGCGCAGCCCGTACGCTTCAAGCCAGGAGACGACCCGCTCGAGCCCGAGCACCGACGAGGGCGAGCCGTTGACCGCGACGACCACGACGTCGCCGGCGCGCGCCGGGCGCTGAGGCAGCGAGCCGGTCGCGTTCAGCCGCAGCGCACCGCTGACCGGCGTCGCTCCAACCGTGCGCGCCAGCACCAGCTGACCGACGGCGAGGCCGCCGCTGGGCTGCAGGTAGTAGAAGCGATGCCCGAGCCCCAGCGCGCGCGCCTGGGAGTGCAGCGTCGCGCGCGTGCGCAGCCAGCGCACAGGCGCCGATCCGGGCACTTCGGGCATGAGTTCGTCGCTCAGCGACCGTAGCCTGAGGATGTCCGTGCGCCGCGGCGTGCGCCCGGCGTCGGCGAAGGAGACATGGATGTCGCGCGCGGCGAGCTCGCCGGCCACCAGCCGCGCATCGACCGCGGGAACGCGCACGACGACACCGACCGCGCGCTGGCTCGTGTCGACGTGCGCGAGCGGGTGCACGCGCAGCAGCTTGATCGCCACCGCCGTCACCTCGTCGGTCGACATCACCCACGCGCCGACCACGAGCACCAGCGCGAGCTGGCTGCAGATGGCGACCGTCCGAAGCCGCCAGGCGGGAATCGGGCGCACACGCCGCGGGGCGTCGAGCACCACGTCCGCGGCGCTGATCGCCTGCGGCGACGCACCGTCGCCTTCGCTGGCCGCGCCGAGCGCTCCAGGCTGCGTCACGGGCTCCGGTTGCGGATCGGTGGCGAAGCTCGCCTTCACCTGCTCGCGCAGCTCGTCGGTGTCGTTGGCCAGGCGCACGAGGTCCAGGTCGGCCATCGCGCGCGTGTTCAGCCGCGCGTGACCGACCGGCAGCCCGTATGAGACGACAGGCGTGCCGGCGACCATCGCCTCCAGGCACGTAACCCCACCGGTGGAGTGCACGAGCACGTCCGCGGCCGCAAGCAGCTCGGGCATCCGATCCGTGAAGCCGTAGACATGCACCTCCGGATGGTCGGCGAAGGCGCTGTGGAGCTTGTGCGCGAGGTGCTCGTTGCGACCCGCCAGGCAGACGATGCTCGTCACCTCGGGCACGCGGGTGAACTCGCGCACCGCTCCTGCGATGTCCCCCACACCCCAGCCTCCGCCGGATACGACCACCATGCGTCCCTGTTCGGGGAGCCCGAGCGCGCGGCGAGACTCGACCGGGCAGCGGGGGCTGAGGAACTCCGCGGAGATGAGCGGCGGCACGAGCTGCGCGCTGCCCGGCCCCGCGATCCGCTCGACGGCCGAGATCGACTCGCCGTACATCACGACGTGCGTGTCGATCCCCGACTGCGCCCAGAAGAAGAGGCCCGTCAGGTCGGTGATCGTGGCGACCGTCGGGCATCTCACCGCGCCCGTGCGTCGCAGCCGCGCAAGCACGACCGTCACCGCGGGATAGGTGGACACGACGACGTCGGGGTCGTATGTGGCGATGCGCCGCGCGAGCGGGCGCGACCCCAGCAGACACAGCAGGCGCCGGGTCAGCCCGCGCACCGGCGCGACGTGCTCGAGCAGCCAGTAGATCGCCGTATAGGTCCAGGGAAGGAAGCGCAGCTGCACGCGATAGCCGTCCTCGACGACGGGGCGCAGCAGCGGCCCCATGGCCGCGAGGCCGTCGATCACGGTGACCTCCGCGGGCTGCGGCGAGTCCTCGATCTGGCGCGCGAGCGAGCGCGCGGCGGCGGCGTGACCCTCGCCGACGTCCGCCGACAGGATCAGGACGCGGCGCGGTCCCGGTGTGCGACCCTCAGGGCGTTTGCGGTGTCGAGTTCGCATATGCAGGTTCGGCCTCCGCGCGAGCGGAGGGTTCTCGTTCGGCACCAGTGCTCGCCCGCGGACATGCTTCCCCCCTCGGGCGCTCCGCGCACAGGTTATCGCCTGCGGCGACCGGTACGCGGGCGCCTAGACGCAACAATGAGCCGATACAGGCCGCGACCCCCACACACCGCGTGGCGATCGCCGCACCGACCCACGGGCTGACCGGCGCCCAGGCGGATCCTCGCCGGCCCGCGGTCGCGCTGCGCGCGCTCGGCTCGCTCGGGCTGCTCGGCGTCGGCGCAAGCGTCTTCCTGCTCTGCGCGGGAGCCGCCACGCGGCCCTCGATCTACGTCCCCGGCCGCAGCGGCGGGTGGCCGGCGTGGATGGCGGGCCCGCTGGAGGGCCTTGACGTGGGCATCAGCAAGGGCAGCTTCCAAACGCTGACGCTGATCATGTTCGCGAGCTATCTGCTCGTGCTGGTCGCGGCAAAAGCGCTGCCGATGCGCGCGATCGCCGCGGCGATCCTCGCGGCGTACCTGATCCTGCTGCTCGGGCCGCCGCTCATCTCCCAGGACGTGTTCGGCTATGTGGGCTTTGCCCGCATGGGCGCCCTGCACGGGCTTGACCCGTATACGCGCGTGGCCGCCAACGTGCCCTCCGATCCGATCTTCAGCTTCCTCGGATGGCCCTTTCTGCACTCCCCCTACGGCCCGCTGTTCACGCTGGCGAGCTACGCCACGGCGCCTTTGGGACTCGCCGGCGCGCTCTGGACGTTCAAGGCGCTTGCGGTCCTCTGCAGCCTCGGCGCGGTCGCGCTGGTCGTGCGCGCGGCCGGTCGCCTCGGCCACAGCCGCCGCTGGGCGGCCGCGTTCGTGGGCCTGAACCCGGTCATGCTCGTGCTCGCGATCGGCGGCGCGCACAACGACGCAATCGTCTTGCTCTCACTGTCGGCGGCGCTCGCGCTGACCGCCGTCGCGCCTGCCAGCGGCGCGCGGCAGCCGACCGCGGGCGAGAACGCGAGCACCGCGCGCGCCGCGCTACCGCGCTGGCGCGCTCACGCTGGCCGCGGGGGTCGGCATCAAGGTCACGGCCGGCATCGTGCTGCCCTTCCTGGTGCTCGCACCGCCGAGCTGGCGCGAGCGGGCTCGCACCGCGGGCGTGGCGCTGCTCGGCCTGGCGCTCGTGGGCGCGGTCGGCGTGGCGGGCTTCGGCGTGCACGCGCTCGGCTTCCTGGACGCCGTCGGCGAGCAGCAGCAGCTCGTGGCGACGCATAGCGTGCCCGCCGAGACGGCCCGCCTGGTGGGGCTCAGCGGCACGCCGGGCTGGTGGCGGCACGTGTTCGTCGCCGGCTTCATCGTCGTGCTCGCCGTTGCGCTGTGGCGCACCGCGCGCGGCGCGGACTGGCGCGTCGCCGCCGGATGGACGACGCTCGCGCTGCTGCTGTCGACGGCGTGGCTGTTGCCCTGGTATGCGATCTGGGCGCTGCCGCTAGCGGCGGTCAGCGGCAATCGGCGTCTGCGCGCCGCCACGCTTGTCTTCTGCGCCTACGCGGTGCTCATCCACCTGCCGCTCGCCAACCCGCTGCTCAGCCCGTCCAAGCACCGCGTCAGCGCGCCCTCCGCTCGCATCGCCGCGCTGCTGCGCTGAGCGCCCGCGCGTCGCGGCGGGTCCGCCGGGCTTGACCGCGGTCACCGTCTCGAACTCGCCCGTCTCCAGATCCTCGGCCACGCCGCGCTCGATCTCGGCCGAGGACGCGTCGGGGCGCAGGCGCCGCAGGCGCATCGTGTCCAGGCGCCTGAACTTGAGGATCTCGAGCACGTAGACCAGGTAGACGCTCGCCGCCACGACCAGCAGACCGAGCGCCACCACCACGAGCGTCCAGCCCGTATACAGATGGCCTTTGTGGTCGCTGTAGGGGATGAAGCGAAGCGCCAGCGCGAGACCGGCGAGCATCAGCGTCCACGCGTACAGGTAGGCGATCGTGCGCCTGCTGGAGAAGCCGATGCGCGCCATGCGGTGATGAAAGTGCTCGCTGTCAGACACGTAGATCGGGCGCCGGTACTTCAGGCGCTTTAGCACCACGAAGGTCGTGTCCAGGAACGGCACCATCAGCAGGATCAGCGGCAGCACGAACGACACCACCGCCGCCGTCTTGACGGCCGCCTCGACGGCTGTCACGCCCATCAACAGGCCGAGCAGATTGGCGCCGCAGTCGCCCATGAAGCTCGACGCGGGCGGGAAGTTGTAGAGCAGAAAGCCGAGCGCCGCCCCCGCGGTCAGCGCCGCGAGCACCCCGGGCTGGGCGCGGTTGAGGTCGAACGCGATCACCGCGAGCGTCGCGGCGATGATCGCGCACACGCCCGCCGTCAGACCGTCCACGCCGTCGGAGAAGTTGACGACGTTCATCATCGCCACCAGCCCGATCACGGTGAGCACCGGGCCCGCGTTGGTCAAGCCGGCGTTCGGGAAGTCCAGTTTGCCGACGAAGGGCAGCGTGATCGCCTTGACGGTCACGCCGAAGTGCACCACGATCACCGCCGCGAGCACCTGCCCGCCGAGCTTGACCGCGGGAGGCAGCTCGAAGCGATCGTCCAGCGCTCCCACGAACGTGATCAGCGCGGCGGCGAGCATGACCCCCTGCCACAGGTGATCGGCGCCGCCGTAGCCGGCCGGCAGCCAGATCAGCGCGGCGACGAGCACCCCGCCGAAGATCGCCAGCCCGCCGAGCAGCGGCGTCGGTCGCTCGGACAGGCCTCGCTCGCGCGGCTCGTCGATCGCGCCGATCGCGCGTGCGAAGCGCATCGTGACCGGCGTCAGCAGCGCGGTCACGGCCGCGGCCACCAGAAAGGCGTACAGCGCGTCGAGCTCGGTCGGTTGAGCCATGGACCTCGCACAGCATCGCAGGCGGCGGGGTCATACGCGGCGCCCGCGCCGCGCGCCGGCGCCCGCTATACCGGCGTGGCGCTCGCCAGCCCCTCGTACAGCGGGTAGCGGGCGACGATCCCCTGCACGCGCTCGGCGAGCGCCGGCGCAGCGCTCGCGAAGTCCTGCGCGAGCAACGTCTGCGCGATGATCTGACCGACCTCCACGAAGTCCTCCGGCTGCACGCCGCGCGTCGCGAGCGCCGGGGTGCCGATGCGAAGCCCCGACGCCTGCATCGGCGGGCGCGGGTCGAACGGGACCGCGTTGCGGTTGACGGTGATCCCGATCTCGTGCAGCCTGTCCTCGGCGTCGCGCCCCGTCAGCTCGGGCCTCAGGTCGCGCAGGTCGACGAGCACGAGGTGCACGTCGGTTCCCCCCGTGAGCACGTTCAGGCCCGCGCGCTGTCCCTCGTCTGACAACAGCTGCGCGGCCAGCGACTGCGCGCCGGCCACCGTGCGCCGCTGGCGCTCGCGGAAGAGCTCGCTTTTGGCCAGCTTCAGCGCGACCGCCTTGCCGGCGATCACGTGCTCCAGCGGACCGCCCTGCTGGCCGGGGAAGACCGCCGAGTCGATCGCCTTGGCGTGCTCGGCCTTGCAGAGGATGATCCCCGCACGCGGCCCGCCGAGCGTCTTGTGGGTCGTCGTGGTCACCACGTCGGCGCCCAGCGCCACCGGGTTTGGGTGAAGGCCGGCGGCGACGAGGCCCGCGAAGTGGGCCATGTCGACCATCAGCAGCGCGCCCACCTCGTCGGCGATCTCGCGAAAGCGCGCGAGCTCCAGCTTGCGTGGGTAGGCAGACCATCCCGCGAGCAGCAGCTTCGGCCTGTGCTCGCGCGCGAGCTCGGCGAGGGCGTCCATGTCGATCAGGCTGCTCTCGCGGTCGACCTCGTAGGCGACGATGTCATACAGCTTGCCCGACACGTTGATCTTCATCCCGTGCGTCAGGTGCCCGCCGTGCGCGAGCGACAGCCCCATGATCGTGTCGCCGGGCTCGAGCAGCGCCTGGTAGACGGCCGTGTTGGCCTGCGCGCCGGAGTGCGGCTGGACGTTGGCGTGCTCGGCTCCGAACAGCGCCTTTGCGCGGTCGATCGCCAGCTGCTCTGAGACGTCCACCCACTCACAGCCGCCGTAGTAGCGACGGCCGGGATAGCCCTCGGCGTACTTGTTGGTCAGCACCGAGCCCTGGCATTCGAGCACCGCGCGCGGGACGAAGTTCTCCGAGGCGATCATCTCGAGCGTGCTCTGCTGGCGCTCGAGCTCGCCGCGCAGCGCCTCTGCGACCTCTGGGTCGACCTCCTCCAGCGGGCGGTCGAAGTAGTCGGGACTCGGCTCGGACATGGCGCTCTCCTTGGGATGGCGACTCAGATGCCCAGGCGCGCGGCTGCTTGGCTAGCCGCTTCCCGGTGGTCGCTTCCACCTCACAGCGCCAGTCGCGGCAGCTCTCATGAGCCTAGCATGAGCGCGCGATCGCCGGACGGGCGTCCGCGGGTCGCTCAGGCGCGCGGCGAACGCCCATCGAGCGCGCGCGCCACCGCCTCACGATCTTCGGCGCCGGCGCGCAGAATGCTCCACGCGCCGCTGCGCTCGTAGTCGCGCAGGTCGATCACCGTCGAGGCCATGCCGGGCAGCTCGCCGGCGTCGAGCACGACGTCGACCCCATCCAGCAGCTCGCGCGGCACATCGGCCAGGCGGCGCGCATCGGGCTCGCCCGAGCGATTGGCGCTGGACTGAAGCAGCGGCGTTGCAAGCGCGCCGAGCGCCGCCAGCGCCGGGCCCAGAGCCGGCACGCGCAGCCCGAGCGTGCCGGGGTCAGGGCCGCACGCCAGCGGAAATCGCCGCTGGCGGTTGGGCACCAGCAGCGTCACCGCTCCCGGCAGCAGCGCCTGCAGCGCGTCGCGCTCGCGCTCGCCGAGCTCCGGCAGCGTGTCCAGCGCGAGCGCGAGCGAGAAGAACAGCACCGCCGCCGGACGCTCGAGCCGGGCGGCCCTTGAGCTCATACAGACGCAGCGCCGCCGACTCGCTGCTCGGATCGCAGCCGACGCCGTAGACGGTGTCCGTCGGAAAGACGGCCACGCCTCCCCGCGCCAGGCAGCCCTCCAGGCGTGCGAGGTCCGCGCCGTCGATCGCGCGCGCGCTCACCGAGCCGCCGCCGGCGCGTCGCGCCTGCCCACCACGACGCGCTCGATGCCGGCCAGGTCGCGCTCGCTGCGCACCTCAGAGAAGCCGGCCTGTCGGGTCAACTCGCAGACCGCCGCCGCCTGACCGGCGCCCACCTCAAGCGCCAGCAGCGCGACCCTCGCCCGTCCGCGCACCTGCTCGAGCAGGGCGCGGATCGCCGACAGGCCGTCGGGGCCCGAGAACAGCGCGCCCGGCGGCTCGTGCTCGCGGATCTCCGGCGCCAGGCGATCGCGGTCGCGCTGCGCGACGTAGGGCGGGTTGCAGACGATCGCGTCGAACTCATCCTCGACGTCCGCGAGCAGGTCGGCCGCAAGCCAGCGCACCGCCAGCCCCAACCGCCGGCCGTTGGCCCGCGCCACCTCGAGCGCTGCCTCGCTGAGGTCAGAGGCGCTGACGTGGAGATCTGGACGCTCGTGCGCGAGCGCGAGCGCGATCGCGCCGCTGCCGGTGCCGACGTCCAGCACGCTGGCGCCGTGGGCGAGCTCGCTCACGGCCAGCTCGACCAGCAGCTCGGTCTCGGGACGCGGGATGAGCACGCGCCCATCGACGCCGAGCGCCAGCTCGCGAAAGCCGCGGCTTCCGATGATGTAGGCGACCGGCTCGCGCAGCACCGAGCGCCGGCGCACGGCGTCCTGAAACGCCCGCACCGCCGGCCCCGCGACGGTCAGCTCGCGATCGATCAGCAGCCGCTCGCGCCGCACGCCGAGCACGTGCGCGAGCAGCACTTCGGCGTCGAGCCGCGGCGTCTCGCAGCCCGCCGCGCCGATCGCCGTGATCGCGCCGTCGAGCGCGTCGCGCACGGGCGTGCCGGCGTCAAGCGAGCGAGGGGCGTTCACCGCGCGCGCTCACGCGGCGGCCTGCGCCTGCAGGCCCCTGCGCCGCTCGTCGGCGACGAGCGCGGCCGTGAGCTCCTCCAGCTGTCCTTCGAGAACCTGGTCGAGGTTGTGCACGGTGAGCTTCACACGGTGGTCGGTGACGCGCCGCTCGCCGTAGTTGTAGGTGCGGATCTTCTCCGCGCGGTCGCCTGTGCCGACCTGCGAGCGACGTTCGGCGGCGAGCTCGGCATGCTGTTCGGCCAGCGCGCGCTCATACAGGCGCGCGCGCAGCACGCGCATCGCCTTCTCGCGGTTCTGCAGCTGTGACTTCTCGTCCTGCATCGCCACGACGATGCCCGAGGGCTTATGCGTTATCTCGTACCGCGGAATCGGTCGTGTTGACCGACTGCCCGCCCGGTCCGGTCGAGCGATAGACGTCGATCTGCAGATCGCTTGGATCGACCTGCACGTCGACCTCCTCGGCCTCGGGGAGCACCGCGACGGTCGCGGTCGAGGTGTGAATGCGCCCCTGTGACTCGGTCTCCGGCACGCGCTGCACGCGGTGGGTGCCGCCCTCGAACTTGAACACCGAGTAGGCCCCGTCGCCCTTGATCGCGAACGTGTACTTGCCCTCGCCGATGTCAAGCGACTCGGTGGAAAAGCGCCAGCCGCTCGGCGTACTTGGTGAGCATCCTGTAGACGTCGCCGGCCCACAGCCCGGCCTCGTCGCCGCCCGCGCCGCCCTGGATTTCGACGATCACGTTCTTGTCGTCGTTGGGGTCGCGCTCGACCATCGCCACGCGAATCTCCTCCTCGAGCTGCTCGATGCGCTCGCGTGCGCCGGCGAGCATCTCGCGCAGCTCCGGATCCTCTCCATCCTCGGACAGGAGCTCCTCGGCGCCAGCCGCGTCGTCGCTGGCGCGACGCCATTCGGCCGCGGCCTTCGCGGCCGGCTCGAGCTGGCGGTAGGCGCGTCCGACCTGCGCAAAGCGCTCACGATCGGAGATGATCTCGGGGTCGGTCATCTGCTCGCCGAGCTCGGCGAAGCGCGACTCGATCTGCTCGACGAGTGCTTCGATCATCGCTGCTGAGTCTAGGCGCCCCGCGCCCAGCCACACGCCGGCGGCAGGAGTCCTGCGAATCTAGGCGACGACCTCGACGCCGACCATGTCCTGCGCGCTCAGCGCCCCTGGCGGCTCGCGCTCCAGCACCGCTTGCAGGGCAGCTATCGCGACCGCGAGCTGGTCGAGGTCGGGCTCGCGCGTGGTCAGCAGCTGCAGCTTGAGCCCCGGCCACATCACGAGCCCGCACCCAGCGCCTGCGCCGGTTTCGCCCGGCGAACTTGATCAACTCGAACGAGATCCCGGCGATCAGCGGCACACCCAGGATGCGCGTCGCCAGCAGCCAGTACCACGCGGGCAGTCCAAGCGGCGCGAACACGAAGATCGCGACGATCATCACCACCAGCAGAAAGCTCGTGCCACAGCGCGGGTGCAGCCGAGAGAAGCGCTGGCAGTTGACGGGCGTGAGGTCCAGGCCCGCCTCAAAGCAGGAGATCGTCTTGTGCTCGGCGCCGTGGTACTCGAACACGCGTCGCAGACTGTGGATCCGCGAGAGCACGAGCAGGTAGCCGAGGAAGATGGCGGTGCGCACGATGCCCTCGACGACCCAGAACAGCACCGAGGATCCGAGCTGGCCCTTGATGAGGCTCGTGAGCGCGACCGGGACGACGAAGAACAGGCCGACCGCGAGCGCGAGCGATACGACGACCGTGCCGACCCACACGCCGGCCGGGATCTCCTGGGGCTCCTGCTCGCCGTCCTGCTCGCCGCTGCTCGCCGCGCTCGCCGAAGCCCTGCGCCGGCGGCTCGTCGGGCAGCTGCGCGTTGGCGGAGATCTCCAGCGCGCGAAAGCCCACTACCAGCGAGCCGCCCAGCGCGACGACACCGCGGATGATCGGCATGCGCAGCCAGCGGTGGCGCTGCAGGGCGGTGACGAGCGGGAACGTGCTGACCGCGATCTCGCCCTCGGCGCCCTGCGCCGGCGAGTAGTCGTCGTCTTGCAGCTGGGCCGCCGTCGGCTTGCGCACCGCGACCGACCAGTGCCCGACGCCACGCATCATCACGCCCTCCAGCACGGCCTGGCCGCCGACCGGCGCGTCGCGCTGTGCGTTCAGCTCGCCGTGGCCGTCTTGCTCGCCCGCCGATGCGCGCGCGTCGGAGGCCGTGAGCCCGGCGCCGTTTGCTGCAACCTCCGAGGCGGCGTCCTGCTCGACCGGGCTCGCGGGCGCGCCGCCCGCCACGGACGAGGACATCGAGCTACTGCTGCTCAGAGCGAGCTTGCGCGGAGTGCAGACGACCCCTGGCCACGCGGCGCTGGAAGCGCTCGACGCGTCCACCGGTGTCCAGCAGCTTCTGGCGACCGGTGTAGAACGGATGGCACTGCGAGCAGACCTCCACGTGCAGCTCCTCCTGAGTCGCGCGCGTGAGGAACTCGTTTCCGCACGTGCAGCGCACGTGTGCCTGCACGTAGTCGGGGTGTATCTTCGCCTTCATCGTCGCTCGATTCTAGCGATCGCGCGCGATCTGCCAGTCGATGCGCGGCCGAGCGCATCGCGTGCGCACCGTGACGCGGCGCCCGCTGGAGACCTGCAGGGCGACCCTCACGAGGAGCCGGCAGGGAGCGCCGGGCTGATCGCGGGCGGGGTCTGGCCGAGCGCCGCCGGGCTCGAGCTCGAGCTCGGCGGCGGCTGGACGCACTTGGACGTGTTCAGCTGCATGCGCTTGAGCACGTGACCGTGCGGGGTCAGCCAGCGAAAGTCGACCACCACGCGATAGACCGCCGACGCCGCGAGGTTCGTGACCTCGTGCAGGTCCTTGTAGGTCTTCACACCCGCTTCGGCTTCCAGCCAGGAGCCCAATCCGGGGGCCGCGGTCATGTGAAACTGCGCTTCCCCCGACCTGCGCTGCACGAGGTAGGTGCGCGTCTGCATGCGCGTGCTCCCCGGCACGAGCGTCATCTGCTCGGCGACCGTCAGAGAGTGTTCGCTTTCGGCGCCGGTCGTCACGCATTGGGTGAGCGTCGCCGTGGCAACCGGCGAGCCGCTCTGCGTGCCGGGCGAGGGCACCTGCACGCCGGTGTGGCGCGCGACCACCGTGGCCGCGGCCGGCGCGACCGACAGCGAGCAGCCCAGCAGCGTCACAAGCACAAGCGCAGCGAGGCGATGGATCACGATCATCACAAACCGCTAACACCCGGCGCGGGGCCTAGGTTTCGCACGCGACTGGGCCGAACGTGTCGCGCGTGGGCGCTTGCACGCCCATCGTCGCGCGCCATGCGACGCTCGGCAGATCGGCCAGAGCGCCGCTCAGGTGATCTGATAGAGCGGCCCGTCGCCGCCCTCGGGCGTCGTCAGTCGACCGCCCTTGGCGGTGATCGCTCCGCACTGCACGCAGTTGGTGTAGTTGACGATCACATCGACGTCGCCGTGCTCGGGAGCGTCCTCGGGGATCTCGTACACCCCCGCGGGACACATCCAGCGCCAGGTCTCGGCGATCTCACGCGGCACGTGTTTCTGCACGCGGATGTGGTTGGGCGCATCGTCGCGCGTGGCGTTGCCGGTGATGAACACCGAGGAGAGCTTGTCGAAGGTGTATTTCCCGTCGGGCTTTACGTACACGTCCTTCGTCCTCCCGACGAACACCGGCTTCTCGTCGTTGCGGTGCCAGCTCGCGCGACCCGGCAGCTTGCCCTTGGTGATCTGCTGGATCCCGCTGAGCGGACCACCGAGCAGCAGGCCCTTCTGCAAGGGCTGTCGCGCGTTGCGGACCGCCCACATCTCACGCCCGACCGAGGAGTTCTCGATCGCCTGCTCGTAGTCGGAGAGATCGTCGCTGCCGCGCTTGAGCGCCGCATAGATCGACTCGGCCGCGAGCATCCCGGACGTGATGCAGTGATGCACGCCCTTCAGCGCCATCGTGTCGACCATGCCGCCGGAGTCGCCGACGAGCACCGCTCCGGGCATCGAGAGCTTGGGCATCGACCAGTAGCCGCCGCCCGGCAACGCCTTGGCGCCCCAGGCGATGCGCTCGCCGCCGTCGAGGATCCTGCGCACGAGCGGATGCGTCTTGAAGGTCTGCAGAAGGTCGTGCGGGGAGGTCGTCGCGTCCGCGTACTCGAGCTCGACGACGAAGCCGATCGAGACGAGATCGTCGCCCGTCTTCTGATCCTTCATCGGATAGATCCAGGTCCCGCCGATCTGGCCGTACTTCGTGGAGATCTTCAACGGCCACGGACCCATCGTGTGGATCACGCGATCGAGCGGCTTGGCCACCTTCCAGACCTCCTTGACGCCGAGCTCCCAGACCTGCGGCTCGCGATCCTTCGCGAGGTCGAACTCACGGATCGCAGTGCCGGTGAGGTGTCCCCAGCACCCCTCCGCGAGCACGGTCGCGTGCGCCTTGATGTCCGTGCCGGGCTCGAAGTTCCCGAGCGGCTCGCCGTCCTTGCCGCGACCCTTGTCGCCCGAGCGCACCCCCACGACGCGACCGTCCGCGACGATCAGCTGCGTGGCCGCGGTCTCGGTCAGGATGTAGGCGCCGGCCTCCTCGGCCTGGCGCTGCTGGTAGCGGGCGAGCGCGGACACCGAGACGACCTCGTTGCCGTGGTTCTTGAACGGCGGCGGCGTTGGGATGCGCAGCGAGAGCCTGGCCGTCGGCGTCAGATACACCGCCTCCTTGGTGACCTCACCGAACGCAAAGCCCTCCTCGCGCCACTGCTCGCGCGTCATCTCCGGAAACAGCTCTTCCAGCCCGGCCGGACGCATGACAGCGCCCGACAGGTTGTGCCCGCCGCACGTCTTTGCCTTCTCCACGACCGCGACCGGCACTTCGCCCAGGCGCTCCATCGTCTGCGGGTCGTCGGCCAGCAGCTGCAGCAGCCGGTTGGCGCAGGCCAGACCGGCCGTTCCGCCGCCGACGATCGCGACGCCGACCTCGATCAGCTCGTCCTCGTCGTCGAGACCGCGCTTTACGAACTCTCCCTGCGTGTCGACCGGGGGCGGATACTGCCCCGGAGCGACCCTGCCGTTGCTCGAGCCGTTATGAGATGACATCGCTCACGCTCCTTGACGCTCGGTGCTCACTGCCTCAGCCGCCCTTCCTGGCCTTCACTGCCTCGGTCAGCTTGGGCAGGATCTTGTTCAGGTCGCCGATGATCCCGAGATCTGAGAATTCGAAGATCGGCGCATTGGAGTCCTTGTTGATCGCGATGATGTTCTCCGAACCCTGCATCCCGACCTTGTGCTGGATCGCTCCCGAGATGCCCGCCGCGAGGTACAGCTTCGGCGCGACCGTCTTGCCCGTCTGGCCGATCTGCGCGGCGTAGGGGTACCAGCCGGCATCCACGACCGCGCGCGTGGCCGCGACCGCGCTGTTGCCGCCGAAGGCCTTCGCCAGGTCCTCCGCCAGCTGAAAGCCCTCGGCCTTGCCGAGGCCGCGTCCGCCGGCGATGAGGATGTCGGCGCCCTCGATGTCGACGTCTGCGCCGCGCTGTTCGCCGCGCGTGAGCATCGTCGCCTGCGAGGCGTGCGGGCTGAGCTCGAAGCTCAGCTGCGCCACCGGCGCGTCGCCGTCGCCGGACTCTCTCGCCTCGAAGGCGTTCAGACGCCCGATGATGATCCCGACGTCGGAGCGGTATTTGATTTCCGAGATCGCCGAGTCGCCGAGGATCGGGCGCTCGGCGATCAGCTCGCCGCCCTCGGCGCGCACGTTGGTGACCTCCATCACGACCCCCGCGCCCAGGCGCGCGGCCAGGCCGGCGCCGATCTCAAAGCCCAGCAGCCCGCCGCCGAACAGCGCGTAGGAGTAGTCGCCGTCGGAGATCGCCTTCGCCATCGCGTCCACGAGCGGCTGGGCGAGACCTTCGGGCCCCTCGGCCACGAGCACCTTCTTGGCGCCGTATTTGCCAAGCGACGCGGCCAGCTCGTCGGGAATGCCCTCTCCGAGCAGGATCGCGTGCGCCTCGCCGCCCAGCTCTGCGGCCAGCTTGGCGCCCTCTGAGACCGCGCCCAGCGAGTTCTTGTTGATCGCGCCGTCGTAGTGCAGCGCGTATACGAGGATGTTTGCCATTTCAGTTCAGTTCCTTTCGCTCATCCGCGGACTAGATGAGCTTGCGCTCGTCGAGCCAGGCGATGATCTTCTCGACTGTCTCCGTCGTGTCCTCGTCTTCGATGATCTCGCCGGCGGCCTTCGCCGGCGGCGGTTTGGCGGCGACCCAATGCGCGGCGGAGTTGTCTCCCCCGACCATGCTCTGGTCGATGCCCACGTCGGCGCTGCTGACCGCGTCCAGCGGCTTCTTCTTGGCCCCCATGATCGCCTTCAGCGAGGGGTAGCGAGGCTCGTTGATCGCGTCGCCGACGGAGATCACCGCGGGGAGCTTGATCTGCACCGTGTCGTACCCGTACTCGGCCTGGCGCTCGCAGCGAAGGGCCTCGCCCTCGACGTCCATCTTGATCACCTGCGTCAACGACGGCATGCCCAGATGCTCGGCCACGACCGCGCCGATCGTGTAGCACTCGCCGTCGTCTGACTGCTGGCCGAGCAGCACGAGGTCCGGGCTCTCGCGCTCCAGCGTCTTGGCCAGCGCGTATCCGGTCGCCGCGACGTCCGAGCCGGCGACCGCTGGGTCGCTGAGGTGAACCGAGCGGTCGGCGCCGAGCGAGACGGCCTTGTGCAGCGCGCGCTGCGCGCTCTCCGGGCCCATCGTCACGGCGACGATCTCCTCGACCGGGGTGGCGCCGCCCTCTTTGATCTGCATGGCCGCCTCGATGGCGTGCGTGTCATAGGGGTTCAGGTTCTTCTCCCCGCTGCGGTCCATACGCCCCGTCGAGGGGTCGAGTTTCTTTTCGACGGCGGCGTCCGGGACCTCCTTCACCAGGACGCATATCTTCATTTCAGGGCAACTCCTTCGGGGGGTTCTGTTGGGAGGATCCTACCTGTTCGAGCGGTTGACTGACGCGTCAGTCAACCGCCGGGGACGCGACCGATCGGTCAGCCACGCGTGGCGGTCGCGTTGCGGATGAAGTCGACTATCGCCTGCGTGGGCGCGCCCGGCGTGAACACCTCAGCGACGCCGAGACCCTTGAGCTCGGGGATGTCCTCGGCCGGAATCGTGCCGCCGACGGTGACGACCACATCATCGACGTCTTGGGCGTGCAGCAGCTCCACGACCCGCGGCACGAGCGTCATGTGCGCGCCGGAGAGGATCGACAGGCCGACCGCGTCGGCGTCCTCCTGGATCACCGTCTCGACGATCTGCTCAGGCGTCTGATGAAGGCCCGTGTAGATGACCTCCATGCCGGCGTCGCGCAGCGCGCGGGCGATGATCTTCGCGCCTCGGTCGTGCCCGTCCAAGCCCGGCTTGGCGACGACCACGCGGATCTTGCCTGCTGTCGGCGAATCGGGCATGCAGCCGCAGGTTACGCCTGCGAGCGCGTCGAGGATCGTCCGGCGTCTGCCGCGCCTCGCCCGCGAACGGTCCTCACCAGACCGCCGAGCACCGCCGCGAGCAGCAGCGCGGCGAGCGTCTTCAGCCGGCGCCCGAGACGGTCGAGATGCAGCACCTCCCAGCCTTCCTGCACGGCGATGCGCCGCAGGTCGGCGTCTGGATTGACCACCACCGCGTGGCGCACCGCGCGCAGCATCGGCAGGTCTGACTCGGAGTCCGAGTAGGCATAGGAGCTCGCCAGGTCGATGCCCTCGCGCTCGGCCACGTCGCGCATCGACAGCACCTTCCCCTCGCGGTAGTTGAAGGGACCCGCCGGACGGCCGGTGTAGTGGCCGTCGACGATCTCAGAGCGCGACCCCAGACCACCGTCGAAGTCGAGCACGTGAGCGAGCAGGTCGGCCATCTCCTGGGAGGCGGCGGTCAGGATGTAGACGGGCACGCCCGAGTCCTGGTGGGCGTAGGCACGCTCGAGCATCTGCGGATAAAGGCGCGGGAGCACGCCCTGCAGCACCCGCGGCGAGAGGCGCTGCAGGTCGCGAACGCGCACGCCGGCGATCATTTCCCCCACCCGCCTGCGCACGTCGTCGGCGCGGTCGTCGGTCGAGCCGCGCAGGCGAAAGCGCAGGTTCTCGTAGAGGTCGCGCGCCAGGCGCCGGCGCGAGATCATGCCGGTCTCGTACGCCGCGCGCGCGAAGAAGACGCCCGACGAGCCGGCCATCAACGTCTTGTCGAGGTCAAAGAACGCGGCCGGCTGCGCCGACCGGTTGCCGTTGCTGGCCTCGCTCACTAGACCTTGACGATCACCGCGTCGCCCTGACCGCCCCCCGAGCAGATCGCCACACAACCGAGGCCCCCGCCGCGGCGGCGCAGCTCGAGCACGATGCTTGTCAGGATGCGCGCGCCGGAGGCGCCGATCGGATGGCCCAGCGCGACGGCGCCGCCGTTGACGTTGACCCTGTCCTCGTCGATGCCCAGCGAGCGGATCGAGTTCAGCGTGACCGACGCGAACGCCTCGTTGATCTCCCACAGGTCTATGTCGCCCGGCTGCAGGCCCGCTTTGTCAAGCGCCTTCTTGGCGGCGCTCGCCGGCGTGGTCGCCAGGTAGGCGAAGTCGTTGGCGCTCTGCGCGTGAGCGACGATCTCGGCGAGCGCCTCCTTGCCGTTGGCCACCGCCCACTCGTCCGACGACAGCACGAGCGCGCCGGCGCCGTCGTTGACGCCCGGCGAGTTGCCCGCGGTGTGCGAGCCGTCCTTGCCGACCAGCCCCGGCAGCGAGGCGAGCTTCTCAAGCGACGTGTCGCGGCGCGGGCCCTCGTCGATCTCGACGACCGTGTCGCCCTTGCGCCCCTTGACGGTCACCGGCACGATCTCCTCGGGCAGGCGTCCCTCGTCGGTGGCCTTCACCGCGAGCTCATGCGAGCGCAGCGCCCAGCGGTCCATGTCGGCGCGCGTCATCTCGAGCTCCTCGGCGACCTCCGTGGCCTCGACGAACATCTGCTTGCCCGAGAACGGGTTGGTGAGGCCATCGTGGACCATCGAGTCAAGCGCCTTCACGTCGCCCATGCGAAAGCCGAAGCGCGCGCCGGGGAGCAGATAGGGCGCCTGGGACATCGACTCCATCCCCCCGCCGACGCCCACCTGCACGTCGCCGGCGCGGATCGCCTGGTCGAGGATCACCGACGCGCGCAGGCCCGAGGCGCAGACCTTGTTGATCGTCTCCGAGGAGACCTCCTTGGGGATCCCCCCCTTGATCTGCGCCTGGCGCGAGGGAATCTGGCCCTGGCCGGCCTGCAGCACCTGGCCCATCACGACGTGGTCGACCTGCTCGCCCTCGACGCCCGCGCGCTGCAGCGCAGCCTCGATCGCCACACCGCCGAGCTCGGTCGCGTCCAGCGAGGACAGGCCGCCGCCCATCTTGGCGACGGGGGTGCGCGCTGCGCCGAGAATCACTGTCTTTGGCATGGGAAAGAGGGTCTCCTGTGAGTGCTCGCTTGATTGGAAGGGCAGTCGGCATGGTAGTAGACCGCCCGTCGAGCCCATCGAGCGCGCGCGGAAAACGAATTGTCCGCCGGGCGGATATCGTGCGCGGTCATGAACGTCTCGACGACCACCGAGCCGGGCGCGAGCACCGACGCCGACACCATCGCCGTCGGCGTCTTCGAGGGCGAGCAGCCGCCGCAGGACGCGCCCGCGGCGCTCGCAGAGCTGCTGAGCTCCGGCGAGGCTCGACGCTCGGCCAAGACGGTCGCGATGACGCACTCCGACGGCAAGCGCTGGCTGCTGGTCGGGCTCGGCGAGCGCAAGGACTTCACGCCCGAGCGCGCGCGCTCGATAGCGGCCCTCGTGCACGCGCGCGCGCTTGACATCGCGACGCGCAAGCTGTGCCTGCAGGCGCCCGCCGGCGCCGACGCCGCGACGGCCGCCGCACTGGCCGAGGGCGCGATCCTCGCCGACTACCGCTACGACGAGCACAAGTCCACCCAGGGCGCCCCGCCGACGCCCGATGCGCCGCCCAAGCACCTGGAGAGCCTGGTCGTCGCTGTGCCGGGCGCGACCTCGGCAGAGGAGCTGCAGGCGGCCGTCGCAGACGCCGCGCTCGTCGCAGAGTCCGTCAACGCCGCGCGCGACCTGCAGAATCGCCCCGGCAACGACCTCACCCCGACGGCGCTCGCAAGCCACGCGCTCGCGCTCGCAGAGGAGATCGAGGGACTGTCGGTCGAGGTCGAGGGACGCACGCAGATCAGCGAGCGCGGGATGGGCGCATTCGCGGCCGTCGCGCAGGGCTCCGATGAGGAGCCGGCGCTGATCACGATGCGCTACGAACCGCCCGGCGGCGCCCGCGAGGGCTCGCCGACGCTGGGCTTCGTCGGCAAGGCCGTGACCTTCGACAGCGGCGGCATATCGCTGAAGCCCGGCGCCAAAATGGCCGAGATGAAGTTCGACATGTCCGGCGGCGCGGCGGTCGTGCAGGCCGTCGCCGCGATCGCGCGGCTCGGGCTGCCGATCAAGCTGCTCGCGGTCGTCGGCGCGACCGAGAACCTGCCGAGCGGACACGCGGTCAAGCCGGGCGACATCGTCACGGCCGCCAACGGCAAGACGATCGAGGTCAACAACACCGACGCCGAGGGTCGCCTCGTGCTCGCCGACTGCCTCTGCCACGCGGTCGCGCAGGGAGCAGAGCGAATCGTGGACCTCGCAACCCTGACCGGCGCTGTGATCGTCGCGCTCGGCTCGACCTATGCAGGGCTGATGAGCAACGACGACGAGCTCTCCGAGCACATCATCAAGGCCGGTGAGGAGACCGGCGAGATCGTCTGGCGCCTGCCGCTGCACGAGGAGTTCGACGAGCTGATCAAGGGCACCTACGGCGACCTGGACAACGCGCCCGAAGCGCGCAAGGCCGGCACGATCATCGGCGGCGCGTTCCTGGCCAACTTCATCGCCGACACGCCGTGGGCGCATCTGGACATCGCCGGCTCGGCGTGGGACCTCGGGCGCGCCTACGCGCCCAAAGGCGCGGCCGGCTACGGCGTGCGCCTGCTGGTCGCTCTGGCGCGCTCCTACTGCGCCTAGAGCTGCGCGGCGGCTAGCGAAACTCGCCCGATTCTGCCGGGCGGCCCGTCGCGAGGCGAGCGACGACCGCTTGCCAGCCGGCGCTGTGGGGATCTATGAACGTGCGGTGGCCCCCCGCCTCGCCCTCGATCTCGACCAGATCGACGCTCGCCCCGGCGGCGAGCGCGGCGCTCGCGTAGCTGCGGCTGAGCTTGACCGACACGGTCCGGTCCTGGACGCCGTGCACGAGCAGCGCCGGAATCGACAGCGGCACCTGCGCCATCGGATCGGCGAGGCGATAGCGCTCGGGCTGCTGCTCGGGCGACCCCCCCATGAAGGCGCCCGTCGCGCCTCCGCCTTCGGCGCGCGAGCGGCGGTAGGCGCCCGCCATGTCGCACACGCCCGCCAGCGAGATCACCTGCTGCAACGCGACCGACGCGGGGCCCTCGAGCGCGCCGGGCGCACCCGGCGGGAGCTTCTCGCGCGCGGCCGCCCACAGCGCAAGCTGCCCGCCCGAGGAGTGCCCTGCGATGGTCACCCGCGAGAGGTCGAGCGGCGCCTGCACATCGGCGAGATGGTCGATCGCCTGCCCCACGTCGCACAGCGTCTGCGGCCAACCGCCGCCGTTTCCCAGGCGTCTGAACTCGATGTTCCACACCGCCCAGCCGCGCTCCACGAGGTCGCGGGCGAGCGAGCGCATGACGGCCATGCCGAAGCGCGCGCCCCAAGAGCCCCCGTGAACGAGCACCATCACCGGATGGCGGCCTTCGCCGCGCGGCAGGTGCAGCTCGGCGCGCTGTGAGCGGTCCCCGCCGTAGCGGTAGGTGCGCCCGCGGACGCGCACGAAGTCGAGGATCACGGCCGCGCGCGCCACGCCGGCATCCTAGATGTCCAACCTGTGAGAATCACTCGCAGGTGGACTTCGATCTCTCTCCCGACCACGAGCTGATCAGACGCACCGTGCGCGAATTCGCCCAGGGCGAGGTGCAGCCCGTGGCCGAGGAGCTCGACCGGACCAAGGCCTTCCCCTATGAGATCGTGCGCAAGCTCGGCGAGCTGAACCTGATGGGAATCCCCTTCCCGCAGGAGTACGGCGGCGCCGGCGGTGACTCGCTCGCCTACGCGCTCGCCGTGGAGGAGCTCACGCGCGTGGATTCCTCGGTCGCGATCACGCTGTGCGCGCACACCTCGCTCGGCACCCAGCCGATCTACCTGTTCGGCTCGGAGTCCCAGAAGCTCGAGTGGCTGCCACGGCTGTGCGCGGGCGAGCAGCTGGGCGCGTTCGGCCTGACAGAGCCCGAGGCCGGCTCGGACGCCGCCAACACGCGCACGCGCGCACGGCTGCAGGACGGACACTGGGTGATCGACGGAGCCAAGCAGTTCATCACCAACGCCGGCACCGCCATCTCCGGCGTGGTGAGCATCACCGCGGTCACCGGCGAGCGCGACGGCGCCAAGGAGATCTCCAACCTGCTCGTCGCCAACGGCACGCCCGGCTATGCGCAGGGCGAGCCCTATCGCAAGATGGGCTGGAACGCCTCAGACACGCGCCCGCTGAGCTTCAGCGAGTGCCGCGTCCCGCAGGAGAACCTGCTCGGCCCGCGCGGCGCGGGCTTCAAGCAGTTCCTGCACGTGCTCGACATCGGGCGCATCGGCGTCGCGGCGATGGGCGTCGGGCTGGCGCAGGGCGCGCTCGACCACGCGCTGCGCTACGCCAAGGAGCGCCGCGCGTTCGGCAAGCCGATATCCAAGTTCGGCGCCATCCAGGCAAAGCTCGCCGACATGTCCAGCGAGATCGAGGCGGCGCGACTGCTCGTCTACAAGGCCGCGCGCGAGAAGGACGCCGGGCGCAACTTCACGCTGACGGCCGCACAGGCCAAGTTGAAGACCGGCCGCCTGGCGGTGCGCTGCAGCGAGGAGGCCGTGCAGATACACGGCGGCTACGGCTACATCGAGGAGTATCCCGTCTGCCGCTTCTATCGCGACGCGAAGATCCTCACGATCGGCGAGGGAACAGACGAGATCCAGCAGATCGTGATCGCGCGCGCGCTCGGCGCCTGACGCCGCCCTAAGCCTGCGGCTCTGGCGCCCGCGCGCGCTCCAGCAGCGCGCTCGCGGCGCTCGCCGGATCCAGCCGGCGCTGCACGACCTCGTCCAGCAGCTGCTGGAAGTCGCGATCGTCGTGCAGCTCGTCTTCCAGGCGCCGGCGCATGCGCGCCGTGGCGATCGACAGCACCTCGTTGCGCAGGTTGCGCCTGCGGCGCTCCGCGAGCTCGCCGGCCGCGACGATGTGCGCCCTGTGCTCCTCCAGGCGCTGCACGAGCTCGGCCACGCCGGCGCCGCTCGTGGCTTCGGTCTTGACGATCGGCACGCGCCAGCTGTCGCGGGCCTGCTGCTCTGAGCGATCGAGGTTCGCGAGCGAGAGCACGCCGCGGATCTCGCGCACCATCGTGTCGGTCAGCGGGCTATCGGCCTTGTTCACGACGATCACGTCGGGGATCTCCATCACGCCGGCCTTCAGCGCCTGGACCGAGTCGCCCGATCCGGGCATCAGCACGAGCACCACCGTGTCGGCGTGATCGATGATGTCGATCTCGGCCTGGCCGACGCCGATCGTCTCCACGAGCACGTCCTGGCGTCCGGCGGCGTCGAGCAGCAGCGCCGCCTGAAGCGCGGACTCCGACAGGCCGCCGAGCGCGCCGCGGTTGGCCATCGAGCGGATGAACACGCCCTTGTCGAGGAAGTGCTCGCTCAGGCGGATGCGGTCGCCGAGCAGCGCGCCGTGGGTGAACGGCGAGGAGGGGTCGATCGACAGCACGCCGACGGTCCTGCCCGCCTCGCGGCGCAGCTTGGTGACCGCGCCGATCAGCGTCGACTTCCCCGCCCCCGGCGGGCCGGTGAAGCCGAACACGGCCGCGTTTCCGGTGTGCGGATAGACCTCGCGCACGAGCTCCCAGCCCTCCGGGCGATCGTCCTCGACCAGCGTGATCGCGCGCGCCAGCGCGCGGCGGTCGCCGTCGAGCAGGCGCTGGGCGAGCGTCGGGTCGGTCATCGCGCGCAATCATCGCAGGGCCGCTGTCAGCCCAGGGCGACGCGGCCTCACCCCTTACGATGGCCGCGATGCAGCCACGGCTGGCCGAGCCCCTCTCCAGCGAGCCCGACATGGAGGACAGGCGCTGGCTGCGCGCGGCGCCGCCGGCGCTTCGCGGCGGACCGCTGGCGCTCGCGCGATTCATGGCCGCGCACCGGATGCTGCGCCCGAGCTACGCGCGCCTGCTGGCGCGCTATGCGCTGCTCAAGCTGCGCCACCGCGGGCGCCTGCAGACCGACGGCATCTGCTTCATCTGCCCCGGCGTGCAGCTCGAGATCGGCCGTCGCGCGACCCTTCGCATCGGGCGCTGGGCGTGGATCGGGCACGGCTGCAAGATCCGCGTGCACGAGGGAGAGGTCAGCATCGGCGCCAAGACCGTGCTCGGGCAGGAGTGCACGATCTCCGCCTACCAGCACGTCTCGATCGGGCGCGAGTGCATCATCGCCGACAGGGTGATGATGATCGACTTCGACCACGGCGCGGTCGAGGTCGAGCGGCCGATCCGCGAGCAGGGGATCTACAAGCGCGACGTGCGCATCGGGCACAACGTGTGGATCGGCTACGGCGCGTGCGTGCTGCGAGGGGTGAGCGTCGGCGACAACTGCATCATCGGCACCAGCTCGGTCGTCACCAAGGACGTCGCCGACAACGCCGTCGTCGGCGGCGTGCCCGCGCGCGTGATCCGCATGCGCCAGGCGCCGCAGCGCATGCGCTGGGAATCGTGAGCGTCCGCGCGCGAGGATCAGACGGCGAGTAGCAGGGCGCGATCGGCATGCGGCGCGATGTTGCGCAGCGCGGCCGCGTCACCCCCGGCGTCGTCTGAGAGCGCGGCCGCGAGCCTGCGCAGGTGGCCCTCGAAGCGCTCGCGCGCGTAGGCGGTCGCGAGATCGCGCGTCACCAGAAACGGCCAGTCGCTCGCCTGCAGCGCGAGCAGCTCGCGCACGGCGAGCGCCGTCGCGTGCTCGCCGGCGCCCAGCACGCGCAGCTCGGCAGCGCGCGAGGCGAACGCCATGTCGGCGACCGCCGGACCGGACCAGGTCGAGAGGTCATACCCCTCACCCCACGTGGACGCGCCATCAGACCCGTCGGTCTGCCATGCGCGGCAGTACGTCGGCTCGAAGTCCTCGAGCGCGTCGTCGAGGCATAGAAGATCGAGACCCTGGCGCTCGCATTGCGCGACGACCTCCGCCAGCCAGACGATGCCCTCATACCACCAGTGCCCGAGCAGCTCGGTGTCAAGCGCACAGACCGCCAGCCCGCCGTTCGGCAGGCCGGCGCCGTGCTCGCGCAGGCGCGCGATCGTGCGCGACACGAAGTCGGCGGCGTGCTCGCCGGCGCGCGCGCAGGCGAGCTCGTGGTCATAGGCCGATCCGTCGTTGGCCCACGGCCGGTTGTGGCCGTTGGTGTGGCGGTGGTAGTCGCGATAGCAGCCGGCCGCCGGGTAGCCATCGTCGCTCCACACGAGCGACATCGTCGCGCGGTCGATCGGGACGAGCACGACACCGCCGTCGCCGAGCAGCGGCCGCAGGTGCTCGCGCGCGCCGGCGCCGAAACGAGCGGTCAGCTCGACGCACGTGCTCGTCACGCCCGCCTGTCTGAGCACCGGCTCGAGCCACGGCGCGTGCGCGCACTCCGGCAGCCAGAACCCGCCGCGCCAGGCCCGCCGCGCGCCGAAGCGCAGGCGATGCGACGCGACACCGGTGCCCGCCTGCAGCGCCACGCCCGCGTCGGTTGCGAGCAGCGGAAGCACCGCATGCGTCGCCGAGGACGTCCACTGCGCATGGGGCGAGAAGGCCGCCACGAGGTCGCCGCCGCGCGCGGCGAAGCGCTCGGCGGCCCACTCGTAGTCCGCCGCCCAGGAACGCTGCAGCTCGCGCGCGAGCGCGTCATGACCGCCGCTGCGAAGCCCCGCGATGTCCTCGGCGTGGATCTCGCGGCGGGTCTGGGAGATGAAGTCAAGGAAGCGCTCGCCCACGCCCGCCGCCTCCAGCTGGTCGCACAGCACGGGCGTCAGCGACACCGTCAGCGGCGCGCCCGCGTCGAGCAGCTCCAGCAGCGGCAGGTAGCAGTCGATCATCGCCTGCCACAGCCACTCCTCGCCGAACGGCCACGTGTCGAAACCCTCGACGTAGGGCATGTGGGTGTGCAGCACGATCGCCAGCGCGCCGCGGCGCTCGCTCATGCGCGGCAAACAGCGACGAAGTCAAGCGCCCGGTCGAGATCCGCCTCCCGCGCGCTGCGCAGGCGAAAGTCGCGAGCGGAGATTGCCGGCGTGAAGCGCCGATAGAAGGGCTCGGTGACGCCCAGCCGCGCGTGCGCCCGATCCCAGCCGAGTCGCAGCGCGAGCTCGTGCGCACGCAGCTTGCGCGCGTGGAACACGCCGAACAGCTCCACGCTCGAGAAGCTGCCCTCACACAGCGACCGAAACTCGCCGGCGCGGTACTCGCGCACGTGCCATGGATTATCCGAGCGCTCCCTGCCGGCCGGCGCGAGCGTGAGCACGTTCGGCGTGGACACGAACACGGTCCCCGCACCGACCAGCGAGCGAAAGTGCGCGAGCACCTCCTCCGGGTTGCGCAGGTGCTCGATCGTCTGCAGGAACACGACGCAGTCGGTCGGCGCGCGGAAGCTCTCGACGAGGCCGCGCGCGAAGCGCAGGTTGGCGGCGCCGTAGCGCAGACGCGCGTGCTCGTAGGCATCCGGGTTGGCGTCGACCCCGATCACCTCGGCGGCGGCGCGCGCGAGCACGGCCGACCCGTAGCCCTCGCCGCAGGCCATGTCGATCACGCGCAGGCCGGCGACGCGCGAGGCGATCCACTGATAGACGATCAGATGCCGGCGAAACCAGTAGTTCTCCTCGGGCACGTCGGGCAGCGTGCGCTCGCCGGTGAGCGCCAGCGGCGGCACGCCGTCGGGCTGATCGCGCTGGACGTACTCGACGCCGCTCAAGGCAGCCGCGCGGGCGCCGTCGAGGTCTCAGCCGCGTTTGCAGGCACGCTCACGGCGGGCGAGTATATGGTGGCGCCCCGTGGCACCCCAGCTAAGCGCCGCGGCGATCCGCGATGTCAACACGCGCTACCACGACGTCGCGGCCGACGGCTACGACAGCAAGTGGGGCATCGACTTCGGCAGGCTCGGTCGCGAGCAGGTCACGGCCAAGCTGCGCAAGGCGCTCGGCGCGCGCTCCGGGGCACTATCGCGCGCGCGCTGGAGATCGGCGCGGGCACCGGCTACTTCACGCTCAACATGCTCGCCGCCGGGATGATCGGGCGGGCGACCTGCACCGACATCTCGCCAGGGATGCTCGCGACGCTGAATGGCAACGCGAGCAGGCTCGGCTTCGAGGTTCGCAGCCGAGGTCGCCGACGCCGAGCGCCTGCCGTTCGCCGATGAGAGCTTCGAGCTCGTGTTCGGTCACGCGGTGCTTCACCACATCCCCGACCTGCCGGCGGCCTTCGCGGAGTTTCAGCGCGTGCTCGTCCCAGGCGGCACGCTGCTGTTCGCCGGCGAGCCGTCGCTCGTCGGCGACCATCTGGCGACGCTGCCCAAGCGCGCGGCGGTCGCGCTCGCGCCGCTGTGGCGTCGCGCGATCGGCGCGCGCGGCGTCGCCCCACGTCGCATTCGCGCGACGAGTCGCTGCTCGAAGCGGTCGTCGACGTGCACGCCTTCGCCCCCGCCGAGCTGTCGCGGCTGGCCGCCGACGCCGGCCTTCACGACGTCAGGATCACCGGCGAGGAGCTGCTGGCCAACTGGTTCGGCTGGGCCAACCGCACGCTCGAGGCGACCGCCGAGCCCGACGACGTGCCGTGGGTCTGGCGCCAGTACGCCTTCCAGGGCTATCGCGTGCTGCAACAGCTCGACGACCGCTTGCTCGAGTCGCGGCTGCCGGCGTCGATCTTCTACAACCTGATGATCGCGGCGACAAAGCGCTCCGGTCGTGTCAGAGCTACATCCGCAGATGACAGACGCCCTGCGCGACCTGTAGGACGAACAGCGCCATTTTGCGCAGCACCGCCGGCTGCCCGGCCGAGTTGTCGGCAAAGCGCACGCTGCCGTTTTCATCGCGCACGTGATACTGGAACACCGACCCCGGCTGCGCCGCCAGCGAGAGGTTCTTCGACGCGTATTCCTGCAGTTCTTCCTGCAGGGCGCGCGCCTGGATGAGCTGCGCGTCGCCGAGCTTCAGCTTTGCGTCGCCGTTGCAGGTCAGGCCTCCTTCTTCGTTGACGACCAGCGTCAGCGGCGCCCCGGCGACGTCGCCGCTGCGCTGGACGATGAACAGGTCGGGCGCTTTGAACGCGCCGCCGCAGCCGGCCAACGCGCAGGCGGCCAGCGACCGCCGAGACAGCGACCGGCGCCTCTCACGCGCCAACCGCCACGCCGCCACGGCGCGGGTCTCCCGCGCCCGTCAGCCGCCCATCCTCGCTCTGCACGGCCTGCACACCGCCGAAGAACAGGTTGGGCGCGTGAAAGCCGACGATCTCGCGCTGCGGCTCGCGCTCGTGCAGCATCTGCTCGTCGATGCCCGGCTCGTGGTAGACGACGCCGCTCTCGTAGTGCACGCGCGGCGCCGCCACCGCCTCGCGAGCGCCCAGGCCGCGGTCGACCACGCCGACGATCGTCTGCAGCAGCGCCGAGCGGATGCGGTTCGAGCCCGCGCTGCCGAGCACGAGCTCCACGTCTGTCCCGCGCAGCACGATCGACGGCGCCATCATGCTCGGCATGCGCCGCCCGGCGGGATGACGATGGAAGCCCAGCGGGTTCAGGTCCTCCTCGCCCATCACGTTGTTGACGTGCATCCCCGTCCCCGGCACGACCACGCCCGAGCCCTCGCCGTTGGTGCAGGTCACGCTGCACGCGAGCCCCCGCGCGTCGAGCACCGAGATGTGCGTCGTCGATCCGAGGCGCGACGCCAGGAAGCGCTCCAGAAAGCCGTCCTCGCCGAGCCCCTGCACGAACTCCGGCGTGCGCTCGTCCTGCGCGGCTTCCATCGCGGCGATCACCTCCGTCACCGCCGGCGGCGCCGGCGCGCGGTCCAGCAGCGCCAGCGAATAGCCGAGCAGCGTGCCGCCGGCCGAGGGCGGCGGGTTGGTGAGCACCTCGCGGTCGCGGTAGGTCATGCTCAGCGGCCGCCGCTCGATCGCGCGATAGTCGGCCAGCTCCGCCGCGCTGACGCTGCCGCCGCGCTCGCTCAGCCACGCGCACACCGCCCGCGCGATGTCGCCGCGGTAGAACGGCTCCGCGCCCTCGGCGCCCAGACGCTCGAGCGCATCGGCGAGATCTGCGTTTCGCAGCAGCTCGCCCTCGCGCAGCACATGTCCGTGCGGCGCCCACAGCGCGGCGCACTCCGGCGTCGAGGTCAGCAGATCGCCGAGAATCTCGGCGACGTAGGCCTGCTCGTGGTTGAGCGTCACACCGTCGCGCGCAAGCCGCGCAGCCGGCTGCGCGAGCGCTGACAGCGGCACCGTCCCCCAGCGCGCGGCCGCCGCGCACACGCCCGCCGGCGACCCGTAGACACCGCACGAGGCGGGCCCGATGTAGAACACCTGCACCGCGTCGCCGAAGGACACATCGACCGCCTGCAGCTCCGCCGCGCTGCCGTCCTGCGCGCGCGCCGGCGCCTGCACGAAGAAGTCCAGCAGCGTCGGCTCGCGGCCCGCGCCCGCGACGAGCATGTAGCCGCCCGCGCCCAGCCCCGTCAGCAGCGGCTCGGCCGCAAACGAGGCGAGCATCGCCCCCACCGCCGCGTCGACCGCGTTGCCGCCCTCCCGCAGCACCCGCGCGCCAGCCTCCGCGGTGAGCGGATGCCCGGCAGCCACGACTCCCCGATCACCCATACGGGACCGATACCACAGCCCCGCCCCGCACGGCGCGCAGGGAGCGCGGCGTGCTTCGCACGCGAGCGAGCGAGGACGCCGTTTGCGTCGGCTGGGCAGTCCACCCTGTGAGGGTGTTCGGCCAAGCAGAGCAAGGACGCAGGGAGCGTGGCGTGCTTCGCACGCGAGCGAGCGAGGACGCCGCTATGCGCCGGCCGACAGTCAACCGGCTGAGGGCCGTACGGCCAAGCAGAACAAGGACGCAGGGAGCGTGGCGTGCTTCGCACGCGAGCGACTGAGGACGCAGTTATGCGCCGGCCGACGGCCCTCAGAAGTTGGGGAGGAACTCGGGGACGTCAAGCTCATCCACCGACAGCCCCCCACCCCGCCGCGATTCGCGCGCCGGCTGACGCGGCGCCGGCGGCGCTGCGCGGCGCACGCGCGGCTCGCCCGCGGGTTCGGTCAGGCGGCTGACGCTCTTGCGCCGGCCCTCGTCGCCGTAGCCGGTCGCGACGACGGTCACCCAGACCTGGTCGTCGAGCTTCTCGTCGACCATCGCTCCGAAGATGATGTTCGCGTCGGGATGGGCGGCCTCCGAAACCGTCTTCGCCGCGTCGTTGACCTCCCACAGCGAAAGATCTCGCCCACCGGTTATCGACAGCAGGATCGAGCGTGCGCCGTCGACGGACGTCTCGAGAAGCGGCGAGGAGATCGCCTGCAGCGCGGCCTGAGAGGCGCGGCTCTCGCCGACGCCCATGCCGATACCCAGCAGCGCGCTGCCGGCCTGGCTCATGATCGTGCGCACGTCGGCGAAGTCGAGGTTGATCAGTCCCGGCAGCGTCACGAGGTCTGAGATTCCCTGCACGCCCTGGCGCAGCACGTCGTCGGCGACGCGGAAGGCCTCGACCATCGCGGTCTGCTTGTCGAGCACCGACAGCAGGCGGTTGTTGGGCACCACGATCAGCGTGTCGACCTCGCCGGCGAGCGCGCTCACGCCGTCCTCGGCCTGAGCGGCGCGACGCGAGCCCTCAAAGCCGAAGGGCTTCGTGACGATCGCGACCGTCAGCGCGCCGACTTCGCGCGCGATCCGCGCGACCACCGGAGCGGCGCCGGTTCCCGTGCCGCCTCCGGCCCCGGCGGTGATGAAGATCATGTCCGAGCCCTTCAGCAGCGCCTTCACGCGGTCGTAGTCCTCCATCGCCGCGCCGCGCCCCACCTCGGCGTCTGAGCCGGAGCCCAGCCCCCTGGTCAGCTCGGCGCCGATGCGCAAAGTGACGTCCGCCGCCGAGTGCTCCAGCGACTGCACGTCGGTGTTGATCGCGACGAACTCGACGCCCTCGACCTCCGCCTCGACCATGCGGTTGACAGCGTTGACGCCGGCGCCGCCGACGCCGACCACGCGGATCACCGGCTGGCCCGGTTCAGCGCCGTTGCTGGGCAGGCTCGCCGTGAGGCTCGTGCTCGCGCGGGTAGTCGTCCATCACCGGGCGCGCGGAAACTCGATCTGAGGCTGGCGCGGGGATGTCCGAGGAGAAGGCATGCCGCAGGCGCTCCTGGGGACTGGGAGCGTGCGCCTCCTCCTCCAGCGCGGACGCACCGGCGGCCGGCGGCGTCGGATCGCTCAAGCGCCGGGTGCGGCTGAGCGCGTGTGCGCTCGGCGGGCTGCTCGTCGGAGGAGCTGCCGGGCTCGCCCTCGAGGGCCTCGGTCTTGCGGAAGAGGGCGGCGAGCGGTCCCTCGCGCATGCTCGCGCGTTTAGGGCTTGCCATTTGCCAGCACCTCCTGGGCGAGATCGCGGTAGGACTGGGCCGCGACGCCGTCGGGCTCGTACTTGAGCACCGACATGCCCTTCACGGGCGCCTCCGCAAAGCGCACTGTCTTGCGGATGCGCGAGGCGAACACGCGGTCGCCGAAGTTCTCCTCGAGGATCTCGATCGCCTCCTTGGCGTGAATCGTGCGCGTGTCGACCAAGGTCGGGAGGATACCCTCGATTTCGACGCGCTGATTGAGGTGCTCACGAATCATCGCGAGCGTGTTCTGCAGCTGGATGAGTCCACGCATCGACAGATACTCGCACTGCACGGGGACGATAACCCTGTCTGCCGCGGTCAGCGCGTTGATCGTGAGCAGCCCGAGGCTCGGAGGCGTATCGATGCAGATGAAGTCGTAGTCCTCTGCGATCGGCATGAATGCCTTCTCCAGCGCACGCTCGCGACCGATCATCGTCGACATCGCGATCTCCGCGCCGGCGAGATCGATCGACGCGCAGGCGACGTCGACCTCGCGTTTGCGGATGACCTCGCGCAGCGAGACCTTGTGCACGAGCACGTCGTACATCGATTTCTCGAGCGTGTCCGGGTCGATCCCCTGGGACATCGTCAGGTTGCCCTGAGGGTCCATGTCTACGCACAGAACGCGGTGACCCTCCTCGGCGAATGCGGCGGCCAGGTTGAGTGTCGTAGTGGTCTTTGCCACGCCGCCCTTCTGGTTGGCGAACGCGATGACCTTGGCCTTTCCTTCCACGGGATGCTCCGATGCTCGATTTTGGGAAGCCGTCGGGTGGAGTATTCGCATAGCGCCAGACGATTCCTGCATGGATCCGGCCGATCTGAACGGCCGCCATCGCCGCGATCTAGGATCCAGCGATGCCGGCCAGCAAGCGCAACGGCCTGCGGGCGCACCTCGCGGCCAAGCGCGTGTGCGTGTGCGTGGGCGCTGGGGGCGTCGGCAAGACCACCACGTCGGCGGCGCTGGCGCTCGGACTGGCCGCCGCTGGACAGAAGGTCGCGGTGGTGACGATCGATCCCGCAGAACGCCTCGCGGCCGCGCTCGGGCTCGGCGATCTCTCCTATGAGCCCAGCCGCATCGACCCCGCGCTGTTCGCCGAACACGGCGTGGCGATGAAGGGCGAGATGTGGGCGATGATGCTCGACGCCAAGCGCACGCTCGACGACGCCGTCACGCGCCTGGCGCCCGGGGAGGACGCGCGCGCCGAGATCCTCTCAAACCAGATCTACCGTGAGCTTTCCTCGGCGGTCGCCGGCTCGCAGGAGCTGAGCGCGATCGTCAAGCTCTACGAGCTGCACCACGAACGCGACTTCGACGTGATCGTGCTCGACACGCCGCCCTCGCGCAACGCGCTCGACTTCCTCGATGCGCCCAATCGCATGCTGGGCTTCCTCGACGGCCGCGCGCTGAAGGTGTTCATCGCCCCCGGCGGCCTCACCGCGCGGCTGCTCGGACGCTCGACCGGCCTCGTCTTCTCGATCTTCGCGCGCGTGACGGGCGTGGATCTGCTCGCTGACCTGTCGACGTTCTTTCGCTCGCTGTCGGGCGTGCTGGACGGCTTCGGCGAGCGCACGCGCGAGGTCGCCGCGCTGCTGCGCGACGCCGACACGACGTTCTTGATCGTGACCTCGCCCGAGCCCGATCCGGCGCGCGAGGCCGTGTTCCTCGCGCAGCGGCTGAGCTCGGCGCAGATGTCGCGCGGCGGGCTGATCGTCAACCGCGTTCACGACGACGGCCTCGGCGAGTATTCGGCGCAGGACGCGAGCGCGCTGCTGGCACCCGCGCTGGGCGAGCGTCTGGCGGGCCGCGTCGCGGCGAATCTCGCCGACTTCGACGTGCTCGCGCGACGCGACCGCGCGAGCGTGGCGCTGCTCGAAGGCGAGCTGCACGAGCGCGCGCCCGTGCTCGTGCCTCACCTAGACGAGGACGTGCAGGACCTCGCTGGGCTCGCGCGCATCGCCGATCATCTGCTCGGCTGACATCTCCGATCCGGCGGGCTCGTCGCCCCCGGCGAGCAGCTCGTCGGCGAGGCTCACGAGGTCGAGGTTGAGATGGCCGCAGATCATGTCGCGCAGGAGCGCCCTGAGGTGATCTGAGACCTCGCGCGCGAGCGTGAGCGTGCGCGGTGCGCTCCTTGAGCGTGCCGGCGATCACCGAGCGCTCGAGCGCGATCGCCTTGGTGATGCGCGAGGTCAGCCGGGCGCGCTGCTCGGGCGTGGCGCACAGCGCCGCCACGCGCCCGGCGAGCAGGCCGCTGGAAGGCCCCTCCGGCTCGAGCAGCGCACGCAGCGCGAGCAGGTGATCGCTGAGACCCTCGTAGGCGCTCTCGCGCTCGCAGCCGAGCTCAAAGCGCCGCAGCGCCCAGGCGAGCTCGTTGGCGCACGGCGAGCGGCGCGAGACGAGGTTGCAGAAGGCCCTCAGCTCGTCCTCCTGCTCGGCGGCCACGACGAGCATGCCGTGCGGCCGTCCGCCTGTGCCGAGGGCGATCGTTCGCCAGCGCCCGTCCTCACCGCCGCAGCGCACCCAGGCGAGCTCGCCGAGCACGACACGCCCATCGCCGAACAGACGCAGCGCGCGCAGCAGGTCCTTGAGCAGCTCGCGACCGCCCGCGATCGCGGTGGCTTCGCGGTCATCGCCGGCGGCGGCCGCGCCGTCGTCGTGCACGCCGAGGCTGAGCGGCAACTCCTGCGAGGCGCCCTGGCTCTGCTCGAGCGAGAGCGAAACGAGCAGATGCTGCGAGTCGCCTTCATCACCGGCGCGCGCCGCCTGCGGCGCATCGCCCGGCGCGTCGGCCGCGGCGATCGTCAGGCCCTTGGTGAGCGCGATCTCGCGCGAGGCGATCGTCACGCCGTGCAGCGTCGCGACCATCGTCACCGTGTCGCTCGCGCGTGCGACCTCGGCGCGCCTGAGGCGCTCGATGCAGGTGCGCACGCGCTCGCCCGAAAGCTCGAAGTCGCTGCGTCCCTCGAACACGTCGTGCAGCAGCTCGCGCAACGCGGCGCTCGCCCGCGCCTGAGCCGTCGCCCCCGCTCCCGCGGAAGGGCGCTCGCGCATGTCGCGCGCGACGATCCCCGGCGTGGCGCCGACGCCGCGGCTTGCCAGGTAGCGATCGAGGCCCTGCAGCCCCTGCAGGGCGCTGACGGCCGCAGCGTGCTCGGGCAGCAGCAACAACTCTGTCTCGCGCTCGGCGATGAACGCGTCGGTCAGCGGCTCATAGCAATAGAGCGTCGCCTGTGCGCCTGCGCGTCCGCGGTGCGCGGCCAGCTCGAAGGGCACCTCAGCGCCCTGCGCGAGCTCTGAGCGCAGCAGACCGGCGGCGGCCTGGATGAACTCGGTGAGCGTCGCCTGGAGATCGCTTGACAGACCACTCGAGAGCATCAGCCATCATGTTCGTCCTCCCCAGGCGCGCTCCTGCTCGACGGGTCTCGCGCAGCGCCAGTTGCAGCGCGCCGCGCCGTCGGCGCTCGAGCTAGGCGGCCGCGATCGAGACGGCGAGCGCCTCGGCGATCTGCGCCGTGTCGGCGTCGGCGCACTCGGCGCCCAGCCAGCGTTCGCCGTAGGCGCGCATGTCGTCGATGATCGGCAGTAGCGCGCGGCCCTTGTCGGTCAGCGCGTACTCGACGCGCGGAGGGACCTCGCCGAAGGTCTGGCGCTCGACGATCTCCTCGGTCTCGAGCGCGCGCAAGCCGCAGCGACAGCGTGCGCGGGCTGATCCCGACCAGCGAGCGTTCGAGCTCACAGAAGCGCGAGCGCCCTTCCGACAGCTCGCGCACGAGCAGCAAAGTCCACTTGGCGCACACGACCTCTGCGGTCCTGCATACCGGGCATGTCTCATCCACCATTTCACCCGTTACTTTACCAACTGAAGTAGAAGCGCCCAGACGCCAAGCGCCCGCTCACCGCTTCGGCTCGAGCGCGATCACCGGGATTTCGCGCGCGGTTTTGTTCGCATAGTCGGCGAACTGCGGATACCGCTCGGCCTGCTGGCTGAAGAGGCGCTCGCGCTCCTCGCCGGAGGTGACGACCGCGTCGACCTCCAGCGTGTCGGCGCCCACCTCGACGGTCGCCGACGGGTTGGCGAGCAGGTTGTGATACCAGGCGGGATTGGTCGGCGCACCCCCCTTGGAGGCGAAGATCACCATCCGCTCGCCATCGGGCAGATACATGACCGGCGTCGTGCGGGGCTGGCCGCTCTTGGCCCCGACGGTGCTCAACAGCAGCACCGGTGCGCCATCGAACGGGCCGCCGACCCTGCCCTCGTTGGCGCGGAACTCCTCGATGATCGCGCGGTTGAAGTCGTCGAGATCGGACATGCACAGCTCCTTGGTCGTCGCGGGCGGGCGGCTGAACGGGGCAACCAGCGCAAGGTTACGCTGCGAGCGTCCGGTCGGCGCGCACTGCTGGGCGAGCGCTTTGGCCCGCCGCTCGGCGGCGACGGTCGACGGTTGGAGGGGGCGGGGCGGAAGGCATCCTGCCCCCGCCCACGCCCTGCGTCGCACAACCCGACAAGCCAGACGGGTCGTGCCTCACAACCAACGCGCGATGCGATGCGCGGTTGCGTGGCGCGCCGGGATATAGCGCAGCGGGGCGATTGAGAACTAGCGGCGAGCGCTGGCGAAGGTCGGCGCGCCGGCCCTAGACGACCGTGAGCGACGGTTTGGACTCGTCCTCGCGTTTCTCCTCGGCGGCCGCGACGTCCTCCATGGTCGTTCCGCGACGCCCGTCGGCCTGCATGAGCAGCTTGAAGTCGTGCGGGCTGGAGGCGACCTCCATCGCGTCCTCGAAGGTGACGCGACCGGCCTTGACGTGGCCGAACAGCGCCTGGTCGAAGGTCTGCATGCCGTAGTAGCCGCCGGAGGTGATGACCTCGACGAGCTTGCCGGTCTGGGTCGGGGTCGACGATCATGTCGCGCACGCGCCCGGTCATGCGCAGGATCTCGCAGACGGCCACGCGCCCGCCATCGGCGCCGGGCACCAGGCGCTGGGAGATCACGCCCTTGATCGTTCCCGCGATCATGCTGCGCGCCTGCTGGTGCTGGTGGGGAGGGAAGAAGTCGAGCATGCGGTTGATCGACTCGGTCGCATCGACCGTGTGGATCGTCGACAGCACGAGGTGGCCGGTCTCGGCAGCGGACAGCGCCGTCTGCACGGTCTCCTCGTCGCGCATCTCGCCGACGAGGATCACGTCCGGGTCCTGGCGCAGGACCCGTCGCAGGGCGCGCTTGAAGGACGCCGTGTCCATGCCGACCTCGCGCTGGTTGATCACCGAGCGCTTGTCTTCGTGGACGAACTCGATCGGGTCCTCGATCGTGACGATGTGCTTGCTCGTCGTGTAGTTCATGTGGTCGATCATCGCGGCGAGCGTGGTCGACTTTCCAGAGCCGGTCGTTCCCGTGAGCAGCACGATGCCGCGCTCCTCTTCGGCCAGTTCCTTGATCACCGGCGGCAGCGACAGCTCGTCGATCGTGCTGATCTTGTGCGGCACCGCGCGACATGCCAGCGAGATCACGCCGCGCTGCTGGAAGGCGTTGATGCGGTAGCGCGCGACGCCCTCGATTTCAAAGGAGAAGTCGACCTCGTGCTCCTCGGCGAACTCCTCGAGCCTCGACTCGTCGCTTAGCAGCTCGCGCAGCGCGCCCTCGGTGTCCTCGGCCGTGAGCGCCTCGGCGCCCGGCTCGGGACCCAGCTCGCCGTGGACGCGATACAGCGGAGAAGCGCCGACCTTCAGGTGCAGATCAGAGCCCTCTTTGGCCACGAGCTCGCGCAGCGCCTGCTGGGCATCGAACATGGGGCTTGATCGGCACCGACCGCAGGGCCTGAAAGCTGCACCTCAAGCCTGGACGAACGCCCCCCAGATCGCCGCAACGCCTTGTGATCTCGGGCGAAATCACCCCGCCGCCCTGAAGAGACAGACCCCCCTGACGGCAGGATCGGGTCCCTGGCAAGGACGCAGGGAGCGAAGTGTGCAGACGCACACGAGCGACCGAGGACGCCGCCGGGGGGGGCGTCAGGCGACGTCGCGGAGCTTTTGCGCCTCCGCGAGCGACTGGAGCTTCTTCAGCGACTGGTTCTCGATCTGGCGAATGCGCTCGCGGGTGACGTTGAACGTGCGCCCGACCTCGTCGAGCGTGCGCGGATGCTCGCCGCCGAGCCCGTAGCGAAGCTCGAGCACGCGGCGTTCGCGGTAGGAGAGGTTCTCCAGCGCCTCGCGCAGCGCCTCCTTGGTGAGGATCTCAGCGGCGCGCTCATAGGGCGACTCGGCGCGCTCGTCGGCGATGAACTGCCCGAACTCCGACTCCTCCTCGTCGCCGACCGGCTTCTCGAGCGAGACCGGCGCCTGCGCGGAGCGCTTGATCGAGTCGACCTCCTCGGGGTCGATGCCCGTCACCTCGGCGATCTCGTCCGCCGTCGGTTCGCGGCCGAGCTCGGTGACCAGCTTGCGCTCGGCGCGGCCGATCTTGTTGAGCTTCTCGACGACGTGCACCGGTATGCGGATCGTGCGCGCCTTGTCGGCCAGCGCGCGTGCGATCGCCTGGCGGATCCACCAAGTCGCATACGTCGAGAACTTGAACCCCTTGCGGTAGTCGAACTTCTCCGCCGCGCGCACCAGCCCCAGCGTGCCCTCCTGGATGAGGTCGAGGAACGGCAGGCCCTGGTTGCGGTAGTTCTTGGCGATCGACACGACCAGGCGCAGGTTGGACTCGACCATCTTCTGCTTGGCGTCGAGGTCGCCGCGCTCGATGCGCTTGGCGAGGTCGACCTCCTCCTGGGCGGTCAGCAGGCGCACCTTGCCGATGTCCTTGAGGAACAGCTGCAGCGAGTCGGTCGTCATGTCCGGCTTGAGGTCGAGCGCGGTTTTTGCTTTGCGCCGCGCGCGTTTGTCGGGAGCGCGCTCGAGCTGCGCGGAGACGGCGATCGCCGGGTCGATGTCCTCTACGAGCTCGATCTCGGCCTTCTCGAGGAAGCCGTGCAGCTCCTCGACGTCTGACTCGTCCAGATCGAGCTCGGACATCGCCTTTGATATCTCCGCGTAGGAGAGCACCCCAACCTGCTGGCCCTTGGCCAGTAGGCCCTTGACCTCATCCAGCTCCTGAAGCTCGACTACTGACATGTGTTTCCGTTTCTCCCGACGATCGACGACACGGCCGGGGCCTGTCGCGGCCCCGATGGACTCTGGCTGAGGACGACTGCTCCGCCGCATCGACAGCACGTCGAGTCGGCGGTGGTGACAGGGCGCAGTCTCCGGGCTCCATGCTAACGCCTCGCACGTCTCATTCAAGGCGATCAGCGCGCCCGACAGCATCCCTGCACACGCTCGGTGCGACATGCGCGATGATGCATCGATGAGCGACGGTCAGGACAGCGACGGCGCGGACGGCGCCGCGCGCTCGGCCCCCCGACAGGGCTTCGAGGCCGACGGCGCCGGTGCGAGCGGACCGGTGCAGCCGCCGGGCGCGGGCGAGCTCGTCGCGTCCGCCGCGGAGATGGTCGGCGACCTCGCAAAGGCCGGCCTGTCGGCGAGCGAGCGCCTGCTGCGCGACGCTCTGTCGCGCCTTCCGCGCCCCTGACGCGCCCCTTCGCCAGCGGGCTGAGGTAGCCCTCCAGCACCGGCCGGCATCCGTGGGAGGGTTATGTATACTCGCGCCACGCCGAGCTCTCACGACCCTGGTCGCGGGAGGCGGGGGACCCAATGCGGACCTGCTTGGTCCGCTGGGGCGAATCGGTCCGCTGGACCGTAGCGCCGCTGCAGCACCGGCCGCGCGAGCCCGTCAGCTCACCCCGTAGGCGCTGCAGACGATGACACGAATCCAGCGCATACCAACGCTTCTTCTCGCCCTTCTCGCGGGCTGCGCGTGCGCCGCGACGCTCGCGCCCGGCGCGCTGGGCGCGACCGGCGGCTCGGTCGCGCCGCCAAGTACGGTGCACCCTTCGAAGGTCCACAGGAGCGCGATCGCGACCTGGTTCGGGCCCGGCTTCTACGGCCAGCAGACGGCCTGCGGGCAGACGCTCACGCCGCTCGTGGTCGGGGTCGCCAACCGCACGCTGCCCTGCGGCACGCTCGTGCAGGTCAGCTATCACGGGCGTGCGCTGGACGTGCCGGTGATCGACCGCGGCCCCTACAGCAGCATCGGCGCGAACTGGGACCTGACAGCGCGCGCGGCGGAAGAGCTCGGCATCGAAGACACGGTGCGGATCGTCACGCGCGTCGTCGGCAGCGTGCCCAACACGCCGACGCTCGGCGCACCGGCACTGTCCCCGGAAGCGGTCGCTTCCGGTGGCGCGCAGGCCGGCTGACGGCGCCGGCACCGCGCGCGGTCCACTGCCGCGCGCGTTACAGCGAGTCCGGCGCGGAGACCGGCGGGCGCCGGCGCGGCGCGAGGCGAGTAGGCCTCGACGTCGCCGTCGGCCGCGAGCTCGTCGACGAGCACCGCCGCCGAGGCGGGGCGCTCGCGCCCGGGCAGCGTGCCCGGCGTCGCCAGCGGGAAGTCCGGCTGCGGCAGGCGCGCCGGACCGGCGGGCTCGCGCCGCCCAGCGGTCTGCGAGGCCTCGCCACGGGTGAGCGTCGAGACCGTGCCGGCGACGGCGACAAGCCGCCGCGACAGCTCGGCCACGCGCTCGCGACGGGGATCGGCGAGCTCTTCGCGCAGGGCGTCCCACAGCGCATCGCTGAGCTCCTGCGCCGCGTGCGCGGCGCGCGCCAAGCGCTGCGCGATGCGTGGATCGAGCGCGTCGTCGTTCACTGCCGCGAATATCAGCAGATCTACAACACAGACCCGCCGGCAAGCGCTGCGACGCGAATCAGAGCGCGCTCTGATCGCGGATAGCCTGGCTGGCGTGAGGGTCGCGACGATCGCCAACGTGCAGGACCGCACGACCGAAGACGAGCGCACAGGCGCCGTGCGCTCGATCCAGACCGCCGACCTGCGCCTGCCCGAGGCGACGCTGCGCGCGCTGTGGGCGCCGGCCAACCTGGAGCGCCTGGCACGCACCTACTGGCGCTTCCTGACACGCGTGACGCTCGGGCTGGTGCGCGTGCGCTACTCGCACGGCGAGCGCTCGCTGGTGCTGCTCGCGCGGCCGCTGAAGCTGCTGACGTTCGCGGCGCCCGAGTACGAGATGGAGACCGGGCGCGCGCTCGTGCGCTGGCGCATCGAGCGCGGGCTGCTCGTCGCCAGGCGCGGGCGCGGCGACGGCTACCTGCAGATCGCGGTGCGGCGCGACCCGTCGCTGCTGCACGTCGAGGTCGAGGTGGAGGGCTTCTATCCGGCGATCGCGTCGGGCCTCGGCCGGCGGATCTACCGCATGACGCAGTCGCGCCTGCACGTGCTGATCACGCGCAGCTTCCTGCGCTCGCTGGCGAGGCTGGACCTGGCCGAGTCGCGCGTGGGCAGGCTGAACGGCCCTGGCGATCCGCCGCCTGCGTAGATACCACCGCTATCGCTCGACAGAAACGGGCATGCCCGCACCACTCGCGCGAGCGGCGAGGCGGTCAAGCAGCCAGGCGACCGGGCACGCACCCCCCAGCGCTCGCGCGCTCAGCCGCGCAGCGCGGCCAACTTGGCGCGATCGTGCGTGGCGCGGATGCGCCGCACGGTGCCCGAGCGCGTGCGCATGACAAGCGACTCGGTGCTCGCGCCGCCGGCGCTCGGATAGCGCACGCCCTCCAGCACGTCGCCGTCGGTGATGCCGGTGGCCGAGAAGAAGACGTCCTCGCCGGCGACGAGATCATCGCGCGTGAGCACGCGCTGCAGGTCATAGCCGGCATCCAGAGCGGCCTGGCGTTCGGCGTCGTCGCGCGGCCACAGCCGCCCGAGCAGCTGCCCGCCGAGGCACTTGACCGCGGCGGCGGAGATGACGCCCTCGGGCGTGCCGCCGATGCCCCACAGCAGGTCGACCGGGCGAGCGCTCGGTGACGGCGAGCAGCGAGGCGGCGACGTCGCCGTGGGGGATCAGGCGCACGCGCGCGCCGGCGGCGCGGATCTCGGCGATCCCCTGCTCGTGGCGCGGGCGGTCGAGCACCACGACCATCACGTCGCTGACCGCCGAGCCCTTGCGCTGGGCGACCAGCCTGACGGTCTCGGCGAGCGGCCGGTCCAGATCGAGCGCGTCGGCGATCTCCGGCGAGCCGGCCATCTTCTCCATGTAGACGCACGGTCCGGGGTCGAACATCGTGCCGCGCGCGGACAGCGCGATCACCGCGAGCGCGTTGGACATGCCGTTGGCCGCCAGCGTCGTGCCCTCGAGCGGATCGACGGCGATGTCCACCTGCGGCGGCGAGCCGTCGCCGATCTGCTCGCCGTTGTAGAGCATCGGCGCCTCGTCCTTCTCGCCCTCGCCGATCACGACGACGCCGTCCATCTGGATCGAGTGCAGCATGTAGCGCATGCCGTCCACGGCGGCCTGATCGGCGGCCTCCTTGTCGCCCTGGCCGACGAGCGGCGCGGCCGCCAGCGCGGCGGCCTCGGTCACGCGGACGAGCTCCAGCGCGAGGTTTCGATCAGGCCGTTGGTGGGTGGGGTCGGGTGTCAAGTTTCTCCTCGGGAGACAAGTGCGGCGCGGTCCCCGAATCGCGGTCGGCGTCGCCGGCCACCGCGCGGGTCGGTCGAGGCGCGAGCGCCGAAAACGTACACCAGCCGCGCGCCGTTTAGGATCGTGGCGTGAGCGACGTCCGTCCTGACACCGTCGAGGTCTCGATACCGGCGTCGTCGCGGGAGGCGGTGGACGCGAAGCTGCAGTCGGCGGTGAGCGAGCGGGTCGCCGAGCGCGTGGCGGCGGGCGACGCCGGACTGTGGGGGGCGCCGGGTACGCCGGAAGTCGCCAACCGGCTCGGCTGGCTGACGATCGCGCAGCGCATGCTCGGCGAGGTCGATCGGCTGGAGGCGTTCGCGCGGCAGGTGGACGCCGACGGGCTGCACGACGTGGTGCTGCTCGGGATGGGCGGCTCCTCGCTCGCGCCGGAGGTGCTCAGGCGCTGCTTCGCGAGCAGCGAAGGAGCGCGTCTGCACGTGCTCGACAGCACCGACGCGGCGACGATCGCCGCCGTGCAGGGCGCGATCGACCCGCAGCGCACGCTCTTCCTCGTGTCCTCGAAGTCCGGCGGCACGATCGAGCCGCTGTCGCTGTTCGCGCACTTCTGGTCGCTCGTGCAGCGCGGCAGCTCTTTTGCCGCGATCACAGACCCGGGCTCCGGCCTGCAGGACCTGGCGCAGGAGCACGGCTTTCGCGAGGTGTTCGCCGGCGATCCGGACATCGGCGGGCGCTACAGCGCGCTGTCGCCCTTCGGGATCGTGCCCGCGACGCTGATCGGCGCGCCCGTCTCACAGCTGCTCTCCGGCGCGGAGGCCGCTCGGCAGACACGGCGCTCGAGGGCGACTCGGCGGGACTCGGCGCGAGCGTGTGGCTGGGCGCCGCGCTGAGCGCGCTGGCGCAGGCCGGCCGCGACAAGCTGACGTTCCTGATCGACCCCTCGCTGCCGGGCCTGGGCCTGTGGCTGGAGCAGCTCGTGGCCGAGTCGACGGGCAAGCACGGGACGGGCATCCTGCCAGTCGCCGAGGAGCCGCCGGGCGGCGCGGACGGAATACGGCGAGGACCGCGTGTTCGCGCACATCGCCGTGCCTTCGAGCGCCGGCGGCGAAGGGGACGGCGAACTGGCGGCGCGCGCGCGCGAGTACGCGGCGGCCGGCCATCCGGTGATCACGATCCCCGCGCACGGGCCGCCTGACCTGGGACGCCTGTTCCTGCTGGCAGAGCTCGCGGTGGCGGTCGTCGGCTGGGGCCTTCAGATCAACCCGTTCGACCAGCCAAACGTCCAGCAGGCCAAGGACGCGACCAACCGGGTGCTCGGCTCCTATGAGACCGACGGAGCGCTGCCCGACGTGCAGGACGCCGACGAGGGCGCGCTGCGCGAGCTGCTCGGCGACGCCCGCCCGCCCGCCTATGTCGCGATCATGGGCTACGTGCAACCCTCCGCGGACTTCGACGCGGCCGTGGCCGAGCTGCGCAGCACGCTGCGCGCCGCGACGCACGCGACGACGACGTTCGGCTATGGACCCCGCTTCCTGCACTCGACCGGCCAGTTTCACAAGGGCGGCCCGCGCATCGGGCGCTTTCTGCAGCTGCTGCACGACGGACCGCGCGACGTGGACATCCCGGGCCAGCGCTACAGCTTCACGACGCTCAAGAACGCCCAGGCGATCGGCGATCTGCAGACGCTGCGCGAGCTGGGACTGCCGGCGCAGCGCGTGCGGCTGGCGGGCGACAGCCCCGCGGCCGCGCTGCGCGATTTGACACACACGATCAAGGAGCTCTTTCGATGACGCAGATCGGGTTTGTGGGGCTGGGCAAGATGGGCGGCAACATGGTGCACCGCATCCGCCGCGACTCCGAGCACGAGGTGGTCGCGTTTGATTTCGACGACAAGGCCGTCAAGCAGGCCGTGCAAGAACGGCGCGATCGGAGCGGGCTCGCTGAAGGGCCTGGTCAAGCGCCTGGACGCTCCGCGGATGGTGTGGATCATGGTCCCGGCCGGCGAACCGACCCAGCAGACCGTCGACGAGCTCGCCATCCTGCTGGAGCCCGGAGACATGATCATCGACGGCGGCAACTCGCGCTGGACCGACGACAAGCGCCGCGCGGTGCAGCTGAAGAAGAGCCGCATCGACTACGTCGACGTCGGCGTCTCAGGCGGGGTGTGGGGGCTTGAAGTCGGCTACTGCATGATGGTCGGCGGCCCGCAGAAAGCGGTCCGCCGGCTGGCGCCGATCCTCGACGTGCTCGCGCCCGAGACCGACGAGCAAAGCCGCGCCGCGATCGGCAAGCGCGGATGGCTGCGCTTCGGCCCATCGGGGGCGGGGCACTACGTCAAGATGGTCCACAACGGCGTGGAGTACGGGCTGATGCAGGCCTACGCCGAGGGCTTTGACGTGTTCGACAAGTGCGAGTACGAGCTCGACAACGCCGCAGATCGCGCACCTCTGGGGGCAGGGCTCGGTCGTGCGCTCGTGGCTGTGCGAACTGGCGGCGCGCGCCTTTGAAGCCGACGGCAACGAGCTGAGCGCGCTGGAGGGCTACACGGCCGACTCGGGCGAGGGTCGCTGGACGATCGCCGACGCGACCGACCACGACGTGCCCACGCCGGTGATCACCGCGGCGCTGTACACGCGCTTTCGCTCGCGCGGCAACGGCGACTTCGCCGACCGGGTGCTGGCGGCGCTGCGCAACCAGTTCGGCGGGCACGCGGTCAAGAGCGCGCCGGCCGCGGGCAAGAGCCGCGGGCAAGGCGAAGGCGAGCAAGGCGACGCGCAAGCCGGCGAGCGGCGGGCCCGCGCGCAAGCGCGCCGGGCGCGCGTGAGCGCCGTTACGAGCGCGACCGCCTCGGGCGAGGCGGAGAACCCGCTCGTCGCGGGCCTGGAGCGCCTGCCGGTCGCGCCGACGACGCTCGTCATCTTCGGCGCGACGGGCGACCTGGCGCGGCGCAAACTGCTGCCCGCGCTGTACAACCTGGCCCACGACGGCTCGCTGCCCGAGCGCTTCCGCCTGGTTGGCGTGTCGCGCAAAGCCAAGACGGACGACGAATACCGCGCCGAGTGCGAGCGAGGCGATCCGCGGCCTTCTCGCGCCGCCCGCCCGACGAGGACGTGCTCAGGGGCCTGCTGGCCGACGTGCGCTACGTGGCGGGCACGTTCGACGACGTCGGCATGTACGCGAACCTGGGCGACGCGCTGGACGACTTCGACGAGCAGGCCGGCGAACGCCTGCATCGCGCCTTCTACCTGTCGACCGCGCCGGACTTCTTCGAGGTGATCGTCGGGCAGCTGGGCGGGAGCGGACTGTCGCGGCGCGCGAACACCGAGGTGCGCGTGATCATCGAGAAGCCGTTCGGCACGTCGCTGGAGGAGGCGCGCCGGCTCAACGCGCGTGTGCTGAGCGTGTTCGACGAGTCGCAGGTGTATCGCATCGACCACTACCTGGGCAAGGAGACCGTGCAGAACATGCTGGCGTTCCGCTTCGCCAACGGCATGTTCGAGCCGCTGTGGAACCGCAACTACATCGACAGCGTTCAGATAACCGCCGCCGAGGACATCGGCATCGAGGGCAGGGCGAGCTACTACGACGGCGCGGGCGCGCTGCGCGACCTGATCCAAAACCACATGCTGCAGCTGCTCTGCCACGTGGCGATGGAGCCGCCGGGGAGCTTCACCGCCGAAGACGTGCGCAACGAGAAGGTCAAGGTGCTGCACGCGATCCACGCGCCGAAGGCCGATGAGATCCCGCAGATGGCGGTGCGCGCGCAGTACGGCGCCGGGCACATCGGCGGCGAGGACGTCGTCGGCTACCTGCAGGAGCAGGGCATCCCGCAGGACTCGATCACCGAGACCTACGCGGCGCTTCACCTCGAAGTCGACAACTGGCGCTGGGCGGGCGTGCCGTTCTACCTGCGCGCCGGCAAGCGCCTGGCGCGCAAGGTGACCGAGATCGCGGTCACGCTCAAGCCGGTGCCGCACCTCGCCTTCAGCCAGGACGGCTCGCTGGGCGTGCGGCCCAACCAGCTGGTGATGACGCTGCAGCCGAACGAGGGCGTGACGCTTCAGCTGGGCGCGAAGATCCCGGGCACGCGCATGCGCATCCGTCCGGTGAACATGGAGTTCCTCTACGGCACCTCGTTCCTGTCGCAGTCTCCAGAGGCCTACGAGCGGCTGATCACGGACGCGATGCGCGGCGACCCGATGCTGTTCACGCGCAACGACGAGGTCGAGGCCCAGTGGCAGATCTGCGATCCGATCGTCACGACATGGGCCCACACGCCCGGGCCGTTGCCGGCGTATGAAGCCGGCTCGCAGGGACCGGCGCAGGCCGGCGACATCCTCTTGCAGGGACAGACGTGGCGAGCGATCTAGGCAGCGGGCGGGCTCACGTGCCGGCGGTGAGCGACGCCGTCTGGAGCGAGCAGGACACGACGCCCGACGCGATCGAGGCCGCGCTGCGCGGGCTGCTGGTCGAGCGCCACGGCGAGAACGCGCGGCTACGCGCCCGCGCGCGTGCTGAACATGATCGCGTTCGTCGAGCACGAATGGAGCGGCGAGATCGCCAACCGCCTGCGCGGCGTCGGGCGCTATCACGCCTCGCGCACGGTCGTGCTCTCCTACGAGCCCCGCCGCGAGCGCCTGGACGCGATCGTGTCGGTGGCCTCCGACGGAGACCCCAAGCCCGGCGAGGTGACGCCGCTGCGCGAGACGGTCGTCGTGGAGCTCGGCGACCGCCACCTCGACGACCTGGCGACGATCGCGGACCCGCTGGTGGTGACCGACCTGCCGACGCTGCTGTGGTCTCCGCACGGCCATCACGAGGCGGTCGACGAGCTGCTGGGGCTCGGCGCAGGCGATGCTGATCGACTCGATCGAGGAGCCCGTGTGGCGCGACGCGATCGACCGCGCCTGCCGCCTGTCGGAGGAGGTGTACGTGGTCGACCTGGCGTGGCTGCGCTCGGTGCCCTGGCGCGAGCGGATCGCCGGGGTGTTCGACCCTCCGTCACGCCGCGAGGACCTGCGCTCGCTGCGCGCGGTCACGATCCGCCACCACCCCGAATCGACGGTCGCGGCGATGCTGTTCGCCGGATGGCTCGCGTCGCGCCTGCACTGGCAGCTGCAGCGCTCTGAGATCGTCGGCGACAGCGCCGCCGGCGTGCTGACGGCTACCGCGCACGGCGCGCGCAACGGCGACGGCGCCGTGAGCGCCGACGGCGACATCGTGCTGCGCCTGGAGATGGCGCCCGAGCTGCAGGTGCCGGGGCTGGCGGGCGTGGAGCTGCACAGCGCCTCGGGCCTGCGCGTGCGCACTTGACCGCGGGGCGGGCGGACTGCGCGCGCACCGCCGCGACCGCGAGGGCCAGGAGCGCACGTGGACGGTGCTCGGCGCCTCGCGCGGGGAGGGCGGCATCCTCGGCGAGGGCATCCGCCAGGCGCTGCTGCGCGATCCCACCTACACTCCCGCGCTGATGGCCGCGCGGGCGATGCTGCCGTGAGCTCTATCGACGCCGGCGCGCGGCGCGCGCCGCGAGGGCGAGGACCGGGCCGATGACGACGCTCACGACGGTCGCCGACGCCGAGGGAGCGTGCCAGCGCGCCGCCGCGGAGATCGCGCGCACGCTGGAGGAGGTGCGCGCGCAGCGCGGCGTCGCGCATCTCGCGCTCACCGGCGGGGGGGCGCCCAAGCGCGCCTATGAGCTGCTCGCGCGCGAGCTGCCCAGCTTCGCCGACGTGCAGGTGTGGTTCGGCGACGAGCGCTGCGTGCCGCCCGATGACGCGGAGAGCAACTACCTGCTGGCGGCGACGGCGCTGCTCGATCCCGCGGGCATACCTGCGGATCAGATCCACCGCATGGAGGGCGAGCTGGGGCCGACCGAGGGCGCCGAGCGCTACGCGCGGGCGCTGCGCGAGCACGCGCCGAGCGACGGTCCGGACGCGATGCCGGTGCTCGACCTGATCGTGCTCGGGATCGGTCCCGACGGGCACGTCGCGTCGCTGTTTCCCGGCGCGCCGACGCTGGATGCCGACGAGCGCGAGCTGTGCCTGGGCGTGACCGACTCGCCCAAGCCGCCGCCGCAGCGCATCACGCTGAGCCTCGGCGTGCTGCTCGCCGCGCGGCGCTGCATGGTGCTGGCGACCGGCGCGGGCAAGGCCGACGCGATCAGCGCGATGCTGGCAGAGCCCAGCCGCCACGTGCCGGCGAGCCTGCTCGCGCGCGATCGCCTGACCGTGATCGTCGACGACGCCGCCTCCCCGCCCGCGGCCCGCGCGCTGACGCGCGGCGCGCACGGCGCGCCAACTGCGAGGCGATTGCAGTGCGCCCGCCGGCGCGAGCTCCTACAGTGGCCACAGGCACAATGGCCACCGCGTCCGCGACCACCCAAGCCTCCAGCACGGCGCCCAGCCCCGAGCAGGCCCTCGCGGACCTCGATCGAGGCGCGGCAGCGCACGCTCGCGCTGATCGCGCCGCTCAGCGACGCGCGACCTGTTGCGCGTGCACTCGCCGATCATGAGCCCGCTCGTATGGGACCTCGGCCACATCGCGGCCTACGAGGACCTGTGGCTGGCCCACCGCTACGGCGGGCTGGAGCTGCTGCGACCCGACCTCGCCGACGTCTACGACGCGTTTGAGACGCCGCGCGCGGTGCGCGGCGAGATCGAGGCGCTCGGCGTGGCCGAGGCGCTGTCGTACATGCGCGAGGTGCGCGAGCGCAGCGGCCGCGTGCTCGCGCAGCAGGGCAGCGGCGATGGCGTGATCTACGAGCTCGTGCTGCGCCACGAGCTGCAGCACTCAGAGACGATGCGCCAGACGCTTGCGATCGCCGGGCTGCTGTGCGACGAGGATCGCGACGCCGCCGGCCGCCCGCTCGCGCGCGGCGCCGCCGGAGCCGAGCAGCCCGCCTGGATCGAGGTGCCGGCCGGCTCGTTTGAGATGGGCGCGGGCGCCGGGACAGTTCTCCTACGACAACGAGCGGCCGTCTCACGCGATCGAGCTCGAGGCGTTTGCGATCGCGCGCCATCCGGTGACGGCGGGCATGTGGATGGACTTCGCCCGCGAGGGCGGATATCGAGCGCTCAGAGCTCTGGTCGGCGCAGGGATGGGCCTGGCTGGCCGAGCAGGAGGTCGCTCAGCACCCCTCGATCGCAGACGCCCACCCGGACTCGCCGGTCTGCCACGTGTGCTGGTATGAGGCCGACGCTTTCGCGCGCTCGCGCGACGCGCGCCTGCCGAGCGAGGCCGAGTGGGAGCGCGCCGCGCGGCTGCAGGGCGATCCGCTGCAGGACGTCGGTCGCGTGTGGGAGTGGACCGCGACGCGCTTCGGCGGCTATCCCGGCTTCGTCGCCCATCCCTACCGCGAGTACTCCGAGGTCTTCTTCGGCGACTCCTACCGCGTGCTGCGCGGCGGCTCGTGGGCGACGCACCCGCGCGTGGGCACCTTGACGTTTCGCAACTGGGACCTGCCGCAGCGCCGCCAGATCTTCTCCGGGCTGCGGCTGGCGCGAGACGCCCGATGAGCCCGGTCGGCGAGGGGAAGCCCGAACTGCGCTAGCGTGCCAGCGACTGGGAGGTCAGATGGAGCAGGTCACGACAACCGAGCCGGTCGAGGGACGGGCGGCGATCCGCATCGACTCTCACCTCGGCGACGCCGAAGAGCGCTCGCTCGCCGAGGACGTGCTCGACGGCCTCACGCGGCCCTTCAAGGAGCTGCCGCCCAAGCACTTCTATGACGCTCGCGGCGCCGAGCTGTTCGACCGCATCTGCGAGCTGCCCGAGTACTACCCGACGCGCGCCGAGCGGGCGATACTCACGCAGGGCGCCGCCGAGATCGCCGCGCTGACGGGGGCGGTCGAGCTCGTCGAGCTGGGCTCCGGGACGGCCGCCAAGACGCGCGTGCTGCTCGACGCGCTCGGCGCCGCCGGCACGCTGCGCCGCTATGTCCCCGTCGACGTGACCGAGAGCATGGTGCGCGCGTGCGCGCTCGAGCTGACCGGCGAGTACCCGGGCCTTCACGTGCACGGCGTGATCGGCGACTTCGAGCGCCATCTCGACCACGTCCCCCCCGCCGACGGCCCGCGGATCGTCGCCTTCCTCGGCGGCACGATCGGCAACTTCCCGCCGGGCAGCCGCCGGCGCGTGCTGCGCGAGATAGCCGGCCTGCTAGGGCCCGAGGACCATCTGCTGATGGGCACCGACCTGGTCAAGGACCCGCGACGTGCTCGAGGCCGCCTACGACGATGCGCAGGGTGTGACGGCGGAGTTCAACCGCAACGTGCTGCGCGTGCTCAACCGCGAACTGGAAGCCGACTTCGACCCAGATGACTTCGAGCACGTAGCGCTGTTTGACCGCGAGCACGAGTGGATCGAGATGCGGCTGCGCTCGCGCCGCGAGCATACGACGCTCGTTCGCGCGTTGGACCTGCCCGTGCACTTCGACGCAGGCGAGGAGCTGCGGACCGAGATCAGCGCGAAGTTCACCCCCGAGCGCCTCGAGAGCGACCTGGCCGCGGCCGGCCTGCAGCTCGTGCGCTGGCTGACCGATCCCGACGAGCTGTTCGCGCTCACGCTCTCGCGACCGGCGGGCGCGTAGAGGCGGTGCAGATCGAGGGCTCCTCGGCGGTCGTCTCGGGCGGCGCATCGGGCCTCGGCGAGGCGACCGTGCGCGCGCTGTGCGACGCGCGGCGCGATCGTCACGATCGCAGACGTCAACGCCGAGAAGGGCGAGGCGCTCGCGTCCGAGCTGGGGATCGCGTTCGTCGCCTGCGACGTGCGCGAGGAGGACCAGGTGCAGGCGGCCGTCGATCGGGCCGCACGGGGCCGATGGCGGGCTGCGCATCGCGATGGCCTGCGCAGGAACCGGCTGGGCGCAGAAGGTCGCGGGATCCAAGGGCCCGCATCCGCTGCTGCCGTTTGAGACGATCATCGCGATCAACCTGATCGGCACCTTCAACCTGCTGCGCCTCGCGGCGTCGGCGATGATCGCCAACGAGCCCCTGCAGGACGGCGAGCGCGGCGTGTGCGTGAACACGGCGTCGATCGCAGCCTTTGACGGGCAGGTCGGCCAGATCGCCTATTCGGCGTCGAAGGGGGGCGTCGTCGCCATGACGCTGCCCGCCGCGCGCGATCTCGCCCAGTACGGCATCAGGGTCAACACGATCGCGCCCGGGCTGTTCGACACGCCGCTGCTGGCGGCGCTGCCGCAGGAGGCGCGCGACAAGCTCGGCGCGGGCGTCCCCTACCCCACGCGCCTGGGCCAGCCGGCGGAGTACGCGCAGCTCGCCTGCCACATGATCGAGAACCGCATGCTCAACGGCGAGACGATCCGTCTCGACGGAGCGCTGCGCATGCCGCCGCGCTGACGCGGCGGCCGAGCGGCTCGGCCGCCGAGCGTCTATCGGCTCAGCTTGAAGCGGACCGCGCGCCCGTAGCCCGTGCCGCCCGAGCGACGGCCGCAGCGTGGACGATCGCCAGCAGGCGCAGGCGGTGGCGGGCGAGCAGCAGACGCCGCGCGACGAGCGACAGATGCACCGCGATCGTCGCACGAGACCCGGGCCTGACGGTGAACGTGCCCGAGCCGCCGGCCGCGACGCGCGTGACGTGAGCTCGATGCCCGCGACGACCCGTCCGGCTGAGCACCGCGCGCGTGAGATCCAGGCGCCCGCTGCACAGCCGGCGCATGCTCGCGGGACACCGCACGCGCACGCTCGCGAGACCCGCGCGGCTTGCCGACGCGCTGGTGCTCGCGACCGTCAGCCCGACGCCGAACGTGAACACCGCATCGCTCTTGGGCACGGTCGACGTAGACGTAGCGCCCGTCGGAGCTCACGGCCGTGCCTTCGACGACACCCAGTTCCGGGAAGCTCGAGCAGCGGCTGTCTCCCGAGGCGGCGCAGGACACCTCGGTCAGCTTGCCGTCGGACGGGTCGCGCGAGAACACGACGGCGGAGGAGCTGCCGATCGCATAGACCATCGAGCCGTCGCCCGTCACCGCGATCGATTCAACGCTCGAGAGGCCGGGCACATCGGTGCAGCCGTCGGGCGGCGGAGGGGGTTCGTGCGATTCTTCTTCGGCTCCTTCGTTTTCTTCGCCGGCTTCGTGCTTTTCGGGCGGCGGCAGTTCCTCGACACAGCCGACGTCCGACAGCGCGCCGCTGGTCGGGTTGCGCGCGAGCACGTCCACACGGCCCTTGCCTTCGTCGTGGTCGGCGACGTACACGTTCTTGCCGTCCGGGCTGATCGCCAGCTGCGATGGGCGACTTCAGCAGCCCGCTGGCCGTGCACAGGCCGGGCGGCGGAGCGGCCTTCAGGCAGCTGCTCTCGGTGAGCGTGCCGGTCGCGTTGTGCGTGAAGACGTCCACGGCAGTTGCTGCCCGGCGCGAGCGCGTAGAGCTGTTCTCCGCCCGGCGCCGAGCGCGAGCGCGTTGAGCCCCTGTGTCGCCACGCCGACCTCACACGAGCCGTCGTAGCCGTTGACCGCGACGCAGGGATTGGCGAGGAAGGGCGGCTGCGGGATGCCGAATATCGACGCCACGCTCGCTTCGGCGGGACTCGGCGTCGGGCGCGGCGCCCGCGCTCGAGGACGAGCCGGCGGGCGGGCTCGGCGGCGTCACGAGCGCGCCGGTGAGCGTCGAGATCGACCCCACGATCGGCGAGGCGATGTAGAGCGCGCGCCCGTCGGCGCTGGCGACGACGCCGGCCGAGCCAGGGAAGACATTCGACGGCTCACAGCCCGAGCCCGGGGTCGCGTGGTACTGAAAGCAGCCCAGGCGCGTCAGCGCGCCGCTCGCCGGATCGCGCGCGAAGGCGACGACGCTCGCGGACATGTTCGATGTGACGAACACCGTCAGGCCGTCGGGGCTCACCGCCACGCCGTCGGCGCCGAGCAGCGAGGGCGTGGGCGTGCAGGCGCCGGAGGCCCCGTCGCGCCCGTCGGTCCCGTCGGAGCTCAGGCAGGCGACCTCGCTGATCGAGCCGGTCGCGGGATCGCGCTTGAGCACCGCGAGCGAGCCGAAGCTCGCGGCGATCGTCGGGCCGCTCGTGCCCGAGGCGACGTACACGTTGTTGCCGTCGGGCGAGATCGCCACCGCGCTCGCGCCGACGAGCGCCTTGCCTGTGCCGCACTGGGCCGTGGAGGAGGCCGCCTGGCCGGGCGCCACGAGGCATCCGCCGGCGCCGCCCAGCTGACCGAAGCCCGTCGCGGCGGTGGCGTTCGCCGCGAACGCCCAGAGGGCGATGCCGGCCGCAAGCGCGACCGCAAGCGCAGCCCGTCCCAACGCAAGTCTCTCTCGCGCGCATCATCAGCAGGCTCACCGACGTGGGTCAGCCTGATCTGGTTCGCCGCGGCCTGCTCGATCCCTGCCTGCACGCGACCGGCGGGCGTGCGCCGCAGCCGGCCCGTCGAGCTCTAGCGCGGCGCCGGAGGCGGCCGGGCGCAGGCTGCCGGTCAGCTCAGGCGTTCGACGAGCATCGCCATGCCCTGGCCACCGGCGACGCACATCGACTCGATGCCGAAGGTCTGATCGCGCGTCTGCAGGTCGTTGAGCAGCGTGGTCATGATGCGCGCGCCGGTCATGCCGAAGGGGTGGCCGAGCGCGATCGCGCCGCCGAACGGGTTGAGCTTGTCCTCGTCGATGCCGAGGTCCTCTTTGCACGGGACGATCTGCGCGGCGAAGGCCTCGTTGATCTCGACGACGTCGATGTCGCTCATCGACATGCCGGTGTTGGCGAGCAGTTTCTGGATCGCCGGGATCGGGCCGAGGCCCATGATCTCCGGGCGGATCGCCGCGACCGTCGAGGCGATGATCCGCGCCCGGGGTTTGAGGCCGAGCTGTGAGGCCTTCTCGTCGCTCATGATCAGGAGCGCCGCCGCGCCGTCGTTGAGTGGACAGGCGTTGCCGGCGGTCACCGAGCCGTCCTCCTTGAACACGGGCTTGAGCGCCGCGAGCTTCTCCATCGTCGTGCCCGGGCGCGGTCCGTCGTCCTTGCTCACGACCGTCTCGGGCAGGTCGACCTCGTTGCCCTCCTTGTCGGTCTCGGTGTGAGCCGGAACGGTCACGGGGACGATCTCCGAGTCGAAGTGCCCGTCCTCCACGGCCGCGACGGCGCGCGTCTGGGAGATGAGCGCCCATTCGTCCTGCTGCTCGCGCGTCACGTTGCAGCGATCGTTGACGTTCTCGGCGGTCATGCCCATCGGTATGTAGACGTCATAGGGCGCGCCCGGCGAGCCGTCGACATGGTGGTTGAGCTCGGGCGGAGTGCTGCGCCCGACGCGGCTGACGGACTCGACGCCGGCGGCGACGTAGGTGTCGCCCTCGCCCGCCTTGATCGCGTGGAAGGCCATGCGCGCGGTCTGCAGCGAGGAGGCGCAGAAGCGGTTGACCGTGCACGCCGGCACGTGGTGGTCGATGCCCGCCAGCAGCGAGGCGACGCGGCCGACGTTGTAGCCGGACTCGCCCTGCCCGTAGGCGCAGCCCATCATCACGTCGCCGACCGTGCTGAAGTCGACCTGCGGGTTGCGCTCGACGAGCGCCTTCAGCGGAATCGCGGCCAGGTCGTCGGGGCGAACCGCCCGCAGCGATCCCTTCACCGCTCGCCCGATCGGCGTGCGAATTGCGTCGACGATCACTGCTTCTGGCATTCCCGACCCCTCCTCCTCAGTAGTTGTAATGCGAACTATATGCGCACGCCCGTGCCGCGGCATGTGCGCAATGTCACAGATCCAGGCGGCTGACTCCGAGCTCGTCGAAACCCACGTGGTGCGCGAGCTCGTGGCGCACGGTGCGCGTCACCTGGTCGCGCAGCAGATCGCCGTTGTGACCGAAGTCGCGCCGCAGCGTGTCGCGGAAGATCACGATCCTGTCGTGCGTGTCGTCGCGCCGCGAGCCGCCGCCTTCATACAGGCCGTAGGCGCCGCGACGGCGACCGCCGTCGGAGATCACGACCGCAACGTGCGTGAGCGCGTTGCGCAGCAGGTCGGGCAGATCGTCCAGCGCGTCTCGCACGAGCTCCTCGAAGTCGCCGTCGTCGAGCGGGTCCAGCTCGAGGAACTCGCTTTCTTCGGGGTTGGCGGCAAGACCTTCGCGCGCGAGCTTCTCAGAGCGGCGCACGATCTCGTCGAACTCGGTCTCGGACTCCGGGTCGCGCCAGTTGGCCAGGCGCACGGCGATGAACGCGGCGCCGCCCATCAGGACCGCCGCGACGACGACCCCGAGCGCGACATCCTCGACCACGCGCACGGCGCCGATCGTGCTGAAGCCCTGGCCGATGACGACGACCGCGAGGCCCACCGAGAGGGCGACGAGCGCGGCGAAGCCGACGCGCTGAGAGTTGCTGGGAGCACCTGGCGGGCGCACGCGCACGCCACCTACCTGAGCGTGCGGGCGATCACGAGACGCTGGATCTCGTTCGTGCCCTCGTAGATCTGGGTGATCTTCGCGTCCCTCATCATTCGCTCCAGCGGGTACTCCTTGACGTAACCGTAGCCGCCCAGCACCTGAATCGCCTCGATGGTCACCGCCATCGCGGTGTCTGAACAGAAGACCTTCGCCATCGAGGAATACTTCCCGAGCTGCGCGTGCCCCTGGTCGGCCATCGCGCACGCCTTGTAGAGCAGCTCGCGCCCGGCGGCGATCTGCGTCTCCATGTCGGCGAGCTTGAACTGGATCGCCTGGAACTCGTTGATCGCCTTGCCGAACTGACGGCGCTCGCGCGCGTACTGCACGGCGTAGTCGGTCGCGCCCTGCGCGATCCCGACCGCCTGCGCGGCCGCCCCCAGCCGCGTGCGCTCGAGCGTTCCGAGCGCGATCGACAGGCCCTTGCCGACCTGCCCGATCACGTTCTCGGCGGGGACCCGCACGTCCTCGAAGATCGGCTGGCCGGTCGGCGATCCGCGGATGCCGAGCTTGTGCTCGAGCTTGCCGACGCTGAAGCCCGGGACGATCGGCCTCGACGACGAACGCCGTCAGGCGCCCGCTCTCGCGGTCGCTGACCGCGAAGCAGACGTAGAAGTCGGCGACGCCGAGGTTGGTGATCCAGTTCTTGGTTCCGTTGATCACCCACTCGTCGCCATCGCGCACGGCCGTCGTCTTCATGCCGGCCGGGTCAGAGCCCGCTTCGGGCTCTGACAGCGCGAACGCCGGCGACCACTCACCGCTCGCGCACCTGGGCAGGAAGCGCTGCTTGAGCTCGTCTGAGCCGAACAGCTGGATCGGCAGCGTGCCGAGCTCCTGCACCATCAGGATCAGCGCGCAGGAGGCGTCGACCTTGGCGATCTGCTCGACCGCCATGTTGAGCATCAGCGTGCCGGTGCCCGTGCCCCCGTACTCCACCGGGAAGGGAAGGCCCAGCACGTCCTGCTCGGCGAGCAGCCTGCGCACGTCCCACGGGTACTCGGCCGTGCTCGTCGATCTCCGCCGCGCGCGGAGCGATCCGCTCGCGCGCGATCTGGGAGATCGTCTCGCAGAAGTCGAGGTTCTCCTGCGGGATCGTGTAGACGTCGCTCACGGCATCCATGGCGGTGATCCTAGTCTTCGCCGCCTCGCGGGCGCTAGGCTGCGCGCATCGATGGTCGCAGCCGACGACAGCTCTTCACTGGACGTCGACCCCGAGCGGGTCGCCGCCTGGATCGAGCAGGACGGCGAGCTGCAGCTGATCGACGTGCGCGAGCCCTACGAGCACGACGCCGGCTACATCGAGGGCGATCGTCACATCCAGCTCCTGGCGCTGCCCGCCCAGGCCGCGACGATCGACCGTGAGCGCCCGGTCGTCTTCTACTGCCGCGTCGGCAGCCGCTCGCAGATGGCCGCGCAGGCGCTGCGCGCCTCGGGCTATGACGCCTACTCGATGACAGGCGGGCTCAAGCGCTGGGCCGAGGAGGGCCGTCCGCTGCGGCCCGACGACGGCTATGTTGCAGAGCACTGACCGGCCGCGCCGTCGCCGGCCCCGAGACTGGCCAGGCGCGGTGATCGCCGACCCGCGACGAGCGGCGCAAGGAGAGGAGATCGCATGGAGAAATCGGCCGAGTACCCAGGCGTGACGAACGGAGAGGGATATGCCGTGGGGCGCCTGGAGGATCTCGGCGACGGCTACGGCTTTCGCAAGGTTCGCAAGGGCCTCGGCGTGACCGCGTTCGGCGTCAACGCGATCGTGGTGCCGCCGGGCTATGAGTCAACCGCGCACTACCACGACATCCAGGAGGAGCTCTACTTCGTCCACGCAGGGCACGATCGAGATGGAGTTCGGCGACGGCTCGGTGAAGCGCCTGGGGAGGGCGCGTTCGCGCGCGTCGACGCGCGACGCCGCGCAGGATGCGCAACGTCGGCGAGGTCGACGCCGTCTACCTGTGCGCCGGCGGCAAGGACGGCTACGTCGGCCGCGACGGGCGCTCGGCCGACGGCGAGCAGAGCGTCAGACGGGCCTCCCGGCGCCCCATAGGCGCAGCGCCGCGCGGCAGGCCGGGGTCACGGCCGCGCCTGCTCGACCGCGGCGGGCGGCTCGCCGCGCAGCGTCGGATCGGCGACGACGCGCACGTCGACGCCGGGAAGCCCGCGCAGCAGGCGCATCAGCAGCGAGCGCTCGGAGTCGGCGCCCAGCAGCCGCCCCACTCCGCGACGCGGCGAGGGGGTGCCCATCAGCACGTAGGTGCTCCCGAGCGAGCGCGCGACCTCGATCGCCGTCTCGGCGACGTCCTCTCCCTCCTCGACGCGCAGGCGCGCGCCGAGCGTCGCGGCCAGCCGGCGCAGCGCCTCCAGACGCTTGCGATCCTGTTCGCTGGGCGGGCGGCCGGGCGGACGCACGACGAGCACGTCGAGCTCGGCGTCCAGCCGCTGGGCCGAGCGCCACGCGCGCCGCACGACCCGCTCGGAGTGCGGCGCGAGCGTCGCGAGCGCGAGCAGCCGCTCGGCGATCGGCTGCGGGCCGGCCTCGGGCGGCTGCCGCGAGGCCCTCCTCGTCGCGGCGCAGCACCGGGCTGGGCTCGCGCACGAGGCGCTTGACCTCGACGTCCTCGGCCACCTGGCGCAGCGCCGTCTCGCGCAGCGCGGCGAGGTTCTCGATCTTGAAGAAGTTGTTCAGCGCCGCCGGGCACGCGCTCGGCGCGATACACCTTTCCCGCGCGCAGGCGCGCGATCAGCGCCTCGGGCGTCAGGTCGATCAGCACGACCTCGTCGGCCGAGGAGAGCACCTCGTCGGGGATCGTCTCGCGCACGCGCGCACCCGTCAGCTGCGTGACCTGGTCGTTGAGGCTCTCCAGGTGCTGCACGTTGATCGTCGTGAACACGTCGATCCCCGCCTCGATCACGTCGCGCACGTCTTCCCAGCGCTTCTCGTGCTCGACGCCGGGGGCGTTGGTGTGCGCCAGCTCGTCGATCAGGCACAGCTCCGGCTTGCGCGCGAGCACGGCCGGGAGGTCCATCTCCTCCAGCGAGCGTGCCGCGATAGGTCACGTGCCGGCGCGGTAGATCAGCTCGAGGCCCTCGGCCTGGGCGAGCGTCTCCGCGCGCCCGTGGGGCTCCAGGTAGCCGATCACCACGTCGCGCCCGTTGTCGGCCTCGGCGACGCCCTCCTGGAGCATGCGATAGGTCTTGCCCACGCCGGGCGCCATGCCGATGAAGACCTTCAGATGTCCTCGCTGGTCGGGCATGGGCGGCCTGTGGACGCTACCGAAGGGATCGCGGCGAGACCCCGGTGGGGGTGCTCGAGTCCAGCGGCGCCCCGGCTGTTGTCGGCGGCCGGCGGCGGCTAGACTCCCATCCGGCGAGCCGGGAAGCCTGGTCGGCGTGCCCTCACGGAGGGAGCCCAGGTGAACCCAAGCCCACCAGACATCCCAGCCCCGGACGCTCACCGTCGCCGCGAGCGACGAGACCTCAGAGCCCGCCGCACGCAGCCGCCGTGACCGATCTGCTGCTCGGGGTCATCTTCGCGCTCGCCGCCGCGATCAGCGTCGGCGCGAGCTGGCTGCTCGTCACCTCGCTGGAGCGCGTCGGATTGCGCCTCGGTCTGTCGGAGGCGCTGCTCGGCATGCTCGCCGCCCTCGCGGCCGACGCACCTGAGATCACGACGGCCGTCACGGCGCTGCTCCGCCACGACCAGCGCGTCGGCGCGGGTGTCGTGATCGGCTCCAACGTGTTCAACCTCGCCGCGCTGATCGGTCTCGCCGCGGTCGTCGCAGGCCGTATCGCGCTACATCCGCGCGTGATCGAGCTGGCCGGCGCGGTGGCGCTGTGGATCGCCGGCGTGACGCTCGCCGTCGTGGCCGGCGCGTTCTCGGCGCTCGTCGGCCTCGTCCTCGTGCTGTTGGTGATGGTGCCCTACATCGTCGTCCTCGGCGTGCGCCACGAGCGATTGGCGCGGCTGCGGCTTCCGAGGGCGTGGACGGGCTGGCTGATCGCGGCGATCAGCGAGGAGGAGCTCGAGCTCGAAGTGGCCATCCACCCGCGCCGCGGACAGATGCGCGACACGCTCGCAGCGGCGGGCGCCGTTGGCATCGTCGTCGGCGCGAGCATCGCGATGGAGCGCACTGCCTCCGAGCTCGGATCGCGCCACTCGGTGCCGGAAATCGTCGTCGGCGCACTTGTCCTGGCCGGCGTGACGAGCCTCCCGAACGCCGTCGCCGCGGTGTATCTGGCCGCGCGCGGCAGGGGAGCGGCAGTGCTCAGCACGGCCTTCAACAGCAACGCCTTCAACACGCTCGCCGGCTTTCTGATCCCCACCACGCTGCTCGGCGCAGGCGCGCTGTCGGGGCAGACCACGTTCGTCGCCATCTCCTACGTGGCGATGACCGCACTGGCGCTCGCCTGCGCCTACCTCGGGCGCGGGCTCACTCGGCGCAGCGGGACGATCATCCTCGCGGCCTACCTGCTGTTCGCGGGCGTTCTGCTCGCGATCTCATACTGAGACTCGGGCAGCCTCAGAAGTGCCCGCTGACCGTCTCCACGGAGATCCGGCGTGTGTCATCCGGGGCGGGCCTGAGAATCAGGATCTCAGCCGGCACGCGCTCGAGCAGCCATCGCAGGTCGTCGTAGCTCAGCCCCGCGCGAGGGTCTTCGTCGGCGGACACGATGATGCGGTCGAACTGCTCCTCATCGAGCAGTTTGCGCAGCGCGTCGCGAGCGGAACGCCCGCGGCCAACGCGCGAGTCGACGGCGATGCCTTGCGATGAGAGGTTCTGCTCGATCGCTTCGAGCAGCGGCATCCCGCCGGCGCACTGCACCGGCAGCGGCGTCTCGACGGGCAGGTTCATCGGTACGCGCGCAAGGAACGCGGGCATGACGGTCGCGTTCTCGGCCTTCGCGAGCCGAATCGGCCGCCTCGAGCGAGCGGCGGGAGATCGCCTGGCCGCTGAACGGGAGCAGGATGCGACGCACCGCGCGGGGACGGTTGCGCGCGGGCACACGTCCGTGCGGCGGCAGCCAGTACCCGGCGGCGATCCCGACCAGGATGCCGCCGGCGGCGATGATGAAGACAGTCGCCGCGCTCATGGCTTCTCGGCGCTCGAGCGACTGGAGCGATCGGCGACGATGCGCACGTCGACGCCGGGAAGACGCGCCATCAGCCGCTGGGGCAGCGGCACGCGCAGGCGCGCGATGCCGCGCGGCGGACGTGAGCGGCCGACCAGGATGTAGGTGCTATGGCGGCGTGAGGCGACATCGACGATCGCACCCGCCACGTCGTCGGACTCCTCCTCGAGCATCTTCGCGCCGAGCACCGAGGCCAGCTGTCGCAGCGCGGCCAGCGAGCGCTCTCCGTCGTCAGAGAGGGTCTGCCCCGGCTTGCGCACCCACAGGAGATCCAGGTCGGCGCCCAGGCGCTGGGCCGAGCGCCACGCACGGCGCACGAGGCGCTGCGTCCCCGGGTAGGGCTCCACGAGCGCGAGCAGGCGCTCGCCGACGGCCTGCGGCGCATCCGCGGCGAGGCTCTCCTCGCGCGAGCCGACGAGCTCGGTGGTCAGACGCTTTGCGCCCACTCCCTCCGCGACCTGGCGCAGCGCGACCTCGCGCAGCGCGGCGAGGTTCTCGATCTTGAAGAAGTTGTTGAGCGCGGCATCGATCCGCTCGGGCGGGTAGACCTTGCCGGCGCGCAGGCGGTCGAGCAGCGCCTCGGGGGTTATGTCGATCAGCACCACCTCGTCGGCGCGCGCGAGGATCGCGTCGGGGATCGTCTCCCGCACGCGAATGCCGCTTAGCTCGGTGACGTGATCGTTGAGCGACTCGAGATGTTGGACGTTCAGCGTGGAGATCACGTCGATGCCCGCCGCGAGGACCTCTTCCACGTCCTCGTAGCGCTTGGCGTGCTCGCTGCCCGGAGCATTGGTGTGGGCGAGCTCGTCGATCAGGCACAGCTCGGGGGCGCGGTTGAGGATCGCCGTGAGGTCCATCTCCTCGAGCGTCGCCTGACGGTAGGTCATGCGCATGCGCGGCAGCGTGGGCAGGCCCTCGGCGAGCTCGGCGGTCTCGGCGCGACCGTGCGTCTCGAGCAGGCCGATCACGACGTCGTGGCCCGCCCGCAGCTCGGCTTGGCCCTCGAGCAGCATGCGGTAGGTCTTGCCTGACCCGGCGGCCATCCCGAGGAACACCTTCAGGTGACCGGGACCGGAGGCGGGGGAGTCGGTCGTGGCGGCTGAGGGCTCGATCGCGACGCCTCGGCGCTCACCCGCCGAGCAGGTTGTAGACGATCAGGTCGATCAGCTTGATGCCTATGAACGGCGCGATGATCCCACCCAGCCCGTAGATCCAGAGGTTTCGCCGCAGCAGCGCGCTCGCGCCGATCGGCCGGTAGCGCACGCCCCTCAGCGAGAGCGGGATCAGCAGAGGGATGACGAGCGCGTTGAAGATGATGGCCGAGACGATCGCGCTCTGGGGGTTGCCCAGATCCATGATGTTGAGCACGTGCAGCGGCCCCTTGCCGCCCGGGCTGGTCGCGTAGGTGGCGACGAATATGGCCGGCAGGATCGCGAAGTACTTGGCTACGTCGTTGGCGATCGAGAACGTCGTCAGCGCACCTCGCGTGATCAGCAGCTGCTTCCCCACCTCGACGATCTCGATCAGCTTCGTCGGGTTGGAGTCCAGGTCGACCATGTTGCCCGCCTCGCGCGCGGCCTGGGTGCCCGTGTTCATCGCCACGCCGACGTCGGCCTGCGCGAGCGCGGGCGCGTCGTTGGTGCCGTCGCCGGTCATCGCGACGAGCCGGCCATCCTGCTGCTGCTCTCTGATCAGCGCGAGCTTGCGCTCGGGAGTGGCTTCCGCGAGGAAGTCGTCGACGCCGGACTCCTCGGCGATCTTCGCGGCCGTCAGCCGATTGTCGCCGGTCACCATCACCGTTTTGATGCCCATCGCCCGCAGCTGGTCGAAGCGGACGCGCATGCCCTCCTTGATCGTGTCCTTCAGGTAGATCACGCCGAGCACCTGGTTGTCGCGCGCGACCGCCAGCGGCGTCCCGCCCTCGTTGCCGATGCGGTCGAGCTGCGCCTGCAGCTCCGGCGGCGGCGAGCCGCCTTCGCTCTTGACGAGCTCGATGATCGCGTCGCCGGCGCCCTTGCGCAGGCGCCTGCCGTCGATGTCCACGCCGCTCATCCGCGTCTGCGCGGTGAACGGCACGAACTCGGCGTTGATCGAAGTCATGTCGTGCTCGCGGATGCCGTACTGCTTGGCCAGCACGACGATCGAGCGGCCCTCGGGCGTCTCGTCCGCAAGCGATGAGAGCTGCGCGACCTCGGCGAGCTCGGACTCGGGCACGCCGGGCATGGGGACGAACTCCGACGCCAGTCGGTTGCCGATCGTGATCGTGCCGGTCTTGTCGAGCAGCAGCACGTCCACATCGCCGGAGGCCTCAACCGCGCGGCCTGAGAGGGCGAGCACGTTGCGACGCACCAGACGGTCCATGCCAGCGATCCCGATCGCCGACAGCAGCGCGCCGATCGTCGTCGGGATCAGCGCGACGAGCAGCGCGATGAGCGTCGTCTCGGAGATCGGGGTCCCGGCGAACAGGCCGAACGGGCGGAGCGTCGCGACGACGATCATGAAGATCAACGTCAGCGCCGCGAGCAGGATGTTCAGCGCGATCTCGTTTGGAGTCTTGCGTCGTTCGGCTCCCTCCACGAGCGCGATCATGCGATCCATGAACGACTGGCCGGGCTCTTGGGTGATTTCCACGACGATCTCATCAGACGTCACGCGCGTGCCGCCGGTGACCGCGCTGCGGTCGCCGCCCGACTCGCGGATGACCGGTGCCGACTCGCCGGTGATCGCCGACTCATCCACGGTCGCGATGCCCTCGATCACGGTGCCGTCACCGGGGATCAGCTCTCCCGCCGGCACGACCACGACATCGCCCCGCATCAGCTCGGCGGCAGCCTTGGTCGTGCCGTCGCGCATCGTGGCGACCGTCTCCTTGCGCATCGTCCGCAACGTGTCCGCCTGCGCGCGCCCGCGGCCCTCGGCGAAGGCCTCGGCCATGTTCGCGAAGATGACCGTCAGCCAGAGCCAGAAGGAGATCGTGAACGTGTACCAGGCTTCCTCGTGGCCGCCGCCGAGCGGCTTGCCGCCGAACACCTGGATCAGCCAGGTCGCGGTCGTGATCACCGAGCCGATCTCGACGACGAACATCACCGGGTTTCTGATCTGCACGCGCGGGTCGAGCTTCTTGAGGCTGTCGAGCAGCGCGCGCCAGACGATGTCGCGCTGGAACAGCGAGATCGCCTGCCGTTCGTGGGTTGCGGGCACCTGTGCGGACATCAGCTCGTCCCTCCTGTGAGACGGTCGAGGGCGAGGTTGAGCTCGAGCACGTTCACGCCTTCCTCGCCGGAGAACCCGAGCCCGCGGCCCGAGGTGTACTTCGAGATCAGGCCGTCGACCGTCGATCGCGACAGGTGGCGCACGGCGGCCACGCGGTAGGCCTGGATCCAGGCGTTCGCAGGTGAGATTTCGGGGTCGAGGCCCGAGGCCGAGGTATTGACGGCGTCAACCGGGATCCTCGCCACGGTCAGCCCGGGGTCATACAGCTGCTTGTTAGGCGCCGTGTTCAGTTCGAGGTAGGCCTTGATGTTTTCTTCGTTCGCTTCCTTCGTCTTCACGCTGTTGGGCCCGCGGTTGGAGAACGTGCTCGCAGCGGCGTTGTCCGCGCCGCCTTCGGTGGCCGAGGGGCGCGTCTGGAAGTAGCGCGGATCTGGTTCGGTGACGAGTTCTTCTTCCTTTTCCTCCGGCTTGCCGTTCTTACCGATCACCGGTTTGGCGAAGCTCTGGCCGATGATCTTCGAGCCGACGAGCCTGCCGCCGACGTAGATCTTCTGCCCGTTGGCGTTGCCGGGGAACGCGACCTGACCGACGCCGGTGATGAACAGCGGGTAGACGAGGCCGAGCAGGATCGTGAACACGATGATGCCGATGATCGAGGTGACGATGTCGCGTTTCATGTCAGTAGAGGTGTCCGGTTAGTCCCTGGACGATCGGGCCGAGCAGCAGCGCGGGGAAGAACGTCAGCGCGCCGACGAGGATGATCACGCCGATCAGCAGCACCACGAACGTGCCGTTGTCCGTGCGCATCGTGCCGAGGCCAGCGGGGGTCACGCGCTTGCCCGCCAGCGCACCGGCAACCGCGAGCGCGAACAGGATCGGCGCGTAGCGCGCGAAGATCATGTCGAATCCCCCGAGCAGGTCGGCGAACGTGACGCCGTGGGAGCCGAGGTTGCCCGCGTTTGGCTGAATGAAGCCGGTGTAGCCGGCAAACGCCGAGCCGTTGTTGTTCGCCTGGGAGAGGTAGGCGTAGAAGCTCTCGGAGAATGCCTGCGGCGTATGGGTGCCCAGCGTGGCGGAGGTCGCCGCTTCAGAGATCGACGCACGCCCGGCTTTGCTCGCGGTCGCGAGCGCCGTGCAGAAGAGCGCCGCGAGCGGCGTGATCAGGATGCCCAGCCCGGCGAGCTTTATCTCCCTGGCCTCGAGCTTCTTGCCGAGCCACTCTGGCGTTCGCCCGACCATCAGCCCGCCGATGAACACCGCCAGCAGGACGTACAGCAAGATCGAATACAGACCGGTGCCGACGCCGCCGAAGATCACCTCGCTGGCGGACAGGTTGGCGAACGGCACAGCTCCGCCGATGCCGGTGAACGACTCGATAGCGCTGTTGACCGCGCCACACGAGGTGACGGTGGTGACGACGTCGAACAGCGCCGATCCGGCGATCCCGAAGCGCTGCTCCTTGCCTTCCAGGTTGCCGCCGGTGGACCCCGAGATGACGCCCGTGTGCAGGCCGGCCGCGTGCTGTGCGGGCGAGCCATGCGCCTCGGCGATGTAGGCGACGCACACCGCGCCGAGGAACATGATCATCATCGTCGCGTAGATCGCGTAACCCTGCCGGCGGTTGCCGCTCATGCGCCCGTAGAGGAACACGAGCGCGGCCGGGATGATCAGCACGAGCAGCATCTCGAAGAAGTTGGTGAACTGGGTCGGGTTCTCGAATGGATGAGCCGAGTTGGTGTTGAAGAACCCGCCGCCGTTGGTACCCAGCTCCTTGATCGCCTCCTGCGATGCGACCGGGCCCATCGCGATCGACTGCGTGAGGCCGGTGATCGTGTGCGCCGTGAGGTAGTTGGACAGGTTCGCGAGCACGCCCTGGGAGACGAGCACGAGCGCCGCGATCACGCTGATCGGTCCCAGCACGTAGAGGATCGTGCGCACGAGGTCCTGCCAGAAGTTGCCTATCCCCTTGCCACTGCGCCCGATGATCCCGCGGACGAGCGCGACGGCGACGACTATCCCGATGCCGGCCGACAGCCAGTTCTGCACGGTCAGGCCGATCATCTGGCTGAGGTAGGTCATCGTCGTCTCGCCGCTGTAGTACTGCCAGTTGGTGTTCGTCATGAACGACGAGACGGTGTTGAACGTCACGTTCCACGGCGCCGAGTGGTAACCGAGCGGGTTGAGCGCATGCGGGAACGAAGAAGGCGTCCTGCGTGCGCAGGATCAGATACAGCAAGAGCCAGCCCGCGAGAGAGAAGATGAGCAGGCTTTTTGCGTATGACTTCCAATCCTGGTCGCGCTCGGGATCGACCCTGAGAACGCGGTAGAGAAAGCGCTCGGGAACGGCGAGCACCGGTGACAGGAACACTCTGCCGCCGGTGTACACCTTCGCCATGTAGCTGCCGAGCGGCAAGGCGAGCGCGGTCAGGATGACCGCGAAAAGCACGATCGTCAGCCAGCCGGCGAACGTCATGTCCTAGAGCTTCTCCCCGCGAATCAGCGCGTAGAAGAGATAGCCGATCACGAGCACCGACACGACCAGCCCGAAGAAGTCAGCGCCGCTCATATGCGCGACGAAGAAGCCGAGCGGGAGCGCAGGGCTCATATCCGCTCGATTCCCTCGATGATCGCGAGCAGGATCACGAACATGAGGATCCCGAGTGCAACTGCGACGACGTCCATCGCGATCACTATCGGAGGCCGCCACATCACGGCCGCGTGACGATCCGCGCCACCTCCATAACGATTTCGTTACGGCGCCGTGAGAGCGCTTTCGTGCAAATCGTCCGAGCGGAGCTCAGCAGCTCACAAGCAGACTCGCCGCGTCCCGCAACGGCGCGGTCATAGGGCGAATCGGTACCCGACCCCGGGGTCGGTCACGATGTAGCGCGGTCCGGCGTCGCCCTCCGGCTCGATCTTCGCTCGCAGCCGCGCGACGTGGGTGCGCAGCGGCTGGATGTCATCGACGTACTCCGGCCCCCACACCTCCGCGAGCAGCTTGCGGTGTGTCATCAACCGTCCGCGGTTGCGCACGAGCACACGCAGCAGATCGAACTCGATCGGCGTGAGATGCACAGGCTGTGAATCGCGCCGCACGATCCGCGCGCCCAGATCGACCTCGAGCCCGTCGGCGATGATCGTCGGCTCCTCCTCCGTGCGCCCCGCGCGGCGCAGCGCGGCCTGCAGACGCGCCACCAGCTCGCGCGCGCCGAACGGCTTGGTGATGTAGTCGTCCGCCCCGGCGTCGAGCGCTCTCACCTTCTGCTCCTCCTCTCCGACCGCGGAGAGCACGAGGATCGGCATCTCACTCCATTCGCGCAGCGTGCGCGTCACCTCGACCCCGTCGGCGTCGGGCAGCACGAGGTCGACGATCGCCGCGTCGGGCGGACGCACCGCCGCCAGGTCGAGCGCCTGCGAGGCCGTCTCGGCGCCGACCGCCTCAAAGCCGGCCTCGCGCAGCACCACTTTCAGCGCGCGCAGGATCTGCGACTCGTCGTCGACCACGAGCACTCGCGGAGCCTTGGCTGGCGTGACCGGCGCCTGCGGGCTCACGTCGCCTGCGCGCGTCCGCTGGCCGGGGCCGGCGACTCGCGCCCGGTGGCCGGGGCTGCCGGGACCGATGCCGCGATGCGCGTCCTCGAGCACCTCCTCCGATCCCTTGAGCGGAAGCTCGAACACGAACGTCGCTCCCTGTCCGGGCAGGGACTCGACATGCAGCGAGCCGCCGTTGGCCTCGGCAAAGCCACGGGCGATCGCGAGGCCCAGCCCCGACCCCCGGTGCCCTCCAGCGGCGGTGCCCGCGCGATAGAACGGCTCGAAGACGCGCTCGAGCTGTGCGGGCGGGATCCCCGGGCCGCGGTCCACAACGCGCACGATCACGCGATCGCCCGCCGCGCGCTGACCGTCGGGGAGCGCCTCGCGAGCCCCCTCCTCGCTGGCGGACGGACGGCGGGCGCCCGCCAGGCTGCGCACCGCGCGCGCGCGCACGGAGACCGGATGTCCGCCGGAGTGCCGGCGCGCGTTCTCGAGCACGTTCACGAATGCCCGCTCCATCTGCACGGGATCGACCTGCACCAATGGGAGCTCGCGGTCGATCGAGAGGCTGAACTCCTCCTTGCCCGCCCTCAGCTCCTGCAGCGCCGAGCGGATCAGCTCCTCCACCGACGTCAGGTCCCTGCGCGGCTCGGCCGCGCCGGCTTCCAGACGCGATAGATCGAGCAGGTTGTCGACCAGATGCGAGAGACGGCGCGTCTCCTCGCGGATCACGGCCGCCATCTCCTCGCGCTCTGCCGCGGACAGAGACGGCGAGCCGACCGCCTCGCCGGCGGCGGAGATCGCGGTCAGCGGGGAGCGAAGGTCGTGTGAGACGGCTCGCAGCAGCGCGGTCTTGACGGTGTCGGCCCTGCGCAGCGAGACGGTCTCCACGACGTCGCCCAGGAGACGTTCGCGCTCGAGCGCCGCGCTCAGCAGCGCCTCGAGCGCCGGCACCACGCGCTCCTGCAGCCTGCGCATGCTGGCCTCGGAGGCATCGGCCCCCACGAGCAGCGTGCCGAGCCGCCTGTTGCCCTCGCGCAGCGGAAAGGCGACGGTCCGCTCGTCGCCTTGCACCGCATCCATCTCGATCGCCGCCGAGCTCAGCTCGAGCGTAGTGCGCGAGGCGGGCCGCGGCCGTCGGCAGAGCCTCGGCGAGGTTGTTTCCGCGCAGCAGCAGACGCGCCATCTCCGCGGCGAGATCGGCCTCGCGCCGCCGCTCCATCGCATCGCGCGTGCGCGCGCGCGTGATCTCCGCGACCGAGCTCGCCAGCGCGGCGACCACGAGGAACGTCACGAGCGCGACCCAGTTGCTGGAGTCCCTGATCGTGAGACTGCCGGTGGGGGGCAGTTGAAAGAAGTTGAACGCCGCCGGCGCTGATCACCCCCGTCGCAACCCCCAGCCACGCGCCCCAGGTGAGCGACACGACGAGCACCGCCGGCAGGTACACCACGCTCAACGACACGACGGGAGCGACGTGCTTGAGCGGATAGACGATCAGCGTGCAGAGCGCGACCGCCGCGACCGCGACCACGGATCCGACCCGCCTGCTGGGCGGCTCGGGGGTGAGGAGGAATCCGAAGGGCGCAGACACGGCTTCCCAGCCTATTGACGAACGGGGCGGGATTTCCGTATCCCGCCCCGTCCTGTGCGCCCTGCGTGGTGAGTTCGGCGATGGCCGATGGAGAGTGGGTCGGCGCTCACCGAGGATCGCCGCCCCGCGCGCGCTAACTGGGGCCGCGATCTCGCCGCGATCAATACTGCTCGCCGGCCGCCCGTCGCGTGTAACCCACGAGTGACGGGCGTGTGACGATCCCGTGATCCGCTCGCGGCCGATCATGCGGCGCGCTGAGCCGACCGTGCGCGCGTCTAGTGCAGGAGCTCCTTGACGTAGCGCTGGTGCAGGCGCCCCAGCGTCGTCTTTTCAGGATGAAAGTCGATCGCGCTCCACAGAAAGCCAGACGCGGGCGCCCAGGAGATGATCAGGTACACGCCCACCACGATCGTCGCGCCGCGCAGGCGCCTGGAGCTCGACAGCGCGGCGAGCGGCAGCAGCCACAGGACATACCACGGCAGCAGCCAGCTGAGCGACACGAGCAGCGCGACGCTGGCCCAGCCCGAGGCCGTGATCGTGCGATCGAACAGCGACCCGCGCCCGCGCCAGGCCATCCAGCAGCAGGCGCCCACCGACACCACGAGCAGCCCGTTGATCACGGTGCGCAGCGCGTCGCTCTCGCCGCCGGCGCCCAGCGCGAGCCCGATCAGGTTGGGCACGCTGACGCTCGTCACCAGCCAGCTCTGCGTGCTCAGGTCCGGAAAGTGCAGCCCGAAGGCGACAAGGCTCGCCAGGCCGCAGGCCAGCACAGCCGCCGCGAGGCCGAGCGCGACCTGGGTCAGGCGCCGCGGCGCCTTCACCAGCCCCGCCAGCACGACGGGGATCAGGATTCCCCCCGACGCCTTGATCGCGGCCGCCGTCACGAAGGCGGCGCCGGCGCCGATGTCGGTGGCGCACAGCGGCCAAAGCCAGCCGCGCACGCGCGCGAACACCGAGCGATCCTCGGCGTGCGCGGCGGGGCTCGCCCGCTCGGCGGCCTGCCCCCTGCGCGAGCCGCAGCAGCAACAGGTAGAAGCCGAGCGTGATCAACAGCACCATCAGGAAGTCGTTGTGGTCGCCGCCCAGCCCCCACACGAGCACGATCGGGTTCAGCCCGACGAGCACGATCGCCGCGACCGGGTCGCGACCGAGCAGGCGCGCGCACTTCCACACGATCAGCACGATCGTCAGGCTGGCCGCGGCGAGCAGCGTCTTGATCGTCCAGAACGAAGCCGCCACGCCGAGCGGCACGAGCGCGAACGTCAGGATCGTGAACATCGGCCCGTAGGGGCTGAGCAGCTCGTGCCAGTTGCTCAGCTCAAAGCTCGGATCCCCGTGGGGCTCGGCGATCGGGATCGTCGTGTACGGGTTGAGGTGGTGCACGACCTCCATGCGCCCGTAGTTGATGTAGTTGAAGACGTCGGTCAGCGCGAGCGGCGGCGCGAGCAGGAAGATCGCGTGCACGGCGATGATCGCGATGATCGCCCAGCGCGCGCGCAGCCGCGGCACGAAGGAGAGCGCGACCAGGTAGCCCGCGTACATGACCACGATCGCGCCGCTGAACAGATAGCGCTGCGCGGTCGCGTTGCGCGTCATCCCGGGCCAGATCCCGCCCAGCGGGCCGGCCATCCAGCCAGGGAAGAAGTTCGTGTGGCTGGTCGGCGAGAAGATGCTCGGCCGGTCGGCGGCCATCACCACGATCAGCAGGCTGCAGATCGCGATCGCGCCGAGCGCGATCACGGCGATCGTGACCTCCCGGCGCGCATGTGCTGAGAGCCCGCCGTCGCGGGCTCTCAGAAAGGAAAGCTCTGGTTCGCCGCGGAGCGCCTGCCCCGCGGGAACGGCGCTAGATCGGCTGGACGTTGACTGCCTTGGGGCCCTTGTCGCCCTGCTCGGGGTCATAGGACACCTTCGCGCCCTCCTGCAGCGAGCGATATCCCTCGCCGTTGATGCCGGTGTGATGGACGAACAGGTCCTTGTCGCCGTCATCGGGGGTGATGAAGCCGAACCCCTTGTCGTCGCTGAACCACTTTACGGTGCCAGTTGGCATGTGGAAACTCCTCCACGGTATGTGCGTGCTGCTGCGCGGAGGATGCTGCTTAGAGCTTCGCCTGCGAGCGCTTGCACTGCTTTCGCCGGACATTGAGCCGGCCAGACAGCACCGAAGGTAGCAGGTCTCCCCCATCGCGTGTGACCGACGTGTGTCGCCGCCGCGAGCGGCTGCCAGCGCGGCCGCCGCCTCTCACGGGCTAGGGTGGGAGCGGTCGGCCCCGACATGCGCGAGCGCCGGGAAGTGCCCGTCACTGAGAGCCAGATGAGCAAGCAAGCCAACTCAGATCGCGCCCCGTCGGCCTCCGAACCGGCGCTGCTGGAGCGCCTGCTGCCCCCCGGCGAGCCCGCCGGCGCGCAGGAGATCGTCGAGGGCTACGCCCTCGGTAAGGCTGTCGCGCCCGCCGCCCGGCCGTACCTGGCGCTCAACATGGTCAGCAGCGTCGACGGGCGCGCGAGCGTCGCCGGGCGCTCGGGGGGACTGGGCAACCGCGCCGACCGCGAACTGTTTCACGCACTGCGCGGCGCGGTGGACGCCGTGCTCGTCGGCGCGGGCACGGTGCGCGCCGAGCGCTACGGACGAATCATCGCCGACGAGACGGGCCGCCTGGCGCGGCGCGAGCGCGGCCTCAGCGAAGAGCCGCTCGCCTGCGTCGTGTCGGCGAGGCTCGAGCTGCCGACCGACATCCCGCTGCTGTCTGACCCGCACTCGCACGTCGTGATCGTCACCCCCTCCGAGGCGAGTCTGCCCGACTGCGGCGCGCGCGTCGATTACGTGCGCGCCGAGCGCGGCGGCGCGCTTGACCTGCCGCGCGCCCTAGCCGAGCTGCGCGCGCGCTTTGACGTCGGCACGCTGCTGTGCGAGGGCGGGCCGCACCTCAACGGCGACCTGCTCGCCGCCGGGCTGGTCGATGAGCTGTTCCTCACGTTCGCGCCGCTGCTCGCGGGAGGCGGCGCAGACGGCGCCGGCGAGCTCGACGATCACCGCCGGCCCCGAGCTGGCGCCGCCCGCGCCGCTCGAGCTCTTGAGCCTCGCGCGCAGCGAATCGCACCTGTTCCTGCGCTACGGCGTCTGAGATTCCACGCCCGAGCGCGTCTCGCGCGAGACGATGCTCAAGAGCTCGCTGGCGAGGTGACGACCCTCGGCGGCCTGGCGCGGGGTCGCCGCGATGCGCACCACGACCTCGTCGCCGTCGAGCTCCTCCAAGGTGATCCGCGGGGCATCGCGCAGCGGGGTCTCGATCGAGCGCTCGAGGATCTCCTGCAGCTCGGTCGGCGTCATCCCCGCGCGCAGGCGAGCGCGCAGGTTGACCGCCTCGGGCTCGCGCAGCGGCAGCACGGCGACGTTGAGCACCACGCTGTTGGGCACCATGATCGAGTCATCGCCGGTCGAGAAGGTCGTGTAGAGCAGCCCCAGCGAGCTCACCGTGCCCTCGATCTGCCCGGCGATCGGGCCGCCCTGAAGGCGCACGCGCTCGCCGACGCGAAAGGGCCGTGCGCTGAGCAGCACCGTGCCGGCGATCAGGTTGCCGAGCGTCTGCTGGGCCGCGAGTCCGAGGATCACCGCCGTGAAGGCGCCGCCGACCGCCAGCGTGCGCGGGTCGACTCCGGCGACGCGCAGCGCCACGAGCAGCGCCACCGCCACCGTGACGAGGCGGATCAGGAAGCCGACCGTTCCTGCGGTGGCCGGGTCCAGGCGCCTGAACAGGCGCGGGCCCAGAGCGCGTCCGATGTCGCGCGCGATCGCCCAGCCGAGGATCACGAGGATGATCACGGTCGCGATGTGCGCGAGCGTGTTGACTTCGGCCGAGCTGTGCGCCGAGTCGACCCCCAACAGCGTCTGGCGGTCGCTGTAGACGGCCACGATCGCGACGAAAAGCACTCCCAGCGCGATCGCTTCGAAGCCCGCGCGCTTGGCCGCGCGCCGGTCCACCTCGCGCAGCAGGCCGACCTCGCGCCAGGCGTGGCTGCGCGTCTGCAACATCCGCGGGGGCGTCTTGGGCATGGTCTGGATGGTAGGCGCGCGCGCCCTGGCCGCCCAGCGGCGCACGCTCACGCCCCGCGCTCGTGCGGTCGACCGACCGGCGCTCAGCTCTGCGTGTAGATGACCATCGCAAAGCCGAACACAAGGCAGTAGACGGCGAACGGGATCAGCGTCCGGGTCTTGAAGTAGCCGACCAGAAAGCGCACCGTGAAGAACGCCGTCACGGCCGCCGAGAGGCATCCCACGAGCGCCTGTCCGCGAATACCGTCGCCCAGATGCCCGAGCAGATCGGGCAGCTTGAACAGGCCGGCCGCGAGGATGATCGGCGTCGCCAGCAGGAAGGCGAAGCGCGCGGAGTCGCTGTGGTCCATGCCGCGCGCCAGGCCGGCGCCCATCGTGACCCCGTCGCGGCTGATGCCCGCGACCAGCGCGGTCGACTGCGCCGCGCCGATCACGAACGACTCGCGGTACTCGAGCGTGTCGAGCTTGCGCCCGCCGTCGGCCTTGGCGCCCTCGCGCAGCGCCAGTTCGCGCACCTCGGCGCGGCGCCGGTAGCGCTCGGCGGCGAACAGGATGGCGCCATTGACCATCAGGAAGATCGCCGCGATCTCCGGCTTGGCCGTCAGCGTGCGCAGCGGATGCTCCAAGACGATGCCGATCACGCCGGCGGGAATGCTCGCGAAGATGATCAGCCAGGCCAGGCGCTCGGTCGAGGTCTCGGCCCGTCGCTTGGAAAGCGTCGCGAAGAAGGCGCGCACGATCCGCACCCATTCATGCCAGTAGTAGACGAGCAGCCCGAGCGCGCTGCCGACGTGCAGCATCACGACGAACGCAAGCCAGAAAGACTCGGGCTGAGACTGCGCGTCGACGAGCTGATTCCAGCCGAACAGCGTCGGGAACAGCACCGTGTGCCCGAGGCTCGAGATCGGAAAGAGCTCCGTGACGCCCTGCAGGACCCCCAGCACGATCGCCTGGAAGTAGGTGAGGGCCGAGGCTGCGAGAACCACGATCGCGCTCAGCATCGGTGCGAGAGGTTATTCACCGCAGCGCCGCGGATGCGGCGCCTCTGGAGATGGCCATCGATCCGCGCGCCGGCGATCAGCGACGTCGCCCGCGCTTGAGCGTGATTCCCTCGAGCACGTGGGCCACGCGCTCGCACGAGTCGACGGCGGCCTCGAGCGACTCGAAGATGTCCTTCCAGCGGATCACGACCATCGGGTCGATGCCCTGCGCGAACAGCGATGCCACTCCGTCGCGCTGGAGACGGTCGCCCTCGTTCTCCAGGCGGTGGATCTCGACCAGGCGCCCACCCAGATCCTCTCCATCCTGGAGGGCGCGCAGTGCGCCGCGGATCTCGCCACCGGCCGCGACGAGCACCTTGGCAAAGGCGACGGCCTGCTCCATCGGCGCTTCCACGCCGTACAGGTCGAGCTGGGCGGCGGCCTGCTCGATGTAGTCGACGACGTCATCGAGCGCGGTCGCGAGCGCGTAGCCGTCGCCGGCGTCAAACGGAGCGCGCCCGCGTCTGCCGCCGCCGTTGAGCCTGTGGATGATGTCGTGGGTTATGCGATCCCCCGTCCGCTCGCACTCGGCCAGGCTCTGCGCCAGCGCGGCGTGCTCGGGGACCGCGGCGAGCAGCTCGCCGAGCAGCACTCCTGCCTGTTCGACGTTTTGGCCCGCATCGTCGACGAGCGTCATCAGGGTAGAGTCGAGGCGGCGGCGCAACACTGGCATCGACGCAGATTATGGACGTCAACTCGTCCTGCCAGCGCATTCACGACTTCTTCACGAGTCGATAACGACTTTGCAACGCGTTGCGTGCCCGCTGCGGCGAGGCTTCGTGCTCGTGACGGCATCGGCCGAAAACGCGAGCACCCTGTATGCCGGCGAACTGGAGATTCGCCTGCGCGAGGGCCTCGTACTCGCGACGGGCCGAGCGCTCACGCTGTCTGTGCGCGAGTTCGAGCTGCTCGCTGCGATGGCGGGCCGCGCCGGCGCGATCATGACCCGCGACGAGCTCTATGAACAGGTCTGGGGTGGCGAGCTTCGCGCGGGTGACCGCTCGGTCGACGTCTACGTCAGCAAGCTGCGCGGCAAGCTCGAGACGGCGATGCCCGACCGGCGCTTCATCCACACCCACCCGGGCTTCGGCTACCGCTTCCAGCCCGAGCCCTCGCGCGAAGCAGCCGCCTCGGCGATCGGCGGCGCCACCTCCGCCGATGAGCCCCTCGACGACTCGCAGGCTACGTTGCGTTCACACGATGTTCACAACGAGCAGACGAGCGACTGAAGACACTGCGCCCGCGACACGGGCGGCGACGGAGCCGACGGTTCCGTCAGCCATCAACAAGGCAGCAAGAGGAGGACAGGTGACCAGGTACAGGATGGGCGCACTCGTTGGCTGCGCACTGCTCGCACTCGGCCTCGCCGCGTGCGGCAGCTCCAGCAGCTCGTCAAGCACGACTTCCTCCAGCAGCGGCGGATCGGCGACCATCTCAGGCGCCGGATCCACCTTCGCCGCTCCCGTCTATGAGCAATGGGCATCGGCTCAGCCGGGACTGACGGTCAACTACCAGGCCGTCGGGTCGGGCGCCGGGATCACCTCGCTGGCAGCCAAGACCGTCGACTTCGGCGCGAGCGACCCGCCGCTGAAGCCCGAAGACTTCGCGTCGCTTGAAAAGGTCGCTCCCGTCGTGCAGATCCCGATGTTCCTCGGGGCGATCACCGTCTCCTACAACCTGCCGGGCGTCAAGGGCGGCCTGAAGCTCGAAGGCAAGACGATCGCCAACATCTACCTCGGCAAGATCAAGACCTGGAACGACCCGGAAATCACAGCGCTGAACCCGGGCGTGACGCTGCCGAGCACGCCGATCACGGTCATCCACCGCTCGGATTCCTCGGGCACCACCGCGGGCTTCACGGGCTTCCTCGTGGCCGTGGATCCGGAATTCAAGAGCAAGGTCGGCGAAGGCAAGGACGTGCAGTGGCCGGTCGGCACGGGCGCCAAGGGCAATGCCGGCGTGGCCGGCGCAGTCCAGCAGACCGCGGGCGCCATCGGCTACGTCGAGCAGGCCTACGCGCTCGCGCACAACTTCACCTACGCGTCGGTCAAGAACAAGGCCGGCAACTTCATCGCTCCGAGCCTCGCGTCGACGAGCGCCGCGGCAAAGGAAGTGACGGTGCCGGCGAACCTGGGCATCAAGATCTCAAACCCGGGCGGCGCGGAAAGCTACCCGATCACCTCGCAGACGTTCATCGTCGTGTACAAGGACGCATGCAAGGCGGGCGTTCCCGGCGGGGAATCAGCGGCCAAGGGTGTCGTCAAGTTCATCAACTACGGGCTCGGCGCCGGCCAGGCGATCCTCTCCCAAGCCGACTACGCCGCACTGCCACCCGCGATCCTCGAAAAGTCAAAGGCGGCCGCGGCGAGCCTGCAGTGCAACGGCGCGGCGTTGGGCGGCTGATCGCCGCGCGCCCCTTCACCGCCCCCTCATCAGATTGGGTATAGAGGGGCCCGTGGAGGCGGCATCTGCTCCAGGCGGCGGGCGCTCGATCCTCGGGCGCTCGCCGGCGGCGCGCCTTCCCGACCGCGCGCTGAAGTACGGCCTCACCGCGCTCGCCGCGCTGATCCTCGCGCTGATCGTCTACTTCTTCGTTCGCCTCGTCGGCGAAGCGCGGCCCGCCTTCGCGAAGTTCGGCGTGCTGAACTTCACGTTCGGAAACGACTGGAACGTCTCGGCCGAACAGTTCGGCGCGCTGCCGCTGCTCGTCGGCACGCTGATCAGCTCGGGCCTGGCGCTCGTGATCGGCGTGCCGGTCGCGGTCGCCACCGCGATCTACGTCACCGAGCTGTGCCCTCGCGGCGTGCGCAACCCGCTCACGATCCTGATCGAGCTGCTCGCCGCGGTGCCGTCGGTCGTCTACGGGCTGTGGGGGATCTTCTTCCTCGCGCCCAAGCTGCTGCCGGCCGAGAAGTGGGTCGCGAGCACGTTCTCGTTCATCCCGTTCATCGGCGGCGGCACCGTCACGATCCCCAACTACTTCGTCGCCGGCCTCGTGCTCGCGATCATGATCCTGCCGATCGTCAGCGCAATCTCGCGCGAGGTGATGACGACAGTGCCCGCCGACCACAAGGAGGCCGCGCTCGGACTGGGCGCGACGCGCTGGGAGATGATCCGCCTCGCGGTGCTGCCCTACTGCCGCGGCGGGATCATCGGCGGCGCGATGCTCGGGCTGGGACGCGCGATCGGCGAGACGATCGCCGTGACGATCCTGATCGGCGACGCGCCCGTGCTCGGCCACCACCTGTTCAGCCAGGGCTACAGCCTCGCGGCCGTGATCGCCAACGAGTTCGGCGAGGCGCAGGGCCTGCACCGCTCCGCGCTGTTCGCCGCCGGCCTCGTGCTGTTCGTGCTCACGCTGTTCGTCAACGCGATGGCGCGCCTGATCGTCCTGCGCGCCGCGCGCGCGAGGGCTCCCAGGCGCGCCTCGCAGGACGGCGCCGCCGGTATCGCAGCACCGATTCCCGGGACGGCGGGGCTGTGAGCGACGCCCGGCTCGCACGCTTCGCGCCCAGCGCCGCGCGCCACAGGCGAGACCGCCTGGCGCGCGTGGGCATCCTCGCGGCGACCATTCTCGCGCTGATACCGCTCGCGCTGATCATCTACTACCTGCTCAGCAAGGGCCTCAGCTCGTGGAGCGCGAGCTTCTTCACGACCGACCCGACCGGCAACACGTTCTTCAAAAGCTCCTCGATCGGCGGGATCCAGAGCGCGATCCTCGGCACGATCGAGATCGTCGCGCTGGCGTCGGTGATAGCCGTGCCGGTGGGCGTCGGCGTGGCGGTGTGGCTCGTCGAGTACGGCCGCGACAGCTGGTTTGCCCACACGGTGCGCTTCTTCGTGGACGTGCTCACGGGCGTGCCGTCGATCCTCTTCGGGCTGTTCGTGTACATCGTCTTGATCATCGGCACGGGCAGCACCTACGCCGGCTACAAGGGCGCCTTCGCGCTGTCGCTGCTGATGCTCCCGGTCGTCATACGCTCGGCCGAGGTCGTGCTGCTGCTGGTCCCCGGCGCCCTGCGCGAATCGGCGCTCGCGCTCGGCGCGCCGCGCTGGCGGATGATCTTCGGCATCGTCCTGCCGACGGCGCTGCCGGGCATGCTGACAGGCGTCCTGCTGGCGATCGCGCGCGCGGCCGGCGAGACCGCGCCGCTGCTGTTCACCGCGGGAGCCACGAACAAGACGAACACCAATCTCGGCCAGTTCATGAACTCGCTGCCTGTGCAAATCTACAACGACGTCACGTCGCCGACGACGGCCGTGGTAAACCGTGCCTGGGGCGCCGCGCTGACCCTGGTCGCAATGATCCTCGTGCTCAACCTCATCGCTCGTTTCATCTCGCGAAGGAGCCGTCTTGCATGACCGTCCCCCCCAGCAGCGACGGGTACAGCCCGCAGACCGCTGAGATGGAGCCCGACGAGCTGATGCCGGGGCGCGAAGCCGGCTCGTCACCGTCGCCTTCGCAGACGCGAGAGGTTCCCGTCACCGCCGCCGGCGTGGTCAAACCGGGCATGGCGGTAACGCTGCAGGCCCTGCGCGCCTTCTACGGCAACGCCGAACAGGTCAAGGGCATCGACCTGCAGTTCAACGCCAACGAGGTTACGGCGATCATCGGCCCCTCCGGCTGTGGCAAGTCCACGATGGTCCGCTGCATCAACCGGATGCACGAGGAGATCCCCGGCGCGCGCGCGGAGGGCAGCGTGATGCTGGACGACATCGACGTCTATGACAGCTCGATCGACGTGGTCGCCGTGCGCCGCGCGATCGGCATGGTCTTTCAAAAGCCGAACCCGTTTCCGACGATGTCGGTGTTCGACAACGTCGCCGCGGGCCTGCGCCTGACCAAACGGCGTCGCGGCGACGTCCGCCCACAGGTCGAGGCCGCCCTGCGCGGGGCCGGGCTGTGGGAGGAGGTCAAGGAGCGCCTGCACGAGGCGGGCGCCGGCTTGTCGGGCGGTCAGCAGCAGCGGCTGTGCATCGCGCGCTCGCTGGCCGTCGACCCGGAGGTGATCCTGATGGACGAGCCCTGCTCGGCGCTTGACCCGATCGCGACGCTGAAGATCGAGGAACTGATCGCAGAGCTCAAGTCGCGTGTCACGATCGTGATCGTCACCCACAACATGCAGCAGGCGGCGCGCGTCGCCGACCGCACGGCGTTCATGCTCAGCGGCGAGCTCGTCGAGGTCGGCCCGACGCAGGAGATCTTCACCAAGCCCGGCGACCCGCGCACCGAGGAATACGTCACGGGAAAGTTCGGCTAGCGTCAGCGGCACGAGCTGAGGACCGATCGCGAGCACGCATTCGATGGACAACGACGACGACACGCTGACCGCCGCGGAGCTCGAAGCCAGCGGCGAAAGCCGCGGCCTTGGACGCGCGCACTTCCAGCAGCAGCTGCAGGAGCTGCAGGACCGCGCCCTCGGCGGGCTTGACATGGTCGTCGAACAGCTCGATCGGGTGCTCGAGTCGCTCACCCACCAGGACGTCGAGCTGGCACAGATGGTGATCGCCGACGACGATCGCATCGATGGCCGCTATCTGGAGGTCCATCAGGGCATCCTCTCGCTGCTCGCGCTGCAGGCGCCGGTGGCCGGCGACCTGCGCCTCGTCGCGGCGCTGCTGCACGTGATCATGCGCATCGAGCGCATGGGCGACCAGTGCGTGAACATCGCCAAGCTGATCCCGCTCTCGGGCTATGAGCCGCCCGTGCGCACCGAGATGCTCGACGTGCTGACGAAGATGGGCGCGCACACGCGCTCGGAGGTCGTGCAGTGTCGTGCCGCCTTCGCCGCGCGCGACGTGGAACTGGCGGAGGACCTCGTGCGACAGGACCGCGAGATCAACAGGCTCAATCGCGAGATCTTCCGCATGGCGCTTGACATCGGCGACGATCCCGACACGCGCGAGTGGGCGATGTTCATGACGCTCGTGGCGCGCGCGCTGGAGCGCATCGGCGACAACGCCGTCGATATCGGCGAGCAGGTCGCGTTCGTCGTCACCGGCCTGTTCAGGGAGTTCTCGGACTCATCCAACCACGCGTGATCGAGTGCCCGACGGCGCATCGACCCCGCAATTAGCGGGCTTTGCAGTGTGAATATCCTGTAACCGGACCTGCAGGGTGCGAACGTCGTCCGGACCGTTCGCGTACACTCGGCGCGATGAGCGACGAGGGCATGCGCGCCAAGGACGAGGCGCTGTCGGCAGACGCGGCTGGCGGCATCTCACCGCGCATCGCGGTCCTCGACCGCGACAGCGGCTTCATCCAGGTCTTCAGCAAGCGCCTTGACCGTCTCGGCTGGGAGCACCGCGTGCTGGCCAGCCCCGTGCCGACCGACGCGATCGCGGCGATGCGCCTGAGCGCGCTGGTCGTCGACCTCGCGGTGCTCGGCCCGCCGGCGTGGGAATGGCTCGAGCGCCTCTGCGGCGCGCTGCCCGAGCTCGGCGTGGTCGTGTGCACCGGCCCTTCGACGGTCGCCCAGCGAGTGCGCGGCCTTCGCCTCGGCGCCGACGACTGGATCACCAAGCCGTGTCACCCCGAGGAGGTGATCGCGCGGGTGCAGGGCGTGGTGCGCCGCAGGCGCAGGGCGCGCAGCAATGCGGAGGTCAAACCGCTGCTCGCCGGCGAGGTCGAGATCCGCACCGACCGCTTCCAGGCGTTCGTCGCGGGACAGAGCATCGACCTGACCAGGCGCGAGTTCGAGCTGATCGAGCTGCTCGCCACGGCCGAGGGCCGCGTGCTCGAGCGAGAGGAGATCTACTCGCGCCTGTGGGGCTACACGATGGTGCGCGGCGACCGCTCGGTGGACGTGTTCGTGCGAAAGCTGCGTCAGAAGCTCGAGAAGGCCTCCCCGCGCTGGCGCTACATCCACACGCACTTCGGCATCGGCTACCGCTTCGCCGCGGAATCGCGCGACGCCGCCTACTCCGAGGAGCCCGCCTCAATCCCCGTCGGATGGGACGCCGGCGATCAGGGCGATCTCGCGGGGCCGCACGAGGACCGCGAGCTCGCCGCCGGTGGCGCCTTCTAGGCGCAAGACCGCCAGCCCCCCCTTCTTCAGGTCGATACGCCCGCCGGTCAGCTCTGCGGCCAGGCGCGACAGGTCGGGCTCGTGACCGACCAGCAGCAGCCGCCCGTCGGCGCCGACGCCCCCCAGCAGCTCGAGCGCCTGGCCGGCGTCAAAGCCACCCGCCAGCGGCTGATGGCTGCGCAGCAGCAAGCGCTGCTCTTCGCTCCACTGCTCGGCCGCGAGCCGCGCGGTCTGCAGCGCGCGCACCTTGGGGCTGTAGAGCACCGCGTCGAAGGCCACGCCGAGGCGCGCGAGCGCGATGCCGGCGGCACGTGCCTGATGCTCACCCCGCGCTGTCAGCTCCCGGTCTGAGTCCGCACGGGTCCCGTGGGACTCCGCGTCAGCGTGACGTAGTAGCCAAAGTTGGCGCGCCATCCCTTGGCGGTCAGCCTAGCGCGATCTTCACAGTGCGCCCTGGATGAAGGGTGTAGCGTGATTGGGGACATGTCGCCCGATGAGCAAGAGCACGACAGGGGTGGCACGCAGCCACCGCAGCCGCGAGCGCGGCTGATCGACGGATCAGATGCCGAGCGGGCAGATCGCCCCTGGCCGGGGGCGGCGACGCAGCGCCGACCGACAGAGGACGAGCGCAGCATCGTATGGGAGAGCAGCGCCCCCGACGATGCCCACCAGACGATCGCGCGCCCGACGGCCACGCTCGGACCGGCGCTCGTCGACACCGCATCCGAGGGCGACGATCGCGCTGACGCGGTCGATCTCCAGGACCCGCGTCTGTACATCAACCGCGAGCTCTCCTGGCTCGACTTCAACGACCGCGTGCTGCAGCTGGCCGAGGACGCCCGCGTGCCGCTGATCGAGCGCGTCAAGTTCTGCGCGATCTACACGACCAATCTCGACGAGTTCTACATGGTGCGCGTCGCCGGTCTGCGCGAGCAGATCGACGCCGGCGTCGAGACGCCCGGCCAGGACGGGCGTGTGCCCTCCGAGACGATCGCGCTGATCCGCGAGCGCGTGCTTGCGCAGGGAACGCGCTTGACCGACTGCTTTGAAGGACAGCTGCGACCCGCGCTCGGCGACAACGAGATCCGCATGGTCGGCGTCGAGGAGCTCGACGAGGACAGCCGCATTGAACTCGCCGAGCACTTCGAGAAGGCGATCTTCCCGGCGCTCACGCCGCTGGCGGTCGCGCCGGGCAGGCCCTTCCCCTACATCTCCAACCTGTCGCTCAGCCTCGCGGTGCTCGTGCGCGATCCCGACAGCCATCAGACGGTGTTCGCACGCGTGAAGGTCCCGACCGAGATCCTGCCGCGCTTCGTCACGTTGAAGGCCAAGGTCGCCGGCTCGGTGCTGCTGGTGGCGCTGGAGGACGTGATCGCCCACCACCTCGACTCCCTGTTCCCGGGCATGGAGATCGTCGACTACAGCGTGTTCCGCGTCACGCGCGACGCCGACCTGGAGGTCTCAGACGACGCAGCCGACCTGCTGCAGGCCGTCGAGGACGAGCTGCGCCGGCGACGCTTTGGCGAGATCGTGCGCGTGGAGGTCGGCGCGCGCTGCTCTGCGCAGCTGCGCGAGGAACTGACCTCGCTGCTCGGCGTGCAGGAGGACGAGGTCTATCTGGTCGACGGGCTGCTCGACATGGGCGCGCTGTGGCAGATCGTCAAGCTGCCCGGCCACTTCGAGCTGCGCGACGAGCCGCTCATGGGCATCACCCATCCGCGGCTGCTGCGCCGCGAGGGAGAGCGTCCCGACGTGCTCGGCGCGATGCGCGAAGGAGACCTGCTCGTGCACCACCCCTACATCTCCTTCGGCACGTCGGTCGAGCGCTTCGTCGAGCAGGCGGTGGCCGACCCGAACGTGCTCGCGATCAAGCAGACCGTGTACCGCACGAGCGACGACTCGCCCCTCGTGCCCGCGCTGATCGACGCCACCGAGCGTGGCAAGCAGGCGGTCGCGCTGGTCGAGCTCAAGGCGCGCTTTGACGAGCGCATGAACATCCACTGGGCCAAGGCGCTCGAGGAGGCGGGCGTGCACGTCGTCTACGGCCAGCCCGGTCTGAAGACGCACGCCAAGTGCGTGCTCGTGGTCCGCCGCGAGGGCGATGGCGTGCGCAACTACGTGCACATCGGCACCGGCAACTACCACTCGGCGACCGCGCGGCTGTACACCGACTTCGGCCTGTTCACGACAGACCCGCAGATCGGCGCCGACGTCGCGGAAATGTTCAACTACCTCACCGGCTACGGGCGCCCGCTGCACTACCGCAAGGTGCTCACCGCTCCCAACCACCTGCGCGACGCCATCCTCGGGGAAATCCGGCGCACGATCGCGGCCCACTCGCCCGACACCCCCGCGCGGATCGCGATGAAGATGAACGCGCTCGTCGACGGGCCGTGCATTCGCGCGCTGTATGAAGCCTCGCAGGCCGGCGTGCGCGTGGACCTCAACGTGCGCGGCATCTGCTGCCTGCGCCCGCAGCTGCGGGGCATCTCGGAGAACATCCGCGTCGTCTCGATCGTCGGGCGCCTGCTCGAGCATTCGCGCGTGTTCGCCTTTGAGCGAGACGGCGCCCACACCGTCTACATCGGCTCGGCCGACCTGATGCCGCGAAACCTCGATCACCGCGTCGAGCTCGCGGTGCCGGTCGAGGCGGCCGAATTGCGCGCGGAGTTGCTCGACACGCTCGAGCGCGCCTTCGCCGACAACCAGAACTCCTGGGAGCTCGACGGCCGCGGCGAGTGGCACCGGCGCACGCCCGCGCCCGGCGAACCGCCGCGCAGCCTGCAGCTCGAGCTCGCCGAGCTCTACGCCAGGCGCGCCGCCGCCTCAGAGCGTCAGAGCGGCGAGTAGCCGCGGCCGCTATTCCTCGAGCCCCACGGCGTTGAGGGCCTCTGATAGGCAGGCGTAGCTTCGGATCTCTACGGGCTTTCCGTCACGAATGGTCCACACCTGGGCAATGTGCTGCTCGACCGGGATCGCCGTCTGCCTACCTTTGGCCGTGATTCGCACGACGGTAACGACTGACTGGCCCGCATCCCAGAAGCGCTCCGGCTGGAAGCGAATTTCGTCCATCGCCTCCTGGAAGGAATGAAAGTAGCGGCGTATCCCGTCGTGCCCGCGATAGCTGTCAGGCTCAGTTGAAAGCTCCGGAGGTACCACGGCTTTGAAGTCCGTGTGGACGAAGGCGAGGATGCGCTCGATGTCTCCGCTGTTGAAGACTTCAAACCCCCGGCGCACGATCTCGACGTTCTCGCGGGACATCGCTTACACACGTGCCCGGTCAATCCCTGAGAGGGGCTGCCACCGTCAGGCGGTCGCGGGCACGGAGTCAAGCGCCGCCTGCAGCTCATCGACCGTCTGGAAGTCGAGCCCCAGCAGGTGGTCGTGCCGGTAGCGAACATCCCCTGCTCGTCGATGACGATGACTGCCCGCTTGGTCCCCGCGCGCCCGTGGGCGCTGTAGGCGCGCGCAACCTCGCTGTCCACGTCTGCCAGCAGCGGGACCGTGAGGCTGTCTTTGGCGATGAACCCTTCGTGTGAGGCAACGTCCTGCGCCGAGATCCCGACCACCGTCGCGCCGAGCGCCGCGAAGGCGTCGGGTCGGTCACGGTAGGAGCAGAACTGTTTTTTGCAGACCATCGTGTTGTCGCCGGGGTAGAAGAGCAACACGACGCGCTCGCCCCGATGGTCGGACAGCTTGAACGTGCCGTCGGTTCCGGGCAGCTGGAAATCCGGCGCCTGCTCGCCGACCTTGGGCTCCTTGGCCATGTTCGCTCCTCCGCTGTCGTGAGACGCTCCGTCGCGCAGCATATCGGCCGCTCAGAGCGGCCCCCGCCACAAGCCCGATCGTCGTCGACGGACACGTGGTCGAGCCCGAGGCCAACGGCAACGCCACGCGTTCACCAGCACGCCGGACCTGTTCTCGCTGCCCGCTTCATGGCCCGCGCGCGCACGCGACACGTCGGCACGGGAGGCGATACTGCAAGCGTGACATCGCGCGGCCCTAACGACGGCGATGGCCGCGACGCCCACGAGACCGAGGAAGCTACGCGGCGCACGAGGCTCGCGACCGAGCGGACCTATTTGGCGTGGTGGCGCACCGGCCTGGCCGCCTTCGCGGTGAGCCTCGGTGCCGGCAGGCTCGTGCCCGCTATCGCCGGCGGCCCGCAGCTGCTCTACTCGATCGTCGGACTGCTGTTCGCCGCGCTGGGCGTAACGCTGATCATCTACGGACGCCGACGCGGGCGCGAGGTCGACCAGGCGATCTCCGAAGGCGGCTACCGTCAGGCCGACGAGCGCTTGCTGACGCTCATCTCCGCGCTCGCGTTGCTCGGCGGGCTTCTGGTAGTCGTACTCATCCTGCTCGGTCGCTGAGCGAGCGCTCGGCGCCTTCCGTGCTGGGGCGACCCACGACCCGGAACGTCATGCCTCGGTCGGCTGCTCACGAGCGCTAGCCTCAGTCCCAGATGGCCGAATCGCTTGCCGGACAGCTCTTGCTGGCCTCGCCGGCCCTGCGAGACCCGAACTTCAGTCGCACGGTCGTGCTGATCGGCGTGCATAGCGAGGAGGGCGCGATGGGCGTCGTGCTCAACCGGCCCTCTGCGGTGACCGTCGGTGAGGCCGTGCCGCAACTCGAGCAGGCCGTCGACGAGTCCGAGCCGGTCTACGTGGGAGGTCCGGTGCAGCCGACCTCGATCGTGTTTCTCGCCGAGTTCCTCGACCCCTCGCCGGCCGGGCTGCTCGTGCTCGGACGGATCGGCTTTCCCGCTCCCGACGCGGACATCGGCGAGCTGGCCGAGGCGACCGGACGGCGACGCGTGTTCGCCGGCTACGCCGGCTGGGGCGAGGGACAGCTCGACGCCGAGGTCGACCAGGGCGACTGGATCGCGCACACGGCGCTGCCCGATGACGTCTTCACCGACGCGCCCGACGACCTCTGGAGCGCGGCGCTCGTGCGCAAGGGCGGAAGCTACGCGCTGCTCGCGCGCATGCCCGCGGACCCGACCGTCAATTGATTGCGGCTCGAGGCGGCGGGCGCCCGCTAGAGTCAGCTGCGACCCCCGAGGTCGTGCCACGGCCGGCTAGGCTGCCCGTAGTCCCCCCGTTCCTTGCCGATCCCCTGGAGGACAAGTAGATGCCCAAGCTCGCTCGCTGGTCAACGTCGCACCGCTGGTACGTGCTGTTCGGTTGGGTGGCGCTGCTGTTCGCGGTCGGCGCGCTGGCCGGCGCAGCCGGCACGACGTACTCCAACAACTTCACGATCCCCAACTCCGACGCCCAGCGCGCTGCTGACCTGCTCGAACACAGCTTCCCCGCGCAGGCCGGCGACCGGGACACGATCGTCTACAGGGTCGGCTCCGGCAGCGTCAGCGACCCGGCTGTGCGCGCGCACATGGAAGCCATGTTCGCGAAGGTCGCAACGCTTCCCCACGTCGCAGGGGTGATCAGCCCCTACTCGCCCGCTTCGGGCGGAAAGGCGATATCGGCCAACGGCAAGATCGCCTTCGCGACGGTCGTCTTCGATCAAAAAGCCAACCTCCTCCCCAAGCAGGCGGCCGACCGCGTGGTGCAGACCGCCCGCGCCGCCGCACAGCCGGGGCTGGAGGTCGAGCTCGGGGGCCAGGCGATCGAGCTGACCGAGCAGGAAGGCTTCGGCATCGCGACCGGCGTGGGGCTGTTGGCGGCGATCGTCGTGCTGTTGCTCACCTTCGGCTCGCTGACCGCGATGGGTCTGCCGATCGTCACGGCGCTGTTCGGGCTGGGCACCGGCCTCAGCGCGATCGCGCTGTTCACCCACGTGGTCGACACGCCCAACTTCTCTTCTGAGCTCGCGGCGATGATCGGCCTCGGCGTGGGCATCGACTACGCGCTGTTCATCCTGACGCGCTACCGCGAGGCGTATCCGCACCCCCGGGCCGACCTTCGAGAACGTGCAGGCGTCGGTCATGCAGTCGATGGACACGGCGGGGCGCGCGGTGCTGTTCGCCGGCACGACGGTCGTGATCGCGCTGCTGGGCATGATGCTGCTCGGCGTCGAATTCCTATACGGCGTCGCGATCTCGGCATCGATCGGCGTGCTGCTCGTGATGCTCGGCTCGCTCACGCTGCTGCCCGCCCTGCTGATGTTCGCCGGCCGACGCGTCGCGCGGCCCTCGCGCCGTGCCCGCGCCCGCGCGGCGCGCGCGGAAAAGGCCGGCGAACCGGCCCCCGCGAGCGGCGGCGTGTGGCTTCGCTGGAGCGCGGGCATCCAACGGCGGCCGTGGGCGGTCGCGCTGGTCTCCGCGTCGATCATGCTCGTGATCGCGGCGCCCGCCATGGCCCTGCGCCTGGGCTCCAGCGACGCCTCCAACGACCCGGCCGGCCAGACCACACATCGCGCTTACGAGCTGCTGGCCAAGGGCTTCGGCGAAGGCTTCAACGGGCCGCTGCTGGTCGTCGCCAAGACTCCCCAGGGCGCGGGCGGACAGCCCGCGGCCGGCGCAGGCGACGTCGGAAGCGCTGCGCGGCCAGCTGGCAAAGGCGCCCGGCGTCGTCGCGGTCGCCCCTGCCAAGGCCAATCCCGCCGGCGACGTGTCGGCCATCACCGTCTACCCGCACTCCTCGCCCCAGGCCTACGCGACCGTCCAGCTGGTGGAACACCTGCGTGGCGACGTGGCGCCCGCCGATCGAGTCCCAGACGGGCATGAAGATCTACGTCGGCGGCGTGACCGCCGGCGGCGTGGACTTCGCCAAGGTGCTCTCGGACAAGCTGCCGCTGTTCATCGGCGTGGTCGTGCTGCTCAGCGCGCTGCTGCTGCTGATCGTGTTCCGATCGCTGGTGATCCCGCTGCAGGCTGCGGCGATGAACCTGCTGAGCATCAGCGCGGCGCTGGGCGTGATCGTCGCGATATTCCAATGGGGCTGGTTCGGAAGCGTGATCGGAGTGCAGCAGGGTCCGATCGAGTCCTTCATCCCGGTGATGCTGTTCGCGATCGTGTTCGGCCTGTCGATGGACTACGAGGTCTTTCTGATCTCGAGGATGCACGAGCGCTGGACGCAGACGCACGACCACCACAAGGCTGTCGCCGAGGGCCTTGCGCTGACCGGCCGCGTGGTCACTGCCGCCGCGGCGATCATGGTGTGCGTATTCCTGTCGTTCATGCTGCTCAACGGCCGTGTGATCAAAGAGTTCGGCCTGAGCCTCGCAAGCGCCGTCTTCCTCGACGCGCTGGTCGTGCGCTGCCTGCTGCTGCCCGCCGTGCTGCACATCGTCGGCGAGCGCACCTGGTGGATCCCGGCCTGGCTCGACAGGATCCTGCCGCGAGTGAACATCGAGGGGACCCCGCTGCCGGCAGCCGATCCCGGCGACGCGGCCCGAACGGGAGCGACGCACCCTGCCGGGCGCGCCGCGCCGGGCGCCGGCGGGCGTCGCCGCCGAGGGAGCAGAGGGCTGAGCGCACCGCTCGGCCGCAGGGCGCGACTCGCCCTGCGGTATTGCGCCGTCGCGACGGTCGTGCTGCTCTCGTGCGCGGCGCCGCGCGCGTCGGCGATGGGCGCGGTCGCCTCGCCGGCGCCGCGGGCGAGCGCGGCTCGCGGCGCGGCCCCGGCGCAATCGCTGCGCGCGGGATCCGTGCTGCTCGTATTCGCTGCGCCCAGCGCCAATCCCTACCGCGGGCGCGGCGCCGAAGACGGGTCATGAAGAAGACGCTTTCGAGCGAGGCCTCGCGCGCGTGCCGGGGATGTCGGTCGCGATCATGTCGGCCACCCAGGGCTCTTACGTACGCGCGCAGCTGCTGCTGGACATCACGCAGGGCGCGCGGGTCGCCTCCTCCTCCTATCCCCACCCGCGTCCGCCGGCCATGGAGCTCGAGCCCGTCGGTGCAGGCGCGATCGTGCAGGGCTTTGCGGCCGCGCGCCGGCGAGCCGAAAACGCCCCGCAGTTGCTGCGCCCGGGCCTGCTCGCCGCGCAGATCAACGGCGGCGCAGCGCTACGCCGGCATCGACGGCCTTGCCGACACTCGACGCCGTCGCCGGCGCCGATCGCCGCGGGCATGTCGCGAACGTCTCGCTGGGAGCGTCGGCCACGTTGCTCGCGCGCATCGCCGAGCTGCGCACGCGCTCGCGCCTGGTCGTCGTTGATCTCCCGGACGGGAGCGAGGGCTATGCCGACCTGCGCGCGCTGGGCACCACGCGCTCCGCCGGCGAGCTGTTGCTGGTCGTGCAGCGCGCGAGCGCGCCGCGCCGCCACGAACTGCTGTGGCTCGGAGCGGCCGGCCTGCCGGGCGGCGGCGGCAGAGCGCTGACCTCGCAGACGACCCAGCAACGCGGCCTGGTCTCGGCGGTCGACATCGCACCGACGATCCTGCGACCCTCGCGATCTCCCCGATCCCTGCCGACATGCGCGGCGAGCCGATCCGCACCGACGGCGCGCTGCACGCGGCGAGCCTGCGCTCGCTGATGGCGCGCCTGCACGTGATCGGCGAACGGCGCACGAGGGCGCTGCGATGGCTGCTTGGCGCCTGGGCGCTGCTCGTGCTGCTCTGCGCACGCTGGCCGCGACCGCGCTCGTGGGCCATCCGCGCGGGCGCGATCGGAGCCCTGTGGGCACCGGTCGTCGCGCTCTTCCCCGCGCTGCTGTCGCCGAGCCCGGCGCTTGAATACACGCTGATCGCGCTCGGCTGCCTGGCGCTCGGGGCGCTCGGCGACCGCCTGCTTCCCTGGCCGCGCGCGCCGCTGGCCCCCGCGGTCGTCGCGCTGATCGCGCTGACCGTCGATGCGCTGGCGGGCACGCAACTGCTGATGCGCTCGGTGCTCGGCCCCGATCCAGCCCTCGGGGCGCGCTTCTATGGCATCGGCAACGAGCTGAAGTCGGGCCTCGCGGTGCTCGTGCTCGCCGCGGTCGCCGCGATGCTCTACCCGGTCGCGCGCGGCTGCGCCGCGCCGGCGCGCGGTTACGACGATGGCCTGCGCGGGCGTCCTGCTGGCTGTCATCGAGGGCTCTGCGAAGATCGGCGCGGGGGTCGGCGCCGTGATCCTCGTCAGCGCCGGCTTTGCGGTCGCGAGCGTGGTGCTGCTCGGCGGCAGGCTGACGCGCCGGCGCGCGCTGATCGTGCTCGTTGCGCCGATCGGCGCGCTGGTGGTGCTCGCCGCGCTCGACCTCGCAACTGCGCACGGCTCCGGGCACTACACCGGCAGCATCCTGCACGCGCGCTCGGCCGGCGACCTGCGCGACGTGATCGTGCGCCGCTACAAAGCGGCCTGGGATGAGCTGCGCAACCACGCGATGCCCTACCTGACGGCGCTCGCGCTGCTGTCTGCGGCGCTCGGGCTGCGCCACCGCGAACGCCTGCTGTCGCCGGTCGCATACGACCCCGCCTGGCAGGCCGCCTTCGCGGGCGGGCTCACGGCCGGCGTCGTGGGCGCGCTGGTGGAGGACTCGGGGCCGGTGCTGCTTGTCGTCGCGGCCTTCGCGATGGCGTGCGTGCTCGCCTACCTGTGGGGTGCTCCGTCGCGCCGGCTGCCGGCGCCGGGGCGCCGGCAGCTAGCTCGCGCAATCGCTGCAGGCGCCGCGCAGCACGATCTCGTGTCTGACACGAGTCTTGTTCTTGGCAGCCCCCCTGGGGCCGACCAGCCGAGGCGCCGGGGCGCGACTGGATCAGTCGTGGCTGCGGGGGGCGTTGTAGACGAGCTTGTCGAACGCCGGCAGGGCGGGGTTCGAGGCGTAGCCGAGCCGTTTGAGGCCGAACAGTTCCTCGACGCTTCGCAACAGCGAGAAGTGGTTGTAGTAGCCGAGTTCATCGACGCTGCCCGCCTTGACGTAGGGGGAAAGCAACAGCAGCCCGACACGGCCTCCGCCCCCGCTGGCAGACACCTGTCCACCGCTCAACGCGCCGGTCGTGCCGGTCACGCCGGTGTCGCCCGAGGCGCCGCTCGGACCGGTCGCCCCGCTCGGCGCCAGATTCGGGTACTGGGGCGTTTCACAGCAGGAGCTCGGATCGGCCTGGGGTCCGCTCTGAGGAGCCTGATCGAAGGTGATCGCGATCAAGCCCCCCTGTTTGTAGGCCGCCGACTTCTGTATTTCGGGAACGAGCGTGCGCAGGAAGGATTCGGCGCCGGCCAGCCCCGCGGGCGCTCCCGGGCTGCAGGGCTGTTCGCTGCCGTCGTGGCAACGGTCGGGGACTATGTAGGCCAGCGACGGGGTGCTGCCCGCGCTCTTCAGGTCGCCGGCGAGCCCCGTGAGCGCGACATCGTCCTGCTCGCAGCCGGCCCCGTCGATCAGGGAGTGGAAGTAGACGAAGGGATTGCGCCAGGTCACGTATGGATCGGTCGCGCTCGCCAGATAATCGGGGTCGGCGGCGCCGAGCGCCGGATGACGGCAGCTCGTCGCTTCGCCCGGCGCGCCGCTGCCGATGTCTTCGACGTAGGCCTTCCAGGTCTTTCCCGCTGCGGTCAGCTGATTGGCGAGCGTGAGCGTCTTGGCCGGATACACGCAGCCGCTGCCAAGAACCTGTTCTTCGGCGCCGACCGTGTACGGGTCGATGTCGGCGAACGTCGGGCAGTTTTCAGCGGTCTGCAACGTCGGGCCCTGGCCGCTGATCAGCGCGATCTCGTTGGCAAGCTCGCCCTGCGCGACGGCGTAGTAGTTGCTGAGCAGCTCGCCTTCTGAGGTGAGCGTCTTGGCCAGATAGGTGGCCGGTGAGCCAGCGCCGAACGCTTCGGTGTAGCCGTGTTCGGAGAGGACGATCATGAACACGTGCTTGATCGGCGGGAGCGCGCTGCTCGCGGGCGGCGTGGCCGGCGCACTCGATGGCGCTTTCGCCTTCGCCTTGCCACCTGCGCCAGCTGGCGCAGGAGCCGCGCTCTTGGCCGGTTCGGGGGCGGGCGACGGGCTGCTCGGTTCGGGAGTGGCTTCAGCCGGAGCGGGCGGCGGCGCGGCCTGAGCCTGGGTTGCGCCCGTCGACGGAGTGTCGGCGAGCAGGAGCCCGCGCGAGCTGGCCGATGGACGCACCGTCGTGCCGACGATCACGCCAAACGCCAGCAGCGCCATCACCGCCACCGCGACGGCCTGCGGTCTGGGCATCGGCCACTCGGTGGGCCACAGCGTCACCCGCTGGCCAGCGGGCTCGCTCAGATCTGCGGTGGTCGCGGGCGCATCGTGCTCGCCGGGGCCGGGTTGAGGTTCGAGCACCGCGTGACCGGCGCCGATCGCCTGGATGTGTCGCGCGATCGCATGCGGCACGGGCGCGCGCCGCGCGCCGCATTGGACGCAGTAGCGCTGGTCGTGCGCAAGCGCGGCGCGGCACTCGACGCAGCTCACGCAGCGGGTGTCTTCGATCGAGGACGGCACCGGTGCCGCTCAGTGTTACATCCCGGGGTCGGCGCACAGACACGCGATCATTTCGATAACACGCTGTTAACAAGTTGCCGAGAGGCGAGTCCGATACTCACGGTCAGCTATAGACAGATCGCTGCGGCTGGCGCCGAGCTCGCACAGCGCCTTCTAGGGGCTGCCCATGGATTCGGTAGACGTCACGACATTTTCCGAGGCCGACGGCGCCGGCACCAGGCGAATCGCCGTGACCGCAGATCAGCCCACCGACCCGCTGATGGCGCAGGCTTCATCACAGCCGGCGTCGGCTGCGAGCGACATGCGCTGCGCTGAGTGCGGCGCACCCATGGCCCAGGACCAGCGCTACTGCGTGGAGTGTGGCGAACGGCGCGGCGAGCCGCGCTTTCCGGCTGTGATCGACCCAGCGACGCTGCGGCGGCCCAGACGGGCCCGGCGCAGCGCAAACGCTCGCGGATGTCGCCCAGCAGCACGCTGATCGCGGGGGTCGGAACACTGCTGCTCGCGCTGGGCGTCGGCGTTCTGATCGGACGTTCGGGCGCGAGCTCTTCAGGCAACGCAGGCTCGAGCGTGCGGGTAGTGACCGTCGGAGGCAGCGGATCGGCGACGACCGCACCGAGCTCCGCGACCGGCGCCACCGGAACCACCTCGGGCACCGCCAGCAAATCGAGCTCGACGAAGGCGGCGGCCACGAGCACAACCGTCAAAACAAAAGCGAAACTACCTCCCCCGACGGTCAAAGTGGGCAGCAAGGGGACCGGCAAGGGCTACAAGAACGGCCACTTCACGGGCGAATTCTTCGGCTCTGAAGAATGACCTCGGCGATCGCCACACCACCGCGCGCCGCGAGCTGACACCATGGGTATCGTGGACTCGCTAAACGACGGGGCCGAGACCCGCAGGCACCCCACGAGAACGGAGCGTTGCCCGCCGAGCCCGCGCGGACCCTCTCGAGGCCCGTGCCCCAGAGCGAGGGCGAGTGGGTGGTCGATCTCGAGCGCCGGCGCGATCAGCTGACGGCCCGGGTGGCCGAACTGCAATGGGATCTCGGAGGGCTGGCCTACGAGATGGCGATTCGAAACCGGATCCGCGTGGAGGTCATCATCAAGCGGGCGGCAGCGCTGCAGGATGTCGACGCCGAGCTCGGAGAGGTCGAGCGGATCCTGCGCATGGAGAAGACCGGCGTCGCCGGAGTATGCAGCTCATGCGATGCTCCGCACAGCGGCGGGGCCGTCTACTGCTGGCAATGCGGCCAGCCGCTGCTCGAACGTGTCTCCAGCGACACGATCGGCACGCCCTGATCGCATCGCCGGCGATCGTCCACCGAGGGGCCGATCAGCCGAATCTTCCGGTCACGTAGTCGCGCGTGCGCGGGTCCGCGGGGCGGGTGAATATCCGCTCGGTCTCGTCGTACTCGATCAGCGTGCCGGCGCGCTGCTGTCCGCTCGGCTTCGAGGTTGAAGAAGGCGGTCAGATCGGCCACCCGCGCGGCCTGCTGCATGTTGTGGGTGACGATGACGATCGTGTAGCGGTGCTTGAGCGTGTGCATCAGCTCCTCGATCGAGGCCGTCGCGATCGGGTCGAGCGCCGACGCGGGCTCGTCGAGCAGCAGCACGTCGGGCTCGATCGCGATCGCGCGCGCGATGCACAGCCGCTGCTGCTGGCCCCCGGACAGCGCAGAGCGCGCTGTCGCGCAGGCGGTCCTTGACCTCGTCCCACAGCGCCGCGTCGCGCAGCGCCCGCTCCACGCGCTCGTCGAGCTCTGCCTTCGCGCCGAGGTTGCGCGGCGCCCAGGCGATGTTGTCGTAGATCGACTTGGGGAACGGGTTGGGCTTCTGGAAGACCATGCCGATGCGCCGGCGCACCTCGACGTGGTTGACGCCGCTGCCGTACAGGTCGTGGCCGTGGTAGAGGATCTGACCGTCGCAGCCGGAACCCCGGGACCGAGTCGTTCATCCTGTTGAGGCTGCGCAGGAAGGTGGTCTTGCCGCAGCCGGACGGGCCGATCAGCGCCGTGATGACGTTGCGGTAGATCTTCAGCCTGACGTCCTCGAGCGCCCGCTTGGCGCCGTAGGAGAATCGACATCGTCGCGACGTCGAAGACCGTCTCGCGCGCCGCCGAGCGCCCGGCCGCCGTCGGTGCGGCACGCGCGCGCTGTGAGCCGGCAGCGCCTTGCGGCGTCTGGATCCTCACCCGTCTGAGGACCGCCGGAGGTCTCGTCGGGCGCGCCCGTGCCTCGTGTCGGCGGCGTCATCCGTCAGACGGCGTCATTGCATCATCTTCGCACGGCTGCGGGCCAGCAGCATCCGTGCACCAATGTTGGCAACCAGGATGACGACGAGCAGCACGAACGCGGCGCCCCACGCGCGGGTGAAGCCGAGCTGGTTGGCTTCCTAGGAGAGCGAGTAGATCATGACCGGGATGTTCGGGATCGCTTCGCCGAAGAAGTTCAGCGTGAGCTGGTGGCCGGAGAAGACCGCGCAGGCGAACAGCAGCGGAGCCGTCTCGCCGGCCGCCGCGCGCGCCGGCGAGGATCGTGCCGGTGACGATCCCGCCGGAGGCGGCGGGCAGCACAACCCCGAAGACCGTCCGCCAGCGGCTCATCCCGAGCGCGTCGGACGCCTCGCGCAGCGTGTGCGGCACGAGCGCCAGCACCTCCTGGGTCGAGCGCGCGATCAGCGGCAGCATGACGATCGCGAGCGCGATCGAGCCGGCGAAACCCGACTGGTGTCGATGGTCGACGAGCAGGCCGAAGACGAAGAGACCGACGATGATCGTGGGCAGCCCGTTCATCAGATCGAGCGCGAGCCTGATCGCGCGAGCCGGGGCGGGCATTTGCGAACTCGTTCAGGTACAGCGCGATCAGTATGCCGAGCGGCATCGCGATCGCGGTCGCGACGACGGCCAGCAGCGCCGTGCCGACGAGCGCCGGCCCGATCCCGCCAAGGGTTTCGCGGTTCTTTGGCAGATCCTTGGTGAGGAACCCGAGGCTGAGCGCGCTGGCGCCGCGCGAGAAGACCCCGAAGACGACGATGCCGAGCACGACGACCGCGACGCAGCGACGCCACGACCGCTGCGCTTTCGCCAGGCGGCTGACCGCTTCGCGGCGGCGCAGGTTGCCCGAGGCGACCAGCGGCGCGGTGGGATCGACGAGCGCGCGTCATCGCACCGCAGCCGCCCTGGATGCTGAAGCGGTGCCCGATCCAGACTGGCGACAGGTTCGTGGCAAGACCGATCACGAGCAGGATGAGCGCCAGGTAGAAGAGCGAGGAGATGTGAAGCTTGGACACCGCGCCGGGGAACTGCGCGGCGATCCGGCTGGCCAGCGTGTCGCCCGTTGAGAAGAGCGAGCGGTGGATGACGTTCCCGGCGCCGATCACCTGCGTGACCGCGATCGCCTCGCCGAGCGCGCGACCGAGGCCGAGGCACGATGCGGCCGCGACGCCGGGCCGTGTCGACTGCAGCACGACGCCGCGCATCACCTCCCAGCGAGTCGCGCCGAGCGCCGCGGCGCCCGTCCTGCAGCTCGCGCGGGACGGTCAGGAAGAGGTCGCGGCTGAGCGCCGCGATGATCGGCAGGACCATGATCGTGAGGACCAGTCCCGCGGTGAACACGCTCGTGCCCGTCGTCTGCGGCGGCCCGAACAGCGGGATGAAGCCGAGCACGTCGTGCAGCAGGGGCTCGAGATGCTTCTGCGTGAAGGGCGCCAGCACGAGCAGCCCCCAGAAGCCGAGGATCACGCTGGGAATCGCGGCGAGCATCTCGACCAGCGGGCCCGACCACGGCCCGCACCGGCGGCGGCGCGATCATGCTCAGGTAGAGCGCGATCGCGATCCCGAGCGGCACCGCGAGCAGCAGCGCCATCAGCCGACGTCACGAGCGTCCCATAGAGCATGACCCCGGCACCGAAGTGTTCGAAGGGGACCGACCACGCTGGTGTCCGTGACGAAGCCGAGCCCGAACTGCGAGATCGCCAGGCTGGCGCCGTTGATGACCTGGTAGACGACCTCGACCATCACTGACGATCGCCAGCAGCGCGGCGAGCGCGCAGGCGCCGTAGAGCAGGCCGTCGCCGAGGCGATCGACCCGTCTGATCTCGCGGCTGGGCCCGCCCGTCGGCGGACCACGAGACGGCGTGCGGAGCTCACGTCGACCGACATGGCTGTCGAGTTTAGGGGAGCCGAGCGCCATTCGGCCCGTCAACGCGACGTTCACAAGTTCTTCAAAACTCGGTAACAACTTCGCAACAGGTGCGACAGTCTGGCCACTGCCATGCTACGCGCGCAACTCCACGCGATGCTACCCGCGCACTCTACCCGACGTTTGAAAGGAAAGCACTTGACCCGCACGAGGTTGGTAGGTTTCACCGTCGGCAGCGCTGATGGCCACCGCCATGAGCGGAGTCGCGACGGCGAGCGCAGGCGCGGCCGGCATCACCGGAGCCGGTTCGACGCTCGTTCGCCGCTGCTTGAAAAATGGGCAGAAGGCTTCAAGACGAAGTTCAGCATTCCGGTCACCTATGCCGGCGTCGGGTCGGGAACGGGCATCGCCGACATCACGGCACGCACGGTCACATTCGGGGCGTCGGACGCGCCGCTCACGCCGGCTCAGGCGTCGGCGTGCAACGGCTGCTTCAGATCCCGTGGGCGCTGACGGCCACCGGCATCGGCTTCCACTCTGGAAGGCGTGAGCAAACTCCGTCTGACCGGCCCGATCCTCGCAAAGATCTACCTCGGCCAGATCAACAACTGGGACAACCCGGCGCTGAAGAAGATCAACCCGGGCGTCAGCCTTCCCGAACCTGGCGATCACGCCGGTGTACCGCAGCGACGGCTCGGGCGACACCTACGCGTTCACCAACTACCTCTCGGACGTGTCGCCCGAATGGAAGAGCACCGAGGGCTTCTCCACCACGGTCACCTTCAAAACGGGTACCGGCGGCAAAGGCAACGCAGGCGTCTCGGCGGTCGTGGGCTCGACCCCCGGCGCGATCGGCTACATCTCGGCGTCCTACCTGCTCGCGCACGGCATCGCCGCCGCCGCCGTGCAGAACGCGGCCGGCAAGTACGAGTATCCCGAACCTCGCCAACATCGAGGCTGCGGCGAGCATATCAAGAAGGTGCCGGCGAACAACGAACTTCACATCGTCGATCCGCCGAAGAGCGACAAGAAGGCCTACCCGATCTCGACGTTCACCTACGCGATCGTCCCGAAGACCACTCCACAGCCGGGCGAAGTGAGCAAGTTCCTGCTCTACGCGATGGGCGAAGGCCAGACGTTTGGCGCTGCGCTCGACTTCGCGCCGATACCCAAGGTGGTCTTGAAGGCGGGCATCGCGACGGCCAAACAACTCGCATAGAGACGATTCGCAGCAACACATCCCGCTAGCGACGGGAGGAGCGCAGCGCCGGCCGGGTCACAACCACTTGTGGCCCGGCCGGTTGCGTTCCAGGGCGCTTTGCGCGCCTCGGTCTTCAGCCCGCGTCCGACGAGGACGGCGTCGCGGGAGCGCCCGCGTCGGCTTCATTGATCCTGCGCCGCCGATCGACGAGCAGCACGGCCGTGACGACGATGATCACGACGATCACCAGCCCCGCGGCGATGTAGCGCAATTTGTGATGCGAGGTCTTGGTTGTCTTGGCCTTCGCCGCGGCGACCGCAACCGGGACACCGAGAGCGTGCGCGCGCGCGATCAGCCGGGTCTGCTGAGGCGCCGCGTACACGACGGTCATGTGCTGTCCGTTGTTGAGTGAGATGTGGACGTGCCCGGGCGCCGGCGAGGGGTGGAACGACAGGGCGTGCACTTCGTGCTTGCTCAGCTGGGCTTCGAGCGCCGGCAGGCTCTCGCGCTGAAAGTGGATCGCGGTCGCTGCGCCGGCCTGCGCTGACGCGAGCGCCAGACAGGCGAGGGCTGCCGCGAAAATCGATGTGGTGGCGAGCGATGCTCGCGTCGTTGAGCTCATTGCGCGCACCCTATACGCCGTTCATTAAGGACGCAGGGGCTGCAGGCGCACACCCACGGCCTACTTGCGCGCCGTCCTCATCGCCTTCAGGCGCTCGACCTTGGAGAGCACGACCTTGCGCATGCGGACCGACACCGGTGTGGCCTCGACAGCCTCGTCGTCGCGCACGAACTCGAGCGCCTCGTCGAGCGTCAGTTTGCGATGCGCGTCGAGGCGCACGAGCACGTCGGAGGTGGAGGAGCGCATGTTGGTCAGGTGCTTCTCCTTGACCGGGTTGACGTCGAGGTCCTCCGAGCGAGTGTTCTCGCCGATGATCATCCCCTCATACACCTCCTCGCCGGGACCGACGAACAGCGAGCCGCGCTCCTGCAGCGTGAACAACGAGAACGTGACCGTGGCCCCGCGACGGTCGGCCACGAGCGCACCGGAGTGTCGTGTGAGCAGCTCTCCCGCCCACGGCTCCCAGCGGTCGAAGACGTGATGCATGATCCCGGTGCCGCGGGTCTCGGTGAGAAACTCGGTGCGAAAGCCGATCAGGCCCCGCGCCGGCACGAGATAGTCCATGCGCACCCAGCCGGTGCCGTGATTGGTCATGTGCTCCATGCGACCCTTGCGCGCCGCCAGCAGCTGCGTGACGGTGCCGACGTGCTCCTCGGGCACGTCGACCGAGAGGCGCTCGACGGGCTCGTGGCGCTTGCCGTCGATCTCGCGCTCGACCACGTGCGGTTGCCCGACGGTCAGCTCGAAACCCTCGCGGCGCATCATCTCCACCAGCACGGCGAGCTGCAGCTCGCCCCGTCCCTGCACCTCGTAGGTGTCCGGTTTCTCGGTCTCTTTGACGCGCAGCGAAACGTTGCCGACCAGCTCCTGCATGAGGCGAGCCTCGATCTGTCTGGCGGTCAGCTTGCTGCCGTCTTTACCCGCGAGCGGCGAGGTGTTGACGCCGAGCGTGATCGACATCGCGGGCTCGTCGACGGTGATCACGGGCAGCGGGCGCGGATCGTCGAGATCGGCGAGCGTCTCGCCGATCGTGACCTCGGCTATGCCCGCGACGGCGATGATCTCGCCCGGACCGGCCTGCGGCGCATCCACGCGTTCCAGCGCATCGGTCACGTAGAGCTCGGCCACCTGGGCGCGCTGGATCGAGCCGTCGGCGCGACACCAGGCGATCTGCTGGCCCTTGCGGATCTCGCCGTTTCGCACTCGGCAGATCGCCAGGCGCCCGACGTACGGCGAGGCGTCGAGGTTCGTGACCAACGCCTGCAGCGGATGCTCCGGGTCATACATCGGCGCCGGGATGCGCTCCAGCAGGAGGTCCAGCAGCGGGGCAAGGTCGCCGTCGTCAAGCGCCTGACCGGGCTCGTAGGTCAACGAGGCGACACCGGCCTTCGCGTTGCAATAGACGATCGGGAAGTCGATCTGCTGCTCGTCGGCGTCGAGATCGAGGAACAGCTCGTACACCTCGTCGACCACCTCGGCCACGCGCGCGTCGGAGCGGTCGACCTTGTTGACCACGAGGATCACCGGCAGCCCCGCCTCGAGCGCCTTGCGCAGCACAAAGCGCGTCTGCGGCAGAGGCCCCTCGGAGGCGTCGACGAGCAGAAGCACCCCGTCGACCATCGTCAGTCCGCGCTCCACCTCGCCGCCGAAGTCGGCGTGCCCCGGCGTGTCGATGATGTTCAGCTTGACGTCGCGGTAGCGCAAAGACGTGTTCTTGGCGAGGATCGTGATGCCCTTCTCGCGCTCGAGGTCCATCGAGTCGAGCACCCGCGTGGCGACGTCCTGGCCGACGCGAAACGCGCCCGACTGCCAGAGCATCGCGTCGACGAGCGTCGTCTTGCCGTGGTCGACGTGCGCGACGATCGCCACGTTTCGGATGTCATCTCGGGCTGTGAGCACGGCGCAACAGGCTAGCGGCAAGCCGCCGCGCTCCCGACGCCTGTGCAGGCGTTCCTCAGACGCGCCTCGACGCGCAAGCCCAACCGACGACCCATGCTCACAGGATTTTCACACGCTCAGGTGTGATGGCGGGCAGATCGTGCCTCGAGCGCGACCCAGCGGGCCGCGCCGATCCATGCCAGAGTCCCAGCCCACACCGCCAGAGCACCGCTTCACGCGACGGTCGTTCATGCGCTATGGCGGATCGCTGGGCGCGACGGTCGCCGGGATGTCGGCGGTGGGCGGCGTGCTGCGCACGGCGGTGAGCGCCGCCGCTCCCGTGCGTGTCCCAGACAGCCTGCCCGATCCGACGCGGCCAGCCGGCACGGCGACGGCCGCGCTGCCGTTTGACCACATCGTCGTCGTGATGATGGAGAACCACTCCTTCGACAATCTGCTCGGGGCACTCTCCAGGTCGGGGCAGCCGAAGGCCGACGGGCTCCAGTTCAATGGCGGCGGCATCGCGCTCGACAGCAACCCGGGCCCGACTGGCCCGGTGGTCTCCTACCCGATCGCCACGACCGCCCAGAGTCCGACGGTATCCCAAACCTGGAACGCGACCCACGAACAGATCGACGAAGGCAGGATGGACGGCTTCGTGCGCTCGGTGGACTCACGACCAGCCGATGGGTTACTGGACCGCGGACGTGCTGCCGTTCGCCTACTCCTTTGCACGCACCTTTACCTTGGCCAACCGCTGGTTCTGCTCGGCGCCATGCCAGACCTATCCCAACCGGCGCTTTTTGATGGCCGGGACGGCCTATGGCGACATCGCGACCAACGAGGAAAGCCTCTCCGACCCGCCACCCCCCAACGGCACGATCTTCGACCGGCTGCACGCCTACGGCATCAGCTGGCGCAACTACTTCACCGACCTGCCACAGACGGCGATCATCCCCTCGGTGATCGAGCAATACCCCGCGAACGTGGGGCCGGTCGCCCAGTTCTACGCCGACTGCGCCACGGGCAACCTGCCGTCGGTGAGCTTCGTGGACCCGGAGTTCGGCGCCCTGTCAGACATCGGCGAACCGCTGACCGAGGTGCCGGGCCTTGAAGCGATCGGCGTCAAGCTCACCCAGACCGGCGGCGACGAGGAGAACCCGCAGGACATGTCCTACGGCGAGTACTGGGCCTACACGATCGCCAACGCGGTGCTGAGCTCACCGGCATGGCCGCGCACGCTGCTGATCTACACCTACGACGAGCACGGCGGCTACTACGACCACGTGCCGCCGCCGGCGGCGATCGCGCCCGACTCGATCGCGCCCGAACTGGGGCCCGATGACGTCCCCGGGGGCTATGACATCTACGGCCCCCGCGTGCCCGGCATCGTCGCCTCTCCCTACTCCAAGCCGGGCGCGGTCACCAACGTCGTGCACGACCACACCTCGGTGCTCGCGACGATCGAGGCCAAGTGGAACCTCCCCGCGCTCACCTACCGCGACGCCAACGCGAGCACCGTCGAGGACTTCCTCGACCTCTCAAAGGCCGCCTTCCTGCAGCCGCCCGCTGATCGCCGAACCACCGAAGCCCATCGGCACGCTGGTAGGTGTCGGGTGAGGCGGCTAAGGCACTGGCACTCGCGCTCACGCTGGGCGCGTTGGCGGTCGGGCTGGGCCTCTCGGGGGCGCTGGACAACGGCGCAAGCGCTCCTGCGGCCTCTGCCGCAAGCCCCCCGCCGTTCAAGCTGCCGAGCGTGCGCCATGTGTTCGTGATCGTGCTCGAGAACGAGGACTACGCGAGCACGTTCGGCGAACCCGCCGCCGATCCCTACCTCGCACAGACGCTCCCCGCAAAGGGGGCGCTGTTGAGCGAATACTTCGCAACCGGCCACGAGAGCAACGACAACTACATCGCGCTCGTCTCCGGACAGCCGCCGAACCCAGCCAACCAGGCCGACTGCCAGCTGTTCGACAACCTGCTCGCACCGATCGCAGAGCCCGACGGCGTCGAGTCCGGGGTCGGCTGCGTCTATCCCGCGTCGGTGGCGAACATCGGCACTCAGCTGTCGGCCGCCGGAATGACCTGGAAGGCCTACGAGCAGGACATGGGCAACGATCCCAACCGCGAGACCGCGGCCTGCGGGCATCCCACCCTCGAAGGCAAGGACGAAACGCAGGAAGCGGTGGCCGGTGACGGCTACGCCACGCGCCACGATCCGTTCGTCTACTTCCATTCGGTGATCGACGAACAGTCCTACTGCGACGCGCACGTCGTCGCGCTCGGCTCGCCGAACGGGGCGATGCCCGCGGCGGCGCTGCGTGGCGAGACCGGCCTGGCGACGGATCTGAATTCGGCGAGCCACACACCGAACTTCTCCTTCATCACCCCCAACCTCTGTGAAGACGGCCACGACTTCCCCTGCAAGAACCAGCCGAGCGGGGCCTCTGCGCTGGCCGACATCGACGCCTTCCTGGAAACGTGGGTGCCCAAGATCACGAGCTCGCCGGCTTTCCGCGACAACGGCCTGCTCGAGATCACCTTCGATGAGTCAGACGGCGCGCAGGCGGACTCCTCGTCGTGTTGTCAGGAGCCGCCCGGACCGGACTCGCCGCTGCCGGGCATCACCGGCCCTGGCGGTGGTCGCGTCGGCGCCGTGCTGCTCTCGCCGTTCATCGCGCCCGGGACCGTGAGCAACTCCCCCTACAACCACTACTCCTCGCTGGCGACGTTCGAGTCGCTATTCGGGCTGGGGCGCCTTGCCGACGCCGGCTCGGTGCCCAGCGTGTTCGGCGCCGACGTGTTCACCGCGGCGAAATAGCGCCGCCAGCCAGCTGAGCGGCGTGCCCGCGCGGTGATGGAAAAGGGGTCGGGCGGCGGGGCGACTAGCGACGCGCGCCGGCCGCTCGCGGCAACGTGCGCAGGCCGAGCTTCGCCAGCGCCGATGGGTAGCGTTCGGCCGCGGCGACGGTTTCGCGCGAGCGCCGACGCGAAGCGCCTGATCTCGTCCTCTTCGATCACCAGCGGCGGCAGCGCCTTGATGACGTTCATACGGTGTCCGGCCACCTGACAGAGGATTCTGTGCTCGTGAAACAGCGGAACGGTGATCAGCTGGGAGAACAGCCCGGGCTGGCGGCGCTCGACGGTCTCCCACAGCGATCTGCGCGCGCGCCCGGACGGCGGACCGAACTCGATCGCCCACATCAGCCCCAGACCCCGCACATCGGTGACGACCTCATGGCGGTCGACGAGCGGCTCGGTCAGCTCGAGCAGCAGGTCGCCCATTCGCCGCGAGCGCTCCACCAGCCGCTCGCGGTCGAGCACCCGCAGCGTCGCGAGGGCCGCTGCGGCGGCCAGGTCGTTGCCGCCGAACGTCGAGCCGTGACGCACGGCGCGCTCCATGCCGTCGAACACGCGATCGAAGGCCGCGCGCGAGACGAGCACCGCGCCGATTGGCACGAAGCCGCCGGACAGCGCCTTGGCAAGGCAGACGATGTCGGGCTCCAGGTCCCAGTGCTCGCCCGCGAGAAAGCGCCCGGTGCGCCCGACGCCGGTCTGGACCTCGTCACAGACGAACAGGGCGCCGGCTTCGCGGCAGAGCCGCTGGGCGCCTGGCAGGTATTCGTTCGGCGGCAGGTTCACGCCCTTGCCCTGCACCGGCTCGACAACCAGACTGGCGACGTCGCCGCGCGCGAGCTCTGACGCGAGCGCCGCGAGGTCCCCCCACGCAACCGGCTGACAGCCGGGCAGCAACGGCTCAAAGCCATCGCGGAAGATCTCATCGCCGTTGAGCGACAGCGAACCGAGCGTGAGGCCGTGGAAGGCGTGCTCGGCGTACAGCACCCGCGGGCGTCCGGTCGCCGCGCGCGAGATCTTGATCGCGGCCTCGACCGCCTCGGTGCCGCTGTTGGCGGGCACCATCGCCGCCACGCTCCCCGGCGCGCGCGCCAGCAGCTGCTCGGCGAGCACGCCGCTGAGCAGCGTGACCCCGAGTTGGGGCAGGTTGCCCGTGCGCGCGGCCATCACGTCCTCGATCGCCGCGATCGCCTCGCGGTGGTTGCGCCCGATCGCGAACACGCCGTAGCCGCCGAACATGTCGAGGTAACGCGCGCCGTCGGAGTCGATCAGATGCGCACCCTCGCCCCCGCTCCACACCTTGTCGAAGCCGAGCGCGCGCAGGATCCGCCCCATCTGGGGATTGAGGAAGCGGTCGTTGAGAGCCATCTCCTCGCCCGTACGAGCGCCGAGGATCTCGCGCACCGGTGGCGGGGTAGAGCCGGGCACCGGCTAAGCCTATGCCAGATATCCACGCGGCCCGCGGAGCCGCCTCAGGGCTCCCCGTCGGGGCGTCTGTGCCCCGGGGTTCTGGCTGGCGCTTGCCGCCCGCCCGTCGAGTCCCTCGGGCGAACGGCGTGCCGTCCTCGTCGTGCTGCTAGCGCTGCGCCGTAGCGGAGGGCTCGTTGACCTGTACCGGCGGCGCCGGCGCGGCGCTCTGAACAGGCGCCGCGGCGTCAGTCAGCTGCTGAGGCGCGACCGAGGTCGCCTGTGCCGTTTCGCCGCTGAGCGAGTCGCGAAAGCCGCGCATCCCGCTGCCCAACGAGCGGCCCATCTCCGGCAGGCGCTTGGCTCCAAAGACGAGCAACAGCAGAATCAGCAGGAAGGCGATGTGAAGTGGATTGTCGAGTCCCATGGTGTGTCTCTTGCTCCCGAGGGTAGGTCTCCCACACCGTCTGGAATGGGCTGGTGGTGACTACTACGTTGCCGGGCGGCGCTTGGATCAGCGCGCCTGTGGCAGCCGATCTCTCGCGCGCGCCGACAGAGCCTGTGATCCGACGGAGCACCCCGATACGTACAGTCAAGCGATGTCACCATTGCGACGACCCGCCGCGCATTGGCGCAGCAGCCTGAGAAGGCTCGCCGATGAGGAGCTCATGCAACTCGTCGCCGGCAGCGACGCCGATGCATTCGAGATCGTCGTCGAGCGCCACACCGACGCCGCCTTCTCGCTGGCGTATCGCATGTGCGGCACGCGCTCGTTGGCCGAAGACGTCGCCCAGGAGGCTCTGCTCGCGGTGTGGCGAAGCGGCGGACGCTACGACCGCACGCGCGGTAGCGTGCGCACGTGGGTCCTCGGCATCGTGCACAACCGCGCGGTCGACGCGTTGCGCCGAAGCAGCGTGCACGAGCGACGCCGCGCCGACGATGAGGGGCTCGAGGAGACCTTGCAGGCGCCCGAGCAGACCGACGTCCAGGCGATCGCCAACAGCGCGTCGCGGGAGATCCGCGGCGCGCTGGACGAGCTGCCCTCAGATCAGCGCAAGGTCATCGAGCTAGCCTATTTCGGTGGGTTCACGCACACCGAGATCGCGTCGATGCTCGACACGCCGATTGGCACGGTGAAGGGACGCATGCGCCTCGGCCTGCACAAGCTTCGCGACAACCTCCATGGCTGGGAGGCGATCGGGGCATGAGCGCGCGCGAGCCGGACTTCGACTGCACGCATGGCATCGACGCCGCCGCCTACGTCCTGGGCGCGCTGGATGACGACGAGCGCTACCGCGAGCATCTCGCGACTTGCGCAGCCTGCCGCGCCGAGGTCGCCGAGCTGCAGATGGCCGTCGACCGGCTGCCCACGGCCGCATCGTCGCTGGTTGCTCCCGCGCCGCTGCGCGACCGGGTGCTCGCGCAGGCGCGCTCGGAGGGGGAGCTGCTGCGGGCCGCCGGGAGCGAGGCAGACGAGCCTCCGCGAGCTTCACGCTGGCGCGCGCGGCGGATCTCGCTGGCCGCCGCCGGCGCCGCTATAGCCGCCGCGGCGGCGATAGCCGCTGTGGTCGCGCTCAGCGTCGGCTCCTCGCCACGCGTGCACGTGACCTCCGGTCAGGTCGCCAACGTCGCGCCCGGCGCGCACGCGTCGCTGCGCGAGGCCGACGGTCGCGCCGAACTCGTCGTATCGGGCATGCCCCAGCCGCCGCTCGGAAAGATCTACGAGGTGTGGCTGGGCCACGGATCCGGCGCACCGCAGCCCACCAACGCGCTTTTCGGCGTGACCGGCACGGGAAGCGGCTCGGTGGCGGTGCCCAGCATCAGCCACGCGAAGGAAGTGCTGGTCACCGCAGAGCCTCTGGGCGGCAGCTCGCACCCCACGAGCGCCCCGCTGATCCGCGTGCTCGTCTGACTCGGCCCGAGCGCCTGCTCAGCCTTGGCCTGCAGCTGGCTGAGGGTGGCGCCGGCACCGTGAGAGCGATCGACAGGCAGCTTGCCGCCGACTGGCACGAGGCGCTGAAAACCACTGGGATGCTCATAGAGACGCCGAGCTTCAACGCCGAGCTGCTGGTGCACATGAGCGACCGCATGTTCGAGTTTGTCTTCGAAGCCCCGCGCACGCCCGCCGAACAGGAAACGATCGTGCTCACCTTCGTCGACATGATCGCCACCTACATGGAGCACTTCGCGACCGCCACCGGGCGCGAGGGCGTGTCCGCGGAGAGCTTTTTGATCGCTCTCGACGAGGCGGAGCGCGACCGGGCGCCCGACAACGAGGATCCCTCCGAGGCGCAGATCGTCAAGATCGCTTAGCCGGGTCGTGTCCCGGCGTCTGCGCGCTGACGCCTGCCTCGGATGAGGCGCGCGCATCCAGCTGCGCGACCACCTCCTCGCGATCGGTGCCGTGCGTGCGCAGCACATGATCGAAGTCCGCGCCGTAGACGTGGATGACGGCGAGCAGCACGTCGGTCGTACAGACGAGGTCCGCACCCCGCTGCCTGGCGATCTGCACCGCGCGCGTGCTCACCCAACCGACCGTGTCGCGGCCGTTGTCCAGGTCGCGCGAGTGGGCGTCGACCTCCTCGTCGTGCTCGGGCAGAGCCATCTCGCTGACGCCAAGCGCCTGCAGGATGGCTCCGGCCTCGCCGTGCAAGCGCAGCAGGCGCAGCCAGCGCTCCGCCTCGGCTTCCAGGCTGCTCGCGAAGGGCATCGCGGTGTAGGCGATGCCCAGGACCATGGCCGCATCGCGGGCGAGCTTCGGGCCTGGCTCGCCGGCCACGCCAACGGTTGGCTGCGATTGATCAATCACGGGCGACCTGCTGTCTGACATGCGCCAGAGCCGCGTCCATGGTTGCGAAGATCGAAAACCTGTGATCCAGCCCCGCGGTCCTGAAGACCTCCAGCACCTCTGGCTGCGCGCACACGATCGCCAGCCGTGCATCTACGTCGATGCTGCCTCTCACGCCGACCAGCGCGCCGACCGCGGTCGCATCCACAAGCGTCGCGCGCGAGAGGTCGACGACGAGCTGGCTGCAGCCCGCCTCGAACGCCTCGAGCAGCATCCACTTCAGACGCGGCGCTCCCGCGAGGTCGAGTCCGCCTTCCACGACGACCACGCAGGTCTGCTCGTCGGGCAGGCTGCGGCCCAGGTCGAAGGCGATAGGTGTTGGCGGGTCGTGCATCGCAGCCCGACTGGGCATCGTGTCCTCGGTTCATGCGTCGATGTAGAGGTCGGCTGCGGGGCGCTTGCCCGAGCCGTCCGTGGCTTGGGGCCTACAAGAACCTCGTCGGCAGCGCGCGGCGATCCGGTTACCGGGCGTGGCGCTCGGTCAACGAGTGTCCGGGTCGGCGACCCCAAGCACACCTCGACCCCCCGTCTGCGGGGGGTCGAGGTGCTCGCTTGGTCGTCAGGCGATCCACCTATGAGAGGTGGGCGCTGACTAGAACGGCATGTGTTCGGCGCCGGGCAACTGGTTCTCCAGTTCTCCTGGGCTGCAGTCGTACGGCTTCAGGAACGCGCTGCCGAGGACACACCTCCAGTCGCTCTGGAAGGTCTCGCTCGGCGCCCCGGACAGACCGGGGTTGGGGAACACTGTGGACACCATGTAGGCGGGGCCCAAGGTGCGTGCTTTGAGGCCCTGTTCGAGGGCATAGCCGTCGTCCAGGAGTTGCGCCTCGCTGAATGCGGTGCCGATGAAGTCGACACCGATCGGGTCGCCGCCCGTGGAGCTGTTCTCGGCTCCGAAACCTGCCGGAACCGTCAGCACCGGGTAGCCGGCACGGTCGGCGATCCCGACGAGCGCGCTGCCGCTCGGGACCATGATGGCCGTGTCGCCACCAGCTTTGAGGATGCTGTCGATGGTTTCCTTGTCTTCTTTCTGTCCTTTCGCGAGGTTTTCTTCGTAGGCGGTTTTGGTCGCCGGGTTGGTCGTTTCAACCGCCTCGGAGGCGACCAACGAGCCCTGGCCGAATTTCAGGCCCTCGACCGGGTTCGCGGTGTTGTATTCGATGATTTCCTGCAACGACTTCGCGCCTTTGCTGTGTTTGGTGAACCCTTTCGAGTTAGCCAGGTAGGCGTTGAGGTCGCTGTGGAATTCATACGGGATGACGCTGGGTGCAGTGGTTCCGGTGCCCGGTGTCACTACTTCGGTCGTTGCGCCGAGCGCACCCAGCTCGGTTACTGCTTCGGGATACGGTGCTGCGGTGCTCACACGACGGCGATTTTCTTGCCGCTGAGTGCCGTTGCCGTCAGGCCCGTGAGGTAGTTGGGCACCGGCGGCTGGCCCAGTGTGGCCGGGTCGCTTGGGTCAGGCCCGGCGAGCACGCCGAGCGTTGTCGCCACGTCCTTGACCGTCATGCCGATCGGCCCCAGCGTTTCCTGGGACTTGGCGTCTGGCAGCGTGCCAGACCGGCTGACGAGTCCGACCGTCGGCTTCAGCCCCACATCGCCGGCGTTGCCGGCAGGCGCGATCAGCTGAGCACCTTCTGTCGTCGACGTCTCGGTGCCGATCGCCAGCGGTGCGAGACCGACTGCCACCGCATCCGCCGCGCCGCCGGAAGAGCCACCAACGTTCTTGTTGGTGTCCGCCGCCAGCAGCACCTGACCACCCAGCGAGGAGTAGCCCTGCGGCATGTTCGGACCTTCGAACGTTCCGCCGAGCTCGCTGGTGTTCGTGTCGCCGAGGATGATCGCGCCGGCCGCCTTGAGCTTGGCGACAACCGTCGCGTCACTCGAGGGCATCGTGTTCTCCAGCGCGATCGAACCGGCGCTCGTCGGCAGCCCGAACACGTTGACCGAGTCTCGACGACCACGGGGATTCCCGCAAGGGGTCCCAGCGGCACTTTTTTGCCTTTCTTCGCCCGCAGCCGGTCGCTTTCTTCTGCTTCTTCGATCGCGTCCCAGTTGACGTTGCGAATCGCCTGGATCGCCGGACCCTCGGCGTTGGTGAGAGCGATGCGGTAGAGCTCCGCCTTCACCAGCTGCTTTGAGGTCAGCGTCTTGGCGTTCATCATTTCCTCGAGCGTCGCCGCCGAGGTGGTTTCCAGCGAGAACGGCAGGAGCTTCGGCTGCTTGCCGATTTCTTCGGTCACCGCGTCGTAATCCGGGTTGCAGTGACCGCGTTTTGCGAACGGCTCCGCGGGCACACGTGTGAGCGCACCGGTACAGCGCGGGGTCGACCTCGGCCGGGGATTGTTTGAGTTTCGTGGACTGTTCCATCACGTAGCCCACGCCGATGATGTTCATCTCGTCATACGGTCCGCCGTTGACGTCCACTCCGATCGGGCGCCGCTGCGTCGCGGTGTAGCCCATCGGCACGACCATCTCCGGCTCACCCGCCTGCGGGCCGCCGGGAACCGAGCCGACGACCGCGATCACAGGTTCGCCACCGCCACTGGGTTCGTTCATCATGTCTTCGATCGCTTCCTGCGTGGCCTTCTTCTCCAGCGGCAGGTTGGTTTCGAATTCTTTCTGGTTTTTGCCGCCGAAGACGTCTTCGGCTTCGGACTCTTTCTTGTGCGTGGAGTTGCCGTCCTTCAGGGCCTCCTGCGGGTCGGTTTCGTCCACCGCGACCTCTTCGATGAGGCTGTGCACGGGGACTTTCGCACCGAGGTGCTTGTAGTACTCGTCGATCGTCGCGTGCGCCTCATAGCCGCTCGGCAGACCGGGCGATGCTGCCGCTTTGGTCTGTGCGTCGGGCACCATGATCGCCCCGGCGGCTTCCAGAGCCGTCGACGGCTTTCTGGGTCGCTTCCTCGGTCGGCGTCAGCGTGCAGGTGACCGCCGGCGGAACGATCGTGCAGGTGTTGCCGTTGTAGCCGATGCGCTTGCCTTTGACGTAGCTCATGGTGAGCGCTTCGGAGTAGTTGGGCACCGTCGCGAAGGGCGCCGGCTGGATGTCCCGGTTTTTGAGGAATTCGGGACCCTCCATGCCTTCGTACTCTTCGTCGGATTCCGGATCGGTCCCCGGGATCTCGGCGAGCGACTGCAGGGTGATCGCCGCGTCTGCGACGGTTTTCTCGATCGGACCCGCCGTGTCGCGCGAGACGTCGATCGGGGCGATGCCGAAGCCAGGCACGAGGCCCAGCGTCGGGCGCAGCCCCACGTCCTCCTCCGCGGTGGATGGGCTGATGATCGATCCACCCGTTTCGGTGCCGATCGTCAGCGTCGAGAGCCCGGCGGCCGCTGCCGTGCCCGAACCCGAAGACGAGCCGCTGGGGGTCGTCGCCGAGTCGTTGGCGTTGAGATCCTGACCGGTCACGTTGCCGAAGCCGGACGGCTGGCTGCCGAAGCTGTTGGCCCACTCAGACAGGCTGAGCTTGCCGAGGATGATCAGGCCGTGCGCGCGCAGGTTCCTCGCGACGCCGGAGTCCTTTTCGGGGAACGATTCCCGTAGCGCCCAGTCTCCCGCCGTGGTGTACATCGGCGTTGCGTCGATGATGTCCTTGAGCGCGATCGGGAGTCCCATAGCCGGGCCGAGCTTGATCCCTTTCCTACGCTCCTGGTCAGCCTTCTTGGCTTCTTCGAGCGCGAGCGGGTTCAGCTGCACCACCGAGTCCAGACCGGGACCGGCCTTGTTGAGCGCCGCGATCCGCGCGTAGTAGTCCTTGACGAGTTCGACCGAGGTGATCTGGCCTTTTTCCAGCATCTTCTCGGCTTCGACGCCGGTGAGGGTTTCGAGGTTCAGTGGGGCTGCACTCGCCGAGACGGCGAACTCGAGCAGCCCGAACGTCAACAGCAGCCCGACCGAAGCCAGGGCTATGGCTAATAGCCGACGAACGGAGTACGTCATCACGTGGTTCCTTCCAGTGGGTCGTTGGGTATTCGCGCAGAGAACGGCGAGCCCCGGCGAGGTCAGGTCAGCCTCTACGACCCAACGACGCCGGAGTTGCCCCCCTCATGGCGCACTCCGTTGCCCGTAGCGATGTACGTGTCGCGCACACTTTCATGTTGCGATCACGAAGCACTCTGTCAACTGTCCAGAATCTGCCCAACAGGACCTTGTGCCTATGTCCAGAGCATCGTCCGCGGCAGCTCGGGTGCCAAGCTCCGCACGTCATCCGCGCAGGCGCGCGAGATGTACGCAGTCGTCGAGATCGCGGGCTAACGTGTGATCCCAAGCACGCGCTGACGGGCCGCCGGAGGCAGGGAGCGGGCGCGCTGCACGGCGAGGCTCGCCATCCCGGCGATCGGCCCAGCGCTGAGCAGGCGCGACTCGGCGCCCGGGTCCTCCTTGGTGAAGCGCGCCTTGTAGGCATCTCCGCCGGCCAGGAAGTGATAGGCGCTGACGCCGTCTCGACACGCCTCGCGCACGGTGTGGGCGAGCACCACGAACCCGAGCGAGTGACCGTCCCAGCGCGGGTCGCGCCCGGCCTGGAAGTACCACTCCACCCCGGCAAAGCGCCAGCCATACCAGGCGGCGACCTGCTCGCCTGCGATCTCTGCGATCCAGAGGCGAAGCCAGCCGCGGCGCAGCGCGGTCTCGGCGAAGTCGCGCTGGAACATGCCCTGATCTGCGTCGAAGACGCCCGTGGTCTGCTCCCCCCAGCGGGCGGCGTGAAGGCGAAACAGTGTGTCGAGATCGTCGCTCAGGTGCGGGGCGTCGCTCAGGCGGAAGGTCAGACCGTGCTCCGCCACCAGACGATGCTCCTTGCGTCGCACCTGTTCGCGAAAGTTGCGACTTCGCGACGCGAGGAAGTCCTCCCAACTCGATCCTTGCAGCCGCAGTACCGGGGTCTGATGGCGGGCGAGCACCCTGCCGCCCAGCAGATCCCCCCAACCAGCATCCGAGGGCAGTCGCTCGGCGACGACCAGCGAGCATCCCCCCGGCCGGCCCATCACCTCGCGCAGCGCGCGCGCGGCGAGCGCACGGTCGCCGGGCGCGCACACCGGCGACTGCAGGTCGGCGTAGCCGAGGAAGCGAGCTACGCGCAGCGGTCGCGTCCCGGCGACGTACAGGGGCAAGATCACCTTCACCTCGCCGGCGCTGTCCCTGCACGCGAAGCTGAACAGCTGCCGGCCCAACCCGAACCAACGCCACCACGTGCTGTTCCACTCCCATGTGGCAAACGGATGCCCGGCCGCCTCTGCCAGGCGCGCCCAATCCTCATAGAAGGCCCCCAGATCCTCGATCGGCTCCAGCCGAAGATCCCCAGAAGAGGCCGAGTCCAGCGATCCGCCGGCAGCTGATGGTGCTTGACCGATTTGGAGCCCCCTCCCTGAGAGCGCGTCTGCGCCGCGAGTCTATCCGTCTCGCCTATGAGCGAGCGCGCCATAGAGCTGTGCAGGCTGTCAGGCGCGATGAGCTCGGCGTCGGGGCTGCAGATCATCGTCCCAGTCGGGCGGCCTGCCCTTGCCCCAGCCGCCTGCGAACGCGCGCATCGGCGTCGTCGGACGTTGTCAGCGCGTCGAAGCCTAGGCCAGACACGAATGGTCTTTCACGAATGGCCTTCCGTCTACCCGCGCGGTGATGCTGCGCGTTTCTAGGGGACGCAGAGGTATGCTGGACATCGCGATTGGGGCGCGGTCGGCCGGTACGGCCTCCACGCGCCGCCAGAGAAAGGGGTCCGATGATCCCCACCGAAAGGGGTCGGATGACCCCCACCGCAACACCCCCTGATGAGCGCCGGGGCGCAGGTCCGCGCAGCGCCGCTGAGCGCAGCCGACCTCGAGAGCATCTCTCCCGCATCCGACGCGGCCTCCCTACAGGCCGCACTTGCCCGCTACGCCCAGCCCCACCAGGGGCGCGCGCTGCTGGATATCGCAACCTCGGTCGTGCCCTATCTGCTGCTTTGCGTGGCGATGTATCTGGCGCTCGATATCTCGGTGCTGCTGGTGATCGCGCTCGCGATCCCCGCCGCCGGGGTGCTCGTGCGGACCTTCATCGTCTTTCACGACTGCTCGCATGGTTCGTTTCTTCGGTCGCGGCGCGCCAACAGATGGCTCGGGACGGCCCTGGGGCTGCTCCTGTACTCACCGTTCCTGCGCTGGCGTCATGATCACGCGGTCCACCACGCCACTTCTGGGGATCTCGAGCGGCGAGGCGTTGGCGACGTGAGAACGTTGACGGTGGCCGAATACGAGGCGCTGGACTGGCGGGGCCGGCTGGGATACCGGCTGCTGCGAAACCCGCTCGTGATGTTCGGCTTCGGGCCGATCGTCGCGATGATCATCGGTCCGCGAATCGTCGCAAAGGGAGCGCGGCCGCGAATGCGACGCAGCGTGATCGCCACGAACGTCGCGCTCGCGGTGCTGGTCGGCGGGCTGTGCTGGCTGATCGGCTGGCGCGACTACCTGCTCGTGGCGGGTCCGTCTGCGCTGCTCGCGGGATCGGTGGGCATCTGGCTGTTCTACGTCCAGCATCAGTTCGAGGACGCCTACTGGGAGAGCGGAGCGGTATGGACGTACGCCGACGCGGCGCTGCGTGGGAGCTCATACCTGAAGCTGCCATGGATGCTGCAGTTCTTCACCGGCAACATAGGCTTTCACCACGTGCACCACCTCAACGCGCGCATCCCCAACTACAACCTCGCGCGCGCGCACGAGGAGAACCCGATCTTCCATCAGGTGCCGACGCTCTCGCTGGGCGACGCGCTGCGCGCCGTGTCGCTCAAGTTGTGGGACGAGGACGCCAAGCGCATGGTGACCTTCGCGCAGGCGCGCAGTGGGCGCGCGTGCGCCACGGCGGTGGCGTAGAGACTGGCCGGCGCTTAGCGCCAGCGTCGCGGGACCTTCTGCGAGAATCGCGCGATGGACCCCGGGAAGGCGAGCACGACGGCGATGGGGACGGCGCTCATGCGCGCCGCTCATGCACGCCTGGACAGTCCCGTGCTCATCGACGACCCCTGGGGTGATCGGCTGATCCTAGCCGAGGAACGTGAGGCGATGCTCGCGCGCGCGGGCGGCGGCGACGCGGACGCCCTATTGCGGGCGCATCCCTCCTACGGAACGGTGATCCTGCGCGCCCGCTACGCGGAGGATGCGCTGGCAGAGGCGGTGCAGCGAGGTGTTTGCCAGTACGTGATCATCGGCGCCGGCATGGACAGCTTCGCGCTGCGCCGCCCCTCCTCCGCGCGCGCCCTCGAGATATTCGAGGTCGACCACCCGAGCACGCAGGAGTTCAAGCGAGGCCGGCTTGCACGCTGTGAGATCCCCATGCCGCCAGGCTTGCATCTGGTCGCGGCGGACCTGAGCGAGATCGGACTCGACGATGCCCTCGCGAACTCGTCGTTTCGCAGCGATCGCCCGGCCTTCCTTTCGTGGCTCGGTGTGACGACCTACCTCACCCGTGAGGCGAACCTCGCCACGCTCTCCGCCATCGCGTCAACCGCGCTCGCCGATAGCGAGCTCGTGTTCAGCTATCTCGATCAAAGCCTGCTGAACCCCGAGGGCTCGCAGGAGCCCATGCAGCGAGCACGCGCGCAGGTCGCATCCCTCGGTGAGCCGTGGGTCTCGGGGTTTGACCCCGACGAGCTCGATGCCGAGCTGCGCGCCACCGGTCTGGAGCTCGTGGAGAACCTCGGGCCCGATGACCTCAGGGCCCGCTATTGCGCCGGTCGTAGCGATGGCCTGAGTGCGAGTCCCGGCTCGCACATCGCCCGCGCCAGGGTTCTCGGCTGAGCACGCGGCGTGACCGACACGCCGTTTCGACCAGATGTGGTGATCGTGGGGGCCGGCCTCGCCGGCCTGGTTGCCGCGCACGAGCTCGTCAAGGCAGACCGTCGCGTTCTGATCCTCGATCAGGAGAACCGCAACAACCTCGGCGGACAGGCGTTCTGGTCGCTCGGCGGGCTGTTCTTCGTGGACTCCCCGGAGCAGCGCCGGATGGGGATCAAGGATTCCCACGAGCTGGCGCTCCAGGACTGGCTTGGCTCCGCTCAGTTTGACCGTGATCGCGAAGACCACTGGCCGCGCCGCTGGGCAGAGGCGTACGTACGCTTCGCGGCGACCGAGAAGCGTCGGTATCTGCGCGACCTCGGCCTGCGCGTCGTGCCGCTCGTCGGCTGGGCCGAGCGCGGAGACGGACGAGCACTCGGACACGGTAATTCGGTGCCCCGCTTTCACCTCACATGGGGCACCGGTCCGGAGGTCGTGCGGGTGTTTGCGGAGCCTGTGCTCGCCGGCGAGCAGCGTGGTCTCGTCCAGTTCGCGTTTCGCCATCGTGTGGACGAGGTGCTCGTAGAGAGCGGCGTCGCGGTGGGCGTGCGTGGAACGGTGCTCGCGCCCAGCGATGCCGCGCGCGGCGTCGCCTCGAGCCGCGACGTCATCGATCAGTTCGAGCTGCGCGCCGATGCCGTCGTGCTGACCACGGGCGGCATCGGCCACAACTTCGATCTCATCCGAGAGAACTGGCCCGACGGCCGCCTCGGACCTGCGCCGGACTACATGATCGCCGGCGTTCCCGCACACGTCGACGGGCGCATGCTGAAGATCGCCAGCGACGCCGGCGCGAACATCGTCAACAGCGATCGCATGTGGCACTACACCGAGGGCATCCACAACTGGGACCCCATCTGGCCACAGCACGCGATCCGCATCATCCCCGGCCCATCATCGCTCTGGCTCGACGCCAACGGAGACCGCATGGAGGCGCCGAACTTCCCCGGCTTCGACACGCTGGGCACGCTCAAGCGCATCCTCTCGACAGGCCACGACTACTCCTGGTTCATCCTCACGCAGTCGATCCTCGAGAAGGAGTTCGTGCTCTCGGGCTCCGAGCAGAACCCCGACGTCACGGGCAAGGACCTCAAGCTGCTCGCGCGAAGCCGCATCGCCGCCGGCGCGCCCGGGCCCATCGATGCGTTCAAGCGCCGCGGCTCGGACTTCGTAGTGCGCGACACGCTGCCAGAGCTCGTCGCCGCGATGAACGAGATCGCCCGCGGGCCCCAGCTCGACGCCGATCACATCGAGAGCCAGATCGCCGCCCGCGATGCCGAGGTCGAGAACCGTTACAGCAAGGACGCACAGATCATGGCGATCACCAACGCCCGTCGGTACCGCGCAGATCGATTCACCCGCGTGGTCAAGCCTCATCGCCTGCTCGACCCTGCCCACGGACCACTCATCGCCGTGCGCCTCAACATCCTCAGCCGCAAGAGCCTCGGTGGCTTGGAGACCAACCTGGACTCCCAGGTGATTCGGCCCGATGGATCTCCGTTTGCGGGGCTGTACGCCGCCGGCGAGGTCGCGGGCTTTGGCGGCGGTGGCGTACACGGCTACAACGCGCTGGAGGGAACCTTTCTCGGGGGGTGCATCTTCTCCGGCCGCGCGGCCGGCAGGGCGCTGGCGACGTCGCTACGCTCGAGCGCGTGGCGATCCAACGCATGGACCACGTGGGCATCGTGGTCGACGACCTGGCGGCCGCGACGGCGTTCTTCATCGAGCTCGGACTCAAGCTGCAGGGCGAGGGGCCGGTCGAGGGTGGTTGGGTGGACCGCGTCGTGGGGCTCGAGGGCGTCCGGGCGGAGATCGCGATGCTGGAGACCCCGGACGGCCACGCACGGCTCGAGCTGGCGAAGTTTCACGCCCCGTCGGGCCGGGGCGGCGACGGGCGCGCGCCGGGGAACACCCCGGGCATCCGCCATGTCGCATTCGCAGTCGACGATATCGACGCCGTCGTCGCTGGCTTGCGCGCCCGCGGCGCGGAGCTCGTTGGCGAGGTGGAGCGCTACGAGGACAGCTATCGGCTCTGCTACGTCCGCGGCCCGGAGGGGATCATCGTCGAGCTGGCGGAGCAGATCGGCTGAGGGCTCCGGCCGGCCGCCATCCGCGGCAAACCGCGCTATACCTCGCAGACGGAGATGGCCGGCGCGTCGCGTCGGGCCTTCTCGGTGGCCGTCGGCAGGTCGGCGAGGGGCGTATACGTGATTCGGCCCGTGTCCAGGTCCAACGTGGCCGCGTCCCTTGGATCGAGATGCTCGATCAGCTCCTTCGACGCGAGCGTGCGTCCACCGCTCGCGCACGCCTCGATACGGGCACACTCGTTGACCTCATCCCCAAGTGCGGTGACCTCACTGCGCCCACTGGTCGTGATCTGGCCCACATAGAGTGTTGATCCCCAGTGCAGGCCGAAGCGCATCGTCAGGTCCTCGGGGGCGAGTTCGCTGCGCGTAGCGACGTCCGCCATCGCACCCCTCAGCGAGCGTGCGGCCTGCATGCACGAGCGAGCAGAGGCGGACTCCGAGCTCGCGGTCTCGGCCAAGAAGAAGGCGACGACGCCGTCGCCGACGTGGCGGCCAACGAGACCCCCTGCGTCGATGACGCACTGGTCCGCGGCGCGCGCGATGCGCCTGCCGAGCGAGAAGTAGCGTGCCGTCGACAGGCGCCGCGACAGCGGGGATGAGGACTCCACGTCCGCGAACAGAATGGCCGCAGGTCGCCTTCCCGGTTTCGCCACCTGCTCCATCCGTTCGAAGTGTCTGATGTCCCCCATCGCGGTGATCCGCGCGAGTAGCGCCATGCCAACAGCGGGCTTGCTCACCGTGACTGTCCCCACGAAACGCCCCGCTTCATCGTGCAGTCGCACCCGGGTGGTCAGGATCTTCACACCTGCGCCCGCGCCGGTGTACAGACCTTGGAACGTGGTCGTGTGGGCCGACGGCGGGTCAAGCGGCGAGAGCTCATCGACAACGTCGCGGAGCCTTGGGTCCACGATCTGTCGCAGTTCCTCGCGGCCTCCCGGCGTTTCGGCCAGCAGCCACGACCCGTATAGCGCAAAAGCTTGGCGGATGATCTCAAGCGGAAACTGGCCACCACGCCATTCCATCCGTATCCGTGTCGCTTCTGGGCTATACGCGTGGTAACCGAGCGGCACGGGTGCGAGTTCGACCCGGCCTCCGTAAATGAGACGGACCTCATCGGTCACGTAGAGGAACCGCGACTGGGGGTCGAAGACTTCAGCCCATTGGCCCGCGTCGTTCAGCGCCCTCGCTACGGCGGCTAGCGTCGGATCATCTGGCAGCGGGCATGTCTCCTGACCCTCCACTAGACGCGACTCTACACACGATGTGATCGAAGGCAGGCAACCCCCTGGCCGCCGAAGACGGCCAAGCGAGGCCTACTCGTTTCACCGCAAGCGAGCGCCGGGGATCGTCGAGCCCGGCGCGCCTGCTCTGGACGTCCGGAGAGGAAGTGAATCCTGGGTGAAACCGATGACGGGGCCGCCGGCCCGTGCTCGTCTCACGGCGCCGCGGCCGACCGGTTACAGTCTGGGGCCGATGCCGGAGCGGAGGTAGACAATTATGGCCGACGCGATCGCGGAGCGGGTTAGCCGCTACATCCTCGATGGCAGTGATGATGATCTTCGGCGATTGTTGGGCATCGCCCAACTTCTGGAAGGCATGGCGCGCCGTGCTTTCCAGAGGGCGGGAATCCAGGAAGGATGGAGCGCAATCGAGTGCGGCTGCGGTCCGATCGGGGCACTTGCGGTAATCGCGGAGCTGGTCGGGTCGAGCGGGCGGGTGGTGGGCGTCGATTTCGGTGAGCCGACGGTTCAGCGAGCGCGATCGGTAGTTGCGACGTTAGAGCTCGAGAACGTCCAGGTCGTCGCCGCCGATGTCCACGAGGTCGATGTCGCCGATTTGGGTGGACCGTTCGACGTGGCGTACACGCGGTGCTTCCTGATGCATCAGAGTGACCCCGCGCATACCCTCATGCGGATCGCAGAGCTCGTTCGCCCAGGAGGTTGGATCATCGCCCAAGAGCCGCTCCGCAGGCCACCCCCGCAATCGAATCCTCCTCTTCAGGCGCTTGGCGCCTATTGGGAGCTGATGCATGAGCTGGTCGAACGGGCCGGTGTACCCCGTTTCGCGGTCGACGATCTCCCTCAGGCGGCCCTTGCCGCCGGCCTTGAGGTCGTCGAGACCGAGGGGTTTTTCAAGCTCACCCAAGCGGAGCTGGGGTTCGATCTTCACGCGGGCACGCTCGCGGCGATGAGAGAGCGGGCCATTCAGCTTCGCGTCGCGACCGAGCAAGAGATCGACAACCTGATGAGCGCCATCAGCGTGGCGAAGGACGAAGGCGCCGAGTGGGTCTCCTCGCCGTTCTACCTCGATCTTGCGCTGCGCAAGCCAGGCGGAGTGGACAGCTCAGGCCTGGCCGCGGGATAGGACGGGTTTGGGCCCCGATCGGGGTTGCAGCGACCGCGCTGGATCGTGAGCACGGCCCTGCGCGTCCCCGGAGACAACGGACCCGGCGAGGAGGCTGGAAGCTACGCCGGTGTTCGGGAAGGTTCGAGGTGTCGCGGTGTCCTAGGTAGAGATGACAGTCACGCACTCCCGACATTCGGAGGAACCATGAAGCGAACCTACGTTTTCCTGGCCGTCGCCTTGGCGAGCGCGGCGAGCGCCGCGACGGTCGCGAGCGCACAGAGCAATCTCTCGGTCGCGCACTCAAGCGCCGCAGCCACGGTGCAGCTGCGCCACACTAACCTCGGCAGCATCCTCGTCAGCAGCTCGGGCCGCACGCTCTATGAGTTCACGAGGGATCACGCCAACAAGAACAGCTGCGCGGCGATCAGCGGGTGCTCAGCAGTATGGCCGTCGCTGAGGGCAAGTGGGCGCCCGACAGCCGGCTCGGGCATCAAGGCTTCGCTTCTGTCCACGACTGGCGGCAATCAGGTCACCTACGCCGGTCATCCCCTCTACACCTACAGCGCAGACAGCGGACCAGGGAAGACCTCCTACGTTGGCGTAAAAGAGTTCGGCGGGACGTGGTACGCGATCAATGCTTCCGGCGGCGCGGTGAAGTAGGAGTCAGCGTGCATGCAGCTTGTGAATGCCCCCTCCACGGTCCTCGTTCGTCCGGGTTGGCAGAGCACCGGAACGCTAGCCCTGCGCCCCCGGCGCGAGCGCACGCAACTACCGAGCGGCCGTAACCGGGCTGCGCTCGAGATCCACGATCACGTGGGTGACCGGGATGTTGAGCTCCTCCCGCAGACGCTCGACGATGCCGGTCTCGAGCCAGTTCGACTTGCCGGGCGGATGGGTCGAGATGATCACCTCGTCGGCGCCGAACAGGCGCAACTCGTCTTCGATCGCGCCGAGCGCGACGTTCGGATCGCCCACCTTCCCGGTCGCGTGGAGACCCTCGTCCGACGCCCAAGCGAGCGCCGCGGCGAGCCGCTCGTGGGCCTCCTCGCGCTCCTGATCGATGTCGGAGGCGATGTAGTGCACGCGCGAGGCGAGTATCGGTGCCACCACCCTCAGCTCCGCTCCACCCCCAGCGCGACGGCGTATCAGGCTCCGGAGCTCCTCGCCGGCCAGCGTTCGGTTCGCGATCACGAGCACTCTGCGTCGTGACGAATCCTTCGTTCGCGGCCCTTCTGACGCTGCGTCTCGCAGCGAGAGGCGACCGTCCGCGTCCTTAGTGGAGATACCCCAGATCGCGGCGCCGACCAAGCCGCCGCCGAACAGCGCGATACCCGCAGCCTCGCTGACCAGCGCGCCCAAGGCCAGCGAAGCGCCGGCCAGCCCTGCGCCGCCAATCGTGAGTCGGAAGGCATCTGTCTCACTGCGAACCGGGTTGCGCATCACAATCTCCAAGCCAAGAGCAGCACCTGATTCCAGAGTACCGCGGAAGCTCGATACCGTCAGCGAGGCTGGGCGGCGAGTCGGGCGGCCTGGGCTGTCCGTCTGTTGCGTAGTGCCGCCCATCCCCGGCCGAGTGCGTACGAGACGGCGCTGGCGGTACCGACGAAGAACCCGACGGGGTAGTTGGTTTCGTAGGAGGCGGCGATCGCGGCCCACACGATGATTAGCGCGAAGGCGATCGAGAGCGCCATCGCGACCAGGGGCCGGTCGGTGAACGAGCGGCCGGCGGCGGGTGCCCCGATCATGAGGCTGAAGATCAGCAGCGTCCCGACGACGGGCACCGTCATCGCAGTCGCCAGCGCCAGGACGGTGAGGAACAGCATCTCCATAGCAAAGCGGCCAACGCCGCGAGCCTCTGCGACCTCGGGGAGGACCGAGGAGAGCATCAGCGGCCGGTACAACACGGCGATCGCGGCGATGCAGAGGAGGCCGAGGATCGCTGTGGGTGCGATGTCATTGTTTGAGATTCCAAGAACCTCCCCGAACAGCAGCGAGTAGACCGCGGGTGCGTACTCTTCGCTGAAGCTGAGGAAGAGGGCGCCGAGGCCGAGCATCATCACGAGTGCCAAGGCGGTTGCCACGTCGTGGCGGCCCCTTCTGCCGAGCAGCCCGATTCCGAGTGCTCCCGCGAGGGAGAAGACGCCGAGCCCGAGGAGCGTGCTCACCCCGATCAGGCTCGCGCCAGCCGCCCCGGCGAAGGACCCGTTGGGGATCGCGTGCGCAGCGAAAGCCGATCCTCGGAGGACCGTAAAGAACCCCACGACACCCGCGACGACCGCGACGATGCTCGCGACCTCCCAGGCGTTGACCATGAAACCGGAGAACAATCCCTACCTCCTCAGTGAGGCTTGCGTAGTGCTCGGCGGGACTCGCGCCGGCCTGTTGCGCTGTCGGCGGCGCTCGGGCAGCCCGGAGAAGAGGTAGAGCATGAAGACGATCGTCACAACGAAGAAGCTGACAGGCCACCCATGACCGGAAGGCGGCCATTCGTAGCTGTCGTAGGCAAGCACGATCCCGAGCCAAATCGCGCTGATCCCGATGCCGGCGGCGGTGAGCATTGCTATAAGCGGACGCTTGGTGAGGCGCAGCGCGGCCGCAGCCGGGCCGACGAGCAGCGCGGTTCCCAGGATCGAGCCGATCGTTATCGCTGCGAGCGCTGCTGCTAGCGCCAGCGCGACGAGGTAGAGAATCCCAACGAGCCGCACCCGGATTCCGCGTGCGGCTGCCATTTCGGGGCTGACTGTTGCGAGTAGCAGCGGCCTGTGGAGCAGGAGGATCAAGCCGAGCACGAGCAAGCTGAGCAGCAGTATCAGCGGGACGGTCGAACTCGCGATCGCGAATGCCGAGCCGAACAGGATCGTTACGGTCGCGCCCGTGGTGTTCTGCTCTGTGGTGGCGAGGTAGAGGAACAGGGCGGCAAGCCCGATGGAGGCGCCGAGCACGATCCCTGTGGCGAGGTCCCTGCCACGGGTGCGCTGGATACCGATCGTCTCCATCGCCGCCGCCGCAAGGAGGTTGCCGACCACGAATCCCCACAACGGGCCGACCCCAACGAGAAACGCCCCGGAGCCGCCCGTGGTGCCGATGTCCCCGAATGCCTCACCCGCGAAGGACTGTCCGCGCATGACGGTGAACACTCCGACCGTGCCGGTGACGATCGCGACGAGTGCGCCCACGCCGAGCGCGATGTGGACCGCTTCGCTCTGAAAGAAGCCCGGGGCGAACACGGGCGTTAGGAAGTGGCTCACGAGACAATCTCAGTGTCCGGGAAGGCGACCTCATGCCCGGCTAGATCTGTTTCCTCGCCGGCCCCGGCGACGATCAGCACACGCCCGTGGACATTCAGGACATCGACGTGGTGGCCGTAGAGCTTGCTGAGTACATCGGCGCGCACGACCTCGTCGGTTCTGCCGCTGACGGCGCGGCCGGCAGCGAGGTAAACGATGCGGTCCATGACCCCGAGCAACGGGTTGATCTCATGCGCCGAGATCAAGACGGCGATCTGCTGCTCGCGGGCGATCTTGGAGAGCAGCGCGACGACCTCGTGCGCGCTGCGCAAATCCAGGCTCGCCAACGGCTCGTCCAGCAGCAGCAGCCGGGGTCGGGCGATCAGCGCGTGCGCGATCAGGATTCGCTGCTGCTCCCCACCGGAGAGCCGCCCGACACGGGTATCGGCGAAGCTGCGGCGTCCACCGCCTCGAGCATCTCTTGCACCAGCGCACGGCGAGCACTGGACGGGCGCCGCACCCCCAAGCGCTTCGCGTCAAGGCCGAGCGCCACCAGGTCGCGCGCTCGCAGTGGCAAGTCTGGGTCAAGCAGGAACTTCTGTGGGACGAAGCCGATCAGTTGGCGTCCTCGGGCGCGGGATCGCCCTGCAACCAGGACGTCTCCTGCGCTCGCGGCCTGTAGGCCGAGGATCGTGCGGAACAGGGTCGTCTTTCCCGCTCCGTTTGATCCGATCAGCCCTGTGAACTCGCCGGGCGCGATGTTGAAGCTCACCCGATCGAGGATCTTGCGGCCGGAGAGCCGCACATCCACCTCCTGCACCTCGAGGATGTTCTCGCTCACCGATGCGCCGGCCAGGTTCACAGTTTTTCGGTCGAGACGTGTTCGACGACCGCCTTTTCGAGCGCCTTGACCTCGGCGAGCATCCACGACTGATAGTCATAACCAGGGGTCGGCATCGTCTCGTACACCCCGACGACCGGAATCCCGGCGCGCTTGGCGGCCTGCACAAACGATTCGGTGAGCGAGTCCGTGACCTGCTGATTGTGGACGAACACCTTGACCTTGTGCCCGGAGAACAGGCCATTCTGGAGCGTCACATTCTGGGGCGCTGGGTCTGTGCCATTCATGATGTCGGCCTGCAAGCTGAACGGCGTCATGTTCTTCGTCCCGGCAGCTTCGAGCATGTAGTCGCCGACTGGCTCTGTCGTCGCGACCGGCGTGTTCGGGTAGGCAGCCTTGAACTTCACGATCGCCGCGTACCACGGCTTTAGCGATTCATCGAACTTCGTGGTGTTTTCTTGGAAGTACGCCGCATGAGCGGGCTGTAGCGCCGAGAGGTCAGTGACCAGCGCCTTCGCTACCGCCGGCATCGTTTCCGGTTTGTACCAAAGGTGGGGGTTCGGGGTCGATTCCGGTAAGCCGAGCAGCTTCTGGACGTTGATGACCTTCCGCGAAGAGTTCGGTGAGGCCGACTCAATCTTTTCCATGTAGGTGTCATAGCCAACGCCGTTCTCGATCAGCAGGCTCGCGGCGCTGACCGCCTCGGCGACGCTCGCGCTGGCCTCGAAGGTGTGGGGGTCGGTGTTCGGGTTGCTCTCGATCGCGGTGACCTTCACGTACTTGCCGCCGATCTGTTCGATCACGTTCGCGTACTCGTTCTCCGCGCCGACCGCGTTGATCGTGGCGTTCGAGGAACCCCGCCGACCGCCGCCGAGGCAGACGAGCCTGATCCGGTGGAGGAGCTACTGCCGCATCCTGCCGCGAGCAACGCGAGCAAAACGCTAGCCGCGGCCACCGCCAAGAGGGTACGTCGGCGTAAAACGCGCCGTAGGGCGATCTTCATGGGCGACCTCAATCTGATGGTGGAAAGCGCAGTCGCGGCGCCTCATATGAGGCCGCTGCGCAAAACCCTATCATAGTATTGAGTCTAAGTCTTATTCTCTGCGGGACAGACGGTCAGGCTTGGCAGGCCGAGCACTCGCCACGAAGGATGACCTCGTGCTCGTGCGTGTCGAATCCCAGGCGCCGCGAGAGCCTGTCGATCGAGCGCTCCAGGTCGCCATCGTCAAAGGGCACCAGACGCCCGCAGCCATCGCACAGCAGATGATGGTGGTGAGCTCCAGCGGGGTCGATCAGCTCGTAGCGGGTCATGGCGTCACCCAGCTCCAAGCGCGCTATTAGGCCCCGATCCTGAAGCAGATCGAGGATGCGATAGATGCTCGCCCGCGCGACACTGCGTTTGCTTGCCCGTAGCTGATCTTCGATCTCGAAGGCACTGAGAGCGCAAGACTGCTCAGCCAGCAGGTCGATAATCGCGTTTCGTGCCCCGCCCTTGCGATGCCCGGCCTGGTCGAGCACCGCGCGGGCGTGCTCTCCCCACTGCGATCCGCGGACGGTCGACATAAGCCTGATACTAGCTATGTCGAACACAATAGTAAGACTGCTTCTCGATTTAGGGCAGCTATGGTCACGGGGGTCAGGGCTAAGGTCGACGGCCGCAAACCTCGCGCTGCTGCCTCGGGGGGCGAGCGAGCATCTCTGTTCGCTTCTTTCGCCCGTCTTCGCAGACAAAAAACATCGGGGCGCCCGGATTCGAACCGGGGACCTCACCGACCCGAACGGTGCGCGCTACCAGGCTGCGCCACGCCCCGACGCGCCAGCCAGTATTCCACACCGCTATCGTCGCGCTGGCCGTGGCTGCCCCGCTCACCGAGATTCTCGCAGAGGTCGATCGGCTGCTCGAGCCCGAGCGCTTCCACGACTACTGCGTCAACGGGCTGCAGGTCGCCGGCGCGAGCGACGTCGAGATGCTCGCGACGGGCGTCTCGGCGCACGCCGAGTTGTTCGAGCTGGCGGCAGCCGAGGATGCTGATCTGCTGCTCGTGCACCACGGCCTCTTCTGGGGCTCGGGTGCCAAGGCGATCGACGTGCCGCTGCGGCGACGGCTGAAGATCCTGTTCGACGCCGACATCGCGCTCGCCGCCTACCACCTGCCGCTCGACGCCCATCGAGAGCTCGGCAACAACGCGCTGCTCGCGCGACGGCTCGGCGCCGAGCAACTCGAGGCATTCGCTGTGCACGAAGGTCAGCCGATCGGGTTCGTCGCACAGCTGCCGGCAGACGGCCTGGAGGCACAGCAGCTGTTCGCGGCGGTGCGCGACGCCACCGCGCGCGAGCCGCTCGTGTTCGACGCCGGCCCGGCGCACGTGCGACGCCTGGCTATCGTCACGGGCGCGGGTGCGGACTATCTCGACGACGCGCTCGCCGCCGGCGCCGACGCGCTGCTGACCGGCGAGTGCTCAGAGCGCACGATGGCCCAGGCGCGCGAGGCCGGGTCTGCATCTGATCGCGGCCGGCCACTACGCGACCGAGACGTTCGGCGTGCGCCGCCTCGGCGAGCACCTCGGCGACGCGCTTCGACCTGCGCCACACGTTCCTGGACGTGCCCAACCCGATCTAGGAGCGGTCCATCGTGTCGTCAAAAAGGCCCCCAGGCTCTAATATCAAGAAGTCAAACCCCGGGAGGAGGTTCCTATGGAGGCTGTCGCGCACTCCGCGCACGCGTCGACCAGCGGCTCGAAAACAATCGCTGACCTGATTCCGCTCGCCGCGGCCGAGCACTCGAGCGAGGTCGCAGGGCGCTTCAAGCAGGATGGCGGCTGGCAGGACGTCACGTACGCGCAGCTGGGAGAGGCCGTCCAGGAGACGGCGCTCGGGCTCGTCGACCTGGCGCCTGGCGCCCGGCGAGCGCGTGGGCATCCTCGCCAAAACGCGCATCGAGTGGACCTACGCCGACTTCGGGATCATCTCTGCCGGGCTCGTCGCCGTGCCGATCTACCCGACCAACTCCCCCGAGGAGTGCCGCTGGGTGCTTTTCGACTCCGGCGCGAGCGCCGTCGTCGTCGAGGACGCCGAGCAGCTGGAGAAGATCCTCGAGATCCGTGGCGAGCTGCCCGAGCTGCACACGATCATCGTCATCGACGGGCCCGCGCCGGAGATCCCCACGAGCGCGTCCCGCATCACCCACCCGCTCACGATCGTCACGTTCGACGAGGTCCGCGAGCGCGGCCGCGGCCAGTCGCCCGAGGAGCTCGAAGCGCGTCGCGCGGCGGTCCGCGCGGACGACCTGCTGACGATCATCTACACGTCGGGCACGACCGGTCCGCCGAAGGGCTGCATGCTCACGCATGGCAACTACCGGGCGATGGCCAACATGATCTACGAGGCCGGCGAGATCGCAGACGACGAGGTCACCTACCTGTACCTGCCGCTGGCCCACTCCTACGGCCTGCTGATCCAGCTGGCCGCCTTCGATCTCGGCAGCACGCTCGTCTACTACGGCGGCGACAACAACCAGATCATCGCCGAGCTATCAGAGGTCCACCCCACCTACCTGCCCTCGGTTCCACGGGTCTTCGAAAAGATCTACACGCTCGCCCAGAGCACGATCGAGGCCCAGCCGCCCGCCGAGCAGGAGCGGGCGCGTGCCGACATCAAGCTCGGCGCGCGGGTTCGCAACCTGATGAATCGCGACGAGCCCGTGCCGGAGGAGCTGCAGGAACTGTTCGACGAAGCCGACGAGCGGCTCTTCCAGCATGTGCGCGCGATCTTCGGCGGCGAGGTGCGCCACGCGACGAGCGGCGCTGCGCCGATCGCACACGAGATCCTCGAATTCTTCTGGGCATGCGGCGTGCCGGTGCTCGAGGGTTACGGCATGACCGAGACGGCCACGTCGGCCGCGATCTCGACCGTCAAGAACCATCGCTTCGGCACCGTCGGGCGCGCGCTGCCCGGAGTGCAGATCAAGACCGCCGACGACGGCGAGATCCTGATCAAGGGGCCGAACATCTTCGCGGGCTACTTCAACCAGCACGACAGCTCGTTCGGCGCGGTCGAGGACGGCTGGCTGCACACCGGCGATCTCGGCTCGATCGACGAGGACGGCTACATCACGATCACCGGTCGCAAGAAGGACATCATCATCACGGCCGGGGGCAAGAATCTCACGCCCGCCAACATCGAGAACGACCTGCGCCAGTCGCGCTGGATATCCCAGGCGGTCATGCACGGCGACAAGCGTCCCTACCCCGTCGTGCTAATAACGCTCGACGAGGAAGAGATCGCCGGCTGGGCGCACGAGCGCGGCCTCCTCGAGGACATGGCCTCGCTCGCACAGGATCCGGCGGTGCGCGAGCTCATACAGGGCGAGATCGACCGCGCCAACGCCAAATATGCGCGCGTCGAGCAGGTAAAGAAGTTCGCGATCCTCGACCACGACCTGTCACAGGCGACCGGCGAGCTGACGCCGACGCTGAAGGTCAAGCGCAAGGTCGTCAACGAGATGTACGCGGATCTGCTCGACTCGCTCTACGCAGCTGGCTGAGCTCACCGGCCAGGCAGATCGCGAGCTCGCGCGAGCCGATTGCAACGGTGGTGCGGGGCGGGGCGGCGCAAGCTGCGAACATAGGTGCTGATGCGCTCAGACCCCAGCGACAGCGGCGGGCTGTTCGTCGGCCGCCGGCCCGGCACGGCGCCTGTCCACTTCCGTACGCTACCCAAACGCGGCGGCGAGCGCCGCCAGCGCGTGGACGGATCGTTCGCCACCCTTCTGATCGTGCTGATGACGTTCATCTGCCTGCTCTGCTGGGGCCCGATCCCAGTCGCCTGCCTGTGGCTCGGCTCACACGTCGACTACTGGTCTGGCAGCGTGAGCCTCGGCATCCTGGTCTCGTTCGCCGGGCTGTTCACCTTTCTGTTCGGCGCGCTGTCGGTGCTGCGCCGCCTCGACCAGGCGTGGATCCTCGTCCGCCGCGCCGCCGGCTATGACCAGCGCAGCGGCGTGATGGGGCGCGATCTTCGCGAGCACCGTCGTCGTTTGCGCCGGAGCGTTCCTGCTTTGGTTCCTGGTCATCCACGGTCCGGGCACCGGCCTCGTCTCCAAGGGCGAAGGGTGAGCGCCGTCCAGGCGCGGTCCCCCGCCGTCCGTCGAGGCGGGACCGAGGCGCGCTGCTAGAACGAGGCCCAGCATGGGTCTGCTCGACTATTACCGCCAGTTCGAAGGCCTGAGCGAGGAGGAGGTCAACGTACAGCTGCGCGAGCAGGACGCCGAGCGCCGGCGCAAGGCGCTCACGCAGGTGCAGACGCTCGACCTCTCCCAGACGACCTGGCCCGAGCTGCCCCACCCGCGCATCGTCAACGCGCTCACCTACGTCGCGCGCCGCGGCCTGAACCGCTATCCACAGCTGCACGCTTCAGACCTGCGCGATGAGCTCGCTGCGCGCCACGACGTCGACCCTGCGCGGCTGATCCTCGGCAACGGAGCGGCCGAGCTGCTGAGCTCGGCCACGCGCGCCCTGATGGAGCCCGGCCAGGTGCTGCTCAGCTCCTGGCCGTCCTACCCGCTCTATCCGATCATGGCGCGCCGCGCCCACGGTCGCGCGGTGCCGGTCAAAGGCGGTGTCGACGAGCTGCTTGCGGCCGTGCCCCAGCACGACACGCGCGTCATCGCGGTCGCGAGCCCCAACGATCCGACGGGAGAGCTCTCCGAGCTCGAGCAGCTGCGTCGTCTGCTCGACGGCCTGCCCGACAGCGTCGCCGTCCTGCTCGACGAGGCGCTCGTGGAGTTCGCCGACGCCCAGCCGCGCGACTCGTCGCTGACGCTGCTCGAGGACCATCCCCGTCTGCTCGTATTTCGCAGCTTCTCCAAGGCCTGGGGGCTGGCGGGCCTGCGCGTCGGCTACGCGATCGGCGGCAGCGACGCCCAGGAGCTGCTGGCTGCCCTGCAGCCCGATCTCGGCGTGTCGGAGGTGTCTCAGATGGGCGTGCTCGAGGCGCTTCGCAGCTGCTCGCAGCTGCTGGAGGACAACGTGCGCGAGATCTATCAGGAGCGTCCGTTGTTGACCGCCGCGCTGCGCGAGCGAGACTTCGAGGTCACCGACAGCCAGGCGAACTTCCTGTGGACCGCGCACCCCTCCCTGCAGGGCAGCGAGCTCGCCGCGCGTCTCGCGCGGGCGGGTGTGCTCGTGGCCGCGGGCGACGCGCTCGGCGAGCCGCGCCACGTGCGGATCGCGATACGCAGCGACGCCGCCTCAAAGCGCCTGCTGAGCGCGATCGACAAAGTGCTCTAGCCAGCCCGGCGGGCCGTTGCGCGCAGCGCGCCTGGTCTCGGCTGGCTCAGCTGGCCAGGCCCGACTGGCGCCAGAGCGCGCCAGCGGTGCCTGTCAGCAGCCTGCGCCATCCGCTCGCGTCATGGTCCTCGTCGAAGCCCTCGACGACCTGGCTGAGACGCTTGGCTGAGATCTCGATCTCGTGTCGCTCGGCTATCTCGCTGAAGCGCTCATATTCGGATGCCAGGTAGCGGGTAACCGACTGAAATCCGTGGCGCGCGATCTCCAAGCGAGCGGCGAAGTTCATCATCGACGTCTCGAACATCAGCGCGTCGTCGGCCTCGGGCTCGATCAGCACGATGTCAATGCCCGGATAGGTCTCTTTCCAGCGTGCTGCCTGCTCGTGCAGGCGCTGATGGGCCACCAGCTTGAAGGCCTGGTAGCCGATCTGCGCAAAACCCATCTGCGAAACGCGCTTGGGCTCCTGCTCATCCTCACCGTCGACCTGCTCGACACCCGCGGCGGCGTCGGTCACGAACGGCACGATCGGGTTGATCACGACGATCAGCTTCGCCCCCGCCTCGACGGCGATGTCGAGGTTGGTCGTCGACAGGATCCCGCCATCGATGAGCGCGCGATCGCCGATCTGGACCGGCTTGTAGACCATCGGGAGCGCTCCCGAGGCATGCACCGCGGTGGAGATCGGCACGTCGTCCTCGCCCTCTGAGCCGAACACGACGCGCTCGCAGGTGTCCAGATCGGTCGCCGTCAGGTACAGCTCACACGCCAGATCGCGGAAGTCGTCGGTGCGGTCGGGGCCCTCGAGCACTCGCTGCAGGTAGCTCTCGATGCCCGCGCCCGTGTACAGGCCCGACGGCAGTCCCGCGGCCAGCTCGAGCACGACGTCCATCAGCGTCACGCTCCCGCGGTGCAGGAGCATCTGGCGGGCGATCGAGACGGTGCGCAGAGGCAGCAGGGCGCTCTTGCGCGCCAGCTCGCCGAGGTTGGGGCGCAGCAGGTCGCCGACATCGGCCGGGCGGAAGGGCGCCTCGCCGTCGCGGACGAGCACGCGCATCATCTCCTCGGGCGTGATGCCGTTGGCGCTCAGCGCAGCGATGAACGCGCCGGCGGAGGTCCCGACGTAGACGTCGAACCCCGTCACCGCGCTGTTGACCGCCAGCAGGTCCAGCGCGCGCAGCGCGCCGATCTCATATACACCTCCTGTGAAGCCGCCGCCGCCGAGCACGAGCGCGGTCTTGTGGCGCCTTGGCCGGCGCCGGCGGTCGGTCGCACCCGGGCGCCCGACCCCGCGCGGAGCGATCGCGCGGCGCCGCGGCGCTACTTTCCCCTTCTCCGCGGTCTTTGGTTGCAGCTTGACGACCTTTCCCATGACAGAACCATTTTACGCCCACAGCCCCCTGAATTGCGGGCAGCGCCGCCCACGACGCGGCGCCGCGCGCCCAGCGATGTGCGCCTGACCGATTCCTGCGCGACCCGTTCAGACGCTCGCGCGATCGCCGCACGCGCGATCGCCGCGCTGACGATGGCCTTCTGCGGGCTCGCCCTGGGCGCGACCGGATCGGCCTCGGCGCAGAGCGCGGGCGGGCTCGCGGCGCTGCAGGCCGACCTCGGCCATCAGCTCACGCTCGGCGGCCCGCACGATGGCGCCTACGTCTATGACCTGACCGCCAAACAGGCGCTGTTCTCAACGCGCTCGACGACGCTGCGCCCACCCGCGTCGGTGGAGAAGCTCTACACCGCCACGACCGCGCTTGAGCTGATGGGCAGCGCGGCGACGCTCAGCACGACCGTCACCGGCGTCGGGCACCTCGCAGCCGGCGGCGTGTGGGAAGGCGACCTCTACCTGCACGGCGGAGGCGACCCGACGTTCGGCAGCAGCTCGTTCATCGCCAGCCACTACGACGGCGAGGGATCGCCCGTCAGCGCGCTCGCGCAGCAGCTCGTGCGGGTCGACGGCATCCACCACATCACCGGCTCGATCCTCGGCGACGAGTCCTGGTTTGACTCGCGTCGCGGCGAGCCCTCAAGCGACTACGCGCCGGACCCCTTCCTGGAAGGCACGCTCAGTGGGCTGGCGTTCAACCGCGGCGCGGTCGGGCCTGAACGCGGCCCGCACGCCCCCGCCGCATACGCCGCGCGCGAGCTGTGGGGCGCGCTGAAGAGCGAGGGAGTGAGCATCAGGGGCTCAAGCGGCGCCGCCACCACGCCGCCCGGCGCGACGCCGCTCGCGCTGGTCAAGTCCCCGCCGTTGACACAGCTGCTCGGCCTCACGCTGCCCCCCTCTGACAACTTCTTCGCCGAGACGCTCGTCAAGGACCTCGGCGCGCTCTACGGCGGCGCCGGCACCACGGCCGCTGGAGCCGCGGTCGTGCGGCGCACGATCGCCTCGGTGTTCGGGCTGCACCCGCACGTCGTAGACGGCTCGGGGCTGTCTGAATCGGACGACACCTCGCCCTATGAAGTCGTCGACCTGCTCGTCGGTCTCGCCCCGAGCAGCATTGGAAGCGTGCTGCGCGCCGACCTCGCGGTCGCTGGACGCAGCGGCACGCTGGCCACGCGCATGCGCCACACCGGCGCCGAAGGGCGCTGCCAGGCCAAGACCGGCACGCTGACCGGCGCCTCGAACCTCGCCGGCTACTGCCAGGCCGCCGACGGGCACCTGCTGGCATTTGCGATCTTCAACGACGCGGTCGCCACGACGTTCGCGCACACATTGCAGGACCACATGACGATCACGATCGCCGACTACTGATCGAGGATCTCGCGCAGACCGTCCTCGTCGAGCACCGCCACACCCAGTCGCTGCGCCTTCGCGAGCTTGGAGCCCGGGCTCTCGCCGGCGACCACGTAGTCGGTCTTCTTGGACACCGAGCCCGTCACGCGTCCGCCTGCCGCCGTGATCCTTTCGGTCGCCTGCTCGCGCGACCACTGCGGCAGCGTGCCCGTCAGCACGAGCGTCTTGTCGGCCAGCGGCCCCTCAGACGGCGCGGCGCCCTCCTCGCGCAGTTGCAGCCCGATCGCGCGCAGGTCCTCGATCAGCGCGCGCATGCGCTCGTCGTGCAGCTGGGAGACGATCAGCGCGGCCATCTTCTCGCCGATGCCCGGCGTCTGTTCGACCTGCTCCGCTGAGGCCGACAGCAGCGAGTCGACGTCGCGAAAGCGCTGCGCGAGGTTGCGCGCGGTCACCTCGCCGACCTCCTCGATGCCCAGCGCGAACAGCACGCGCGCGAAGGGGCGCTGCTTTGAGCGCTCGATCGCGGCCAGCAGGTTCTCGGCCGACAGCTCGCCGAAGCCCTCGAGCGCCACGAGCTGCTCGCGCGTCAGACGGTAGTAGTCGCCGGCGGTCCTGATCAGGCCTCGCTCCTGCAGCAGCGCCACCTGCTTCTCGCCGAGGCCGTCGATGTCCATCGCGCCGCGCGAGACGAAGTGCTTGAGCAGCTGCCACGCGCGCCCGGGGCAGTCGCGGTTGGGGCACATCGTGAACACGCTGTGGGCCGGCTTGACGGTCGGCGTGTTACAGAACGGGCAGCGCGCGGGCGGGCGCGGGCGGCGCGGGCGGCGCGGAGCGCTCGGCGACATGCGGCGCGGGCGAGAGCACCTGCGGGATCACGTCGCCGGCGCGCAGCACGATCACCTCCTCTCCGGCGCGAATGTCCTTGCGCGCGAGGTCCTCCTCGTTGTGCAGCGTCGCCAGCTTGATCGTCACGCCGCCCACCGACACCGGCTCGAGCACCGCGTAAGGGCGCAGGTCGCCGAACTTGCCCACGTTCCACATGACCTTCTCGAGCTTTGTCACAGCGGTCGTCGGCGGGAACTTCCACGCCACCGCCCAGCGCGGGTCGCGCCCCACCGAGCCGAGGCGCCGCTGCAACTCGAGGTCTGAGACCTTGACCACGACGCCGTCGATCTCGAAGTCCAGCTCACCACGGCGCTCCTGCCAGTCCAGGCACTGCGCGACGACCTCCTCCTCGTCGGCGAGCAGCTTGATGTCGCGGTTGACGCGAAAGCCGCGATCGCGCAGCCAGTTCAGCGCTTCCCAGTGCGTCTGAAACGACAGCCCCTCGGTGACTCCCGACCTGATAGCACCAGATCGACAGCGGGCGCTGCGCGGCCAGCGTCGGGTCCAGTTGGCGAACCGTGCCGGCCGCCGAGTTACGCGGGTTCATGAACGTCGACAGCCCTTCCTGCGCGCGTCGCTCGTTCAATGCGGCGAAGTCCTTCAGCGACATGTACAGCTCGCCACGCACCTCGAGCAGCGCCGGCACGTCTGTCACGCGCAGCGGGATCGCGCCGATCGTGCGCAGGTTGTGGGTGATGTCCTCCCCCACCTCGCCGTTGCCGCGCGTCGCGCCCCAGGCCAGCACGCCGTCGCGATAGACGAGGCTGATCGCGAGGCCATCGATCTTCGGCTCGACGACGAACTGAAAGCCGGGATCCTCGATCCCCTCGCGCGCCAGGTGGTTTCGCATCCGCTCCACCCACGCGCGCAGCTCGCCTTCGCTTCGCACATTGCTCAGCGAGAGCATCGGCTCCAGGTGGCGGACTTTCTCCAGCCGGCTCACCGGCTCGCCGCCCACGCGCTGGGTGGGCGAGTCGGGCGTGAGCAGCTGGGGATGACGCGCCTCGATGCCGCGCAGCTCGTCCAGCAGGCGGTCGTACTCGTCGTCGCCGATCTCGGGGTCGTCGAGCACGTAGTAGCGCTGGGAGTGGTAATCGAGCGTCTCGCGCAGCTCCTGCGCACGCGCGATCTCCCGCGGCGAGGGCTCGGCGCTGCTCGTCTTGCCCGCGCTCTCGCTCACGGGCCCGCGTCGCCGAGCGGCTGAAGCAGCCCCTCCAGGTCAAAGCGCCGCAGCGCCTCGAGGCTCGGACGGTCGGTCAGGTCGAAGTGGATCGGCGTGACCGCGATGCGACCGGCCGCGACGACCGCCAGATCGGTGCCCGCGACGTCGTGGAAGCCTGGGTCTGATCCATAGATCCAGTAGCGGCGGCGATTCTCCTCCTCGCGCTCGAGCTTGAGCTCGTCGCGATAGATGCGCTTTCCGATGCTCGCGACCTCGACCCCGACGGGAGGAGCGGCGGGCACGTTGACGTTGAGCAGCGTCGCCGCAGGGAGCGGAACCTCCTCGATGCGATCCACCATTCGCGCGGTGAAGCTGGCCGCCTGCTCGAAGGCGAACCCGCCATCGAAGCGGTAGTCGAGCGCGCCGGCGCCGGACTGCTGGGATACGGCGATCGCCGGCAACCCGAGCACGACGCCCTCCAGCGCGGCCGCGACGGTTCCCGAGTAGGTGATGTCATCGCCGAGGTTCGCGCCGTGGTTGATGCCCGACACGACGAGATCGGCGGCGAAGTCCTCGACCAGGCCGAGGCTCGCAAGCCGCACGCAATCGACCGGCGTGCCGTCGGTCGCATAGCCGACCGAACCGTCGGCGAACGGCACCTCGGCGACCCACAGCGGTCTGCGCGTGGTGATCGAGCGCGCCATCGCCGAGCGGTTGCCGTCGGGCGCGATCACCGCGACGCGCACGCCCTCCAGCCCCATCAGGGCACGGCGCAGCGCCTGAAGCCCCTCGGCCTCGATGCCGTCGTCGTTGGTCAGCAGCACGTTCAGCACAGATGCATGCAGCATAGGAGCAGCCTCGAACGCGGCGGGCGAGCGCTAGCCGCCCGCGGGTCGAGGCTCGTAGGAGACGCTCGCCAGCGCGAGCCCGTGAGGAGGCGCGGTCGGCCCCGCCTCAGAGCGCCGCTCGCCCGCGAGCAGGCGCGTGAAGTCCTCGATCGTGCGCCGCCCGCTCGCGACCTCGAGCATCGTTCCCACGAGCACACGGTTCATGTGGCGCACGAACATATCGGCCTCGATCCAGAACTCCAACAGGTCGCCCTGCGAGCTCCATTCCGAGCGCATCACCTCACAGCGAAAGCGCGAATGCTCGGTTTCACTGGGCGTGAACGCGGTGAAGTCGTGCCCGCCCAGCAGCGCGCCCGCGCACCGCTTCAGCGCCTCGCGGTCGAGCTCGCCCTCCCACCACAGCGCGCGCCCGCGCTCCAGCGCGCTGCGCGTGCGGCGCGCGAGCACGCGGTAGCAATAGGTCCTGCTCGTGGCGTCGCGCCGCGCGTCAAAGGTCGCCGGCGCGGGTTCGGCGCCGAGCACCGCCACGTCGCCGTCGAGCAACCCGTTCAGGCGCCTGGGATCCAGCGCCTCGTGGCGGTAGCTGGCCACCTGCCCCCAGGCGTGCACCCCCCTGTCGGTGCGCCCCGCCACGCGCAGCGCGAGTCGCTGACCATCTGAGCCCTCCTCGCCGAGCACCGTCTGAAGCGCCCGCTCGAGCTCTCCCTGCACGGTGCGCTTGCCCGGCTGGCGAGCCCAGCCCGCGAAGGCGCTCCCGTCGTACTCGATCGTCAGCTTGGTGACCATCGCACGCCGCGCGCCCGCGCGAGCGCGAGTCAGACGAGCTCGATGAAGACCATCTCGGTCGCGTCGCTGCGGCGCGGCCCGAGCTTGAGGATGCGCGTGTAGCCGCCGGGGCGATCCGCATAGCGCGGAGCCACGTCGGCGAACAGCTTGTGCACCGCAAACTTGTCCTGCGCGAGCGTCGACAGCGCCTGGCGGCGCGCGTGCAGGTCACCGCGCTTGGCGAGCGTGATCAGTTTCTCGATCTCCGGCTTGACGGCCTTGGCCTTGGCCTCGGTCGTCTTGATCCGCTCGTGCTCGATGATCTCCTTGCTGAGGTTCATCAACAGCGCCTTGCGGTGAGCCGAGTCGCGGCTGAGCTTGTGTTTGGTCTTCTGATGGCGCATCGGTTTGGGAAGTGTAGTTCTCGGGGACAGCGGTTCGTCGGGAGAGACCTGGAGGCGACGTTGCTAAGCACGCTGCTAGGAGGTTCGATGACCAAGCGAGGCAAGGACGCAGTGAGCGAAATGTGCTTTGCACATGAGCGATCGAGGACGCCGCCTCGCGAAGGTCAGCGGGCCTCCTAGTCTTGGCGGAGGTTGAGACCTCGCGAATGCAGCGTTTCGATCACCTCGTCGATCGACTTCTTGCCGAAGTTCGGGATCGCGTTCAGCTCGGCCTCTGACTTTGAGATCAGGTCTCCGACCGTCTGGATGCCGGCGCGCTTGAGGCAGTTGTAGGAGCGCACGCCGAGCTCCAGCTCCTCGATCAGGATGCTCCACTCCTCGCCCTGAAGCGCGGGCGGCGCGCCACCGGGAACGGCCAGCCCGTGGCCGTCGAGCTGCCCACCGGGGCTCGCGCGCAGCTCCTGGATGCGGTCGGCGTCGGTGAAGATCGCCAGCTGGGAGATCAGCAGCTCGGCCGCCTCGCGCAGCGCGGCCTGCGAGTCGATCGAGCCGTCGGTCTCGACGTCGAGCGTGAGCTTGTCGAAGTCGGTCTTCTGCCCGACGCGCGCCTGCTCCACGGCGTAGGCGACGCGGCGCACCGGCGAGAAGATCGAGTCGATCGGGATCACGCCGATCGGCTGGTCGGCGGACTTGTTCTCCTCGGCGGGCCGGTATCCGCGGCCGCGGCCGATAGTCATGTACAGCTCGAGCTTCGTTTTTTTCTCGAGCGTCGCAATGTGCACGTCGGGGTTGAGGATCTCCACGCCGGCGGGCAGGTCGATGTCCTTTGCGGTGATCTCACCCGGCCCGGTCACCACGAGCGGCGCCTCGACCTCGGTCGCGTCCGAGTGCATCCGGCACACGACGCCCTTGAGGTTGAGCACGATGTCGGTCACGTCCTCCTTGACGCCGGGGATCGTCGAGAACTCGTGCGCCACGCCCTCGATGCGCACGCTCGTCACGGCGGCGCCCGCGAGCGATGAGAGCAACACGCGGCGCAGCGAATTGCCGAACGTGTAGCCGAACCCACGGTCCAGCGGCTCGATGGTGAACGTGCCACGGTTCTGCTCCGCGGACTCGCTTGTGATCCGGGGGATTTGGAAGTCGAGCATCAGAGTCCTAACGTCGTTTTGGTGTCGCACCGGCGTCGTGAGAGCGCCGGCTCGGGAGCGCCGCCGCCTGAACCGACCGCGGCGCGGGGAAAAGCTTGGCTACTTCGAGTACAGCTCGACGATGAGCTGCTCCTGCACCGGCGCGGCGACCTCACGCCGCTCCGGCTTGCGCAGCACCTTGGCCGTCAGCGACTCGTGATCGGCCTGGAGCCACGCGGGGATCTGCCCTGTCAGCTCGGTTGCGTCCCTGACCACCTGCGTGGCCGGCGTGTCCGCCTTGATGGCGAGCACGTCGCCGGGACGCACCTGGTAGCTGGGGATGTCGACCCGCCGGCCGTTGACCGTCCAATGACCGTGGCGGATCAGCTGACGCGCCTGACGGCGCGAGGCGGCGAAGCCCAGGCGCACGAGCACGTTGTCCAGGCGGCACTCCAGCAGCGCGAGCAGGTTCTCGCCGGTGATCCCCGGCTGGCGCGAGGCGCGCTCGTAGTAGCCGTGGAACTGGCGCTCGAGCACGCCGTAGTAGCGGCGCGCCTTCTGCTTCTCGCGCAGCTGCAACCTGTACTCGCTCTGTTTGAGGCGCCCGCGCCCATGCTCGCCGGGCGGGTATGAGCGGCGCTCGACGCCGCACTTGTCCGTCAAGCATCGCTCGCCCTTGAGAAACAGCTTCTGCCCCTCTCGGCGGCATTGCTTGCACTGTGGAGAAGTGTCTCGTGCCATCTGTGCCGGTGCCCCTGTTCGTTGCCTTCGCCGACGTTCCGCTACACGCGCCGGCGCTTGCGCGGCCGGCAGCCGTTGTGGGCCTGCGGCGTCACGTCCTTGACGCCCGTCACCTCGAGACCGGCCGCCTGCAGCGAGCGAATCGCGGTCTCGCGGCCCGAGCCCGGTCCCTTGACGTGCACCTCGACCTTTCCGAGGCCCTGCTCGATTCCCTTGCGAGCCGCAGCGTCGGCGGTCACCTGGGCGGCGAACGGGGTCGACTTGCGCGATCCCTTGAACCCGGCTCCTCCCGCAGACTCCCAGGCGATCACGTTGCCCTGGGTGTCGGTGAGCGAGACGATCGTGTTATTGAACGAAGTCTTGATGTGAGCCTGGCCGACCGGGATGTTCTTTTTTGCCTTGCGCCGCCCGCGGGCGCGCTTGGGAGCGGCCATCAGTCGCTCGCGGGCGCCCCCGGCCCGCGTCCCGATCGCGGCGAGCGATCTGTGGCGCTCGCGCGCTGAGTGAGCAGGGCGCTCACTTCTTGCCAGCTTTCTTCTTGCCCGCCACCTGCATGCGCTTGGGCCCCTTGCGCGTGCGCGCGTTGGTCTTGGTCTTCTGACCGCGCACCGGCAGGCCGCGACGGTGGCGCAGGCCGCGGTAGCAGGCAATCTCCTGAAGCCTTTTGATGTCCTGCGAGCGCTCGCGGCGCAGGTCGCCCTCGACGGTCAGCCCATCGTCGATCGCGTCGCGCAGCTTGCCCACCTCGTCCTCGGTCAGGTCGCGCACGTATGTGTCGGGGTTGACCCCCACCTGCGCGAGGATCTTGTTCGACGTCGCGCGACCGATGCCGTAGATGTAGGTGAGACCGATCTCAGAGCGCTTGTTCAGCGGGAGGTTCACGCCGGCGATGCGCGCCATCAGCCCTGCCTCTGCTTGTGGCGCTTGTTCTGACAGATGACCAAGACGACGCCGTTTCGGCGGATGATCTTGCACTTCTCGCACATCGGCTTGACCGACGGTCTTACCTTCATGATCCCTTTCGGCTCTATTCCGGCGACTCGGCTCTGGCTGCCGTTGCGGCCGCCGCTACCGGGTCGAGGAGACGCCCTCGCGCGCGCCTGTCGGCGCCCACCTGAGCATGAACAGCGGATGGTAGCAACTTCGCTTGGCGATGCCCGTCAGGCGGGGTCTGCGACGCCCTGGCCGACGGGCGCGACGCCCGACTGCGACGATCGGTCGGGGCGGCGATCCACCGGCGCTGTTGCGTCGGACAGGTGCCAGGGGGTGAGGACCCTCGGGCCCTCGCGCGGTGACCGCGACGGTGAACTCGAAGTGCGCGGCGGGCGAGGAGTCCTGCGAGAGGATCGCCCAGCCGTCGCTGCCCATGCGCACCGCCGGGCGCCCCGCGGTGGTCATCGGCTCCACCGCGATCACCACGCCCTCCTCCAGCAGCGGTCCCTTGCCCGGCCTGCCGTGGTTTGGCACCTGTGGATCCTCGTGCATGCTGCGCCCGACGCCGTGCCCGACGAGCGAACGCACGACCGCCAGCCCGCCGTCCTCGGCGACGCGCTGAATCGCGGATGAGACGTCGCCGATGCGCCGTCCCGGCGCGCACTGCTCGACGCCGGCGAAAAGCGAGCGCTCGGTGACGGCCAGCAGGTTCTGCGCCTGCGCGCTGATCTCACCGACGGCGAAGGTCCGCGCGGCGTCGGCCACCCAGCCGCCGAGTGTCACGCCGACGTCGATCGAGATGATGTCGGCGTCCTTGAGGCGGTAGGGACCGGGGATCCCGTGCACGACCATCTCGTTGGGCGAGGCGCATATGGAGCCGGGAAATCCGCGATACCCCTTGAAGGTCGGCGTCGCTCCCCGCGAGCGGATGTGGCGCTCGGCGATCTCGTCGAGCTCGCCGGTCGTCACGCCCGGGCCGACCCTCGCGCCCAGCAGCTCGAGCGTCTCCACGAGGATCGCGCCCGCCTGGGCCATCTTCTCGATCTCCTGCGCGGACTTCTTGATGATCATCGCTAGCGGAGCTTAGCTCGCGGTTAGAGGTCCTCCTCCAAGCGCAGCGCGGCGACCGTCGCCCTGATGTGGGCGTGAACCTCGTCGGCGCTGCGCGCGCCGTCAAAGCGACGCAGCAGCCCCAGGCCGTCGTAGCGGGCGATCAGCGGCTCGGTCTGCTCGTGGTAGACCTCCAGGCGTCTGCGGATCGTCTCCTCACGATCGTCATCGCGCTGCACCAGTCGCGACCCGTCCTGGTCGCAGACGTCCTCGTGCTTGGGCGGGTCGAACTCGACGTGGTAGATGTGGCTGTGGTTCTTGACGCAGACGCGCCGTCCGGCGAGCCGTCTGACGACCTCCTCGTCGGGCGCGTCGATCAACAGCACGGCGCTCAGCTTGCGATCGAGCCCGCCGAGCTCCACGTCGAGCGCGCTCGCCTGCTCGCTGTTACGCGGAAAGCCGTCGAGCAGAAAGCCCTCGCGCGCGTCGGTCTGCGCAAGGCGCTCGCCGATCATGCCGACGATCACCGCGTCGGGGACGAGCTCGCCGGCGTCCATGTAGCGCTCGGCCTCGCTTGCCCAGCTCGGTCTCCTCGGCGACCTGGATCCTCAGCATGTCCCCGGTGGAGATGTGGGGCAGCGAGAAGTCGTCGCGCAGGCGCTCGGCCTGCGTGCCCTTGCCAGCCCCCGGCGGACCAAGCAATATCAGGTTCAGCTCGGGCACTTCCGCGGAGCCTACCCCTCGCGCGCGGATCGCGCAGGCAGCTCGCGGGGCCCGCACTCAAGCGGCGTCGGCGCGCGAGCGCCTACTTCAGGAAGCCCTCGTAACTTCGCATCATCAGCTGCGCCTCGAGCTGCTTCATCGTTTCAAGCGCCACGCCGATCACGATCAGGATCGACGTCCCGCCGAGCTGGAAGTTCTCGTGCGTGCGGTCGAGCAGGATCGTCGGCAGCGCGGCGACCGCGGCCAGGAAGAGCGCCCCGGGGAAGGTCAGCCGGGCCAGGATCCTGTCCAGGAATTCGGCCGTCGGGCGCCCCGGTCTGACGCCCGGGATGAACCCGCCGTACTTCTTCAGGTTGTCGGCCTGGTCGACCGGGTTGAACGTGACCGCTGTGTAGAAGTAGGTGAAGACGATGATGAACAGCGACTGCCCGACGAGGAAGTGCCAGCCGTTGGGCGAGAAGAAGTCCGACAGTTTGGTGCCCCAGTGGGTTTTGACCAGCTGGCCGATCGTCGGCAGGAAGGTCATGATGCTGACCGCGAAGATCACCGGGATCACGCCGGCCATGTTCACGCGCAGCGGAAGGTATGTCTGGCCGCCCTCGGTCATGCGCCGCCCGATCACGCGCTTGGCGTACTGCACCGGGATGCGCCGCTGGCCCTCCTGCACGAAGACGATCCCCGAGACGACCGCCAGCACGAGGAACGGCATCATCACCTTGAAGACCTGGTCCTGGCTGGTCCACCACAGCTGAACGCCCTGCGGCAGGCGCGACACGATCGAGGCGAAGATCAGCAGCGAGATGCCGTTTCCGATCCCGCGCTGGGTGATCAGCTCGCCGATCCACATCAGCAGCACGCACCCGGTCGTGAGGCAGACGACGATCAGGAAGATGTGCGGCGCGTCGAAATGCGTGACGACCGATTCGCCGGCTTTGGCCTGCTCTGAGTGAAACAGGAAGACATAGCCGATCGACTGCGCGAACGCGAGTCCGACGGTCAAATAGCGCGTGTACTGGGTGATGCGCGCCTGCCCGACCTCGCCTTCCTTTGAGAGCTTCTCCAACGACGGGACGGCCACCTGCAGCAGCTGCAGGATGATCGAGGAGGTGATGTAGGGCATGATGCCCAGCGCGAAGATCGCCAGCCGCGACAGGCCGCCGCCGGAGAAGAGGTTCAGCAGCCCGAGGATGTTCGAGCCGGCGAAGTCTTTCTGCAGGTTGTTGACCGCCGTCAGGTTGACCCCGGGAACCGGGATGTGCGAGCCGAGCCGATAGATCAGCAGCATGCCCGCGGTGAACGCAATCTTCTTGCGGATGTCCGCGACTTGGAAGGCGTTCAGGATCGTTGAGAGCATGGTCTTTGGCGCGTCGCGGTCCGGGGCGAAGACGTCACGCGCGCCGCTCGCGGCGACGGAACGCTCCCCGCACGTCGGATGACGAGTCTAGTGGATAGGTCATCAGCGAAGGCCGGTTGGGCTCACCGCGAACACCGACCAGACGCCGCGCGCCGGCGGGTCGCTAGCGCTCGACGACCTTGCAGGCTCCGCCGGCAGCCTCGATGCGCTCGCGCGCGACGGCGCTGAACGCGTGGGCGTGCACGGTCAGCGCCTTGCTCAGCTCGCCCTTGGCGAGCACCTTCACCGGCACGCCCTTTCGCGTGGCCAGCCCGTTCTGGGCCATCAGCTCGACGGTCACCTCGGCGCCGGCCTCGAAGCGCTCTGCAAGCGCTGAGATGTTGACCGGCTGGGTGTGCGTGCGAAACGGCTCGAAGGGCATCGACTTCTTCATGTGCGGCCCGCGCAGCTTTCGCATGCGCATGTGGATCGGCATCTGACCGCCCTCGAAGCGGGCGCGGCTCTTTGAGCCCGAACGCGAGCCGGCGCCCTTCTGCCCGCGGCCGGACGTCTTGCCGGTGCCCGAGCCTTCACCGCGCCCGATGCGCTTGCGCGGGCGTCGGCTGCCGGGTGCGGGCACGAGGCTGTGCAGGCCGACACGCCCCTCGCCGTTGTCCTGCGCCGCGCTCACTTGCCCTCCTTGACCTCGACCAGGTGGCGCACGGCGTGCAGCATGCCACGCGCCTGCGGGCTGTCTGTGACCTGCACGGAGTGTCCGATGCGCCGCAGGCCGAGCGAGCGCAGCGTGTCGAGCTGTTTCTGGTCGGCGCCGTTGCGCGAGCGCCGCTGGACGACGGTGAGCGTGCTCATCCCGCGGCTCCCTGGGGAGCGTCCTCGCCGGCGGGCGCCTGCGCCGACTGGCCATCGGCGACGGCGTCGAGCGCGTCGGGCGCCGGTTGCTCGGCGTCGGGCGCGGAAGCGCCGTCGACGCTCTCGCCTGCCAGGCGCTCGACGCCGTTCGTCGAGTCGCCGCCGCCCAGTCCGAGCACCTGGTTGATCGTCAGGCCGCGCAGCGTGGCCACCTCGTCGGGGGTGCGCAGGCCGCGCAGGCCTGCAACCGTCGCCTTGACGAGGTTGATCGGATTCTGCGTGCCGAGGCTCTTGGAGAGGATGTCGTGGATGCCGGCGAGCTCGAGCACCGCGCGCACGCCGCCGCCGGCGATCACGCCGGTACCGGGCGCGGCCGGCTTGAGCAGCACGCGGCCGGCGCCGAAGGTGCCGGTCGTCTGGTGGGTGATCGTGCTGCCGTGCTTGGGCACCGTGAAGAGATCCTTCTTCGCGCGCTCGACGCCCTTCTGGATGGCAAGCGGAACCTCGTTGGCCTTGCCGTAGCCGACGCCGACCACCTCGCGTTCGTCGCCGACGACGACCAGCGCCGTGAACGAGAAGCGCCGGCCGCCCTTGACGACCTTCGCGACGCGGTTGATCTCGACCACGCGCTCCTGCAGGTCCAGGCCCGACGGAGCTGACCGAGCGATCTACAGACATGGGCTCACGACCTCAGACATTGACAGGCCAGAGCGTAGCGGCAGCGTCGCAACGCGCATCAGACCGTCACTCCCGCCTCGCGGATCGCCTCGGCGAACGCGCGCACGTGGCCGTGGTAGCGATAGCCGCCGCGATCGAACACCGCTTCGCTGATGCCGGCCGCCTTGCCGCGCTCTGCCAGCAGCTCGCCGGCCCGCTTGGTGCGCTCAGACCTCGACAGCGCGCGCAGATCCGGCTCATACCAGCTCACCGCCGCGATCGTATGCCCGCGGGCGTCGTCGATCAGCTGCGCCGAGAGGCCGTTGTTCGAGCGAAACACCGAGATGCGCGGACGCGTCGCCGTACCCGAGATCTTCGCGCGCACCCGCCGGCGACGCTTGAGCCTGCGATCGCCCTTGGTGAGGACGGTCATGCGCGCTTGCCGACCTTTCGGGCGACGTACTCGCCCTCGTAGCGGATGCCCTTGCCCTTGTAGGGCTCGGGCTTGCGCTGCTTTCTGATGATCGCGGCGGTCTCGCCGACGAGCTGCTTGGAGATTCCCTTGACGACCACGCGCGTCGGCTGGGGCACTTCGAACTCGATGCCGTCCGGCGCGGGGATGTTGACCGGGTGGGAGTAGCCGACCGCCAGCTCCAGGCTCTTGCCCTTCAGCTGCGCGCGGTAGCCGACGCCCTGGATCTCCAGACGCTTCTCATAGCCGCTGGTCACGCCCTGGACCATGTTCGCGACCAGCGAGCGCGTGAGCCCGTGCAGCGCGCGGTGTTCACCGCGGTCGGTCGGCCTGCTGACGAGCAGCTGTTCGCCATCCTGCTTGACCTCGATGTCGCGGGGGATGCGCTCTGAGAGCTCGCCCTTGGGGCCCTTCACGCTCACCGACTCGGGCTCGATCGCGACCGTCACGCCGGCCGGCACCGGGATTGGCTGTCTGCCTATTCTCGACATCGAGCCACCCTCACCAGACCTGCGCGAGGACCTCGCCGCCAACGCCCGCGGCGCGAGCGTCGTGGCCGGTCATCACGCCGCGCGAGGTCGACACGATCGCCGTTCCCATCCCGCCGACGACCTTCGGAATGTGCTTGGCGTCGACGTAGGTGCGCCGCCCCGGGCGCGAGACGCGCCGCAGCCCGGAGATCGCCGAGCGGCGGTCGTCGGTGTACTTGAGGCGGATCTGGATCACCTCGCCGACGCTGCCCTCGGGGCCGGCGACGATCGACCACGCCTCGATGTAACCCTGCTCGACGAGGATGCGCGCGAGCTCGGCCTTCAGTTTGGAGGCGGGGATCTCGACGGTCTCGTGCGCGGCGCGGATCGCGTTGCGCACGCGCGTCAGGAAGTCGGCTATCGGATCGGTCATTGACATGGTGCTAAGCGGCGCCGTCCTACCAGGAGGACTTCGTCATCCCCGGGATCTGGCCGTTGTGGGCGAGCTCGCGCAGACAGATGCGGCACACCCCAAACTTGCGATAGACCGCGCGCGGGCGCCCGCAGCGCGTGCAGCGAGTATAGGCACGTGTCTTGAATTTCGGCTTGCGCAGCTGCTTGACGCGCAGCGATGTCTTGGCCATCAGTCGGACTCCTTGTCATCTGCTTGGTCGCCGTCGCCGGCCGCCTCGTCATCCGCCTGCGCGGACTCCGGGGCCTCTTCGAGGCCGACGTCGCCCTCGGCGTCGGCCTCGACGTCGGCCTCAACCTCGGCCTCGGCCTCAGCCTCGACTGCGTCCTCCTCGCCGGCGGGCGCCTCCTGCTGCTCGGTGTCGGTCGCGGCGCTCGCCTGCTCGGCGCTCTGCCTCTGCCTCTGCCTCTGCGGCTCGGGCTCGGGCTCGGCGCGGAGCCTCCTGCTCGGCGGGCGGCTCGGCGCCGTTGGCCTGCTCGCTGCCCGGCGGGTCAAAGCCGCGCGGGCGACCCTGGGTGGCGAACGGCAGGCCGAGCGCAGACAGCAGCGCGAAGGCCTCGACGTCGCTTGCCGCGCTGGTCGTGATCGTGATGTCGAGCCCGCGCACCTCGTCGACCGCGTCGTAGTCGATTTCGGGAAAGATGATCTGTTCGCGCACGCCGATCGAGTAGTTGCCGCGGCCGTCGAAGGAGCGCGGGTTCAAGCCCGCGGAAGTCGCGGATGCGCGGGATCGCGATCGAAACCAGGCGGTCGAGGAACTCATAGCCGCGTTCGGCGCGCAGCGTCGCCGCCACGCCGACGGGCATGCCCTCGCGCAGTTTGAACGCCGCGATCGACTTGCGCGCGCGGCGCACGCTCGGTCGCTGCCCGGCGATCGTCGCGAGCTGCTCGGTCGCCGCCTTGAGCACTTTGGAGTCCTGCTTGGCCAGGCCGACGCCCATGTTCAGCGTGATCTTCTCGAGCTTGGGCGCCTGCATCACCGAGGAGTAGCCGAAGCGCTCGATCAGCGCAGGGCGGATCTCGTCCAGGTAGCGGACCTTCAGGCGGGCTGGCGGGGCTGTCGCGTTCATGCTCTTGATCGTGCTCGGATCGCCGTCTTGCCTCAGTCGATCGCCGCGCCGGAGCTCTTGGCAACGCGCGAGCGCGTCTTGCCGTCGCGCTCGATGCGCACCCGCGTGGGCTGGCCTTTGGGGTCCAGCAGCATGACGTTTGAGATGTGGATGGAGGCCTCTTTCTCGATCACGCCTGCGAGCTGGTTCTCGGTGCCGGGGTAGAGCTGTTTGCCGCGCGGCGCGTCGGCGCGCATATGGCGCTTGACCATGTTCAGCCCCTCGACGTACACACGCTGCTTGGCCGTCTCGACGCGCAGCACGCGACCGGTCTTGCCGCGGTCCTTGCCGGCCATCACCTGCACCTGATCGCCCGTGCGGATCTTCAGCTTGCGGCGCTTTGTCGCGACGGCGGCCATCACAGCACCTCCGGCGCAAGCGAGACGATCTTCATGAAGTTGCGCTCGCGCAGTTCGCGCGCGACGGGTCCGAAGACGCGCGTGCCGCGCGGGTTGTTCTGCTCGTCGATGATCACCGCGGCGTTCTCGTCGAAGGCGATGTAGGTGCCGTCGTCGCGGCCGATCGGCTTCTTGGTGCGCACGACCACGGCGGTCACGACCTCGCCCTTTTTGACCGCCCCCTGCGGGTTGGCCTGCTTGACGGTCGCCGTGATCACGTCGCCGACGAACGCGTAGCGCCGCCTGGAGCCGCCCTTGACGCGGATGCACAGGATCTCGCGCGCGCCGGTGTTGTCTGCGACGCGCAGCCGGGTCTCGTTTTGGATCATCGCGCGCGCTCCAACACGTCGACCAGGCGCCAGCGCTTGGTCTTCGACAGCGGGCGGCTTTCGATCACACGCACGACGTCCCCGACGTGCGCCTCGTTGTTCTCGTCGTGGGCGTGCAGCGTGCTCGAGCTGCGCACGATCTTCTCGTAGCGGCGGTGACGGCGCGCCACGTCGATGCGCACCGTGATCGTCTTCTCGGCCTTGTCTGACACGACGACGCCCTGGCGCTCGCGGCGCGTACCCTCACCGCTCGGGTGCAGCGGCGCGAGCGGCTCGCGCGCCGGCGTGGCGGCGCGGCGCTCGGCGGCTTTGGTGCGTTCCTGGGCTCGGCGCGTACGGCGAGCGACCGCCTTGCCCGCCCGCCGTGCGAGGCGGTCGGCGTGGCGCTCCTGCGCAGTGCGCGGCGGACGCGCGTCGCCGGCATGGCGCGAGCGCCTGCGGCGACGGATCTCCTTGGGCGAGAGCTTCTCGCCGGGCTCGGGCGCCGGCGCGGCGGCGCGCTGTGGAGCCTCGCTGGCCTCCTCTGGTGAGCTCGCCTCCTCGGCGCCGTCGGCGCCTGCCTCGACCGCCTCGGCTGCGCCCTCGGCGGCGGGCGCCTCGGCGTCGGGCGCCTCGTCGGCCTGCGCCTCGGGAGCCTGTGGCTCGACCGCCTGCTCGGGCTGGTCGGCCGGGGCCTGCACGTCGTCGGCGTCGGGCGTCTCGTTCTCTGTCTCGTCAGCCATGTCCCTCACCGCCCTCCGCTCGAAGTCGCCGTCGACGCCGCGTGGGCGACCCGGCTGGCGCGCTCGCGCGCAACGGTCAGCACGCGTGCGAGATCACGCTTGGTGCGACCGAGCGACGCGGTGTCCTCGAGTTCGCCCGTCGCGTTGGCAAAGCGCAGGCCGAGCAGGTCCCTGCGCAGCTCGCCCACGCGTTTGGCCAGCTCTGAGTCCTCCATGTCGCGGATCTCCTTGGCGCGCATCTAGTCCTCGCGCAGCACGAACTTGGATTTGAGCGGCAGCTTGTGCGCCGCGAGGCGGATCGCGTCGCGCGCGAGCGGCTCGGAGACGCCGGCGAGCTCGAACATCACGCGCCCGGGCTTGACAACCGCGACCCAGCCTTCGGGATTGCCCTTGCCCGAGCCCATGCGCGTCTCGGCCGGCTTCTTGGTGACCGGCTTGTCGGGAAAGACGTTGATCCACACCTTGCCGCCACGCTTGATCTTGCGCGTCATCGCGACTCGCGCGGCCTCGATCTGGCGATCGGTCAGCCAGCCGCACTCGAGCGCCTTCAGGCCATACTCGCCGAACTGCACCTTGACCTGACCGCGCGAGACGCCCGCGCGACGTCCGCGGTGCTGCTTGCGGTGCTTGACACGCTTGGGGGAAAGCATCAGCGCGACACCCCGCTGCCGTTCGGCCGTCCGTTGCCGCCCGAGCGCGGGCCGCGTCCACCGCCGCCGGGGCCACGTCCCCGCCGCCGCCGCCCTGGCCACGACCGCCGCCGCCGGGACCGCGTCCGCCGCCTCCAGGCCCGCGTCCGCCGCGCCCACCGCGATCGCGCCCGTCGCGCCCGCCGCGCCCGTCGCGCTCGTTGCCCGGCGCCGCCGGAGCGGTCATGTCGGTCAGGTCGGCGCCGGTGTAACCCTCGGGCATGATCTCGCCCTTGTTCATCCAGCACTTCACCCCGATCCCGCCAAAGGTCGTGCGCGCCTCATAGAAGCCGTAGTCGATGTCCGCGCGCATCGTGTGCAGCGGGACGCGACCGTCGGAATAGCTTTCGGTGCGCGCCATCTCTGCGCCGCCGAGGCGCCCTGAGACCTGCACCTTCACGCCCTTGGCGCCGGAGCGCATCGCGCTCGTCAGCGCGCGCTTCATCGCGCGACGGAAGGCGACGCGATTCTGCAGCTGCTCGGCGATCGACTGCGCGACGAGCTTCGCGTCCAGCTCCGGGCGCTTGATCTCGAGGATGTTCACCTTGATCTGCTTGGAGGTCATGCCGTGCAGCTCGCGACGCAGCGCATCGACTTCGCTGCCGGACTTGCCGATCACGATGCCCGGGCGCGCGGTGTGGATGTTGACCTCGAGTTCGTTTGCGTCCTTGCGGATCGTGATGTCCGACAGGCCGGCGTGGGCGAGCTTCTCGAAGATGTGCTTGCGGATGCGCACGTCCTCGGCCAGATACTCCGCGAAGTTCTTCTCGTTGAACCAGTTGGACTTCCAATCGTGGATGTAGCCCACGCGCATAGCCTCTGGATGAACCTTCTGTCCCATGTGCCCCTCTTCAGCCCTTCTTGGTATTTGCCGGCGCCGTCGCCGGGGTCAATGTGATCGTCAAATGGCTCGTGCGCTTGCGGATCGGCGTGGCGCGCCCCATCGCGCGCGGCCGAAAGCGCTTGATCGTCGGTCCCTCGTCCGCATAGGCCTCGCGAACGACGAGATCATCCTCGAGCAACTCGTGGTTGCTCTCCGCGTTGGCCACCGCCGACTCGAGCAGCTTGCTCCAGTCGCGCGCCACGTCGCGAGAGGTGAAGGCGAGGATAGCGCGCGCCTCCTGAACGGACTTCCCGCGCAGGTGCCCGCACACCAGGCGCGCCTTGCGCGCCGAGGTGCGCACGTAGCGCGCCCGCGCCCTGACAATCGGTTTGCGCGTGACCGCGCTCATCGGACCCTGCCCGATCCGGCGTGACCGCGAAAGACGCGCGTCGGCGCGAACTCGCCGAGCTTGTGACCGACCATCGACTCGCTGATGAACACGGGCACGTGGCGCTTGCCGTCGTGCACGGCGATCGTGTGCCCGACCATCTCGGGGAAGATCGTCGACGCGCGCGACCACGTCCTGAGCATTTTCTTGTTGTTGGCCGCGTTGAGTGCTTCGATGCGCGACATCAGGCGCTCTTCCACCCACGGCCCCTTCTTGCCCGAGCGGCTCATTATTTCTTGCCCTTCCCGCGCCTGCGCCCGCGCACGATCGCCGAGTTCGACGCCTTGTTCTTCTTGCGCGTGCGATAGCCGAGCGTCGGCACCCCCCACGGCGTGACCGGGTGGCGCCCGGCGGTCGTCGACCCCTCGCCGCCGCCGTGCGGGTGATCGACCGGGTTCATCGCCACGCCGCGCGTCTGCGGTCGCACGCCCATGTGGCGCTTGCGCCCGGCCTTGCCGACCTTCACGTTCTGATGGTCTGCGTTGCCGATCGTGCCGACCGTCGCGCGGCACTCCGCGCGCACTGTGCGCATCTCCCCCGAGGGCAGTCGCAGCGTGGCGATATCGCCGTCCTTTGCCATCAGCTGCACCCCGGCTCCCGCCGAGCGCGCCATCTGTCCGCCACGGCCCGGCTGAAGCTCGACGTTGTGGATCACCGTGCCGACCGGCATGCGCGACAGCGCCATGCAGTTGCCGACCGCGATGTCCGCGCCGTCGCCCGAGGCGACCGTCATGCCGACGGCCAGGCGCTGGGGGGCGAGGATGTAGCGCTTCTCGCCGTCGACGTAGTGCAGCAGCGCGATGTAGGCGGAGCGGTTGGGGTCGTACTCGATCGCCGCGACCCGCGCGTCGACTCCATCCTTGCGACGCTTGAAGTCGATGCGCCGGTAGGCGCGCTTTGCACCGCCGCCGCGGTGGCGTGAGGTCTTGCGCCCGTGGACGTTTCGCCCGCCGCTCTTCTTGATTCCTTCGACGAGCGTCTTCTCGGGCTCAGAGCGGGTGATCTCGGCGAAGTCCGGGTAGGACACGAACCGCCTTCCGGGGCTCGTCGGCTTGGGCTTGCGGATGGGCATCTGCGGTCCCTAGCCGTCCGCCGCCTGCAGGCCCGAGAAGACCGGGATGCTGTCACCGGCGCGCACCTGCACGATCGCCTTCTTCCACGTGCGCGTCTGCCCGCGCGTGATGCCGCGCGCCTTGGGCTTTGGCTTGACGCTCAACGTCCGCACGCCCACCACGTGCACGTCGAAGAGCTCCTCGATGGCCTGGCGGATCTGGGTCTTGTGCGCGTCGGGGTGCACGCGGAAGGTGTAGCGGTCGGCGGCGGAGAGCACGTAGCTCTTCTCCGACACCACCGGGCGGATGATCACCTGCGCGGGCTCCATCAGGCGGCCGCCTTGCCTGCGCTGCGCGGCTGGGAGGCGCGCGTGGTCAGTGCGTGCAGCGCGGACTCTGAGACGAGCAGCGAGGCCGCACCGACGATGTCAGTCACGCCCACGTCCTGTGCGCTCAGCGCCGCCACGCGGGCGAGGTTGCGAAAGGACAGCGCGGCCGAGGACTCCTCCTCGGTGACCACGACGAGCGTCGGACGCGCCTGGCCCCAGTCTTCGAGCAGCTCGCGCGCCTGGCTGGTCTTGGGCGCCTGGAAGGCGCTCGCGTCGAGGATCGCAAGCGAGCCGCGCGCGGCGTGCAGCGAGAGCGCGCTGCGGAGCGCGGCGCGCTGCTCCTTGCGGTTGACCTTGAACGTGTAGGAGCGCGGCTGGGGGCCGAACACGACGCCCCCGCCGGTCCAGATCGGCGAGCGGTTGGACCCGGCGCGCGCGCGACCGGTGCCCTTCTGGCGCCACGGCTTGGCGCCTCCGCCGGAGACCATGCCGCGGGTCTTCGTCGACGCCGTTCCGCGGCGTCGTGCGGCCTGCTCTGCGCGCACGCACTGATGGACGAGCGCGCCGGCAAAGCGCGCGCCAAACGCGGCGTCGTCTAGCTTGGCCTTCTTGCCCGCGCCGAGCACCGGTGCCTCAGGCATCGCTGCGCACCTCCACGAGCGCACCCGCGCCGCCCGGGACCGAGCCGCGCAGCAGCAGCAGGTTCTCCTTGCTGTCGACGCGCACGATCTCGAGGCCCTTCTGGGTGATGCGCTTGTTGCCCATCTGCCCGGGTCCGCGGATGCCCTTCATCACGCGCGCGGGCCATGCGGAGGCTCCGATCGATCCCGGCGCGCGCACGTTGTGCGAGCCGTGGGACTTCGGGCCGCTGGCGAAGTTGTGGCGCTTGATCGTCCCCTGAAAGCCCTTGCCCTTGGAGATCCCGGCGACCTTCACCCGCTGACCCACCTCAAACGCGTCCACCGTCACCATCTCGCCGAGCTGCTGCTCGATCTCGCGTCGTCGCCGGTGCGAAACTCGACCAGGTGGCGCAGCGGCGGCGCGTCGGCCTTCTTGAGATGGCCGAGCTCGGCTTTTGAGATGTGCTTCTCCTTGGTCTGGCCGAAGGCAAGCTGCACGGCCGCATAGCCGTCTCGCTCGGGCGTGCGGATCGCGGTCACCGGGCACGGCCCGGCCTGCAGCACGGTCACGCCGGCGACGCTTCCGTCGTCCTGGAAGACCTGGGTCATGCCGAGCTTCTTGGCGAGGATGGCGGGCATAGCAGAGAGCGAGGGTCGACTGTGAAGGCTCAGGTCGCGAGGCGGATCTCGATGTCCACGCCGGCCGGCAGGTTGTCCAGGCGCTGGAGGGAATCGACGGTCTTGGGGGTGGGCTGATGGATGTCGATCAGCCGCTTGTGCGTGCGGATCTCGAAGTGCTCGCGCGAGTCCTTGTCCTTGAACGGCGAGCGGATGACGCAGTAGACGTTCTTCTCGGTCGGCAGCGGCACCGGACCGGACACCGTCGCGCCCGTGCGCGTAGCGGTCTCTACGATCTCCTTCGCCGCGGACTCGATCGCCGAGGTGTCATACGCCTTCAGGCGAATGCGGATCTTGTTTTGCGTGGCGGATGCCATCGAAGCTCTCTTTGAAATACCTGTTCTGTGTCTGGTGTCGGTGTTGGTGTTGGTGTTGTGCGTCGTGTCTTGCGATCGTGCCCGGATCGACCTGACCCGGGCGGAGCGGACTCGCTCCCCAACCCCTCCGGAAGCGGCGAGTGACGGACTGATCCCGTGCCTGTCCGTCCCCTTGCCAGCGTGCGACTCCGTCGGGGATGTCTTCGTCGTATCGGACTGCCAATGCGTGTCGCCCCCGCGTGCGCAGGGGCGACAGTGCTACTCGATGATCTCGCTGACCACGCCAGAGCCGACCGTGCGTCCGCCCTCTCGGATGGCGAAGCGCAGACCCTGGTCCATGGCGATCGGCTGGATCAGCTCGATCTCCATCTGGACGTTGTCGCCGGGCATGACCATCTCGACGCCGTCGGGCAGCTTGGCCACGCCGGTGACGTCTGTTGTACGGAAGTAGAACTGAGGCCGGTACCCGGTGAAGAACGGGGTGTGGCGTCCACCCTCCTCCTTCTTGAGCACGTAGACCTCGGACTTGAACTTGGTGTGCGGCGTGATCGAGCCTGGTTTGCAGAGCACCTGGCCGCGCTCGATCTCCTCGCGCTTGGTGCCTCGCAAGCAGGCATCCGACGTTGTCTCCCGCGCGACCCTCGTCGAGGATCTTGCGGAACATCTCCACGCCCGTCACGACCGTGTTGGACGTGTCGTGGATGCCGACGATCTCGACCGTGTCGCCGGTTTTGACGATTCCCTGCTCGACGCGGCCCGTGGCGACCGTGCCGCGGCCGGTGATCGAGAAGACGTCCTCGACGGGCATCAGGAAGGGCTTGTCCAGCTCGCGGACCGGCTCGGGGATGTAGGAGTCAAGCGCCGACGCGAGCTCGATGATCTTGTCCTTGTAGCCCTCGTCGCCTTCCAGCGCCTTCAGCGCCGAGCCGGTGATGAAGGGGATGTCGTCGCCGGGGAAGTCGTATTCGGAGAGCAGCTCGCGCACCTCGACCTCGACCAGCTCCAGCAGCTCCTCGTCGTCGACCATGTCGGCCTTGTTGAGGAACACGACGATGTAGGGAACGCCCACCTGGCGGGCGAGCAGGATGTGCTCGCGCGTCTGGGGCATCGGGCCGTCGGCCGCCGACACGACGAGGATCGCGCCATCCATCTGCGCGGCGCCGGTGATCATGTTCTTGACGTAGTCGGCGTGGCCGGGGCAGTCGACGTGGGCGTAGTGACGGTTCTCGGTCTGGTACTCGACGTGCGAGGTGGCGATCGTGATGCCGCGTTCCTTCTCCTCGGGCGCGTTGTCGATCTCCTCGAAGCTGCGCGCTTCGGCGCCTCCCTTCTCAGCCAGCACCGTGGTGATGGCAGCGGTCAGCGTCGTCTTTCCGTGATCGATGTGACCAATGGTTCCGACGTTGACGTGCGGCTTGTCGCGCTCGAACTTCTCCTTCGCCACTTTTTGCTCGCTCCTGTATCGACTTGGATGTTCGCCCGTGTTATGGCGAACCGGGAAATCTATCTAAATGCGGTCGTCCGTGACTGCTGCTACTCGGTCGGCTTGGCTGGTGTGCTGGACTGACCGCTGCTCTCTGGCTATCCGACCTGAGTCCGAGTCGGCTAGGCCGGAACCGGTTCCCCCGTGCGCTGCTCGACGATCTGCTCCGCGATGTTCGGCGGAACCTCCTCGTAGCACTCGAACTGCATCGTGTAGTTGGCACGGCCCTGCGTGTTTGAGCGCAGGTCGGTCGCGTAGCCGAACATCTCGCTCAGCGGCACCCTGGCCGTGACGGCCAGCGCGTTGCCGCGTCGCTCCTGCCCCTCGACGCGCCCGCGCCGGCGCGAGAGGTCGCCGATGACGTCGCCGAGGAAGTCCTCGGGGGTGACGACCTCGACCTCGAAGATCGGCTCCAGCAGCACCGGCTTGGCGCGTTTGGCTGCCTCTTTGAGAGCAATCGAGCCGGCGACCTTGAACGCGATCTCCGAGGAGTCGACGTCGTGGTACTTGCCGTCGACCAGCGTGACTCGCATGTCGACCATCGGGTAGCCGGCCCTGACGCCGTTCTCGAGCGCCTCTTCGACGCCCTTCTTGACGGCCGGGATGTATTCCGAGGGGATGTTCCCGCCCTTGATCTTGTTGATGAACTCAAAGCCCTCACCGGGCGCGGGCTCGAGGTTGATGTACACGACCCCGAACTGGCCCGAGCCACCTGTCTGACGCACGAACTTGCCTTCGATCTTCTCCACGTTGGCGCGCACGGTCTCGCGGTAGGAGACCTGCGGGCGCCCGACGTTGGCCTCGACGCCGAACTCGCGCTTCATGCGATCGACGAGCACCTCGAGGTGAAGCTCGCCCATGCCCGAGATCTCGGTCTGGCCGGTCTCCTCGTTGCTGCGCACCTGGAAGGTGGGGTCCTCCTCGGCCAGACGACCGAGCGCGACCGACATCTTCTCCTGGTCGGCCTTGGTCTTGGGCTCGACGGCGACCTTGATCACGGGCTCGGGGAAGACGATGTTCTCCAGCTGGATCGGCGCGTCGGGCGCGGCGAGCGTGTCGCCGGTGATCACCTGCTTGATGCCGACCGCCGCGGCGATGTCGCCGGAGAAGATCTCTGAGACCTCCTCGCGGTCGTTGGCGTGCATCATCAGGATGCGCCCGATCCGCTCGGTGCGCCCGCTGTTGACGTTGAGCACGCGCGAGCCTGCCTCCAGGTGTCCGGAGTAGACGCGGAAGTAGGTCAGCTTGCCGACATACGGGTCCGCCGCGATCTTGAACGCGAGCGCCGCGAAGGGCTCTGAGTCGTCGGCCTGGCGCACGGCCTCGCGCGCCTCCTCCTGGCCCCTGATCAGTTCGGTGCCGGTCACCGGCGGCACGTCCAGCGGCGAGGGCAGGTAGTCGACGACGGCGTCCAGCAGCGGCTGCACGCCCTTGTTCTTGAACGACGAGCCGCACAGCACGGGCGTCAGCTTGGTCGACAGGGTCGCCGTGCGGATCGCCTGCTTGAGGCGCTCCTCGGTGATCTCGGCCTCCTCGAGGATCAGCTCGACGAGCCCGTCGTCGTAGTGGGAAACCTCCTCCAGCAGGTGCTCGCGCGCGGCTGCGGCCTGATCGGCCAGCGCGTCGGGGATCTCCACCACATCCTGTTCGGTCCCGAGGTCGTCCTTGTAGACGACCGCTTTCATCGTCACGAGGTCGACGATCCCCTCGAACTCGCCCTCCGCGCCGATCGGCAGCTGGATCGGAACCGGGTGCGCGCCGAGGCGATCGATCATCGTCTTCACGCCCGCGTCGAAGTCCGCGCCGATGCGGTCCATCTTGTTGATGTAGGCGATGCGCGGAACGTGGTACTTGTCGGCCTGGCGCCAGACGGTCTCAGACTGAGGCTCGACGCCGGCGACCGAGTCAAACAGGGCGATCGCGCCGTCGAGCACGCGCAGCGAGCGCTCTACCTCGACGGTGAAGTCGACGTGCCCGGGGGTATCGATGATGTTGATGCGGTGCCCGTCCCACTCGGCGGTCGTCGCCGCGGAGGTGATCGTGATGCCCCGCTCCTGCTCCTGTTCCATCCAGTCCATCGTCGCGGCGCCGTCGTGCACCTCACCGATCTTGTACGTGCGTCCGGTGTAGTAGAGGATGCGCTCGGTCGTCGTCGTCTTGCCGGCGTCGATGTGCGCCATGATCCCGATGTTGCGGGTGTTCTGGAGGCTGAACTTGCGTGGCATGGTCTGTTTCTTGGTCGGCGGGTGGCGGGGGTTTCAGATAGGGGCGAGCGGCGGAGTCGACGAACGGTCGTTTTCGGGCAAAAAAATGGGCCCCTCGGGCCCACACACGTCGCTGGTCTGCGGCGGACCGTTTCGTGTCGTTATCTGCTCGAGGTCTCCATCACTTGCTTGAAGGCCCCACGGGCGGACACAATCGCGCCCACCCGCGGCGCAAGGCCGACTATAGCAGAGCGATTGGCGCCATTCGACCGTCTGGAGCCAGGATTGCAACGGCTCTCGCTCGGACGTTTCTCACCCCTGATCGCCGTCTGCAGGTGCGTCGTCGAAGACCTCGCCCAACCGCCGCAACACCCGCGCGGCGGCGCGCAGCTCGGCGTCGTCGACATCCCGAAGGCCCTGCTCCCAGCGGCTTTGCCAGGCCTTGCGCTTGGCCTCGATCTTGCGTCTGCCGGGCGCGGTCAGGCGGCAGAGCACGACGCGGCGATCGCTGTCTGAGCGCACGCGCTCCACGTGCCCGCCCTCGACGAGCTGGTCGAGCATCTGGCTGACGGTTCCGGGCGACAGCCGCGCGGCGGCCGCCAGCTCGCCGATCTGCAGTTCGCCGCGGTCATGCAGCTCGATCAGCAACTCGAACTGGGCGTGGCTGAGCTCCGAGCCGCCCAGGTGCGTATCGCGGCCGCGCAGGCGGTTGAGCGTGCGAAACACATGGCGAAACGCCAGCCCCAGCTCGGCCAGGTCGGCCTCGCGCCCTCGCGCGAGTCGCGCTCGGGCTGTGCGGTGACGGTGGCGCCCATGACTGCGGACCTAGGCGCCCAGCGGCTCGACGGCCGCCTCGGCGTTCGACGCCGCGCGAGTGAGCTTGGCGCGCGGGTTCTCCGCGCGCAGCAGCACCACGCAGGGGATCAGCCCGAGCGCGGCGGTCCCGAACGACCACCAGTAGGCCGTGTTGAAGGCGTGCGCGAGGTGCGTGACCGACGGAGCAACTCCGCTCGCGCGTTGCAGCACCACGGCGAGCACGGCCGTCCCGATCGCACCGCCGATGCGCTGCAGCACGTTCAGCTGGGGCGTCGCGTCGGAGAGCTGATCGGGGCGCAGCGAGGCGAACGCCGTTGTCATCGCCGGCATGAACGAAAAGCCGATGCCGATCCCGCGCACGAGCAGCACCGCCGAGATACCGACGATCGACGCGCTCGGGCCGATGAAGGCAAGGGGGATCGTGCTCAGACACAGCACCGAGACGCCACCGAGGGCAACGCGGCCGCCGCCGAAGCGATCGGTCAGGCGCCCGGCGATCGGCATCGCGAAGAGCATTCCGAAACCCTGGGGCCCGACCAGCAGACCGGTCGCGATCAGGCTCTCGTGACGGACTTCCTGGTAGTACAGGGGAACGAGGATCATCGCCCCGAACAGCGCGGCGCCGAGTGCGAACGTCGTGAACGACGCGGCCGCGAAGATCCGGTTCGCATACAGGCGAACGTCGAGCAGCGGGCGCTCCACGCGCAGGGCGTGCCAGCAGAAGACGCCGGTCAGCGCGAGGCCCGCCAGCGATCGGCAGTACGACGATCGAGGCCGTCAGGCTCGTGTTCGGCGTCCCAAGCTGTGCGAGGCCGTAGACGACCGCGCTCGACGCCGTCGACAGCAGCACCAGGCCGAGAACATCCAAGCGCCCGGCCTCACCGGATTCCGTGTGGGGAATGATCCGCCAGCCGAGGAAGAAGGCGACAAAGCCGATGGGGACGTTGACGAGGAAGATCCACGACCAGTGCAGGCTCTCGAGGATTGTTCCGCCGACGACCGGCCCGAGGATCGGACCGAGCATCGCGGGCATCGCGACGATGCCCATCACCCGGCCCATCCGCTTGGGACCCGCGATCTGAGCCATGATCAGCTGTGCGACCGGCATGATCATGCCGCCGCCCGCGCCCTGGAGGACGCGGAAGAAGCACGAGCTCGGTGGTGCTCGTCGCAATCGCGCAGAGCGCCGAGCCGACCGTGAACAGAACCAGCGAGGCCATGTACACGCGCTTCGCACCAAAGCGTCGCGCGGCCCATCCGGTGACCGGGATCACGGCCGCGAGCGACAGCAGATAGCCGGTGATGACCCACTGGATCTGCGCGAGCGAGCTGTGCAGGTCGTGCCCCAGCGTGCGCAGCGCGACGTTGACGATCGTCGTGTCGAGGATCGACATGATCATCCCGAGGATCACCACGCCGGCGATCTTCCAGACGTAGGGCTCTATGCGGTCAGAGGCCTCGGGGTGAAAGCCGGGACCCGCCGTTGTCGCCTCAGAAGACATTCGGTACCTGAAGTTTAGGTACCTAAGCTTTTGCCGTCAAGCATCTGTGGTCTGTGCGCCATGTCACAGATCAAGCTGCATAGCGTTGCGGGGGTCTGCTCAGAGACGCTAAGAGACGAGCAGGTAGCTGAAGCCGACGGCGCTCGGACTGAACGTGCTCGAGCCGAGACGCGCCCTGCGCCGCGAGGGCGCTACCAGCGATAGTGCGCGAAGGCCTTGTTGGCCTGCGCCATGCGGTAGATGTCGTCCTTGCGCTTGTAGGCGCCGCCCTGTTGGGACTGCGCGTCGATCAGCTCGTTGGCCAGTCGCTGGGCCATCGTCTTCTCGCGCCGTTGGCGCGCGAACTCGACCAGCCAGCGGACCGCGAGCGTGCGCGCGCGGCGGCTGGGCACCTCGACCGGCACCTGGTAGGTGGCGCCACCGACGCGACGCGAGCGGACCTCCAGCGACGGCGTGAGCGCTTTGATCGAGGCCTCCAGGGACTCGATCGGGTCTTTCTCGCTGCGCTCTCCGACGAGCGCGAGCGCGTCGTAGACGATCCGCTCGGCTGTCGACTTCTTGCCGTCGAGCATCACCTTGTTGATCACCTGCTGCACCAGCTTCGAGCGGTGCACGGGATCTGCCTCCGGCGGGCGGATCTGGGCTGCGGCGCGGCGGGGCATCGGCTAGCGCTTCTTCACGCCGTACTGCGAGCGGGCCTTCTTGCGGTCGCTCACGCCGGCGGCGTCGAGCGTTCCGCGCACGACCTTGTAGCGCACGCCCGGCAGGTCCTTGACGCGGCCTCCGCGCACGAGCACCACCGAGTGCTCCTGCAGGTTGTGTCCCTCGCCGGGGATGTAGGCGGTCACCTCGATCGAGCCGGAGATGCGCACGCGCGCGACCTTGCGCAGCGCGGAGTTGGGCTTCTTGGGTGTCGTCGTGTACACGCGCGTGCACACGCCGCGGCGCTGTGGCGCTGCGACCTTCTTCTTGCGCCCGGTTCCGGACTTCAGGCCCGGCGTGGCGAGCTTCTTCTTGGGCGCAAGGCGTCCCTTGCGCACCAGCTGAGACGTTGTCGGCATCGGCCGAGGATGCTAGCAGCGCTAGGCACTCGCGGCGGCCACGCCGGCCGCTCGCACGGGCGCGGGCATCAGCGCGCAGGCCACGATGACCAGCACGAACGCGCTCGCCTGCGCGACCACGCCGAGCGGGCTGGCGGCGAGCGGGTCGCCAAAGACGATGATGCCGCCGGCGATGCCGGCGATGTTCGCCGCCGTGCCGGTGACCGCGATCACGGGGACCGCTTCCCCGTCCTGCAGCCCGCGCGCGGAGGCGTAGAACGCGACGATCGACGCGAGCACCGCGACGGCCAGCCAGGGGCTGAGCGCCAGGCCCATCAGGCCGTGCGCTCCGGTGATGCCCGTCAACGCCTTGATCGCGGTGTCGGACACGCCGAACAGCACGCCCGCGGCGGCCCCGAGCATCACGCCGTGGTGCTCTGAGCGCCCGCCCATGCGCGGCCCCATGATCAGCAGCCCGCCGAGCCCGAACAGGCCGGCCTCGAAGGCGATCATCGCAGCCTGTGAGAACTGCGAGTGCGCGCCGTGCATCGCCGGCAGCGTGACGCCGAGCAGCACGAGGCCCGCGGCGGTCGCCATCAGCCCGATCCACTGGCGCCGGCCGACCTCGAAGCCGAACATGCGGTCGGCCATCACCGCGACGAACACGACGCCGGCGGCGAGCGACACCTGCACGACGGACATCGGCGCGAGCGCCAGCGCGGCGGCGTGCAGTCCCCAGCTCGCGGTCGCGATCAGCATCCCGAGCGCAAACCAGCGCGAGGAGTACAGCACGCGCGCGGAGCGCAGCGGGTGGCGGACCTGGACCCTGGCGACGGAGTTGGCGCCCCGGTGCTTGTAGAAGAACGCGAGGTTCGCCATGAAGGCGCAGACGAGTGCTAGGAGGATGCCGAGGTCGATGGTCATGAGGTGGGTCAGAGGGACGTGGGGACGGATCGACGGGCCCCCCGTACTGCTTTACTGCCCGCCAGCGACATAGGCACATTACCCACGTCAACCTCTGTGCGAGCTAAAGGGGCCTCCCAATCTCCGCCGGGCACCCGGCCAAGGCCACTGCTGATGGTCGACATCGACGGCGTGCTGTCGCTGTTCGGCGCGCCGGCGATCGCCGCACAGCGAAGCATCGGCGCGCTGGCGGGCGGCGCTGCAGACGCACGGCAGGCGCTCGACGGGCGCTTGTGCTCGATCGACGGCATGCCCCACTTCCTCTCCTACGCCGCCGCCGCTCACCTGCTCGCGCTGGCCGACTGCTATGACCTCGTGTGGGCCAGCGGCTGGGAGGAGAAGGCCAACGAACACCTGCCCCATCTGCTGGACATGCCCCCCGGATTGCCTTTCCTGCGCTTCTCGCGCGACGCCGAGCGGGCGAGCTCTGCCGGCACGCACTGGAAGCTCGACGCGATCGACTCCTACGCCGCTCAGCGCCCGCTGGCATGGATCGACGACGGCTTCAACGCGGCCTGCCACGAGTGGGCAGACGCGCGCAGCGCGCCGACGCTGCTCGTCGCCACCGAGCCCCAGCAGGGGCTCACGGAGTCCCAGGCGCAGGTGCTGCGGGAGTGGGCGGCGCAGCTGGCGCAGCGCTGACCGCGCCCGCTGCGCGCAGCGGCTGTGAGATCGTCGCTCCCACGCCGCCGACCGCGCCTTCGCCGCCGCCGGGCCAGAGCGCGCGCAGCCAAGTCGGTGTGCGCGCAGGCACGCTCTGCACGACCGCAGACCACGCGCCGCCCGGCACCGCTGACGGCTTGAGCGATCGTCTGCTCGCGCACCAGCTGGCCGCGCTCTGAGACGCTGCGCGCCTGCACGAGCACCGGCGCGCCGAGGATCGGCGCGCCATCGAGAAATGCGAGCTTGCCCGCCAGCGTGAGCGTCGCGCCGCCCGCTGAGCCCACGGGTGGCGGAGCCTGCGTCGCGGGCGTCTGGCTCGCGGGGGGCGTCGGCGCTGTGCCCGGCGCGGGCTCGCTGGCGGCGAGCGCGATCGTGACGAGCGCCGGGCGCCCGGCGAGCTCGTGGATGGCGGGCCGCAGCGCCGGCAGCTGGTCGTAGAGCACATCGCCCGGGCAGTCGGTGCTGTCGCCGTCGCGGTGCCCGGCCACGCGCGGCAGCGACACGCGCGCGCCGGGGGGAAAGCGGCTGTAGACGGCGCCGGCCGGGTTGACGCGCACCGTCACGCGCCCCAGCGAGGGCACGCCGTGCAGCGACAGCTTCCACGCGAGCAGCCGCTTCAGCGCGTCCGCCGCCGGCGGCGAGATCGCGCTGCTCATGAAGTCCCCGAGCACCGCCACGCCGCTGCTTTCGGTGTTGTAGCCGCCGGCCTGCGCGCCGACGACGGGCTCGTCGATGCCCCCCGCGCGCGCCTCGAAGGTGCGCCCGTAGAGGTCGATCACGAAGTTGTAGCCAATGTCATTCCAGCCGCGCACGTAGCGGTGAAAGACGAAGATCGCGCGCAGCATCGCCGGCACCTCCGCGGCGGAGTAGCCGTTGGGGTTCTCGGTGTGGTGCACGAACGCCATCCGCACGACGCCGTACTGCGGCGCGACCCTCGGCTGCGCGACGTCCTGCGCCCACGCGCGCCGCGCGATGATCGGCGGCTGCCCGGGCCCGGCCGCGAGCACCGGGCTCGCCAGCGCAAGCGCCGCGGCGCGCGCCGCCGGGGCGGCGAGGAGCGCCTGTGAGCGTGCGCCGGCGCCGTCGCTGACGTCCACGCAATCGACGCGCACGTCCTGCAGCGTTCGATCGCTTCGCACCTGCACGATCGAGCTGCCGCCGCTCCACACGGGCTCGCCGGTGACGGTCGGCGAACGCGCCTGCCCGTCGGGGCCGTGGCCGCCCGCGCCGGCGAAGGCCCACGGGCTCCAGCCCCCATCCGCCCAGCGGAAGCGCAGCTGCACGCGCGCGGCGTCGCTGCCGCGGAAGGTCACGCCGAGCAGGTCGGCGTTGGCCCCGAGGTCGACCGTCGCACCGCCCGCGCCCGCCGCCAGGCGTCCGAGCGAGCGCGCGAACAGCCGCGGCGTCGACACACGCGCGAAGGCGGTCGGCGTCAGCAGCGCCGCCAGCGCGTCGCCGCGCGCAGCCAGCCCGCCGGCCATCATTCCGGCCGTCGCGGCAAGCAAGTGATCGGCGCGTGATGCCGCGCTCGGACATCGCCTGCCTAGAACACCACATCGCGCTCGGAGTTGCCGCGCGCGCTCGATGAGCTTTCGCTCATCAAACGCGGCGACAAGCGTCAGCGAGCCGACGCGAGGCGATCAGTCTGCGGAGCCGTCCTGGTCTGGGATCTCGAGGTCGGCGAGCTCCTCGACGAAGCCCGGATCGCCTCCGCCGGCGCCGATCTTCTCAAGCGATGCCAGGTCGGCCGCGAACTCCTGGCCATAGCCGCCTCCGAGCGCCTCGGCTCCCGACAGGCCCAGCTCGGCGGCGATCTCCTCCTGATCGAGCAGGCCGACGTCGTCGATCGCGCGCGGCAGCGGTTCAGCCGGTTCGATCTCGATCCGCCGGTAGCGCTTCAGCCCGGTCGCGGCCGGGATCAGCTTGCCGATGATCACGTTCTCCTTCAGGCCGTTGAGTCGATCCGTCTTGCCCTCGAGCGCCGCGTCGGTCAGCACCTTGGTCGTCTCCTGGAAGGAGGCCGCCGACAGGAAGGAGTCGGTGTTCAGCGACGCCTTCGTGATGCCGAGGATGATGTCCTCGAACTGCGCCGCCTCGCCGCCGCCCTTGCCGGCCGCGTCGTTCACTTTCGCGAACTCGAAGCGGTCGACGAACTGGCCCGGCAGGTAGTCGGTGTCGCCCTTCTGATCGACGCGCACCTTTTTGAGCATCTGGCGCACGATCAGCTCGATGTGCTTGTCGTTGATGTCCACGCCCTGGGACTTGTAGACCTCCTGCACCTCCTTGACGAGGTACTGCTCGGTCTCGGTGCGCCCGCGTATCGCGAGCAGCTCGTGCGGGTAGACCGAGCCCTCGTTGAGCTGGCGCCCGGCGGTGATCTTCTCGCCCGCGCTCACGAACAGCCGCGTGCGCCGCGGGAAGGCGTAGCGGTGCTCCTCTCCGGCCTTGTCGGTGATCACGACCGTCAGCGCCTTGTCGGTCTCCTCGATCGACACGACGCCGTCCTCCTCTGCGATCTTCGCCAGGCCCTTCGGCTTGCGCGCCTCGAACAGCTCGACCACGCGCGGCAGGCCGTGCGTGATGTCCGCCCCGGCGACGCCGCCGGTGTGGAACGTGCGCATCGTCAGCTGCGTGCCGGGCTCGCCGATCGACTGCGCCGCGATGATGCCCACCGCGTCGCCGATCTGGGCGAGCGCCCCGGTGGCCATCGCGCGTCCGTAGCACATCTGACAGACCCCGCTGGGGGCCTCGCACTTGAGCACCGAGCGCACCGGCACTTTGACGTCGACGCCCTTCTCGTGGTCGTCGCCGAACGCCTCGGCGATGTCCGCGAGCTCGGCCAGGCCGATTTCCACGCCCTGCTCGGCGAGCATGCGCCCGCGCTTGGTCGTGATCGGCTCGGCGGCGATCCTGCCCACGAGGCCGTCGTTGGGCTGACCGTCGTCCTTGTACACGGGGAGCTCTATGTGCTCCTCGGTGCCGCAGTCGGTCTCGCGGATGATCACGTCCTGGGCCACGTCGACCAGGCGACGCGTCAGGTAGCCGGAGTCCGCGGTGCGCAGCGCCGTGTCCGCCAGCCCCTTTCGCGCGCCGTGCGTGGAGATGAAGTACTCGAGCACCGACAGGCCCTCCATGAAGTTGGCCTTGATCGGGCGCTCGATGATTTCACCCTTCGGGTTGGCCATCAGCCCACGCATCCCAGCCAGCTGGCGGATCTGCTTGAACGATCCACGCGCACCCGAGTTGGCCATCATGAAGATCGGGTTGAGCGTGTCGAGGTTGTCGATCATCGCGTCGGCGACGTCGTCGGTCGCCGCGTTCCACTTCTCGACGATCGCCTCGTGGCGCTCCTGCTGGGTGATCAGGCCCATGTCGTACTGATCTGCGATCTCGGCCACGAGACCCTCGTATTTCTCGAGGATCTTCTGCTTGTCGGGCGGCACGATCACGTCGTTCTTGGAGATCGTGATCCCGGCCTGCGTGGCGTACTTGAAGCCGAGGTCCTTGAAGGCGTCGAGCACGAGCGAGATCGCCGTCGGCCCGTGCGTCTGCACGAGCGCGTCGATCAGGCGCGTCGTGTCGCGCTTCTTCATCGGCTGGTTGACGAACGCGTACTTGGACGCGTCGAAGCCCTCGCCCAGCGCCTCGTCGAGCGCACGCTCGATGCGGTCGTTGTAGATGATCCGCCCGATCGTCGTCAGCACGTGCCCGCCCTCGCGCCCGAACGGGCGGAACTCGGCGAGGTCGTGCAATTTGACGACGTTGCCCTCGTAGGAGAGCTCGGCCTCCTGCGCGGTGCGGAACACGTGCGGGCGAGGCTCGCCGGCGGGCCACTTGCCGCTCGTCAGCAGTTCGCGTTTGGCCGCCAGGTCGTCGCTCTCGGGGCCGTAGGTGAGGTAGTAGGCGCCGAGGATCATGTCCTGCGTCGGCGTCGCAAGCGGCGCGCCGTGCGCGGGTGACAGGATGTTGTTGGAGGAGAGCATCAGGATGCGCGCCTCGGCCTGCGCCTCTGCCGACAGCGGCAGGTGCACGGCCATCTGGTCGCCGTCGAAGTCGGCGTTGAAGGCGTGGCACACGAGCGGGTGCACCTGGATCGCCTTGCCCTCGACCAGCAGCGGCTCGAACGCCTGGATGCCCAGACGGTGAAGCGTCGGCGCGCGGTTCAGCAGCACCGGGTGCTCGTGGATGACCTCCTCGAGCACGTCCCACACCTCGCCGATCATCGAGTCGACCATCTTCTTCGCCGCCTTGATGTTCTGCGCGGACTTGCGCTCGACCAGCCGCGCCATGATGAACGGCTTGAACAGCTCGAGCGCCATGATCTTCGGCAGCCCGCACTGGTGCAGCTTGAGGTAGGGGCCGGCGACGATCACCGAGCGCCCCGAGTAGTCCACGCGCTTGCCGAGCAGGTTCTGGCGGAAGCGCCCCTGCTTGCCCTTGAGCATGTCCGACAGGCTCTTCAGCGGGCGGTTGCCCGGCCCGGTCACCGGCCGTCCGCGGCGGCCGTTGTCGAACAGCGCGTCGACGGCCTCCTGGAGCATGCGCTTCTCGTTGTTGACGATGATCTCGGGCGCGCCGAGATCCAGCAGCCGCTTGAGGCGGTTGTTGCGGTTGATCACGCGCCGGTAGAGGTCGTTGAGGTCAGAGGTCGCAAAGCGACCGCCGTCGAGCTGCACCATCGGGCGCAGCTCCGGCGGGATGACCGGGCACCGCGTCGAGCACCATCATCTCGGGCTTGTTGCCGGACTGGATGAAGGCGGAGACCACCTTCAGGCGCTTGACCGCGCGCGCCTGCTTCTGGCCCTTGCCGGTCTTCACCTGGTCCTCGAGCTCGACCCTTTCGGCCTGCAGGTCGACCTGGGAGAGCAGGTCGCGCACCGACTCCGCGCCCATCCCGCCGCGGAAGTACTCGCCGAAGCCATACGGCGATCCGAAGCGCTCCTTGAGCTCGCGGAAGGTCGTCTCGTCGTGCTCGATCTGCTTGGGCTCCATCGTCTTGAACAGCTCCCACACGTTGCGCAGCCGCTCGGCGGCATCCTCGATGTAGGCTTCGGTGTCGGCGATGTCGGCGTCGAAGGTCTTGTTCAGCTCCTTGGTGAGCCGCTCGCGCTCCTCGTCTGAGACCTTCGAGAGGTTGACGTCCAGCGAGTCGGCCCACAGGTGGTCCTCGTCGTTGAAGCGCGTCTGCTTGGCGGTCTGGAGGTACTTCTCGCGGCGCTTGAGCGACTCGCGCAGCTCGAGCACCCGCTCCTCGCGCTCTGCCGCGTAGGAGTCGAGCACCTTGTTGACCTCCTTCTCGAGCGTGTCGAGATCCTTCGAGCGAGCCTCGTCGTCGACCCACGTGACGATCGACGCGGCGAAGTAGAGGACCTTCTCCAGTTCCTTCGGCGCCATGTCGAGCAGGTAGCCGATGCGGCTCGGCACTCCCTTGAAGAACCAGATGTGGCTGACCGGCGCGGCGAGGTCGACGTGGCCCATGCGCTCGCGGCGAACCTTCGAGCGGGTGACCTCGACGCCGCAGCGCTCGCAGACGATGCCCTTGTAGCGCACGCGCTTGTACTTGCCGCAGTAGCACTCCCAGTCCTTGGTCGGACCGAAGATGCGCTCGCAGAACAGGCCGTCCTTCTCGGGCTTGAGCGTGCGGTAGTTGATGGTCTCGGGCTTGGTCACCTCGCCGGAGCTCCAGCCGCGGATCTGCTTGGAGGAGGCCAGCGAGATCTCGATGGCGTCGAAGTTATTTATGTCAATCATTTGTCAGCTTTCGCTCGCGGGTGAAACGGGATTCGTCTGCCTTGTCCTGCCGGTGCGTCGGTGCTGCTCGCGGATCGCTCGGGGCAGGCGCCGAGCGACGCGGCGTTTGGCGCGTGGCGCCGACCGCTGCGGCCGGCCCACCCGCGTGCCCGCGGATTACGTCTCTGCCACCTTCTCCTCGGAGGACTCCTCGTCGGCCAGCGCCGCGAGCGCGTCCTCGCCCAGGGCGTCCTCGCCGTCGAGCGCCTCCGCGGCGAGCGCAGCGGCGCCCGCTTCGAGGTCCTTGAGGGAGCCCTCTCCCTCTCCCTCGGCGCCGTCGGCGCCCTCCTGCGCGGCGTCCTCGCCGCCCTCGCCGGCGACTGCGCGCACGCCCGAGAGGTCGATGCCGAGCTCCTCGGCCGCGCGCAGCAGGTCGTCGTCTTCGTCGCGGATCTCGGCGCGCTCGCCCTCCTCGGAGACGACGTTGACGTCGAGCGCCAGCGACTGCATCTCCTTGAGCAGCACCTTGAAGGACTCCGGGATCGACGGCTCGGCGATGTTCTCGCCCTTGACGATCGCCTCGTAGGCCTTCACGCGCCCGACCGTGTCGTCGGACTTGATCGTGAGCATCTCCTGCAGCGTGTAGGCGGCGCCGAACGCCTCCAGCGCCCAGACCTCCATCTCGCCGAAGCGCTGCCCGCCGAACTGCGCCTTGCCGCCCAGCGGCTGCTGGGTGACCAGCGAGTAGGGGCCGGTCGAGCGGGCGTGGATCTTGTCGTCGACGAGGTGCAGGAGCTTGAGGATGTACATGTAGCCCACCGTCACCTGCTCGGCGAACGGCTCGCCCGTGCGCCCGTTGAACAGCGTCATCTTGCCCGAGGCCTGCTCGCCCGGACGGCGACTCTTGTCGATGTCCATGCGGATGCGGCCCTTGTGCTCGTCCTGCCAGCGGACCAGCGCCTGATCGACGTCCTCGATCGTCGCGCCGTCGAACACGGGCGTCGACACATACACGCGCCCGGTCCCCTTGCTGCCGTTGCCGTTGCCCGACTTGGACAGCGAGCCCCGGTAGGCCTCCGAGCCGTCGTCGTACCAGCCCTGCGCGGCCGCCCAGCCGAGGTGGGTCTCGAGGATCTGCCCGACGTTCATGCGGCTCGGCACGCCGAGCGGGTTGAGGATCACGTCCACCGGCGTGCCGTCCTCCAGGAACGGCATGTCCTGGACGTCGACGATCTTGGAGATCACACCCTTGTTGCCGTGACGGCCCGCGAGCTTGTCGCCCTCGGAGATCTTGCGCTTCTTGGCGACGAACACGCGCACGAGGTCGTTGACCCCCGGCGGCAGGTCGTCGCCGGCTTCGCGGCTGAACGTCTTGACGTCGATGACCACGCCGCCCTCGCCGTGCGGGACCTTCAGCGAGGTGTCGCGCACCTCGCGCGCCTTCTCCTTGAAGATCGCGCGGATCAGCTTCTCCTCGGCGGTCAGCTCCGTCTCGCCCTTCGGCGTCACCTTGCCGACGAGCAGGTCGCCGGAGATGACCTCGGCGCCCACGCGCACGATGCCGCGGTCGTCGAGGTTGCGCAGCGACTCCTCGGAGCGGTTGGGGATGTCGCGCGTGATCTCCTCCTCGCCGAGCTTGGTCGTGCGGGCGTCGATCTCGTACTCCTCGATGTGGATCGAGGTCAGCTCGTCGTCCTGCACCAGGCGCTTGGAGAGGATGATCGCGTCCTCGAAGTTGTAGCCCTCCCAGGACATGAAGGCGACCATCAGGTTCTTGCCGAGCGCCATTTCGCCCTTGTCGGTCGAGGAGCCATCGGCGAGCACGTCGCCCTGCTTGATCTTCTGGGCGGTGCGCACGAGCGGCTTGTGGTGGATCAGCGTGCCCTGGTTGGAGCGCATGTACTTGTGCAGCTCGTACTCGCTCTTCTTGCCGTCGTTGCCCGCGATCACGATCTGGTCGGCGTCGACGTAGTCGACCGTGCCGCCAGCCGACGCCAGCAGGACGTCGCCCGTGTCGAGCGCCGCGCGGCGCTCCATGCCGGTTCCGACCAGCGGCGCGTCGGCCTTCAGCAGCGGAACGGCCTGGCGCTGCATGTTCGAGCCCATCAGCGCGCGGTTGGCGTCGTCGTGCTCGAGGAACGGGATCATCGCCGTCGCCACCGACCAGATCTGCTCGGGCGAGACGTCGACGAGGTCGACGTCCTTGGGCCCGACCGTCACGTACTGGCCGGCCTGCGTGCGGCAGAGGATCTCCGGGCCCTTCAGGCGCCCGGTCTTCGAGTCGATCGGCGTGTTGGCCTGCGCGATCAGCAGCTCCTCTTCCTGGGTCGCGTCCAGGCGCACGACCTCATCGGTCAGCACGCCGTCCTTGACGACGCGGTAGGGCGTCGTGACGAACCCGTATTCAGAGACCTCGGCGAACGAGGACAGCGAGCCGATCAGCCCGATGTTCGGACCCTCGGGCGTCTCGATCGGGCACATGCGCCCGTAGTGGGTCGGGTGCACGTCGCGCACCTCGATCGGCGCGCGCTCGCGCGTCAGCCCGCCGGCGCCGAGCGCCGACAGGCGGCGGCGGTGCGTGAGCCCCGCCAGCGAGTTGGTCTGGTCCATGAACTGCGACAGCTGCGAGGAGCCGAAGAACTCCTTCAGCGCCGCGACGACCGGGCGGATGTTGATGATCGTCTGCGGCGTGATCGTGTCGGCGTCCTCGGTCGTGAGGCGCTCGCGCACGACGCGCTCCATGCGATACAGCCCGATCCGGAATGCCTCCTGGATCAGCTCCCCGACGGTGCGCAGGCGGCGGTTGCCGAAGTGCTCGTACTCATCGAGGTGCTCGGCCACCGGCTCGCGCGGCATGCTCATCGCCTCGGCCGCATAGTCCTTGATCTCGACCTCCCCGTCCTCGGGCAGCCCGAGGCGCTTGGGCAGCGAGACGAGCTCCTTGATCAGCGCGAGGATGTCCTCCTTGGTGAGCGTGCGCGTCTCGATGTCGACGTCGACGCCCAGGCGCGAGTTGAGCTTGTAGCGCCCGACGCGCGTGAGGTCATAGCGCTTGGGGTCGAAGAACAGCTGGTTGAGCAGCGTCTTGGCGTTGTCCACGCTTGGCGGCTCGCCCGGGCGCTGCTTCTTGAACAGCTCGATCAGCGCGCCCTCTTCGGTGCGCGTCGCTTCGGTGTCGGACTCGATCGTGTTGCGGATGTAGAGCGAGTTCTCGAACAGCTTGAGGATTTCCTCGTCGCTGGCATAGCCCATCGCGCGCAGCAGCACCGTCACCGGAAGCTTGCGCTTGCGATCGATGCGCACGAAGACCTTGCCCTTCTTGTCGATCTCGAGCTCCAGCCACGACCCGCGCGCGGGCATCAGGTTCGCGATGAAGACCTGCTTCTCGCGATCCTTGGGCTCCATCAGGTAGGCGCCCGGCGAGCGCACGAGCTGCGTGACGACCACGCGCTCGGTGCCGTTGATGACGAACGTCCCGCGCTCGGTCATCCACGGGAAGTCGCCCATGAACACGGACTGCTCACGGATCTCTCCCGTCTCGCGGTTGATGAAGGCGACCGTCACCGTCAGCGGTCGCGCGTAGGTCAGATCCTTCTCGCGGCACTGGTCCAGCGAGGCGACCGGCTCGTCGAAGACGAACTCGCCGAACTGAACGGCGAGGTTGCCGGTGTAGTCCTCGATCGGCGAGATGTCATCGATCGTCTCGCGCAGGCCGCCCGACTTCGGGTCGGTCAGCCATTGAAACGAACGGCGTTGGATGTCAATCAGGTTTGGGACGTCAAGGGTCTTGCTGAGGCGCGCGAAGCTTCGGCGCGTCCGGAGAGCATCTGCAGCAGCCAAGAAACGACTCCTTCGGAGGGCGAGACACGGGCAGAGGAGGGCGCCGAAGCGCGACCATCAAAGATAGCACAGGCCAGCGGCGCCCTCAAGGGCCGCCGGCGCTCACGGACCCCACCCCGACGCTCGCGTATGTGGCGCGACGTCGTGCCTTGGGTGGCTGCGGCTATTGGCCAGCCGGGCAACCTTACCGCAAAACGCGAGAATTTGTTAGCCGCGAACGAAGAAGAGCCCGCGGTCGCGGGCCCTTCTCGAAGCGGCGAAGATGCGCCTCTCGGCGCCGACCCGAGCGGGCCTACTTGACTTCGACCGCCGCGCCCGCCTCCTCCAGTTCCTGCTTGAGCTTGTCGGCCTCCTCGCGTTCGATGCCCTCCTTGACCGGCTTGGGAGCCTCGTCGACGAGCGCCTTGGCCTCTTTGAGGCCGAGACCGGTCGCGGCGCGCACGACCTTGATCACCTGGATCTTCTTGTCGCCGCCCGAGGCGAGGATCACGTCGACCGTGCCCCCCTCTTCCTCGGCGTCGGCCGCGTCGCCGCCGCCACCGCCGCCAGCGGCCGCCGCCGGAGCGGCCATCGCCGCAGCCGACACTCCGAACTCCTCCTCGAGCGCTTTGATCCGCTCGGCGAGCTCGAGCACCGAGATGCCCTTCAGCTCCTCGATCCAATCCTCTGTGCTGGTTGCCATCTTCGTCAGTCCTCCTTGGTGGGATTCGTCTCGGCGTCCTGCGACTCAGCCTCGGCCGAGACGTCCGCCTGGTTTTCGTCCTCTTGGCCGGCCTCGTCCTGCGCCGCCTCAGTCTTGTCCTCGGAAGCCACATCGGCCTCGGCCGCCGGCTCCTCTGCCCGACTCCTCAGCCTCGGGCGCCGCCTCGGCCTCGGGCTCATCCGCGGGCTCCTCCGCCTTGGGCTCCTCCTCGGCCTCGGGTCTGCCTCCTCGGCCTTGGGCTCCTCCTCGGCCTCGGGCGCTGCCTCGGCCTCGGGCTGCCGCCTCGGCCTCGGGCTCTGCCTCGGCTCGGGCTCCTCGGCCTTGGGCTCGTCCTCAGCCTCGGCGTCGGGCGACTCCTCGACGGGCGTCTGCGCCTCGGCGGCCGGCTCCTCGGCGGCCGGCTCCTCGGCCTCGGGCGCTGCCTCGGCCTCGGGTGCTGCCTCGGCCTCGGGCGCTGCCTCGGCCTCGGGCGCCGCCTCGGCCTCTGGCGCCGCCTCGGCCTCGGGCGCTGCCGCGGCTGGCGGCTCGCCGGCGGGGATCTCGCCGGACTCCTTCTTGTCGCGCACCTGCCCGAGCGCCACCGCGAGGCCTCCGACGAGCGCGCCGAGGGAGCGCACGAGCCCGCCGACGGGCGAGGCGACGACGCCGACGAGCTGCGCGTAGAGGGTCTCGCGCGAGGGCAGGCGCGAGATGGCGCGGATCTGATCGGAGTCGACCTCGGCGCCGTCCATGAGGCCGCCCTTGAACGGCAGCAGCTGCGTGGCGCGCGTGTAGTCGGCGATCGCCTTGGCGGCGACGGCGACATCGCCGCGCACGAACGTCAGCGCGGTCGGACCGGAGAGATAGGGCTTGAGCGTCTCGACGCCGGCCTGGTCGGCGGCGCGTTCGGTGAGCGAGTTCTTGACGACCTTGAACGTCGCGTCGGCGTCGCGCAGCTTGGCGCGCAGCTCCGCGGCGTCGGGCACCGTGATGCCGCGGTAGTCGACGGCGAAGATCGCGCTCGACTCCTCGATCTGGGTGGCGATCTCGGCGATCGCCACGGCCTTCTGGTCTCGGTTCATCTGCTCCGTCGCTCTCTGGAAGGTGGTGTCCCGCCACATGCAGGCGGACGAGAGAGGGCGATCGTGCAACCGCTTCTGCTCGCTCCAACCTGCCTCGGGCTTCTCCGCTGTCGCGGCGCCGAGGGTCTCGGGCGGTGCGCTGAGCGGTCAGTGTAGAGGCTCGCGCGCGAACGCGGGCGCCGATCGCGCGTCGCTCGCGCGCGGAGGCCGGCCGCGCCGCCCGCCGCGGCGCGGCAAGCGTCAGCTCACGCGACCGATCCGCTGGCCGTGCGCGCCCCCGGATCGACCTTCACGCCCGGCCCCATCGTCGAGGTGAGCGTGATCGTGCGCAGGTAGCGCCCCTTGGCGACCGACGGCTTGGCGCGGATCAGCTCTTCGACGACCGCCGAGTAGTTCTCCAGCAGCTGCGTGTCGTCGAAGCTCGCCTTGCCGATCACCATGTGCACGATCGCCGTGCGGTCGGTGCGGTACTCGACCTTGCCCGACTTGGACTCGCCGACGGCTTTGCCGACGTCCATCGTCACCGTGCCGACTTTCGGGTTGGGCATCTTGCCCGACGGCCCGAGTATGCGCCCGAGGCGCCCCACGACAGACATCATGTCGGGCGTCGCGATCGCCACGTCGAAGTCGTCGAATCCCTCCTCGACGCGTTTGGCGAGGTCCTCCCCGCCGACCACGTCCGCGCCGGCCTCCTCGGCCTCGCGCGCCTTGTCGCCCTGCGCGAACACCGCGATCTTGATGTCGCGGCCGAGGCCGTTGGGCAGCGCGATCGTGCCGCGCAGCTGCTCGTCGGCGTGGCGCACGTTCAGCCCCGTGCGCACGTGCAGCTCGACCGACTCGTCGAACTTCGCGCTGCTCAGGCTTTTCACCAGCGCGACCGCCTCCGCCGGCGCATACTCGCGCTCGCGGTCGACCTTCTCGAGCCCCTCGCGGTAGCGGCGACCGTGCGCGCTCATGGCGCCACCTCGACGCCCATCGAGCGCGCGGTGCCGGCGATGATCTTCGCGGCCTGCTCGACGTCGTGCGCGTTCAGGTCGGGCAGCTTGCGCTCGGCGATCTCGCGCAGCTGCGCCTGGGTGATCGTGCCGACCTTCGTGCGGTTGGGCTCGCCCGAGCCCTTGCCGATTTTGATCGCCTGCTTGATCAGCACCGCGGCCGGCGGCGTCTTGGTGATGAACGTGAACGAGCGGTCCTCGTAGACGGTGATCACGACCGGGATGACCGTTCCGGTTTCCGATTGGGTCTGCGCGTTGAACGCCTTGCAGAACTCCATGATGTTGATGCCGTGCTGGCCCAGCGCAGGACCGACCGGCGGGGCGGGACTCGCCTGCCCTGCGTTCGCCTGAAGCTTGATCGTCGTGAGGACCTTCTTTGCCATCTCTCTTCTTCTCTTCTAGTTCGTTCTCTTCGGTTTTCTCTTCAGTTCGTTCTCGAGCCTATTGGGAACTGCGCAACTGAGCGGGTCGAGGGTCAAGTGGAGCAAGGACGCAGTGAGCGAAGTGTGCTCCGCACACGAGCGATCGAGGACGCCGCTCCGCGCCGGCCATCGACCAGCTCAGAGCTTCTTGACTTGGTCAAAGCCAACCTCCACGGGCGTCTCGCGCCCGAAGATTGATACCAGCACCTTGAGCCTCGCGGCGTCGTCGTTGATCTCTGAGATCTCGCCCGAGAAGTCGGACAGCGGACCCGACACGACCTTGACCGACTCGCCGATCGCGAACTGCGCGCGCGTGCGCGTGGCGGTCGCGACCTCCTTGTGCAGCAGCCGGTCGACCTCCCCCTGCGTGAGCGGCACGGGCGACTGCGAGGCGCCGACGAAGCCCGTCACGCCGGGCGTGCCCTTGACCACGCCCCACGAGTCCTCGTTGAGCTCCATGTTGACGAGCACGTAGCCGGGCATCGTGCGCTTCTCGACGGTGATCTTCTGGTTGTCCTTCATGTCCGAGACCGCTTCGGTCGGCACGACGACGCTGCGCACCGCGCGCTGCTGGCCGAGCGAGACCACGCGGTGCTCGAGGTTGTGCTTGACCTTGTTCTCGTGACCCGAGTAGGTGTTTACGACATACCAGCGGAACATTCACAGACTCCTGAAAAGAGAACGGTTTGATCACATGAGCGGGCAAGGACGTAGAGATGCGCGGTCATCGGGCGTCAGAGGATGACTTCGACGATTTCCTTGGCGACGAAGTCGGCGAGCCCCAGATAGGCGCCCGCGATGACGACGAAGCCGAGCACGACGGCGGTCGCCTGAAAGACCTGGCGGCGGTCGGGCCACTGGACGCGCTGAAGCTCCGCCCAGCTGGCGCGCAGGAAGGCGACGACGCGGTTGCCGCGGTGAGGTAGGCCGGCGCCCGAAGCCTGCTCGGGAGTGGCCGTGCCCGCGCCGTTCGCCGCGAGCTGCTTTGCGCCGGCCTCGGTGAGGTCGCCCTCGCCCTGCGCCTCGCTCTCGATTTCGCGCTCGGAGAGGGTCTGCGGATCGTTCTCGATGTCGATCTCGCCGCCACCGAGCTCCTGCTCTTCGAGCGCGTCGGGCGCGGCCGGCACGCCGCCGGCGCCGCGCACGAGCGCCGCGTCGAACTCGTCGACGTCTCCCGAGGCGTGCTCGAGCGCGCCGGGCACGTCGGCGCGCACGGGCTGGCTTTCGCGCGCCGGGTCGCTGCTCGCGTCACCGGCGCCGCGACGATCGCGGCGCCGCTTTGCACGTTTACGGTCACGGGCCACAGCAGCGCTCCCGCGCTAGCGCGTCTCCCGATGGCTGGTGTGCTTGCGACACCAACGACAGTACTTGCGCAGCGAGATGCGATCGGGGTTGTTGCGTTTGCTCTTGTTCGTCTGGTAGTTGCGGCGCTTGCAGTCCTCGCACGCGAGGGTGATAGCGATCCGAACGTCTCCGCGGGCCATGTGGGATATCCCTGCTGCGTGGTGGTTGAAAAGCGGTCGTGGGCGAAGAAAAACCTCGCCCAGGCGAGGTCCAAGCAGTCTAGCGCGCTTGCGAGGATCGGGTCACCGCGCGTCGAAGCACCGACCGTAGCTCATTTCCCGCCCGCCCGCGGCGTGCCCGAGCGGCCGCGAGCAGCGCCAAGCCTAGACAAGGAGACGCGAGCATGCATCTTCCCGAGCCGATTCCCGCGAGCGTCCACGACGAGACGTTCGCCGGCGTCACCTACCACATCCGTGGCGAGCTCGTGCCCGAGCTGCAGATCGAGGTCGGCCAGGCGAGCGTGATGTTCGAGCACCACGTGCTGCTGTGGAAGGAGACCCAGCTGAACGTCGAGCTGAAGAAGCTCCCGGGCGCGGTCAAACGCAAGGTCGCGGGCCTCGAGTTCTTCGTCACCAAGACCGCCGGCTCGGGGCGCATCGCCTTCTCGCGCGACTCGCCCGGGCAGTGCGTGCCGCTGCACCTCGAGCCAGGGCGAGGGCCTCGACGTGCGCGAGCACCAGTTCATCGCCGCCACCGACAACCTCGACTACACCTTCGAACGCATCAAGGGCGTGCAGAACATGGTGCTCGGCGGCTCGGGCTTCTTCATGGACAAGTTCCGCGCCACCGACGGCGACGCGCTCGTCTGGCTGCACGGGCACGGCAACGTCTTCCTCGTGGCGCTCGACGCCGGCGAGCAGCTCGACGTCGAGCCCGGCGCGTGGCTGTTCAAGGATCCCTCGGTCAAGCTCGAGGCGATGACGATGGGCCTGAAGAGCGGCGTGTTCGGCGGCGGCGGCAAGCTCACCTGGAACCGCTTCACCGGCCCCGGCCGCCTGGCGATCCAGACGCTGTTCATCGCGCCGCTGGAGGGCGAGGCCTCGCCCGCCGGCGCGGCCGCCGCGGGTGGCGTCGCCGGAGCGCTCATCAGCGGGCTCGCGGGCAAATGATCGCCACGGCCAAAAGACCCTTTGATGAGGCCCGCCTATGCGGCGGGCCCGCGGGTTTTCGCGGTGACGCCCCTACTCATAGACGGTGAACGCCGCCAGCACGACGTACAGCGCGACCAGCGCCCAGCCCTCGAATTCGGCCGCCTCGCCGTCTCCGGTCACCTGCGCGACCGCGAGCGCCGTCAGCGCCAGCGCGCCGATGTAGACGGGCGCGAGCGCGAACGTGAGCGTCGTGTTCAGCGCGAACGACACGAGCACGATCAGCGGGAACAGGAACGCGGCGATCTGCGCGACGGAGTTCTTGACGACCGAGATCGCGAGGTCCGAGCGACGCTTGTAGGCGAGCACCAGCCCCGCCGTGTTCTCCACCGCGTTGCCCGCGATCGCCACGATCACCAGGCCCGCGAACGCCTGCGACAGGTTCAGCTGCTCGATCGCCGGCGCCAGCCCGTTGATGAACCAGTCAGACACGAACGCCGACGCGACGCCGCCCGCCAGCAGCAGCGCGAGCGTCAGGCGCAGCGAAAGCCGCGGATCGCCGCGCGATTGCTCCTCTGAGGCCTCGCCGCCCGAGGCGCCCCGCGCCGCGTCGCCCGGCGCGACGTCTGAGCGCAGATAGGGCACGACCCACGCCAGGTAGACGACCAGCAGGCAGATCGCGCCGATGATCGAGATCGCCTTGACGTGGTGGCTGGCCGGGTCGTGCGCCGCCAGCGACAGGCCGAGCAGCACGATGATGAAGACGGTCACCTGCAGCAGCGTCGCGGTGTCGCGCGGCAGCTTCTTGGAGAAGCGCATCACGCCGTCGGGCGATCGCCGCGCGCCCACGACGAGCACGAGGCCGAGCACGAGCAGCGCGTTGGCGAGGATCGAGCCGACGATCGCCGTCTGCGCGACGACCAGCTCGCCCTTCTGCAGCGCGAAGATCACGACGAACAGCTCGGGCAGGTTGCCGAGCGTGGACTGCAGCAGCCCGGTCACGCCCGGCCCGAAGCGCTCGCCCAGCTGCTCGGTCGCGAACGACACCACCCACGCCAGCCCCGCGAGCGCGAGCGTCGCCAGCGCAAAGCGCGGCACGGCGGCCCAGGACTGGTAGTTGGCCAGCCCCGCGAGCGCGGTGAGGACTGCGATCAGCGCGAGCGTCGCGCGCTCAGGCGTGCTCAGTGAAGACATCGCGCCGCGCGAGCATAGTCGCAGCGCAGGACCGCCCATTGCCGGGGCCGCGTCGGCGGCCATCCGGCTCAGCGCGCTCGCGCGGCCCCACAGCGAACGCCGCGGCGGCCGTCAGGCCGCTCCTGAAGGGCCGTCCAGCAGCTAGTGGCTTGAGAGCACGCGGTCGATCAGGCCGTACTCGCGCGCCTGCTCGGCGGTGAAGAAGCGATCGCGCTCCATGTCCGAGCGCACCTCCTCCGTCGGTTTGTCGGTGCACTCCGCGTAGATTTCGTCGATGCGCGCGCGCATCTTGAGGATCTCGCGCGCGTGGATCTCGATGTCGGTCGACTGGCCTTCGAAGCCCGCCGACGGCTGGTGGATGAGGATGCGCGAGTTGGCCAGCGCCGCGCGCTTGCCTTTCGTGCCGCCCGCCAGCAGCAGCGACCCCATCGACATCGCCACGCCCACGCACATCGTCGCGATGTCCGGCTTGACGAAGCGCATCGTGTCGTAGATCGCAAGCCCCGAGTAGATCGAGCCGCCCGGCGAGTTGATGTAGATCGAGATGTCCTTCTCGGGGTCCTGGCTCTCGAGGTGCAGCAGCTGCGCCACCACGAGGTTCGCGACCTGGTCTTCGATCGGCGTGCCGAGGAAGATGATGCGCTCGTTGAGCAGGCGCGAGTAGATGTCGAACTCGCGTTCGCCGCGCGCGGTCTGCTCGATCACCATCGGAATCAGCGGCACGCCATCACCCTATCCACTGGCGCCGGCGTCCCGGCCGCGGCGCTCATATGTTGACCGTGCGCATGCCGATCGGGTCATAGCGATCGCCGGCCGCCGCCGGGATCGACTGCGCGATCTCCTCCACCTCCGCCTCGCTCAGCGTCACGTCGGCGGCGGCGAGGTTCTCTTCCAGGTAGGCGACGCGCTTCGTGCCGGGGATCGGCACGATGTTCTCCCCGCGCGCGAGCACCCACGCGAGCGCCAGCTGCCCGGGCGTGATCTGCTTCTCGTGCGCGAGCTCCCTGACGCGCGCGGCCAGCGCGAGGTTCGCCTGCAGGTTCTCGCCGGTGAAGCGCGGGCCGTGGCGGCGAAAGTCGCTCTCGTCGAGCTCCTCGGTGGAGGTGAAGCGCCCCGACAGGAAGCCGCGCCCCAGCGGCGAGTAGGCGACGAGCGCGATCCCGAGCTCTTCCAGCGCGGGCAGGATCTCCGCCTCGACGTCGCGCGTCCACAGCGAGTACTCGCTCTGCAGCGCCGTGATCGGGTGCACCGCGTGCGCGCGCCTGACCGTCTCAGCGCTCGCCTCCGACAGCCCCAGGAAGCGCACCTTGCCCTCGGTCACGAGCTCTGACATCGCGCCGACCGTCTCCTCGATCGGCGTGTTCGGGTCGACGCGGTGCTGGTAGTAGAGGTCGATGTGGTCCACGCCGAGTCGTTTCAGCGACCCCTCGCAGGCCTCGCGCACGTACTCCGGGCGGCCGTCGATCACGCGGTTGATCAGATCGTCGTCGCGGATCAGCTTGATGCCGAACTTCGTCGCCAGGAAGACCTCGTCTCGCCGGCCCGCGATCGCGCCGCCGACGAGCCGCTCGTTGGTGTGCGGCCCGTACATGTCAGACGTGTCCAGGAAGTTGCAGCCGAGGTCCAGCGCGCGGTGGATCGTGCGCACCGCCTCCGGCTCGTCGATCTGACCGTAGAAGGCCGACATGCCCATGCAGCCCAGGCCGATCTCCGAGACCTGCGGGCCATTGGTTCCGAGCGTTCGCTGCTCCATCACGCCACTCCCTTTCCGCTTTCCGATGTCCTCGCCGGGCGCCGATCGCGCGCCGCGCCCCCTCGCTCGGCGCGCAGCACCCGGGTATACCAGCCGCGCGGCCGCGGGCCGGCGAGCGGACATAATGTTGGCGACCGTGTTCCCCGTGAACCTGCCCAACGTGCTGACGGTGGCGCGCATCATGCTCGTGCCGGTGCTCGTCGTCGCGCTGCTCGGCAACACGCCGGGCGGCGACGTGCTGGCGGCGATCGTGTTCGTGCTCGCGTCGGTCACCGACTTCCTCGACGGGCGCCTCGCGCGCGCGCAGGACTCGGTGACGACGTTCGGCAAGCTGATGGACCCGCTCGCCGACAAGCTGCTGATCATCGCCGCGCTCATCTCGCTCGTCTCGCTGCACCGGCTGCGCGGCTTGGGTGGCGATGGTGATCATCACGCGCGAGCTCGCCGTCACGGTGCTGCGCCTCGGCGCCACGCAGGTGGGCGTGACGATGGCCGCGAGCATGCTCGGCAAGGTCAAGACCTGCCTGCAGATCGCGATGGTGCTCGCCGTCATCGCCGTGCACGGGCAGCCCGCGTGGCTGGACGCTCTGATCTACGTGACGGTCGCCGTCACGGTCGTGTCGGGCCTGGACTACTTCTTCGGCCTGCGCCGGCGCCTGGCCTCTCAGCAGCGCGCCTGAGCGCTCGCGCCGCCGCCCGCCAGCCACTGCGCCAGCGTCGTCTGGTGCGCCGGCAGCTCGCCGGATCGGATCTCCGCACGCAGCTCTGACAGCAGGCCGTAGCGCTCGGCGACGACGTTGTGCTGGTGGATCGTCTCGAGGTTCTCCTGGCGCGCGAGCACGAACGTCCCGCCGTCGAGCTCGGGGAAGCCGTCGACGACGCCGGCGATCATCTCGCGCACGCAGTCCTCGACGAAGCGCGGGCGGCGGTGGGCCTTCTCGACGACCTCCACCTCGTCGGAGCGCTTCATCAGCTCATAGATCTCAGAGGACATCGACGCCTCGGCGATCGCCAGCAGCGCCGTGGCGTCGATCTCGGCGACGCACTCCTCGATGCAGCCGATGTGCAGGCTCGCCAGCCCGCGCTGGTTGTGCGTCGCCACCGGCACGTGCTCGAACACGCGCTCGAATCTGCTCCTCGCTGAAGCCGTCGCGCTCCAGGCGCTCGCGCGCACGGGCCGCCACGAGCTCCTGCGCGCACGGGCAGGCGGTCATGCCCGTCGCCGACACGCCGACCATCCGCCGTGTGCCGCTCGCCGAAGCCACCGCGCGCCCATGCAGCGTGTAGATCTCCTGCGTCTGCGTGCCCGACACCGGCGCCGGCTTGTGCTCGGGATAGCGCGCCTCGATCGCCACCTCCGCACGCTCGGCGCCCTGGCGCTCGCGCACGCGCTCGGCGATGTGCTGCGCGAGCGTCTCGGCGCGAAACGGCGACTCGCTCAGCACGACCGCGCCGATCGCCTCGTTGACCACCTCGTCAAAGCGCGACATGTGCGCGCCCTTCTGCTCGCGGCTGAGGTCGACCAGGCACTCCAGGCGCGCGAAGTACAGCTCGTCGCGGATGCGCACGACCTTCTCGACGCCCGTCACGCCCACGCGCGAGAGCGCCGACCGCGAACGCCGGGCGAACGCGCCTGCACGTCGTCGCCGACGTCGCGGCTGCCCGGCACGGGGGAAGGGGATCGCGTCACCGCCACCGAGCGCAAGCCTAGCGCGCGCCCGCCGCGCGTCCTCCTGTCTGCCTGTCCAGCCAGCGCCTCTTCCGCGGCCGAGTTCTGGTATCACTTCGCGATGAGCTTCATGCTCGGCTCATCGAGTCAACCCTGAGGGGCACTGGTGCGGGAGGCTCGGAGGCCGCGCACGACGCAACGCAACGCAACTGACGATGCCAGCACAGCAACGGATGCCAGCACTGCAACGCACAGGAGGCGCAGCGTAAGAACGGGTTCGCCGCGGAGCAGCCTGGCCGCGGCAGCAAACATCCGGATCCGGGAGGGGTTCCAGATGAGCGAAGAGCTTGAGGGTCTGTTGGCAGCGCCAGTCGGCTCCCCCGAGGAGGAGCTCCAGGCGGCGACCGCCGCGCGCCGCGCCTCGATCGGAGACCTCGAGGCGATCATCTCGACGGGCCGCCAGCAGCGCCTCGCGCGCGCCGGCGACGCGGCCGGCCCGCTGGAGGAGTCAGAGCTCGAGGACATACGCAACCAGGTGCAGCGCGAAGTGCACAGCGCGCGCACCGCCCAGGGCTCGCCGCGCGTCGTCCGCGGCCGAGCAGAGCGGCGACCCGAGCCTCGACTCGCTGCGCCTGTACCTGCGCACGATCGGGCGCGTGCCGCTGCTCACCGCCGAGGAGGAGGTCGCGCTGTCCAAGCGCATCGAACGCGGCGACATCGCCGCCAAGGAACACATGATCGAGGCCAACCTGCGCCTCGTCGTGTCGATCGCCAAGGGCTACGTCGGGCGCGGGTTGACGCTGCTCGACCTCATCCAGGAGGGCTCGCTCGGGCTGATCAGGGCGGTCGAGAAGTTCGACCACCGCCGCGGGCACCGCTTCTCCACCTACGCCACGTGGTGGATCCGCCAGGCGGTCATCCGCTCGCTCGCCGACAAGGGCCGCACGATCCGCATCCCCGTGCACATGGTCGAGCGCCTGAACAAGCTCGCCGGCGCCGAGCGCGCGCTCGTGCAGCGCCTCGGTCGCGAACCGAACATCGCAGAGATCGCAGCCGAGCTGGAGTGCGAGGCGCCCGAGGTGCGCGAGATCATGCGCTTCGCCCAGCAGCCGGTGTCGCTCGAGCGCCCGGTCGGCGACGGCGAGGACTCAGAGCTCGCCGACCTCGTCGAGGACGTCTCGGCCGCGTCGCCGTTCGACATAGCCTCAGACGCGCTTCGCCGCGAGAGCATCACGCGCGTGCTCGCCTCGCTTTCGCGCCGCGAGCGCGCGGTCATCGAGATGCGCTACGGCATCGTCGGCGGGCGCTCGCAAACGCTCGAGGAAGTCGGCCGCGCGTTTCAGATCACGCGCGAGCGCGTGCGCCAGATCGAGAGCCAGACGCTCAAGAAGCTGCAGGCGCTCCCCGACGCGCAGCAGCTTCGCGAGGCTTCCTAGCCCACCGAGGCCCTAAACTGACGGCCGCCCCGGCGGGGTTCCCGAGCGGTCAAAGGGGACGCGCTGTAAACGCGTTGGCTCTGCCTTCGCAGGTTCGAATCCTGCCCCCGCCACTGAAACACCGGGCGCGAACATGTGCGCAGGATAGCGAGAATCTGGCTCCCAGCCTGGGATTTCGGGCCCATCAGCGCGCACCAGCGCGAATCTCCCCGACAGCCGAGGAGGGGCGCCTGGGTTGCAAGCGGGTAGCAAGCGCAGCGGGCGATGGGTAGCAAGGCCGACCGCCCAGGTCGGCCGCTGGCCTCCCACCACTTCAAACCCATTATCTCGAGTGCTCGGATCGACCTCACGCTGGCCATCCGCGACTGGACGGCGACCAGGCCGACGCCACATGCCCTGACCGACGCTGCGCGGTGGGCCTGAGAGAATCTCCGAGGAGCGATTCTTCATGGCGCAGGTCAAGACTCGATATGCCAAGAGCGGCGACGTGCATATCGCCTACCAGACTCTCGGAGATGGTCCAGTGGATCTGGTGCTCGTTATGGGTTGGGCGACCAACCTCGAACTCTGGTGGGAGGACCCCCCGTGGACCGCGTTCTACGAACGGCTGGCGTCGTTCTCAAGGCTGATCCTGTTCGACAAGCGTGGCACCGGACTCTCGGATCGTGTCTCCGCGCGAGAGATGCCGACTCTCGAGGAGCGAATGGATGACGTCAGGGCGGTGATGGACGCGGTCGGCTCCGACGCGGCGTTCGTGTTCGGCATCTCGGAGGGCGGCCCGATGAGCGCGCTGTTCGCAGCGACGTACCCGGAGCGTACAAGAGCGCTTGTGCTCTACGGAACGTTCCCCAGGATCACGCGCGGCGATGGCTATGCGTGGGGATTCTCTGTCGAGCAGGCGGAGTCGGCGATCGCGCTCGCCGAGCAAACGTGGGGCGAGGGCACATTCAGCGGCAACCTGCTCGCGCCCAGCGAAATGCAGGCGCGGCTCGGGTACTTCGCCCGGCTCGAGCGCGAGGGCGCGAGCCCCGGAGCGATGATCGCGTTGATCCGCATGCTGCTCGACATCGACGTCCGCGCCATCCTGCCGTCGATCGTCGTACCGACGCTCATCGTCCACCGCGACCGTGACGCTGTCGCTCCTATCGAGGGCGCGCGCTTCATGGCCTCTCAGATCAGCGGGGCGCGGCTCGTTGAGCTGCCCGGCGAGCACTCCCCGGTCGCTGGCGACGTGGACGCTCTGCTGGATGAGATCGAGGAGTTCGTCACCGGTAGACGTCGCACGGTGACCCCGGAGCGGGCCCTCGCGACGGTGATGTTCACCGACATCGTCGATTCGACCTCACGCGCAGCCGCCATGGGCGACCGGCACTGGACCGAGTTGCTCGAAGAGCATTACCGTCTCGTCCGCCGACAGCTTCCGCGGTACGGCGGCAGGGAGGTCAACACGATCGGGGACGGGATGCTCGCTATCTTCGATGGGCCGGCCCGGGCAGTCCGCTGCGCGTTGGGCACGATCGAGACCAATCGCGAGATCGGCGTGGACGTCAGAGCTGGTCTGCACACCGGCGAGTGCGAGCACCGAAAGGGCGACGTATCCGGCGTAGCGGTTCACATCGGCGCGCGCGTCGCAGCCCTTGCGGGATCCGGCGAGGTGCTCGTGTCACGCACCGTGAAGGACTTGGTCGCGGGCTCGGGACTGCAGTTCGACGACCGCGGGACCCACCGCCTGAAGGGCCTACCAGACGAATGGCAGCTGTTCGCAGCGAGCGCAGGTCTTGACCCGTCCTCCTAGCGGTCGCTCTCGTGCCGCAGGATGGATTTGCGCCGGAAACCCAACCAATCCCCGCCACCTATCCAGGCCCGCTGCACCCACATGCACCGACCTGAAAAACTCCCAATCAACGCGACGGATTTACGCTACGGAAGCGTGCACCGGACAGCGGCACCTGACCTCGTACAGCCCCGCCACTGGCAACGACGCCTCGTCGTGATCGTTCAGCGCGTCGAGAACGTTCTGCCACGTCCAGTGAAGCTCCTGAAGCGCGACCAAGCCGCGCGGCGAGAAGTGGTAGATGAAACCCGCCGTCTGACGCGTCAGAACGCCGCTGGCTCGGCCACGCCCGACGAGCGTGCCGCGCAGGGCGACGCGATCTCCGAGGTCGATGATCTGTTCAGGCTGGAAGCGGAAGTCATCCATGTCCTGTTGCATGTCGCTCCATACGTCGAGGAAGCCTTGGTGGCCGTAGTAGTGCTCGGGCAGACCGAGAGTGCCCGCGACGTCCCCCGGTGCCCGCAACTCGACGTCCGGCTCGTAGAAGAACAGGTCGACCGCGTAATCCTCTCGGCTTGCGGCCTCAAAACCGCGCGTAAAGGATCGCTTGAGTATCCGCCGCCGTAGATGCGATCCCGGGCGGCAGCCGCCGAAAGCCACTCATCACGAGTCGCGCGACGGGCTCGGCAGGCGCAACATGACGCGCTCCTCGATAGACCGTCCAGCCTTCACGTTGTCCTCAGACATCGCCTACGCCTCCAGACCCGCCGCCCGCAACGCCTCGCCGTGATCGAGATAAGTGCGGACGCGCGAGACCCTGCCATCGCGGAAGTCGTAAATGACTCCCAGGGCAACACCCCACCACTACCCCGCTGCCTCGTCCGCTGCGCATCCGCCCACCGAGCAGGAGAACACTGTCGCCAAGGTCGCGAACCCACGACCCAGCACGCGCAGCCCCTCCCATGTGCTGCGTACGTCCTCGAAGTACGTTTCGATGCCCTCGCGCCCGCGGTACCCTGAGAAACGCTCGCCCTCGACCGTGCTCAAGCGCTGGTAGCCCCAAGTCTGGGGTCACAACGTCGGCGAGTGCCTCAACGTCGCTTCGGTTGAAGGCATCTATTCCGCGCGAGCGATTGCCGTGATGTTCTCCTCCGACATCGCCTACTCCGTCAGCCCGGCATCTCGCAAGCCACGCCCCCAGTCTCGGCAGAGGCGGATCTCGCTGACGCGTTCTCCGCTCAACCGGACCAGCAACGCCGGGCGCTGCTCCACCTCGACGCCGCTGCCCTTTCCGCGAGCATACTCGTGCGAGCACCACGACACAATCACCGCCGTCGAGGAACTCCTCAGAGTCACTGCCATAGGAGTCCCAAAGCTCGCCGATCTCGCTGCGCCACCGCAAGTGCCCTCGTAGCCCTAGCGTCCTGTCTACGAATACCGTCGTGGCCTCGATACGCCGAGTCCTCGGGCCACTCGGGAGCGGGGAACCGGGGAGCGCGCGGATTCGCGCCAGCCTGAGGCTGCGGAACATCTGTTCGGAGGCCACCCCCCCGCACGTAGGTCCACCACCGCTCGGATCCATCCTGCCCCCACCACTAGCTCGCAAAACTGGGAACTCACGGCTCAGCGCCAGCGTCTTCAGCCAGGTGACTGCAGACGCGTGCGGTGCCACGAACACACCCTTGACCATCAGCTCGATCGGCCCTTCCCGGATCACGCGCCGTCCCGCTGCCGTAGGGGTAGATCTCACCGTCTTGGTGCTCGCGGTCGCGAAAGACGTGGTGGTCAGCGCGAGCTCCAGCGGCTTGGTGTTGGCGGCCCGGTGAGCCTCGGTGGGAGTCTGATACCAGAAGAGCTCGAGCTTGCCCACAGCCGGCGCCGTGAACGAAAACGCGTAGAGGCCCTTCTTTCGAAGCGATGTGATCCGCGCCCGCTTTTGCGCGCGCGTCAGCTGGGTACGCAGAGCGGCCAGGATCTGAGCCGTGGTGGCCGTCGAAGGGGCAGCGGCGAACGCCGGCGCCGGTCAGTCTGGGGAACGTTTCGGTTCTCGCAGTCGACGCGGGAGACCGCGAGGCGGTTGCTGCTTTCGGCTTCGGCCGTTCCTTCGCTGTTCGTCGCGATCACCTCGCACGAGAGCACATGCCCTTGGTCGCTGAGTTCCACGGCGTAGGTGGCGCTCGTCGCCGAGGCGATCTGTCCCGTCTCGCGCCCACTGGTATGTGAACGTCGGCGGCGGGTCGGCCTTCCAGATGCCCCGCAGGCACGCGAGCTGCTGGCCGACGGCGGGAGTGCCGGAGACCTGGGCGCTTCAACGTCTTCCGGCCTGACTCCGGGGATGTGCAGACCGACGCTGGTGGCCGATTGGGTCCCTTCGCGGTTGCTCGCCGTGACTTCACAGGTGAGCACGAGACCACGATCGGCGCTCACGACCGTGTATGTGTCAGACGTCGCCGACGGAGGTCTGCGCCGTTCAGCAGCCACTGGTAGCCGTACGTCGGCGCCGGCTCCCCGGTCCACGTGCCGGGCGAGCACGTCAGCGTTTCGCCCACTGCCGGGGTCCCGGATACTCCTGGAGCCGCGTGTTCTGCGGCTCGCCCCCGGGATTTCAACACCGTTGCTGCTGGCGGCTTCCACGACGCCCGCGCTGTTCTGTGCGATGACCGTGCAGGAGATCGACGCGCCGCGGTCTTCGCTGGCCACGGTGTGGGTGCTCGCGGTCGCGGAGGGAATGCCCCGCCCGTCGCGCAGCCACCGGTAGGTGAATGTCGGGGCCGGCGCTCCGCTCCACGTGCCTCGCAGGCAGGTGAGCGACTGGCCGACGGCCGGCGTTCCGGACACCTGCGGCGCTTCCATGTCCTGGCGTGCTACCCGGTATTTCCAGGACGTTGCTGCTGTTCTCGGAGACCACCCCTTCATCGTTGATCGCGGCGACCCTGCAGGAGAGCGAATGACCTTGATCGGCTTCCACGACGACGTAGGTGCCCACCGTCGCCATGCGATGCTCGACCAGTCACGCAGCCACTGGTATGTCAGCGCCGGCACGGGATTGCCGCTCCACGTACCTTCCGAGCAGGTCAGCCGTGCCCCGACGCCGCGCTGCCGGACACTGTCGGAGCAGGAGAATCTCCGGCGCGCTGCCGCCGCTACCCGCCGGAATGACAACACCTTCGCTCATGCGCGATGCGGAGCCTTCGCCGTTGGTGGCGATCACGTCACAGGAGAGGGAGTGACC
>CAVQLO010000008.1:0-117968 GCA_963713385.1 uncultured Solirubrobacterales bacterium
CGCGCGGCGCGACTGTAGCCTCAACCGCCAAGCGCCAACCGCAGCGGCTGGCCATCACCGACCTCGCGAGGAGCGTGCAATGAGCATCGTCATCACCGAGGACCGCGGGCCGGTCCGCCATGTCGTCATGAACCGTGCCGAGAAGCGCAACGCGATGAACGACGAGCTGATCACGGGGCTCGCGGACGCGCTCACGCGCCGCCGCCGACGACCCGTCGGTGGGATGCGTCGTGGTGCGCGGCGCGGGGCCGATGTTCTCCGCCGGGATGGACGTCGGCTCGCTGGGCGCGCTGGCCGAACAGCCACAGCGCCTGCGCGAGACGCGCACCGCCATCCTCGCCGCGTGGAACATCTGCGAGGAGATGACCAAGCCGACGATCGCGCAGATCCACGGTGGATGCATCGGCGGCGCGATGGAGCTCGCGCTCGCCTGCGACCTGCGCACGATGGCCTCAGACGCGGTCATCGGCCTGGTCGAGACGCGCGTCGGGCTGATCCCCGACGTCGGCGGCTGCTCGCGCCTGCCGAGCGTCGTCGGGCTGGGTCGCGCGAAGGAGATGATCATGACCTCCAAGCTGATCGACGGCAACGAGGCGCAGCGCATCGGCCTCGTCAACCGCGTGGCGGCGCAGGACGAGCTCGACGCGGCCACCGAAGCGCTCGCGCAGGAGCTGCTGGCGTGCGCGCCGATCGCGGTCGGGCTGGCAAAGCGCGTGCTCGACGCCGCGGCGAAGCCGGCCTTCGCGAACAGCCTGGAGCACGAGGTCACCGTGCAGCAGCTGTGCGCGGCAAGCGGCGATTTTGCCGAGGGAACGCGCGCCGTCGCCGAGAAGCGCGAGCCCAGCTTCGCCGGGCGATAGTCGCGCGCCGCGCCGAAGAGCAGCCTTCGCTCGGGAAGGATTGCCCCGCGGCGGAGTCTGCCAGCAGCGAAGGATCCCTCCTTTGGAGGAACCCTCCAATCTTTGGGCCCGCTGCACGTAGGCCCAAAGCCACGCGAGCGGGGTCGGTTGGCGCAGCCGGCCCCGCACGCTGTTCGCGCCTCGCACGCGCGTTCGGCCCGCACGCCCTTCGCAGCCCGCAGCGCCTTCGCAGCCCGCACGCTCTTCGCGGCCCGCAAGCTGTTCGCAGCCCGCACGCGCTTCGCAGCCCGCACGCAGTTCGCGGCCCGTGCGCCGCGCGTGTCAGCGCCAGTCGACCGGTCCCGCGAGCAGCGTGTGGCTGCCCAGCGGGCGCCCCAGCAGCTGCTGCGCGCGCCGCGAGCAGGCCAGCAGCTTCTCGAGGTCGACGCCGGTGCGGATGCCGAGCTCGTGCAGCATCGAGACGAGATCCTCGGTGGCGATGTTGCCGGTCGCCCCGGCGGGCACCGGGCAGCCGCCGAGCTCGCCGAAGCTCGACTCAAAGCTCGCGACGCCGACCTCGAAGCGCCGCGAGCACGTTCGCCAGACCCTGCCCGCGCGTGTTGTGAAAGTGCGCGGTCAACTGCGGCCCCTCGCCCGCCGCGCCGCCGAGCGCCTCCGCGGCCGCCGTGAACAGCTCCTGCACCTGGCGCGGGTTGGCCATGCCCGTCGTGTCGCCGAAGGCGATCTCGCCGGCGCCCGCCGCGCCGAGCCGCGCGGCGATCTCCAGCACGCGCTCGGGCGCGACGCGGCCCTCGTACGGGCATCCGAAGGACGTCGAGATGACCGCCTCGCAGCGCAGGCCGGCCTCGCGCGCGCGCGCGAGCACGACCTCCAGCCCCGCGAGCGACTCGGCGATCGAGCGGTTGACGTTCTTGCGGTTGTGGGTCTCTGACGCCGACAGGAACACGCTGACCTCGTCGAACGCCGGGCGCTGCCCCTCGTGGGCGTCATACAGCGCGAGCGCGCCGTCCAGGCCGCGCTCGTTGGGGACGAGCACCGAGACGCTCACGTCCGCCGGCACGTCGATTCGCGCGAGCACCTGCGGCGCGTCGGCGAGCTGGGGGATGACCTCGGCGCGAACGAAGCTCGTGACCTCCAGACGGCGCAGCCCGGTTCGCGCGAGCGCGTCGATCAGCGCGACCTTCTGATCTGTCGCGATCACCTCGGGCTCGTTCTGAAAGCCGTCGCGCGGCCCAACCTCGCGGATGCTGACGGCGCTCGGCAGCTTCACGCGGTTCCTGCCTGGCGCATCGTCGGTCGCTCCTCCTCGTGCGGGTCGCGTGAAGCCGGTCGCGGTGAAGCCTATACTCGGCCGCCGTGGCAGCCAACCCCGCCGACCCGGTCGCCTCCCCGCCCGCCGGCCCGGTGGCGATCATCGGCGCCTCGGGCGCGCTCGGCTTCGGCCTGGCGCTGCGACTGGCGGCGACGGGCGTGCAGATCGCGATCGGCTCGCGCGAGCAGACGCGCGCCGCCGAGACCGCGCAGCGCGCCGCCGACGAGATGCCCGGCGCGACGTTCAGCGCGCACGACAACGCGGGCGCCGCGAGCGCGGCCGCCACCGTGATCCTGAGCGTGCCCTTCCGACACCAGTCAGAGACGCTCGCCGACATCAAGCATGCGCTCACGCCGGGGCAGCTGCTGATCGACGCAACGGTGCCGTTGGCCGCCGCGGTGGGCGGCAAGGCCACGCGCATGGTCGGCGTGTGGCAGGGATCGGCGGCGCAGCAGGCCGCCGAGATGGTGCCCGACGGCGTCGGCGTGGTGTCGGCGCTTCACACGATCAGCGCCGCTTCGCTGCGCGACCTCGACCACCCGCTCGGCCAGGACGTGCTGATCTGCGGCGACTCGCGCGACGCCAAGCGGGCCGCCGGCAGAGCTGATCGGGCGCATCGAGGGGCTGCGCTGCGTGGACTGCGGTCGTCTGGAGATGGCGCGCATCACCGAGTCGCTGACCGCGCTGCTGATCTCGGTCAACGCCCGCTACAAGGCGCACGCCGGCATCGTGCTGACCGACCTGCCGACGACGCTGTGGGGGTGATCGCGGCGCCGTGGGGGCAGCGGACGGCGCTGTAGTGGTGCTCGCCGGCGGCACCGGCGGGGCCAAGCTGGCCCGCGGCATGGCCGACGTCGTCGAGCCAGAGCAGCTGGCGGTGATCGTCAACACCGGCGATGACATCGAGATCTACGGCGCGCACGTCTCCCCCGACCCCGACCTCGTCTCCTTCTGGCTGTCGGATCTCATCGACGACGACCGCGGCTGGGGCCTGCGCGGCGACACGTTCGCCGTGATGGACGCCCTGCGAGAGCTCGCCGTGGACGTCTGGTTTCAGCTCGGCGACCAGGACCTCGCGTGGTGCATGGAGCGCGCGCGCATGCTGTCGGAGGGCCTCTCGCCGACGAGCGCGCTGGCGCGCCTGACAGACACGATCGGCGTGCGCGCGAGCGTGCTGCCGATGAGCGACGATCCGGTGCGCACGTGGGTGCGCACGAGCGGCGGCTGGGAACCCTTTCAGGAGTTCATGATCCGCGGGCGCGCGCAGGGCATCGTGGAGGGCCTGGAGTTCCGCGGCGCCGAGCAGGCGACGGCGAGCCCCGCCGCGCTCGCCGCCATCGAGGGCGCGAGCGCGATCATCCTCGGACCCTCCAACCCGATCGCCTCGATCGCGCCGATCCTTTCGGTCCCCGGGATGGCCGACGCGCTGCAGGCGTCGCACGCGCCCGTGGTGGCGGTCAGCCCGATCGTCGGCGGCAAGGTGCTCAAGGGGCCGACCGCGTCGTTCATGGCGTTCGCGGCGCTCGCGCCCGACGCCGACGGGGTCGCCGACTTCTATGGCGAGCTGCTGGACGGCATGGTCGCCGACGAGAACGTCGCGCGCCTGCCGACGCTTCAGATCGACACGCGCATGGGCGACGCGGCGCACAGGGCGCGCGTCGCCCGCCTGACGCTCGACTTCGCGCGCGCGCTCGCCGGCTGAGACCACGCCGGCGGGGCGGGCGAGGGCACGCGGCGAGGGGCAGCGGGCTGGCGAGCGCTGCACGATCGCGCTCACGCCGCCGATGCGCTGAAGAAGTCTCTAAGGAATCGCGCCCTCGGTGTACCAAGCCGCCCGATCGTCTGTTTGTTGGGGTTATCTTCTCGACCTCTCAGCCCGGGACTCGGGTACGAACCGCGACGTCGCAGCAAGGGGCTTTCTAAGCGTGGCAGCCATCGGCGCGAGCCTGCGCCAGCAGACGACCTACCCGCCGCGACCGCTTGCGCGAGCGGCCCGCGCTCGACAGGGCGCCGCGCATCTGCGGGATCACGGTCGCCGACTCGCCCGACACGCTCACCCAGGCGCAGGTGCTGCAGCGCCTCGGCCTCAGCGGCGACGAGTTCGCCGAGGGCATCTTCGCGCGCTGCGGGGTCAAGCGCCGCCACCTGCAGCTCGGCGACGAGTTCCTGGCGAGCACGCTCCAGGGGCGCAGCGCGCAGGTCGAGGATCAGCTGCTGCGCTACGCGATCCAGGCGATCGACCAGCTCGACATCGATCCGCAGCGGATCGGCACGGTGCTGAGCGCGAGCCTGTACTCGACGGGCTGCCCGACGCTCGCGCACCGGCTCGTCGACCACTACGAGATGGCTCCGAGCACCGACAAGTACCACGTCGTCGGGGTGGGCTGCGCGAGCGCGGTGCCGCTGCTGCGCCTGGCCTCCCAGGCGCTGCACTCAGATCCCGAACGCCAGGCGCTGGTCGTCGCGGCCGAGAGCATGAGCAGCATCCTCATGCGCGGCGCAGCCGAGGACCCGAAAGCCAAGACGGTCGGCTCGGCGATCTTCGGCGACGGCTGCGCCGCCGCGGTGCTCTCGCGCGACGCGGGGGCCGCCCGGGCCGGCGATCGTCGACTCCGAGGTCCATCAGATCGCGGGAACGCTGCACGCGGTCAGCCTCGCGCTGGCGCCCGACGACAGCTACCTGCACCTCGCGCGCGAGCTCCCCGACCTCGCCGCCGAGGGCCTCGCGGACCTCGTCGACGGCTTGCTCGCGCGCAACGGCATGCGCCGCGCCGGGATCGATCACTGGATCGTGCACCCCGGCGGGCGGCGAATCGTGGAATCCGTCCAGAGCGCGCTGGCGCTCAGCGACGAGGACGTCGCGGTCAGCTGGCAGTCGCTGGCCGACCACGGCAACGTCGGCACGCCGTCGATCTTCTACGTGCTCGCGGGCACCGTCGCCCAGCGCGCGCCGCGCGCCGGCGAGCACGGGCTGGCCGTGACGATCGGACCCGGGGTCACGGTCGGCATGATGCTGTTGCGCTGGTGAGTGTCACTATCGTCTGCGGCGGTCATGCGCACCGCCGCGATCCTGCCCGTCAAGCGCCTGCAGCTCGCCAAGCAGCGACTGCGCCCCAGCATCGACGCCGATCTGCGCGCCGGGCTGGCGCGAGCGATGATCGCCGACGTGCTCAGCGCGCTGGCGGCGTGTGACTCGATCGAGCAGACGATCATCATCACCAACGAGCCGTCGGTCGCGAGCGTCGCGCGAGCCGATGGCGCGCTCGTCGTGCCCGACGGCGCCGAACGGGGCCAGAGCGCCGCGGTGTCGATCGGCGTCGCACACGCGCTGAGCGCGGGCTTTGAGCGCGTGCTGTGCGTGCCCGGCGACTGTCCCACGCTCGACCCGAGCGAGCTGCAGCGGCTGCTCGGCCGCTCGCGCCCGAACACGGCCGCCGCGATCGACAGCGCGGCGCTCGTCGTGATCGTGCCCGACCGCCACGGCACGGGCACCAACGGGCTGCTGCTGAGCCCTCCCGACGCGATCGCGCCGAGCTTCGGGCCGGGCAGCTTCGAGCGCCACCGCGAGCTGGCCGCCGCCGCCGGCGTGAGGTGCGCGGTCGCGCGCCCGCCATCGCTGCTGCTGGACGTCGACACGGGCGAGGACCTGCGCGCGCTGCGCGCGCGCCTACAGAGCGTCGCGGCGCCGGGCCGCCAGCACGCGCGCCGCGCTCAGCGCGCGCGAGCAGCCTTTCACCGCCGTCCCCTCCGCTGGCCGTCTGAGCCGCTGGCGGTGGCGGGCCTCAGCGCACGCGCCCTCGGCGGCCTGCCCGAGATCGCGCCCGGCGACGACCTGGCGCAGCTGATCGCGGCGGCGACGCGCACACGCTCGCGGTCGAGCGCGGCGGCGGGCCTCGCCGACGGGCAGATCGTCGTGATCGCGCACAAGGCGGTGTCCAAGGCCGAGGGCGCGATCGTCGCGCTCGCCGACGTCAGGCCCGGCGCGCGCGCGCTGGCGCTGGCCGCCGAGGCCGACGCGCAGGCGCCGGGCGCGCCCGCGCGCGACCCGCGCGCGATCCAGGTCGTGCTCGACGAGTCCGCCGAGGTGCTGCGCGCGCAGCGCGGCGTGCTGATCTGCCGCACGCGCCACGGCTTCGTGTGCGCCAACGCCGGCGTCGACGCGTCCAACGCGTCCGAGCCCGACACGCTCGTGCTGCTCCCGCGCGACCCCGACGACTCGGCGCGACGGATACGCGCACGCCTGCGCGAGTGCAGCGAGCGCAACGTGGCGGTGCTGATCGCCGACAGCTTCGGCCGCGCCTGGCGCCACGGGCAGTGCGACGTGGCGATCGGCTGTGCGGGGATGGCGCCGCTGCAGGACTGGCGCGGGCGCAGCGACGCCGCGGGACGCGAGCTGCGCGCCACGTGGCTTGCGATCGCCGACGCGGCGGCCGCCTGCGCGGAGCTCGTGCGCGCCAAGGACTCGCGTGAGCCGGTCGTGCTGGTCGACGGGCTGTCGCGCTTTGTCAGCGAGGAGGACGGGCCCGGCGCGGCGGCGCTGCTGAGGGCGCCCGACGAAGACCTGTTTCGCTAGCCGACGCCGGCGCCCGCGCCCGCGCCGCTGAGCTGGGCGGCGAGAAACGGCAACACCGCCTGCTCGACGGCCTGCGGGTCGTCCTGAAACGGCCAGTGGCCGCTGTCCGGCAGGATCACGACCTGCTGCACGTCGAAGAACTCGCCCTGGCGCTCGGCGTAGTCGACGCTGACATACGGGTCCTTCGCTCCCCACACCACGAGCGCCGGCTTGTGCAGCGCCGCGAACGCGGGGCCCATGGCGTCGGCCATCGCGCCGGGGTCGTCGGTCGCGCGATACAGCGCCAGCACCGTGCGGCGGGTGGCGTGGTCGAAGTTGTCATACATCTGGTCGACGAAGGCGGGCGGCAGGCCTTTGGGGTTGGCCCTGCGGTCCTGCATCGAGCGGCGCCACGCAAAGCGCGGCACGAAGGCCATCGAGAGCTCGCCGAGCACGGGCGTGCGCCAGCGTTTGGCCATCTTGTGCCAGGTGTAGCCGCGATTGACGCCGACGTTGATCAACACGAGGCTCGCCCAATGCTCGGGGTGCTGCAGCCCCCACACGAGCCCGAAGGGACCGCCGAAGTCGTGCAGCACGAGATGCACCCGGTCGATTCCCAGCTGCTCGCGCGCGCCCTCGATGAAGGCCGCGTAGGAGGGGACCTCGTACTTGAAGTCGCGCGGCTTGTCGGCCTGGCCGAAGCCGGGCATGTCGAACGCGACCGCCCGACCGAGCTCGCCGGCCCGTTCGACGAGGGCCTGCCAGTCGCGCGAGGAGCCGGGGTTGCCGTGTATGAACACGACCGCCTCGCGCGCATCCTGCGGGCCGGCTTCGATGACCGGCGAGCGCACGCCGGCGACGTCGATGCTCGTTTCGCGCGCCATCTCAGGCCACCGCGGGCGTGGCCGGCGCCCTGCGCAGGCCGAGCGGCGAGCTCGCGCGGCTGAGGTTCACGCGCACGATCCGCCCGATCGTGGCGGGCGTCATCATCTCCTGGGGCGTGATCCAGCGCCCGCCCATCAGCGCCATGCGGTCGGCCAGCTGCCGATCGCGGGCGGCCGCGCGGTAGAGCAGCTTTTCCAGCGGGTTGAACCGGTGTCCGGTCGAGTAGGCCGAGCAGAGCTTCTCGTGCGCCGCGAGGCCCTTGCGGTGGCGCTCGCCGTAAGCCTTGACGCCGCGGTCGACGTCGGCCTCGCTGCCGAGCGAGCCCGCGAGCGCGTCGGCCAGCCACTCGCCCGACTGCAACGCCCAGCCGCAGCCGACGCCCCACAACGGGTCCGCGGCGATCGCCGCGTCGCCGACGAACACCAGCCCGGGATGGTCCACCGGTCGCGTCGTGTTCGGCATCGCGACCCTGCCCATCACCTTGCCCTCGCGCTTGCGCGGGTCCACGCGCGGACCGTCGACCAGCCCCTCGAACAGCCGCACCATCGCCTGCTCGGGTTCGGCTTTGAACTCGCTCAGGCGATCCTCGTGGGGCATGCAGGCGAGCAGCGTCAGATCGCCGTCGGTCGGAAACGCATAGGCCATGTCGGGATTGAGCATCCACAGCTGCGAGCTGCTGCCGGTGAGCAGCGGCGTGTCGCGGTAGTAGGCGTAGTAGCCGAAGCGCCTCATCTTGCGCAGCTTGGCGGCGACGGCCGAGAGCTTCGCGACGTGCGAGTCGCGACCGTCGGCCGCGACCACCAGCTTGGCCGTCAGCTCGCGCTCCTCGCCGTTGCGCTCGCGCGCCAGCACGCCGCTGACGCGGCCGGCGGGCGAGCCGCCCTCGCGCGAGAGCGCGGTGACGGTGTGACCGAGCATCAGCTCCACGCCCTCGGTGTTCGCCGCCAGCTCGCGCAGCTGCGGATCGAACACCTCGCGGCGGATGTTCCACGCCGGGTAGTCGCACATCGGCGCGGGCGCGTCCGCCACGGCGGCGCAGATCCAGCCATAGCGCGTCCAGATGTTCAGGTCGTTGCGCGTGCCGCCCGCCTGCTCGATGAAGCCATCCAGGCCCAGGCGCTCGATCGTCGGCGAGGCGCTCGGCTGGATGAAGTGGGTGCACAGGCGCTTGAACGTCTGCGGGTCGGCATGGCTCTCCACGAGCGCGACGCGAGCACCACTGCGACCGAGAAAGGTCGCCGCGGTACAGCCCGCGATGCTCGCGCCAACCACGACGACGTCATAGTCACTCATCGGTTCCCCCCTTGTCTGGGAGTGCCTGTCGGGAGTGCTGTCAACCGACACCATACCTCCGCGCGCGCGTTGCGCGCAGCCCGGCGGGCGCTCAGGCCGCGACCGGCAGCTCGTAGCGGCGGCGGATCTCATACAGCGTCGTGCGCTCCGCCGCGGGACGCCCGGCCTCGTGCGCGGCGGCGACGAGCTCGCGCGGGTCGAGCTTCGTTCCGTGGTAGGAGCCGGCCAGCCGGCTGATCGACTCCTCCATGAGCGTCCCGCCGAGGTCGTTGACGCCCCAGCGCAGCGACTCGGTCGCGGCGTGCAGCCCCATCTTCACCCACGAGGCCTGCAGGCTCGCGACCGTCTCGCCGAGCGCCAGGCGGAAGACCGCCGTGTGCTTGAGGTTCTCCTGCGCCGAGATCTCCGCGACGCCGTGCGTGCGCCCGAGCAGCGTCTGGAAGGGGATGAACGAGAGCGGCACGAACTCGGTGATGCCGCCCGTGCGCTCCTGCAGCTCGCGCACGACGCGCATGTGCTCGGCCAGCTCCCACGGCTCCTCGATGTGCCCGAACATGACCGTCGCGGTCGAGCGCAGCCCGGCGCGGTGCGACGCCTCGATGATCTGCACCCAGCGCGCGACCGGCAGCTTGTTGGGCGAGATGCGCTGGCGCACGCCGTCGTGCAGCACCTCCGCGGCGGTGCCGGGGGTCGAGCCGAGCCCGGCGTCGCGCAGGCGCTCGAAGACCTCGCCCGGCGCGAGCCCGGAGATGTCGCACATGTGGGCGATCTCCATCGGGCTGTAGGCGTGCAGGTGGATGTCGACGCCCTCCGCGCGCGCCGCGCGCTTGGCGACGCGCAGCCAGCGCAGGTAGTCCTGCAAGCGTCCACGCCGGATGGATGCCCGACTGGATGCACAGCTCGCTGGCGCCGTAGGCGACCGCCTCGCGCACGCGCCGCGCGAGCTCTGCCTCGGAGTGCTCGTAGGCGTCGGGCGAGCGCGCGCTCTGGCCGAAGCCGCAGAACGCGCAGCCGACGGTGCAGACGTTCGAGACGTTGATGTTGCGGTTGACGACGAACGTGACGGTGTCGCCCGCGAGGCGCGCGCGCAGCTCGTCGGCGGCGAGCCGCATCTCCTCGATCGCCTCGGGCCGCGTCTCGGCGAACATCGCCGTCAGCTGCTCGGCGCTCAGCGCGCGCCCCTCGCGCGCGCGCTCGATCGCGCCGGGCAGCAGCGAGGCGCGGATCGGCGCGGGCGGATCGGTGCGGCCCGAGCCGCTGCGCGGGATGAAGCTCCAGTAGGAGACCTTGATCGTGTCCATCACCGCCTCGGAGATCCATTCGCGGTCGATGTACTGCGGATACACGCACAGGCGCTCGGTCAGCGCGACGCCGTCTCGCTGCAGGCGCTTGCGCACCTGATGGGGCGAGGGAAAGGGATGCTCGGGCGAGATGTGATCGCCGTTGGCCGACAGCCCGCCGAGGTCGCTCGCGCCCGCCGCGACCAGCGCCGGCCACCAGTCGGCGAGGTTCGGCGGCACCTGGATGCCCACGTCGGGCATCAGGCGGCGGGCGTGCGCGATCAGCGCCTTCATGTCCTCGATCCCGACCGGCCCGTCGCCCCCGAGCGCCCAGTCCGGCGGCGAGAGCTCGGGGCGCTCGCCGGATGCGACGCCGGTTCGCCAGTACTCCTGCGCGGCGGCGTCGGCGATCGCGGCCGGCTCGCGGCCGTAGTAGCTCTGATGCGGGACGAAGTTCTGCAGGATCACCTCCTGGATGTGGCCGTAGCGCTCGTGCAGCTCGGCGATCGCCTGAAGCGACGCGATCCGCTCGGACTCGGTCTCGCCGATCCCGACGAGGATGCCCGAGGTGAACGGGATCCTCAGCTCGCCGGCCGCGGCGATCGTCTGCAGGCGCAGCCGCGGATGCTTGCTCGGCGAGCCGGCGTGCACGGTCGCCATCAGGCGCTCGGAGACCGACTCGAGCATCAGCCCCTGCGAGGCGGTCACCTCGCGCAGTCGCGCGAGGTCCTCGCGCGCGAGCACGCCGAGGTTGGTGTGCGGCAGAAGACCGCGCTCCAGCGCGCGCTCGCACACCCACGCGACATAGGACGTGAAGTCGCCGTGCCCGTAGGCGCGCAGCCGGCGCGCGACCTCGGCGTTGACCTCGGGGCGCTCGCCGGTGAGCACGAGCAGCTCCTTGACGTTGCGCCGCGCCGCGCCGTCGAGGATCTCGAGCACCTCCTCGGGGCCGTACAGGTGCGCCTTGTGCGTGGCGAACGCGCAGTACTTGCAATAGCAGCGGCACGTGCGCGACAGCGACAGCGTCAGGTTGCGGCTGAACGTGACCCGGCGGCGCATGTGCACGAGTCTATGACGCCGATGAGCCCCGCCGATGAGCCCCGCCGGGACGCCGCGCGGCGCGCTCGGCGCAGGCGACGCTAGGCGAGCTTGTCGACCGGGCGCTCGCCGAGGCGGTGCTCGGGGTCGAGCACGAGCAGCTTGTAGCCGATCGCGGCGAGCAGCCCGCCGATGATCGGCGCGAGCACGTACACGACGACGAACTTGCCAAAGCCGCCGGCGAAGTGCCCGGCGACGATCGCCGGGCCCAGCGAGCGCGCTGGGTTCAGGCCGGCGCCGGTGAGCGGTCCGAAGGTCATGACGGCGAAGCCGAGCGTCGCGCCGATCACGAAGCCGGCCCAGTCGCGCGCGCCGCGCGGGTTGACCGCCACGCCCATGATCGCCCACACGAGCGCGAACGTGCCGATCAGCTCGCACAGCCCCCCGAGCAGGGTCTTGCCGCCCAGCAGGGCGCTGACCGACGGGTTGCCGAGGCTCGGTTTGATGGCGCCGTGCAAGCCGCCGATGTCGTTGAGGATCAGCTTGCACACGGCCGCGCCGGCGATCGCGCCGATCACCTGCAGCACGATGTACACGGCCGCCTGGTCGGGCTTGATCTTGCGCACGCTCGCGAGCGCGAGCGTGACGGCGGGGTTGAAGTGCGCGCCCGAGAGCCCGCCTAGCGTCTGGATGAGCATCATCAGCACGAACGCGTGCAGCAGCCCGATGACGGCGAATTCGGGCAGCGTCGCGCTGAAGGCGCCGCCGGCCGGCGCGTGCGCGCCGAGCACGTACACGCTGACGATCAGCGTGATGAACAGCACGAGCAGGAACGTGCCGATCAGCTCGGCGAGATAGGCGGCGAGGCCGCGGTCCTCCATGCCCACGGATTCGACCCGCCCGCCTCATGTCCTGCCGCTCATCCTATGGGCGGGCGATCGCTGCATGGCAGATCGTTGAGGGAGCGGTGCATGCACCGCTCCAGAAGGCGGCACATGTGCCGCCTTCGGCCAACGGCGCATGCGCCGTTGGCGCCAGGGCCGCATGCGGCCCTGGCCGTACTACGCTGCCCCGCATGAGCGCGACCGCGCCGACCCGCGTCTACCTCGCCCGCCACGGCCAGACCGCCTACAACTTCGAACGCCGCTTTCAGGGCCAGACCGCCGTGCCGCTCGACGCGACCGGACGCGCGCAGGCCGCCGAGCTGGCCAAGCGCGCGAGCCGAGCACGGCTTCGCCGCGCTGTGGTGCAGCCCGCTGCTGCGCGCGCGCGAAACGGCCGACATCGTGTCCGCCGAGCTCGGGCTTGCGCCGCGCGAGGACGCGCGCCTGATGGAGACCGACGCCGGCGACTGGACCGATCTGCTGTTCGACGAAGTCCAGCCGCGCTGGCCGGCGCTGTTCGCGAAGTTCATCGCCGCCGATCCGAGCTTCGCCTTCCCCGGCGGCGAGTCCTTCTTCGCGCAGGAGCAGCGCGTCCGCGCCGCGCTGGAAGACGTCGAAGCGGGCGCGCTGCCGGCGCTCGTCGTCTGCCACGGCATGGTCATCCGCGCGGCGCTGTCAAACCGCGCCGGGCGCTGGGAGCCGCGCGCCGCGCGAGTGCCCAACGGCGCGCTCGTGCCGCTGGACCCGGCCGAGGCCGGGCGCCTGGAGGCCGACGACGCGACCATCACGCCGGCGAGCTAGCTTCACGCTCAGCGCTCGACGGTGATCAGCAGGTAGCCGGAGTCGATCGCGACGCCGGCGCCGGTGTCCGTCGCAAAGCGCCCGACCAGCTGCGCGAACGCATCCAGGAACTCCTGCCAGCGACCGGCGGGCTCCAGCGCGGCGCGCGCCATCACGAACGGTCCGAAGTCGTTCGCGTAGCGCTGCAGGATGGCATCGACCGACGGGGCCTCGAAGCGCACGCTCTCGCGCGCGATCTGCGGCGTGGCCCCGACCGCCGCGAACGTCGCGAGCACGTGATCCTCCACGCCCCACAGCGGCGGAGGCTCGCACGCCCGCGGGAGGCGGCGGTGCAAACGCCGCCATGAACTTGAACAGCTCGCCCGCGAAGCCGTCGGCGACCCACGTCGTCATCGCCACGCGACCACCGGGCGCGCACACGCGCACGAGCTCTGAGGCGGCGCGCGCGTGATCGGGCGCGAACATCGCGCCGAACGTCGAGATCACGCGGTCAAAGCTCGCGTCCTGCAAACGGCAGCTGCTGCGCGTCGGCCTCGATCCACTCCACCTCGACGCCGGCCTGCTGCGCGCGCGCGCGCGCCTGCGCGAGCAACTCGGGAGTCAGGTCGGCGCCGACCACGCGCGCGCCCTTCAGCGCGGCCGGGATGGCGACGTTCGCGCCCGACCCCGTGCCGACGTCCAGCACGCGCGCCCCGGGCTCGATGCCGACACGCTCGCAGCACGAGCGCGCCGACGGGCGCGATCAGCGCGGAGAAGTCGTCCCAGTTCCCCGCGGCCCAGATGGCGCGCGAGCGCGCCAGGAAGTCCTCGGCGGCGGCCATCACGCGACCCTATCAAGCACGCGCGCGCAGCGCGGACGGCGCGCTCACGCGAGCATCTGCGCGACGAGCGCCGCGCCCTCGCGCGCCATGCGCGAACGCGGCACGACGAGGTCAAATCCGGCCAGCTGCGCGCGCTCGCGCGCGGCGACGTCGACGTGGGAGAAGTAGCCGAGCGTCGGCGTGCGCGCGAGCAGCCCATCCGCCGTCAGCGAGCCGACGATCGCGGCGCCCTGCAGCGCCTCGTCGGTCAGGTCGACCACGAGCAGGCTCACCGCCGCGCGGGCGGGCGCGTCCAGGCGCGCTCTGACGCCCTGCTCGTCGGCGACCATCTCGACGCGGTGCCCGGCCGCCTGCAGCGCTCCCTGCACGCGCGAGCCGAACAGCAGGTCGCCGGTCACCAGCAGCACGACCGCCTGCGCGTCAGCGTGCTCGGGCATCGCTCGCCGCGCCGCGCGCCGTCACTGCGCGCGCAGGCGACGGAACTCCTCGCGCGCGGACTCCGGGCGGCCCCACCCCTCGGTCACCTCCGCGCGGCCGCTGCGCATCTCGCGCACCGCGAGCTCGCCCTCGATGCCCGCTTCGTCGAGCAGGTGCAGCGCGGCGTGCACCGCGGGGGCGGCGGCCGCGTGTCCGAAACGATGGGCCACCAGCAGCCGCCAGTGCCAGTCGTGGTGTGAGTAGGGGCGCGCGTTGCACGTGACGAGGTAGACGGCGGCTTCCACGTAGCGGCTCTCGTCTGAGATGCGCAGGTCGAGCTCGAGGTCCGTCCAGTCGTCGGGCAACGAGTCCACGACCTGCTGGAAGGTGTCGGCCAGCCCCATCGCGCAAGCGTAGCGGTCCGCGCGCCGGGCGAAGGCTATCCTCGGATTGGTGCCCGCCACGCATACGACTGTCAGCGAAACAGCCGCCACCGTCCCTGCGGACGTGGACGCGCAGTACGGCGCGCTCAGCGAGGGCTGCGCGATCGTCGATCGCTCGGCGCGCGGCAAGCTCGCGCTGACCGGCGCCGACGCGGCGGAGTTCCTCAACGGCCAGGTCACCAACGACGTGGTCGCGCTCGGCGCCGGCGAGGGCTGCTACGCGGCCTTCCTCACGCACAAGGGCAAGATGCTCGGCGACGTGCGCGTGCTGGCCGCCGGCGACGGCGCACAGGCGCCCGTCGAACTGCTGCTCGACACCGAGCGCAGCTGCCTGCAGGCGCTGTTCGACATGATCGCAGCGCTTCAAGGTCGGCTACGACGTGCAGCTGCACAAGCGCACGCTGGAGCGCTCGCTGCTGTCGCTGATCGGACCGCGGAGCGCGGCCGTGCTCGCGCGCGCGGGCGCATCGGCGCCGCCGGCGGCCGTCGAGCACTCCCACCGGCCCGGCGACGATCGCCGGGGCGCCGGTGCGCGTGGTCGCGACCGGCGCGCCCGAGGGAGTGGACGTGCTGCTCGCAGCCGACGCTCGCGAGGACGTTCTCGCCGCGCTGCAAGCCGCCGGCGGACAGCGGGTGTCAGAGGACGCCGCCGAGATCGTGCGCGTCGAGCGCGGGCGCCCGCGCTACGGGATCGACCTCGACGACAGCGTGATCCCGCAGGAGGCGGGGCTCAACGAGCGCGCGGTGAGCTTCACCAAGGGCTGCTACGTCGGCCAGGAGACCGTCGCGCGGCTGCACTACAAGGGCAAGCCCAACCGCCACCTGCGCGGCCTGCGCCTGTCGACAGCCGTCGGCGCGGGCGCAGAGTTGCGTCTTGGGCAGCGCCCGGTCGGGGTGCTGAGCAGCTCCGTGCTATCACCTGTGTTCGGTCCGATCGGTCTCGCCATCATGCGCCGCGAGGCCGAGCCGGGCTCGACCGTGAAGACGGGCGACGGCGGCGGTCTTGCAACCGTGTCAGAGCTGCCGTTCATCGCCTGACAGACCAGCGTCGACCGAGAGGGAGCGTCCGATGGCCACGCGCGCGGATCCGCACCGACCAGCCCACCGCCTGGCGTTGACCGAGGAGAACCGCCGCTGGTGGACGCTCGGCGCGATGTGCTTCGCGCTGTTCATGATCATGCTCGACAACACGGTCGTGAACGTCGCGCTGCCGTCGATCCAGCGCAGCCTGCACGCGTCGACATCCTCGCTCGAGTGGACGGTCAACGCCTACACGCTGACGTTCGCGGTGCTGCTCGTCACCGGCGGGCGCCTCGGCGACCTGTTCGGGCGCCGGCTGGCATTCCTCTTCGGCGTCGTCGTGTTCGGCGCGTCGAGCTTCATGATCGGCCTCGCGCAGAGCGACACGTGGCTGATCGCCTTCCGCGCCATCCAGGGAATCGGAGCGGGCTTCATGATGCCGGCGACGCTGTCGATCATCACCAACACGTTCCCGGCGCAGGAGCGCGGGCGCGCGATCGGCACGTGGGCGGGCGTGTCGGCGATGGCGCTCGCGATCGGCCCGGTGCTCGGCGGGCTGCTCGTGCAGGACGTCAGCTGGCAGTCGATCTTCTTCCTGAACGTGCCGGTCGCGATCCTCGCGGTCGTCGTGACGCTGTTCGCGACGCAAGGAGTCGCGCGACGAGAGCGCCGATGCGTTCGCTCGCGCGAGATCGACCTCCCCGGCGTCGCCACGTTGACGATCGGGCTGGCGGCGCTGGTGCTCGCGCTGATCGAGAGCAACTCCTGGGGCTGGGGGTCGGCGCGCGTGATCGGCCTGTTCGCGATCTCCGCGCATCGCGCTGCTCGCCTTCGCCGCGATCGAGCTGCACCGCAGAGCGCCGATGGTCGACTTCAGGTTCTTCGCCGACCGCTCGTTCTCGGGCGCGAACATCGTCGCGTTCATCGTGTCCTTCGCGATGCTCGCGATGTTCTTCTTCCTCGCGCTCTACATGCAGGACGTGCTCGGGCTGTCGCCGCTGCAGACCGGGCTGCGCTTCCTGCCGGCGACGGTCCTGATCATGATCACCGGGCCGATCGCCGGTCGCATGGCCGACCGCGTCGGCCCGCGCTCGCTGATGACCCTGGGAATGGTGTCGGTGGCGTTCTCGCTGTTCTGGATGACCGGCATCACGACCCACTCGACGTACGGCTTTCTGCTCGTCAGCTTCCTCGCGCTCGGCCTCGGCATGGGCCTCGTGATGTCGCCGATGAGCACCGCCGCGATGAACGCCGTCGACCAGTCGAAGGCCGGCGTCGCGTCCGGCATCCTGTCGATGACGCGCATGGTCGGCGGCACGTTCGGCGTCGCCGTGGTGGGCGCGCTCGTCGCCACGCTCGCGCGCGGACGGATCGCGATGCTGCTGCCCCACGCGAGCGCCGCGACGCGAACGGCGCTCGTCGACGCGCTCGGGTCGGGCTCGGGCGCGGGCCACGGCGCGGTCGCGAGCGCCGTCCAGGTCGCGACGGACCGCACGTTCGTCTACAGCCTCTCGCACGCGCTCTACTTCACCTCCGCGCTGGCGCTGCTCGGCGCCGTGCTCGCCTGGGTGCTCGTCGCGCCGCGCTCGGCTCTGCAGCGCGCACAGGCGCAGCGCGCACAGGCGCCCGCGCCCGCTCGCGCCGGCGCGCCGCCGGCGCCGGCGGGCGGCCGCTCGCCGATCGACGGACGCCCGCTCGCGCTCGACGGCCAGCCCAAGGTCGAGGTGCTACAGGCCTCGGCGGACGCGCCGCCGGTGCGCGAGCGCTCCAGGTAGGATTGGCCCAGATACGGCGTCGGGCCCGCAGGCGCGACGCGACCCTCCGCGAGCACGAGGTGCGACCGCCGGTGGCCATCGACACACAACGAGTCTCTGAGCTGAGCGTCGAACCGGGCGAGCTGCCCGCGACGATGGCCGCGTGGGTGATTCGCGAGGAGCGCCAGGGCGAACCGAAGGACGCCTTTCAGATCGAGGAGATAGAAGTCCCCGAGCCCGGCGCCTTCGAGGTGATCGTGCGCGTGATGGCCGCGGGGGTCAACTACAACAACGTGTGGGCCGCGCTGGGCAAGCCGGTGTCGGTGATGAAGTACGGCGACCATCCCGAGTTCGGGCATCACATCGGCGGCTCGGACGCGTCGGGCGTCGTCTGGAAGGTCGGTCCCGGGGTGACGCGCTGGAAGCCCGGCGACGAGGTGGTCATGCACTGCAACCAGGCCTCCTACGAGGACCCCGGAGGTGCACGGTCTGGACCCGATGGCCGCGCCCTCGCAGAAGATCTGGGGCTATGAGACGACCTGGGGCTCCTTCGCGCAGTTCACCAAGGTCCAGGCGCAGCAGCTGCTGCCAAAGCCGCGAGCGCTCACCTGGGAGGAGGCGGCGTCCTACGGCCTCGTGTACTTCACCGCCTACCGCATGCTGATCACGCGCTGCAAGCTGCAGGCCGGCGCCAACGTGCTCATCTGGGGCGCCGCCGGCGGGCTCGGCGTGTTCGCGACGCAGATCTGCGCGGCCGCCGGCGCGAACTGCGTCGGCGTCGTCTCCTCGGCAGAGAAGGGCGAGCTCGTCAAGCGCCTGGGCGCCGTCGACTACATCGACCGCAACGAGTTCGCCGGCATGATGCGCCGCGGCGGCGAGAGCGCCGAGGAGGAGAAGGCGCGCTTCAAGGTCTCGCTCGGGTTCGCAAAGCGCGTCAAAGAGCTGCTCGGCGACGCGCCGGACATCGTCTTCGAGCACGTCGGCAAAGCGACGTTTCCGACGTCGGTGTTCACCGCGAAGACGTTCGGCAAGATCGTCATCTGCGCCGGCACGACGGGCATCGACCTCGACTTCAACGTCGCCTACCTGTGGATGCGCCAGAAGGAGATCCTCGGCTCGCACTTCGCCAACGCGTACGAGTGCATGAAGGCCAACGAGCTGATCGAGAGCGGCCAGATCCGCCCGGTGCTGTGGCGCACGCTCGGCTTCGACGGCGTCGCCGACGCGCACCAGCTGATGCTCGAAAACAAGCACCTCGGCAAGATCTCGATCCTCGTCGGCGCCGACGCGGAGGGGCTGGGCAGGACGGCCGACGGGCCCGGCGCGATCCGCGCGGAGGTCGGCGCCTGATGGCCGGCTACGGCGGTCACGGCACGGTCGATCGTGCCGTGGTATGCGACGGGCTTTCGCGCCGACGGCTTTGAGGCGGCGCTCAACGAGGTGGCGCCGCTGGCGCTGCGCTACAACGCGACCTCCTACGCGGTCTACCGCTACCGCGAGGATCGCTACAAATTCCAGCAGCTCGCGGTGTTCGAGGACGAGCGCGACTGGGAGCGCTACTGGGAAGGGCCCGAGATGCTCGACTTCAGGACGCGGCACTCCAGCTGGTATCAGGTGCCGGTGCTCTACGGCTGGTGGGACCTCACCGCGGGCGGCGCGATCGTTCCGGGACCGGCCCACGCGGGCAACGGCCACGGCAACGGCGCCGGCACGCCGCTGCCGAGCGCCTGATCGACGCCGCGGCGGCGGGCGATCAGCCCTGGCGCAGCGGCGCCATCGTCAGCCCGGCGCCGTTGAGCTGCTCCCAGTAGTGCTCGGCGGCCTCCTGGTGGCCGCTGTAGACGATCGCCTGGCCGGTCGTGTGGATCGCGTTGGCGATCTGGAAGCCGTGCGGCAGCGTCACGCCGGGAATGAAGCGCGCGAGCGTGCGCGCGACGTGATCGAAGGTGTTGTGGTCGTCGTTGCAGACGATCACCTTCCAGGCGTCTCCGAGGCCGCTTCCGGGCAGGCCGGTGCGCGGCAGCTCGACGGTCTCGCTCACGCGCTCAAGGATAAAGGCCGGCCCGCGGCCTTACAATCAAGCCTATGAGCGGCGATCAGTCTCCGCGATTGCCCGAGCGCGACCGCCCCTGGATGATGCGCACCTACGCCGGTCACTCGACGGCGAAGGCCTCCAACGAGCTCTACCGCCGCAACCTCCAGAAGGGCCAGACCGGGCTGTCGGTCGCGTTCGACCTGCCGACCCAGACCGGCTATGACCCCGACGACGAGCTCGCGCGCGGAGAGGTCGGCAAGGTCGGCGTGCCGGTGTCGCACCGGGGCGACATGGCGGCGCTGATGGACGGGATCCCGCTCGGCGAGATGAACACCTCGATGACGATCAACGCCACCGCCGCCTGGCTGCTGGCGCTTTACATCGTCGTCGCCGAGGAGCAGGGGGTGCCCCAGGAGCAGCTGCAGGGCACCACCCAGAACGACATCATCAAGGAGTTCCTCGCGCGCGGCACCTACGCCTTCCCGCCGGCGCCCTCGATGCGCCTGATCGCCGACATGATCGCCTACACCGTCGAGCACGTGCCGAAGTGGAACCCGATCAACATCTGCTCCTACCACCTGCAGGAGGCCGGCGCGACGCCCGTTCAGGAGATCGCCTACGCGATGAGCGACGCGATCGCGGTGCTCGACGCGGTGCACGAGCGCCTGCGCCGCAGCGCCGGCGAGGACGTGGCTTCGCGCATGGAGGAGGTCTTCGGGCGCATCTCGTTCTTCGTCAACGCAGGCGTTCGCTTCGTCGAGGAGCACGCCAAGCTGCGCGCGATGTCGATCCTCTGGGAGGAGCTCGGGCGCGAGCGCTACGGCGTCTCAGAGCCGCGCCACCTGCGCTTCCGCTACGGCGTGCAGGTCAACTCGCTCGGCCTCACCGAGGCTCAGCCCGAGAACAACGTGCAGCGCATCGTTCTCGAGGCGCTCGCGGTGACGCTCGGGCGCGACGCGCGGGCGCGCGCGATACAGCTGCCGGCGTGGAACGAGGCGCTCGGCCTGCCGCGGCCATGGGACCAGCAGTGGTCGCTGCGCATCCAGCAGGTGCTCGCCTATGAGACCGACCTGCTCGAGTACCCCGACATCTTCACCGGCTCCAAGGTGATGGAGGCGCTCGTCGAGGAGCTGCTGCACGGCGCGCGCGCGGAGATGGCGGTCGTGGCCGAGCACGGCGGCGCGGTGCAGGCGGTCCCCTACATGAAGGCGGCGCTCGTGGAGTCCCACCGCGAGCGCATCGCGCGCATCGAGTCCGGCGAGCAGGTGGTCGTCGGGCAGAACCGCTTCACAGAGACTGAGGACTCGCCTCTGACCGCCGACGCGCAGGGCGGCATCCTCGTCGTCGACGCGGCCGTCGAGGCCCAGCAGATCGAGGCGGTGCGCCGCTGGCGCGCGCAGCGCGACCAGCACGCCGTCGACGCTGCGCTCACGGCAGCTCGCGGCGCTCGCGCGCGACGAGCACGCGCAGGAGAACCTGATGACGGCGACGATCGCGGCCGCCCGCGCCGGCGCGACGACGGGCGAGTGGGCGCGCACACTGCGCGACGTGTTCGGCAGCTATCGCGCGCCGACCGGCGTGGGCGCCGCCGCGTCGGCGCCCGGCGGCGAGGAGCTCGGCGAGCTGCGCGAGGAGGTCTCGCGCCTGCAGCAGCAGCTGGGGCGCCGTCCGAAGATCCTCGTCGGCAAGCCGGGGCTCGACGGCCACTCAAACGGCGCCGAGCAGATCGCCGTGCGAGCGCGCGACTCGGGCATGGACGTGGTCTATGAAGGCATTCGCCTGACGCCGGCCCAGATCGCGGCGTCCGCGCTGCAGGAGGGCGTTCACGTGATCGGCCTGTCGATCCTGTCGGGCTCCCACGGCGAGCTGATCCCCGCCGTCATCCAGGCGCTGCGCAAGGCCGGCGTGACCGCGCCGGTGGTCGTCGGCGGCATCATCCCCGAGCAGGACGTCGCGCCGCTAGAAAAGGCCGGCGTGGCGGCCGTCTACACGCCGAAGGACTTTGACATCTCGCGCATCATGCGCGAGATCGTGGCGCTCGTCGGCAGCGCGGCGGGGCCCCAGCCCAACGGCGCCGGCAACGGCTCGGGCGCGAGCGCGCCGGCGGAGGGCTCCGACGCGCCCGACAGCTCGGTAGCCGCGGCGTGAGCGAGGACGGCGCGGCGCTCGGAGCTCGGCTGCGCGAGCGAGACCGAAGCGCCGCGCCCGCCGCGTTGAACCTGCTCGAGAGCACCGCCGCCGCCGACCGCGAGCAGGCGGCGGCGCTGCTCGCGGAGGTCTCCCCCGCCGCCCTCGGCCGCGAGGCCCCCGGTCATCTGATCGGCGTGACGGGGCCGCCGGGCGCGGGCAAGTCCACGCTGCTGTCGGCGCTGCTCGGCGTGTGGCGCCGTCAGCAGCGCAGCGCGGCGCTGCTCGCCGTGGACCCGAGCTCGCGACGATCGGGCGGCTCGCTGCTCGGCGACCGCGCGCGGATCGAGTTCGATCCCGCCGACGACGGCCTGCTGATCCGCTCGACCGCCGCCGGCGAGCGACTCGGCGGGCTGGCCGCCGCCACGCGCGCCGCCGCGCACGCGCTCGCCGCCGCGTTTGACATCGTCGTGATCGAGACCGTCGGCACCGGGCAGGCCGAGACCGAGGTGGCCGACGTGGCCGACACGGTCCTCGTCGTCGTGCAGCCGGGCAGCGGCGACGTGCTGCAGTTCCTCAAGGCGGGGATCATGGAGATCCCCGACGTGCTCGTCGTCACGAAGGCCGACCTCGGCCCGCTGGCGCAGAACGCCGCGCGCGATCTCGGCGCGGCGCTCGGCGCGCTCGGCTCCAGCGCGACGCCGGTGCTCGCGGTGTCCTCGCTGCCTCCCCCCAGCGGCGTGCAGCAGCTCGCCGACGCGCTCGCCGAGCACCGCGAAGCGCTGGACCTCGTCCGCGCGGCGCGCGCACGCCCGCCGCGCGGGCGCGCTGAGCGACTTCGCCGCCGAGCACGGCGAGCGCGGACTTCGCGCCCTCGGCGGGCGCCGCGACGCGCGCGCGCTGCTGGCCGCGCAGGACCCCGAGCTCGACGAACGGGCGCTGCTGGCGCTGCTCGAGCAGGCGGCGGGCTGAGCGCAACACGCGGCCAAGTGCCGCGTAACGGATCGGTCTCGCGGCAGACTGTCGTACTAGAAGAAGCATGCTCGTTCTCCTCACCTTTGCATTCCTGGCCGGCGCGGGCACCGCACTTTCGCCCTGTGTGCTGCCCGTGCTTCCGGCGCTGCTGTCAGCCGGCGGCGTCGGCGGGCGGCGGCGGCCGCTGGGCATCGTGCTCGGCCTGTCGATCACGTTCACGGTGACGATCGTCGGCATCGCGAAGGTCGTCGACGGCGTCGGTCTGGGAAGCGATCCGTTGCGCGGCGTGGCGATCGTCGTGCTGCTCGTGTTCGGCGTGGCGCTGCTGATGCCAAAGCTCGCCGAGCGCATCGAGGCGCCGCTCTCGCGCCTGGCGCGCTTCGGGCCGCGCTCGCGCGGCGACGGCTTTCGCTCGGGTCTGATCGTCGGCGCCGCGCTCGGCTTCGTCTACACGCCGTGCGCCAGCCCGATCCTCGCCGCCGTCATCTCCGTCAGCGCCGCGTCGGGCAAAACGATCACGATCGCCGTCGCCTACGCCTTCGGCTCGGCGGTCGTGCTGCTCGCGCTCACGCTCGGCGGGCGCAAGCTGTTCGACCGCGTGCGCAGGGCCGGCCGCGGGCCCCAGCTGCAGCGCGCGCTCGGCGTGATCATGATCGCGACCGCGCTCGCGATCCTCACGATGGCCGACGTCAACTTCGACCAGTTCGTCGCGCAGCACATCCCCGACGTCAACCTGACCGCGTCGCTCGAGTGCTCGAGCACGGTCACCAGCCGCCTGCACCAGATCAGCGGCCGCCAGCCGAAGTTCGCGCCGGCGAACGGATCATCGGCGTGCGGGGGCTCCTCGTCGAAGGTTCACGCCGCCGCCAAGGACGCCAGCCAGGCGACGCTGCTGGCCGACGCCGGGCAGCTGCCGGCGCTGGGCGAAGCGCCCGAATTCACCGACACCCAGGACTGGTTCAACACGCCCGGCGACCAGCCGCTCACGCTGTCCTCGCTGCGCGGCGGCGTCGTGCTCGTCGACTTCTGGACCTACACGTGCATCAACTGCATCCGCACGCTGCCCTACCTGGAGGCGTGGGACGCCACCTACCGCCACGACGGCTTGACGATCATCGGCGTCGAGGCGCCCGAGTTCCCCTTCGAGCGCGACGCCTCGAACGTCGCCAACGCGATCAAGCAGTTCGGCATCCGCTATCCGGTCGTGCAGGACAACGAAATGGCCACCTGGGACGCATACGCCAACGAAGACTGGCCGGCCGACTACCTGATCGACGCCAGCGGCCAGGTGCGCTACAAGACCGTGGGCGAGGGCGACTACGCGCAGACCGAAACCGCGATCCGCGCGCTGCTCGCCGAAGCGGGCCACCAGGTCGGCGGCATGAGCCACCCGACCGGCGTGATCGTGCCAAGCGAACTGGCCACGCCGGAGACCTACCTCGGAACCGAGCGCGCCGAAGGATGGGTGCACCCTCCCCAGAACGGCCTGCACGACTACGGCTCCCCCCGCCGGCGCAGCTGCAACTCAACCAGTTCGCCTACAGCGGCACGTGGAACATCTCCGGACAGCCGGCGCTGGCGGTCGCCAACGCCGGCATCGACCTGGAGTTCGACGCCAAGGACGTCTACCTCGTGCTCAGCTCGCCCGGCGAACGTCCGCTGCCGGTGCACGTGCTGCTCGACGGCCATCCGATCTCCGCCGCAGACGCCGGCTCAGACGTGCACGACGGCGTGGTCACGGTGCGCCGCCAGCGGCTGTATTCGCTCGTGTCGCTCCCGCACGATGAACAGCGCCGCCTCAGCCTGCGCTTCGCGCCCGGCGTGACCGGTTACGCGTTCACCTTCGGCTAGCTTGCCGCTCCCAGCGGCCTCAATGTGTGTTGAGGCGAGCATGACAGGCCGTACGGCCCCTATAGGCTGTGCGACTCAAATGCAACCGCGGCCTTGCCCGGCTCGGCCACGATCGACGGGCACTGAGGAGGAAATCGGATGACTCGTAAGACAAGCGAGTGGGGGTCCCGAACCGCATCACCCCCTCTCAAGACACTTCGAGGCCTTGCTGCGACGACGCTCGCTCGCGCTCGGCCTTCTATTCGCCGGCGCCGCGAGCGCGAGCGCCGAAGAAGCCGTGAGCTTCCCAGGAGGTCCGCTCACCGTCTCGATCGGGCCGCTGGGGCAGTGTCAGTCCAGCTACGCCAGCCGGGGGAACAACTTCTTCCCACCGTTTGGCAGCCTCGGCGACTGCGGATTCTTCCTGGCGTTCCCCGCGGCCGGTAGCAGGTCAGCCGACCGCGCTAAAAGGCAAGACGTTCGGCTTTGAAGGGACCGCCGGCCCGCACCTGCCGAGCGACGGCGCCGGCGGAGAAGCGTACACCGCGGTTACCCAGTCGCCGGTCACGGGCGCGGGGACAGCCGTCAGCCCCTACACGCAGACGACCGTCTTTCAGGTTAAGAGCGGAGGCGACAACCTACGCCACGGTCACCGAGACGACCACCTACGTCAACGGCGAACCGCAGTTCGTCTCGACGTTCAACGTCAAAAACGAAACCGCAGGAAAGATCTATTTCCGCGCGATCTACGCAGGCGACATGTATCTGCTCGGCAACGACTTCGGCACCGGTCTGTTCATTGGCGGTCCGCCACGGTTCGTCGGCGGAATCAACCCCGAAACGGGCGCGATCGGCGGCCTCCAGGAAGTCAATACAGCGCTTCCGTGGAGCTCATTCCAGGAGGGCTGCTGGAACGAAACCGCAATTGAAGGCGAAGGCGGGCGCTGCACGGCCGCGGCGCCGTCGGACGCGGGCATCTGGCACACCGTCCGCAGCAGCGACGAACTGGCACACGCGTTCAACGAAACGGTCGACCCGGGGCTGATCGACAACGCGGTGGGCGCCGAGTGGGACCAGCTGCGTGAAAGCGGCCTGGAAGCAGGAAAAGCACAGGCGTTCACGATCATCAACCGCACGCAGGTGCCCTCCAGCCTGCAGATAAGCCCTGACGAGCCAGACGCTGACCCAGGGTCAGACGGAGACGATCACGGTCACCGCGGTCGATCTCGCGGGCGTGCCGTACGCCGGCAAGAGCGTGCACTACACGGTCTCGGGAGCCAACCCGCAGTCGGGCGCGGTCACGCTCAACTCGGCCGGCCAGGCGCAGATCTCCTACGTCGGGCACAACGCCGGCATCGACACGACACAGCTGTTCGTCGATCTCACAGGCACGGGCACGCAAACCGCCGGGGACCCATCCGGCACGGCTTCAGTGACGTTCCTGCCGCTGCCGCCGACGCCCAACAGCAGCTACAAAGTCCAGAGCGTCAAAGCCAACTCCAACGGCACGATCACGATCACGTTCGTGCCAGCTCAGTCGGGTCAGGCGACGCTCGAAGTGACGGTCCCGACGGCGTCGATCTCGCGGCGGGAGGCAGTCGCCGCGAAGCATCGCAAGGCAAAGGGATGCAAGAAGGGCCAGACCAAGATCAAGGGCAAGTGCCGCCCGACGACAACCGTCTCGGGCAAGGTCTCTGCCAGCGGCGTGGGCGGCGTCCGGCTGACGCTGACGGTCAAGCCCTCGAGCAAGGTCGCAGGCGCAGCTCAAGAAAGGAAAGACGGTCCACCTCACGGCGAACCTCACCTACAAGTCCTCGCTCGGCGGCAAACCGACCGTGGAGGTCTTCCACGTGACGGTCAAAGGCAAGAAGCCCAAGAGCCACAAGCGCGGCAGGCACTAGCCAGGCCCTCCGGGCGGCAAGTGTGCAGAACGGGGCGCCACTTGGCGCCCCGTCTGCTTTTCCGGTTGAGCCCAGCCGACGCGACGCCGCGCAATCCGCTCGCACCCAAACCCGCGCCGGCCCACTGGCGCTCGCCCCCCGCGCCGCGGCCGTCGGCCGCCCTGCTGCCATGCATACAATGGCCTTGATGGACGATGCGATGTCCCGAGACCGACCGCGCGTAGCTGGCTTCGCTGCTATCGCTGCTGGTCACAGGATCTGGAGGTCCAGGTCCACTACGAGGGCATCCACAAGATCGACCCCGAGACCGGCGAGCGCGCCGAAGTCGGTCGACGAGCTGCAGGAGGCGGTCGTGCAGTGCCTCGACTGCATGCACGACCAGCCGCACCTCGGCTTCAACAACGGCCGCGTCGAGCCGATCGAGGACCGCTGGGAACGGATGATCGCGGGCACTCCGTGGGTCGCCTCGTGCACGGTCGAGGTCGACGCCGAGGACGTCGAGAGCTGCTCGGGCCCGGAGGCCGGCGACGCGCTCTCCTACGCCGCCTTCGGCGACCACGGCGTGCGCGAGTTCTTCACGCACGTGCGCTTCCACAAGCACGAGGACGACGCGCGCATCATCGTCCACCTGCTCGTCGAGCTCTACGCGCGCTCGCTGGAGGAGGCGACCGACGTGCTCGAGTCCGCCGCGCGCGGATCGCTGACGATCACCTCGCTGGCCGAGGAGTCGCGCCCGCCGGCGGCCGCGAGCGAGACGCACGGCCACGACTAGCCCGACCGGCCCCGGCGATCGCGCGAGCCCCGGCGCGGCCGAGCGTCAGGCCGGCGACAGGCGCATGACCGGGATGCGCCGAACGCCGGCCGTCTTCTGTTCGTAGTTGGCGTAGCCGCGGTAGACGAGCTTGGCGAGCTCGAACAGGCGATCGTGATCCTCGCCCTCGCCTCGCGCGCGACGTAGGCGCCCGAGCGGCCCTTCGCCTCCAATCGCACGTCGGGATTGGCCTTCAGGTTGTAGTACCAGGCGGGGATCTTCGTCCGGCCGTAGCTCGACGCCATCAGGATCACGTCATCGCCGTCGGTGAAGTAGAGCAGCGGCACCGTTCGCTCGCGCCCGCTGCGTGCGCCGCGCGCCGTGACGAGCACGATCGGGATCACGCCGAACGCGTGGTCCACCCGCCAGTGCGTGGCACGCAGCAGCCAGGGGTCTATCCGCGCTCCGACCTCAGAGGAGTACCAGGTTCCCGCCTTGCTGAGCGCGAAGGCGGTGATGCCGCGCTTGAACGCAGAGGACCGGACCCGCTGCGGATCGACCGCCGGGATCGGCCCGGGCACGGTCCTAGGCCAGACGCTCTTCCAGCGCCTTCAGCTGGGCGTTCAGCTCCTGCGGCAGCCGGTCGAATTTCTGCAGGTGCTCGCGGAACTGCGGCAGCTGCGCGCGCCACTCGCTCGACGTCGACGCGCAGCAGCTCGGCCATGTCGGCCTGCGAGACGTCCAGCCCGCTCGTGTCGATGCCGTCGGGGCCGACCGGCGGGATCAGCCCGATCGGCGTCTCGGTGGCCGCGCCGCGCCCGGCGCAGCGCGCGAACACCCAGGAGAGCACGCGCGAGTTCTCGCCGAAGCCGGGCCACAGGAAGCGCCCGTCCTCGTCCTTGCGGAACCAGTTGACGTAGAAGATCTTCGGCAGCTTGGCGCCGTCGGTTGCGCCCATCTTCAGCCAGTGCGCGAAGTAGTCGGCCATGTTGTAGCCGCAGAACGGCAGCATCGCGAACGGATCGAAGCGCAGCTCGCCGACCGTGCCGGCCGCCGCCGCCGTCTTCTCAGAGCTCATCACCGAGCCGAGGAACACGCCGTGCTCCCAGTCAAACGCCTCGGTGACCAGCGGCACGACCGTCGAGCGGCGTCCGCCGAAGAGCATCGCGTCGATCGGCACGCCCTCGGGGTCCTCCCACTCGGGCGCGATCGCCGGATCCTGCGCGGCCGGCGCCGTGAAGCGCGCGTTGGGATGGGCGGACGGCGCCTCGGAGTCCGGCGTCCAGTCGTTGCCGTGCCAGTCGATCAGGTGCGCCGGCGGCTCCTTGGTGAGGCCCTCCCACCAGATGTCGCCGTCGTCGGTCTTCGCGCAGTTGGTGAAGATCGAGTTTCGCTCGATCGTGGCGATCGCGTTCGGGTTGGTCTTCTCGCCGGTCCCCGGCGCGACGCCGAAGAAGCCGGCCTCGGGATTGATCGCGTACAGGCGCCCGTCCGGCGCCGAACTTCATCCAGGCGATGTCGTCGCCGATCGTCTCGACCTTCCAGCCCTCGCAGCGTCGGGATCAGCATCGCGAGGTTGGTCTTGCCGCAGGCGCTCGGAAAGGCGCCGGTGATGTACTTGACCTCGCCCTCGGGCGAGGTCAGCTTGAGGATCAGCATGTGCTCTGCCATCCAACCCTCGTCGCGCGCCATCACCGAGGCGATGCGCAGCGCGAAGCACTTCTTGCCCAGCAGCGCGTTGCCGCCGTAGCCCGAGCCGTAGGAGATGATCTCGCGCGTATCGGGGAAGTGCACGATGTACTTGTTCTCGGCGTTGCACGGCCACGTGACGTCCTCGACGCCGTCCTCGAGCGGCATGCCGACCGAGTGCAGGCAGGGGACGAAGTCGCCTTCGTCGCCGAGCGCGTCCAGCGCGCCCTGGCCCATGCGCGTCATGATCCGCATGCTCACCGCGACGTAGGGAGAGTCGGTCAGCTGCACGCCGACGTAGCTGTGGTCTGAGCCCTGCGGGCCCATCAGAGAAGGGAACGACGTACATCGTGCGCCCCTGCATCGAGCCCTCGAAGAGCTCGTTGAGCAGTCTCGCGCATCTCGGCCGGATCGCGCCAGTTGTTGGTCGGCCCCGCTTCCTGCTCGGTCGCCGAGCAGATGAACGTGCGGTCCTCGACCCTCGCGACGTCGCCCGGATCAGACAGCGCCAGATATGAGTTCGGACGCTTGGCTTCGGACAGCTTGCTGAACGTGCCGGCGTCGACGAGCTGCTGGCAGAGGCGGTCGTACTCCTGCGGCGGAACCGTCGCACCAGTGGATCTCATCTGGTTCGGTCCGCAACGCCACCTCCTCTACCCATGCCAGCAGGCGCTCGTTCGTGGTCGGGGCAGAGGCGGTGGTGTTCATAGGTCTAAGACTCCTGTGTCGCTGCTGTGATCGGCGAGCGCCCCTCGGCGGCGTCGCCCCTCAGATCACGGCTCCGGAACGGAAAAACGCCCTTGCGGGGCGGTCCGACAGAGCCTATCGCAAGCCCCACTCGGCGGCCAGCCGCCTGGACGAGCGGGCAGCGCGCGCCACGGGCCGCCCTCGCGACCGCCGCGCGGCAGGGCTACTCGACCGCGCCCTCGGGCGAGGCGACCCCGCCCGGGTGCTTGCGCGGCACGATCACGAGGCGCTTGAACTCGGCCACCAGCACGCCGTCCTGGTTGAGCACGCGCGTGTGCACCTTGACCGTGCCGCGGTCGGGCTTTGACTGCGACTCCTTCTTCTCGAGCACCTCGGACTCGCAGAACAGCGTGTCGCCGTGGAACACGGGCGCCGGGTGCTTGAGCTCTTCGGTCGCCAGGTTGGCGATCGCCTTGCCGCTGACGTCTGAGACCGACATGCCGAGCGCCAGCGAGTAGACCAGCGGGCCCACGACGACGTTTCGCCCCTGCTGGGATTTGTGCGCGTACACGTCGTTGATGTGCAGCGGGTGGTGGTTCATCGTGACCAGGCAGAAGAGGTGGTCCTCGGCCTCGGTGATCGTCTTCGCCGGCCAGTGCTTGTAGACGTCGCCGACCTCGAACTCCTCCAGGTAGCGGCCGTAGGGGTGTGCGCCGCTCGCCTCGCGCGCGGCCTGGTCTGTCTCGACGGTCTCTGTCTCGGTGAACGTCGCTCATCGCTGTGGTCGGGTCTCCTTGGTGCGGGACGCGCGTCGGTGCGCGCCCCAGGTTTCACTGCGAACTCTAGAGCGTCGGCCCTGACCGAGACGATACGGTTGGCGCCAACAGACCAACCAGGAGAGACTTTGCGCAACCCTCGCGATTTCTTCAAGCCCCTCGCCATCGATGCGCCCGAGCCGGCGCGCGAGATCCCCTTCAAGCCCTCTCGGATGATCCATTTCCTGGACTTCTCGAACGAGAAAATGGTCGCCAAGGCACCGGAGCTCGCGCCCAAGGTCGACATCCTGCTCGGCAACCTCGAGGACGCGGTGCCGCTGGAAAAGAAGGAGGCTGCCCGCGCCGGGCTGATTCGCGTCGGGCGCGACATGGACCTCGGCGAAACGGCGCTGTGGACGCGCGTCAACGAGCTCGCGTCGCCCTACTTCCTCGACGACATCACGCAGCTCGTCGCGGAGATCGGGCGACAAGCTCGAGGTGATCATGATCCCGAAGGTCGAGGGCGCGTGGGACATCCACTACGCCGACCGCCTGCTCGCCCAGCTGGAGGCGAAAGCGGGCCTTCAGCGCCCGTTGCTGATCCACTGCGTGCTCGAGACCCACCTCGGCGTGGCCAACCTCGAGGAGATCGCCGCCGCCAGCCCGCGCATCCAGGGCATGAGCTTCGGCCCCGCCGACCTCGCTGCGTCGCGGCGGATGAAGACGACGCGCGTGGGCGGCGGGCATCCCGGCTACCGCACGATCGCCGATCCCGACCCCGATCATCCGGACGCCCCGCGGCCCAGCTACCAGCAGGACCCGTGGCACTACTCGATCGCGCGCATGGTCGACGCCTGCACAGCGGTCGGCGCGCTGCCATTCTACGGGCCCTACGGCGACATCGGCGACGAGCTGGGGGCCGAAACCCAGTTTCGCGCCGCCTTCCTGCTCGGCTGCGTCGGCGCCTGGTCGCTTCACCCCGCTCAGATCGCGATCGCAAAGCGCGTCTTCTCGCCCGACCCCGCCGAGGTCGCGTTCGCCAAAAAGGTGATCGAGGCGATCCCCGACGGTCGCGGCGTGCACATGATCGACGGCAAGATGCAGGACGACGCCACCTGGAAGCAGTGCAAGGTGATGGTCAACCTCGCCGAAATGCTGGCCAGGAAGGACCCCGAGCTGGCCAAGGCATACGGGCTGTAGCCCGCAGCAACGGACCGGCCCTGGACAGTAGCGCTCGCCGGCTCAGTCGATGAGCGGGTTGCGCACGCGCAGCTGCGGATACCAGCTGAAGTCCCTGTCGACGCTCCACAGCTCGCTCACCCCGGCGGCGAGGCAGACGGCCGCGATGCGCGCATCGTGGACCATGCTTCCCTTCGGCTGCGCGCGAGCGAGCAGCTGCCGCAGCTGCTGCCAATGCCCGGGCGGCTCGCTGAGCAGTTGCGCGCCGGGGGTCGCGATCCAGGCGCTCAGCGCCGCGATCGCCCCATCGACCTGCGGCACGCGCCACAGGCGAGCGTTCGTCAGCACCGCATAGAACTCACCGGCGACGATCCACGGCAGGCCCCAGGCCGGCTCGCGCACGAGCCGACCCATCGCCGCCAGCGCCCTCGCATGCTCGGGCGAGGAGCTCGTCGTAGGCATAGACGAGGATGTTCGTGTCGACTGCGATCAACCGGCACCCGGTGCCCGGTAGATGTCCTCGCGGATCGCCTCCCAGTCGCGGGGATCGACTCCCGGCAGCGGCTCCAGCCGGCCCGTGACCGGCTGGAAGGGCGCCTCTCCTGACCGCGGCGGCTCGCTGAGCACGGTCCTCAGCCCGCGCTCGACCAACGTGCGCAGCGTCGTCCTGTCCTCGCGCGCCCGCTCCTTGGCCTCCGCCAGCAGGCCATCAGCAATATCTACGGTTGTCTTCACCCGTATCACCATATCATCGCCGTGACGAGCTTTCATCGCCTGATCTGGGTCCAAGGCCCGGCGGCCCACGCATCACCGTGCAGACGCCTGCCTATAGGGTTGCGAAGGCCGTGGCCAGAGCGGACAACAGACAATGAGATTCTTCGAGTACGAGGCGCGCGAGATCGTCAAGCGGGCCGGCATCCCGGTAACCGACTACGGCTTCACGACCGATCCCGCCGAGGCGCGCGAGATCGCGCTGCGCATCGGCGGGCCGACCGTGATCAAGTCACAGGTGCTCTCGGGCGGGCGGATGAAGGCCGGCGGCGTCAAGTTCGCCGACTCCCCGCAGGAGGCCGAAGCCTACGCGCGCGACATCCTGCAGCTGGAGATCGGCGGACACGAGCCGCGCGGCGTGCTCGTCGACCCGAAGGCCGAGGTCGAGCAGGAGTACTACGCGGGCGTCGTCTGGGACGGCACGCGCAAGTGCCCGGTGATCATCTTCTCGCCCGTCGGCGGCATCGACATCGAGCAGGTCGCCGAGGAGCAGCCCGACAAGGTCGGGCGCCGTCATTTCTCGAACATCCTGCCGCTGTCGGACTTCCAGGCCAAGGAGGTGATCGCCGCGACGGGCGTCACCGGCTCGGCGCTCAACAAGCTCGTGCCGATCGTGCTGCGTCTGGCCAAGCTGTTCGTCGAGTACGACATGACGCTCGCCGAGATCAACCCGCTCGGCAGGCTCGCGGATGGCTCGTTTGTCGCGCTCGACGCGCACATGGACGTCGAGAACGAGGCGCGCGGGCGCCACAAGCAGCTGCTGGCAGACCTCGGCGTCGGCGAGGAGGAGACGCGTCAGGCGCGCGAGGCGACGCCGTTCGAGCTGGCCGGCGAGCGCGTCGACGCCACCGACCACCGCGGCGTCGCGGGCAACGTCACCGAGTTCGACGGCAACCTCGGCCTGGTGATCGGCGCAGGCGGCGGATCGCTGACGCTGTTCGACGCCGTGCGCGCGCACGGCGGCAAGCCCGCCAACTACTGCGAGATCGGCGGCAACCCGTCGGTCGCGAAGGCCTGCGGGCTGGCCAAGCTCGTGCTGTCAAAGCCGGGCGTCGACAAGATCGCGGTGATGATGTCGATCGTCTCCAACACGCGCGTGGACATCGTCGCGCGCGGCGTGATCAAAGCCTGCCTGGAGCTCGGGCACGACCCGGCCGAGAAGATCGCGATCTTCCGAATCCCCGGCGCCTGGGAGGAGGAGGGCTTCAAGATCCTGGAGCGCTACGGCGTCGACTACGCCGACCGCAGCGTGTCGCTCAACGAGGCCGCCCGGCGCGCCGTCGAGAAGATCCAGGGAGTGGCGGCGTGAGCATCCTGATCGACGCGGACACGACGTTCATCGTCCAGGGGATCACCGGTCGCGAGGCTGTCAACCTCACGCGTGAGTGCCTGGACTACGGCGCCGGCGCCAAGGTCGTCGGCGGCGTGACGCCGGGGCGCCTGGGGCGCGAGGTGCATGGCGTGCCTGTGTTCGACACCGTCGCGCAGGCCGTGGCCAACCACGGCCAGGCGATCGACGGCTCGGTCGTGACCGTCCCGCCGGCGTTCACCAAGGACGCCGTGTTCGAGGCGATCGAGAACGCCGTCAAGCTGATCGTGATCGTCACCGAGCGCATCCCGCGTCGCGACGTCGCGCAGATGGTCGAGCTCGCGAGCCTGCGCGGGGCGCGCATCATCGGGCCCAACTGCCTCGGGGTGATCGTCCCGGACGTGATCAAGATGGGCGGCATCGGCGGGCCGGCGAAAAACGCCGCGCAGGCCTACACGCCCGGCCCGATCGGCGTGATCTCCCGCTCTGGCGGCATGACGACGGAGATGTCGTCGACGCTCTCGGCGGCGGGACTCGGGCAGTCGACCGCCGTGTCGATCGGCGGCGACGCGATCATCGGCTCCACCTACGCCGAGCTGATGCCGCTGTTCGAGGCCGACGAGCAGACGCAGGGCATCGTGATCTACACCGAGCCGGGCGGGCGCATGGAGGCCGAGCTGTCGCAGTGGGTGACCGACAACGACTCGCGGCTGCCGATCGTCGCGTTCATGGCCGGGCGCTTCATGGACGAGATGCCGGGCATGTCCTTCGGGCACGCCGGCACGATCGTCGAAGGCAAGGCCGACACCGCGAGCGAGAAGATCGCGCGTCTGGCCGCCGCCGGCATCGACGTCGCGGAGCGCATCGAGGACATCCCCGAGATGATCGGCGCGAAGATCTCGGCCCGGAGCGCGGCGTGATGAGGGCGCAGGGCACGTTCATCGCCGTGGAGGTCGAGGACGCGGTGGCCGCCGACGGCGCACTCGCGGCCAAGCTGACCGAGGCGTGTCCGGTCGATATCTTCGCGCAGCGCGCCGGCGGGGAGCTCGAGCTCGTGCAGGACAACCTCGACGAGTGCGTGCTGTGCCGTCTGTGCATGGACGCCGTCGGCGAGAACGCCGTGAGGATCATCAAGCTCTACGACAACGACGCGGTGCTCGCCTGATCGCGCCCTGCGGGGCGCCTCCGCCGGCCGTCGGGGTCCCCTATGCTTGATCAAGGAGACGCTTGCCGATGAACGAGAACTTCTCGCTGGTCATGATGTGCCTGTTCCTGCTGGCATCGCTGGTCTTCCTCGCCCAGCAGCTGACCGCCTACCACTGACCACCCGCGCGTCGATCGACGCCATCGACGCCGCCGGACGCTCAGGCCGGCTTGCGCGCGCGGCGCAGGCGCTGGCGTTCTTGCTGTTTGTCGACGACGCTCGCGATCAGCTTCAGGAACTGCTCGGGGCCCGAGGCCTTCGCCTGTCCGTAGGTGAACGCCTCGATCCAGTCTGGCACCTTGCCTTCGCGCGCCATCACGTTGAAGAACTCGCGGCGCATTTCGACACGCACCTGCGCGTCCACGGCGGAGTCCTTGGTCACCTGCACGTCGGGCAGCTGCAGGCGAAACATCTGCACGTCGCCGCGACCGCGCAGCTCGACGCCGACCACCAGCTTGATCGGCGCGAGCGCCGGGACTTCCTCGATGAACCTACGCGTCGCAAGCTCGATCAGATCCTTGGCGTCCTCGGCCATCCCACCATCACTCTCTGTCGCGGCGCGGCCGCCGGCCGGGGTTTGAAGCGGTCGCTCAGATCTTATGCCGCTGCAGCAGCTTGCGCCCGATCACCATGCGCTGGATCTCCGAGGTGCCCTCGCCGATCAGCAGCAGCGGCGCGTCGCGATACAGCCGCTCGATCTCATACTCCTTGGAGTAGCCGTAGCCGCCGTGGATGCGAAAGCTTTCTTCGACGCAGAAGCGCCCGGCCTCGGAGGCGAACAGCTTGGCCATGCCGGCCTCCAGGTCTGAGCGCACTCCGGCGTCCTTCAGGCGGGCGGCGCGGCGGGTCAGCAGGCGGGCGGCGTCGACCTGTGTGGCCATGTCGGCGAGCTTGAACTGGATCGCCTGGTGCTCGGCGATCGGCTTGCCGAACGTCTTGCGCTCCTGGGAGTAGCGCAGCGCGAGCTCGAGCGCGCGCTGGGCGATGCCCACGCCGCGCGCGGCGACGTTGACGCGCCCGACCTCGAGCGCGTCCATCATCTGCGGGAAGCCCTTGTTCAGCCCGGCCTGCTCGCCGCCGAGGATGTTCTCGGGCGGACAGCGATAGCCGTCGAACACGAGCTCGGTCGACTCGACGCCCTTGTAGCCCATCTTGCGCAGCTGCGGCGGCACCGTGAGGCCGGCATAGGGACCGGTGTTCTCGCTCACGCCCGCCTCCTTCTCGGCGATGAAGCACGTCATGCCCTTGTAGGCCTTCTCGGCGTTCGGATCGGTCTTTACGAGCACGAACACGAGGTCGCTGCGCAGGCCGTTGGTGACCCACATCTTCTGGCCGTTGATCTCATAGCTGCCGTCGTCGAGCTTCTTGGCGGCGGTTTTGATCGCCTGCACATCGGACCCCAGCTCGGGCTCTGAGAGCGAGAAGGCCGCGCGGATCTCACCGGTGGCCATCCGCGGGAGGTAGTTCTGCTTCTGCTCCTCGTTGCCGAACTTCATCAGCAGATAGGAGCCGATGAAATGGGTGTTGATGACGCCAGAGATCGAGATCCAGCCGCGCGAGAGCTCTTCGACGATCATCGCGTAGGTCGTCAGGTCCAGGCCCATCCCGCCGTACTCCTCGGGGATCGTCACGCCGAACAGCCCGAGCTCCTTCATCTGCTCGACGATCGGCTCGGGAAAGCTGTCCTCGTGGTCGTAGTGCTCGGCGTTGGGCAGGATCTGCTCGTCGACGAACTGGTGCACCATCTCGGTGATCGCCTTCTGATCGTCGGTCATGTCTGTTAGGGGCTCGGCTGCTACGGCCATCGTTGACACCGCTCCAGGGTCGTTTTGGGCTTCTGTAGGGAGAATACCGGCGTGAACTTCGCGCGCGACGTCCTCGATGCGATGGATCCCCGGCAGACCGCGCTCGTGGAGCTCGCGCGCGACGGCGGCCGGCGCGAGTGGACGTTCGGCCAGGTCGCCGATCGCTCGTCGCGGCTGGCGGGCGCGCTGAGCGCGCGCGGCGTGCGCCGCGGCGACGTGGTGCTCACGCTGATCGGCAACCGCCCCGACTGGGTGCTCACGATGTGCGCCTGCTTTCGCATCGGCGCGGTCGTGCTTGCCTGCAACGAGCAGCTGCGCGCCAAGGACCTGCGCATGCGCATCGACGTCGCGCGGCCGGTCGCGATCGTCGCCGACGAGCGCAACCGCGCCGAGCTGCAGGTCGCGCTCGACGGCGATACGCGCGGGGTCGAGGTGCTGTTCGTCCCCGACGAGGCGCTGTTTGAGCCCGAGCCCGCGCGGCCGTCGAGCTGGCCGGCGAGGACCCGTGCCTGATCACGTTCACGAGCGGCACCGCCGGCGAGCCCAAGGCGGTCGTCCACGGCCAGCGCTACCTCGAGGGCCAGCGCGTGCAGGCCGGCCACTGGCTGGCGGCCCGGCCCGGCGAGCTGGTCTGGTGCACGGCCGCCTCGGGCTGGAGCAAGTCGGCGCGCAACGCGTTCATCGCGCCGTGGCTGTCGGGCGCCTGCGCGCTGCTGCACGACGCGCGCTTTGATCCCGCCGAGCGCCTGGCGCTGCTGGAGCGCGAGCGCGTGCACGTGCTGTGCATGGCGCCGACCGAGTACCGCGTGATCGCCAAGCGCGCGACGCTGCGGCGCTTCGAGAACCTGCGCGCGATGGTCGCCGCGGGCGAGGCGCTGAACCCCGAGGTGCTGCACGCCTGGCAGCAGGCGACGGGTCTTCAGATCCGCGACGGCTACGGACAGACCGAGACCGGGCAGGTGACCGGCCTGCCCGCACACGAACCGGCGCGGCCGGGCTCGATGGGCCGCGCGCTGCCCGGCGTGCGACTGAGCATCGAGGACGGCGAGCTGATCGTCGACCCGCCGAGCGTGCCGACGTTCTTCCTCGGCTACCTCGGCGAGGACGTTCACCACGAGGACGGGCGCTGGAGCGCTCGCGACCGCCAGACCGGCGGGCCGTGGCCGACCGGCGACCGCGTCGGTCGCGACGACGACGGCTGGCTGTACTTCGAGGGGAGAAACGACGACGTGATCGTGTCGGCCGGCTATCGCATCGGTCCCTTCGAGGTCGAGTCGGCGCTCGTCTCACATCCCGCCGTCGCCGAGGCGGCCGCCGTCTCGGCGCCCGACGAGGAGCGCGGCGCGGTCGTGCGCGCGGTCGTCGTGCTGCGCGACGGTCACGAGCCCTCGGCTGCCCTCGCCGGCGAGCTGCAGGAGCACGTCAAGCGCGAGACCGCGCCCTACAAGTACCCGCGCATCGTCGACTTCGTCGACGAGCTGCCGAAGACCACCAGCGGCAAGATCAGGCGCGCGCAGCTGAGGGCCCGTTCACAGACCCCCGAGCACCGCTAGCGTGCTGGCACCGACCGCGATCGTCACGCCCTCGCGACCGCCGCGACCCCCTCACGCCGGCTGCGGCTGGACGTCGCCGATCCGCTCGTGGCGCTCGGAGCGGCGCTCGGGCTGCTCATCGACGGTCTCCGGGACAGAGGCGGGCGGCGTTCGCAGCGTCAGCAACGCCGCGAGGATGCCGACCGCGACCGCTCCCGCGCCGACGAGGTACGCGAGGTGATAGCCGCCGGTCAGCGCGCTGCTCAGCGGCTGCCCGCTCGCGCTCAGCGACTTGGCGTGGTCGGTCGCGATCGTGCCGAGCGTCGCCAGGCCGATCGCGCCGAACAGCTGCACCGAGACGTTGATGATCCCCGAGGCGAGGCCCGCGTCGCGCCTGGGCGCGTCGGCCATCCCCATCGTCAGCAACGGCAGGAACGACGCTCCGGCTCCGAGTCCCAGCGCGAGGAACGCTCCGAACAGGCCCGGGAAGTAGGTGGCGTGGATGCCCTGGCCGGCGAGCAGGATCAGGCCGACGATGATCAGCGACAGACCGCCGACGAGCACGCGCAGCGGGCCGACGCGCTCCACCAGCCTGGCCGAGACGCCGAGCGACATGACCGCGATCGCAGCCGTCAACGGCAGGAACGCGAGGCCCGTGCGGATGGCGTCGTAGCCGAGCACGCGCTCCAGATACAACGCGCCGAGGAAGAAGGCGGAGAACATGCCGGTGACGAGCAGTCCGCGCACGATGCTCGATCCCATCAGCATGCGCAGCCGCAGGATGCGAAGCGGCATGATCGGGTTGGCCACACGCGACTCGTGCACGAGGAAACCGGCCAACAGCGCTAGGCTCGCGCCGCCGACGCCCAGCGTACGCGCCGACAGCAGCCCGTATTCGCTGGACTTGACGATCGCGAACGCGGCGAGCATCGCCGACAGCGTGATCAGGATCGAGCCGAGCACGTCGACGCCTTTTGACAGGCCGATGCCCTCGTTCTCGATGATCAGCGCCGAGCCGAGCACGAACGCGACGACGCCGATCGGCACGTTGACGAAGAAGATCCAGTGCCAGTCCAGCGACTGCGTCAGCACGCCGCCGGCCAGCAGGCCGATCGAGCCTCCACCGGCCGAGACGAACGCGTACATGCCCATCGCTTTGGCCTGCTCGTGGGCCTTGGGGAACTCGGTCACGATGATCGCGAGGATCACGCTGGAGGCCACCGCGCCGCCGACGCCCTGGATCAGACGGGCGATGATCAGCGTCACCTGGCTGTCGGCCAGCCCGCACATGACCGAGGCGACGGTGAACAGCGCGAGGCCGCTCAGGAAGACCTTCTTTCGCCCGATCAGGTCACCCATCCGTCCCGCCAGCAGCAGGAAGCCGCCGAAGGTGATCAGGTAGCCGTTGATCACCCACGTGAGGTTGCCCTGGCTGAAGTGCAGTTCGCGCTGGATCGACGGGAGCGCGACGTTGACGATCGTCGCATCGAGCACCATCATCAGCTGGCCGAGGCACAGAACGGCGAGCGCGATCCAGCGCCGTCGCTCCGAGCGCCGCGCGCGGGCGTCGGCCTCCGCGGCCTCGCCCCCGTCGCCGTATGCGGACGAGAGCAGATCGCGGTCGCTGGGCCCATCGACGGGAGCGCGCTGGCTGATGCGCCTGCGCAATGCGCCGGCGGCGCTCGTGCGCCTCGAGCTGTCGCGGTCGGTCTTGGCGGGGTCCTTGGTGGCGGTCGAACTCATGGTGCTCCCTTCCTGTTCAGAAGAGCACACCATAGCATGGATCATCCCTGGAACAGTTATGATCGGTAACAAGTGATGATTGTTGCTGCATCGTGTATAATCACACGATCATGAGCGGGGATAGCGTGAGCGACGTCCGGGAGTACACGCCCGGCTCGATGGTTCTGCTGACGCGGCTGGCCAAGCAGGTCTATCGCAGCAGCGGCGAGCAGCTGCTCGGTATGCACCTTCGCCTGCTGATGGCGCTCAGCTACGTGCGCGACAACGACGGCGCCCCCCAGCAGGAGCTCGCGGAGGCGCTGTGCATGGACGCCAACAACGTCGTGCTGCTGCTCAACGAACTCGAGGACCGCGGGCAGGTCGCGCGCAAGCGCGACCCCGACGACCGTCGCCGCCACATCGTGCAGCTGACGCCGGCCGGACGCCGCGCTCTCGCGCGCGCCGAGCGCGCGCAGGAAAGCATCGAGGACGAGGTCCTGCAGGCGCTCGACCCGCAGGAACGCGCGACCCTCTGGCACCTGCTGACGCGCGCGCTCTACGGCACAGACCCAAAGTCAGCCGGCGAGCAGCGCGAGCTGGCGGCGTCAGCCGCGCGCGGCTGACGCCCGGCGCGGCTCAGTCCACGGCGACGATCGCGTCGATCTCGACCTGCGCGCCCTTGGGCAGCGCGGCGACCCCGACCGTCACGCGCGCCGGTGGCGCGTCGCCCGGGAAATACGACGCGTAAACCTCGTTGACCGCGGCGAACTGGGCCAGGTCGGTCATGTAGACGGTCAGCCGCAGCGCGTTGCTCAGGCTCGCGCCGGCCGCGGCGCACACCGCGCCGAGGTTCTGCAGACAGCGCTGCGCCTGCTCGGAGGCGCTCGCGCCGACCAGCTCGCCGCTGGCGGGGTCCAGCGGGATCTGCCCGGAGCAGAAGAGCAGGTCGCCGTGGCGCACGGCGTGGCTGTAGGGACCGACCGCCGCGGGAGCGTCGCCGGCGGACACGATCGTGCGCGAACAGGCGATCACACCTGGACCCTAACGGCGCAACGAGCCCTGCGCATCGGCGCCGTGCCGTGCGCTAGATTCGACTCGATGCTACGGGCCGTCAGGACCCTGAGCAGCGCAGCGCTGGCGATGCTCATGTGCGGGGCGGCATGCGGAGCGCTCGCGGCTGGCTCTGCGCAGGCTGAGATCGCGTGGGCCCCATGCGGGACGAGCAACGAACTCGCCTGCGGCCACCTGACGGTGCCACTGGACTGGTCTGGCGCGACAGCGGGCGTGATAACCCTCGCGCTGCACCGCCACCGCGCCCCGGTCGGCGACGAGCACAGCGCCGTGATCGCGCTCGCCGGCGGACCGGGACAGCCGGCGCTTCCGTTCACCGAACAGTTCATACACGTGCTCGGGCCGATCATCGCCACGCGCGACCTGATCGTCTTCGACCAGCGTGGGATCGGCCTGTCACATCCGCTGTCCTGCCACCGCTTCGAACAGGCGCTGATCCACGGTCCTCCCGGGCCCGCGATCGGGCAGTGCGCCGCACAGCTGGGACCCGCGCGCGCCTTCTACACGACCGACGAAACGGTCGCCGACATCGAGGCGATCCGCCAGGCCGGCGGCTATGAAAAGCTCGTCCTCTACGGGACGTCATACGGCACGAAGGTCGCAGAGCGATACGCGCAGCTCTACCCCAGCCACGTCGAAGGGCTCGTGCTCGACTCGGTCGTGCCTCCCAACGGGCCGGATCCGCTGAACCGCGCGACGTTGCAAGCCGTTCCCAGAATCCTTCACCAGCTCTGCGCCAGGCGCAGCTGCGCGCACATCACCGCCAGCCCCGTCGGCGATCTCGCGCGCGTCGTCGCCGACAGCCGCCGTCACGCGCTGCGCGGGCGCTGGATCGACGGCGACGGACACTCCCACAACGTCTCGATCACCTCGGCAGACCTGCTGGAAATCCTCATCGAGGGAGACCTCGAACCGGCGCTGCGCGGTGAATTCCCGGGGGCGATTCGTTCGGCGGCCAACGGCGACAACGCGCCGCTGGCGCGCCTGGCCGAGCGCGCGCAGAGCAGCGGTGAAAGCGAACAGGAAGCCGAAGCCGATGAGACGTTCGACACCCCGCTCTACTACGCCACCACCTGCGAAGAGCAGCTCTTTCCCTGGAGCCGCGCGGCCCTGCCGAGGACCCGCCTGGCCGAAGCCAAGGCGGCGCTCGCGCGCGTTCCCGCGAGCGCGATCGCGCCCTTTACGCGAAGCGACGCGCTGTCCATCAGCGACATCCCAGCGTGCGCGTTCTGGCCCTACTCGACGCCGGCCCCGGCCCCGCTTCAGGCGCCGTTCCCGGCCGTCCCGACCCTGATCCTCAGCGGCGCCGACGATCTGCGCACGCCGACGGCGGGCGCGCGCGAAGTCGCGGCGCAGATACCGGGCTCACACCTGCTCGTGGTGCCCAACGTCGGGCACTCGGTGCTCGGCAGCGATCTCAGCGGCTGCGCCGGCGACGCACTGCAGGCCCTCTTCGCGCAGAAGACGATCAAGCCCTGCAGCGCCAACCCGGCGGCGCAACTCGCGAGCCTCACGCCACTGGCGCCCGCGCGTCTGTCTGACGTGGCGGCGCAGCGCGGCTACAGCGGCCTGCCCGGGCGCACGCTGCACGCGCTCGGCCTAACGCTCGCAGACTTCGTTCGCGAGGCGGCTACGCAGGCATTGAGCTCGCTCGCCAGCGGCGACCTGTCGAACCTCGCCGAACTGCGCGCGGGCGGCTTGCGCGCGGGTTGGGGGGCGCTGCGCAACGGCGCGCTGCGTGCTCCACGACTACTCATACATTCCCGGCATGACCGTGTCTGGCTCGGTCACGAGCGGCACGCGCAACTGCGTGTCGGCGGCACGGCCGCCGCGGACGGAACACTGGGCCTCGGGCCCCACGACTCGCTCGCGGGAATCCTCGGGGGCGAGCGGGTGACGCTACCGCACCAGCGCGTCGCCAGCGGCGCTATCGTCGGTGCCGATGCGCTGGCCAGCCCACCTCTCGGTCCTGGCGGCCGCGCTGCCCGTGCTGGCGCTCGCGAGCTGGCCCGCCTCATCGGCGGCCTCCCCTGACTTCGGCGCGTGTCCGCCGGGCGCACCGGCGGGCTTCTCCTGCGCACGCCTTGCGGTGCCGCTGACGCAAAGCGGCGCGCTGCCGGGCACGATCTCCCTCGAACTGGAGCGCCGCAGCGCTCAGCCGGGGGCTCGCACGTCAAGCGCGGTGCTCGCGCTGGCCGGCGGGCCCGGCCAGGCGGCGCTCGGGCTCGGCGAATTCGTCGCGACCGCGATCGCGCCGGCGCTCGCCTCGCGCGACCTGTTGGTGTACGACCAGCGCGGAACCGGCACCTCGACGCCGCTTCATTGCGCCGCTCTGGAAGCGATCTCCGGGATCTCGGTGGGCGCGGCGATCGAACGCTGCGCCCAGGAACTGGGGCCCGCGCGCGGCGCCTTCACGACCCAGGAATCGGTCGCCGACATCGAGGCCATCCGCCAGGCAACCGGATATGAAAAGCTCGTCCTGTACGGCACCTCCTACGGCACGAAGGTCGCCCTGGAGTACGCCGAACGCTACCCCCAGCACATCGAAGCGCTCGTGCTCGACTCCGTCGTGCCCACGAGCGGGCCCGAACCGCTTGACATCCCGAGCTTTCAGGCGATCGCGCCTGCCCTCTCAGAGCTCTGCGCGCAGGGCGCCTGCGCGGGGATCACGTCCAACCCGGCGGGCGACGTGGCGCGCCTGGCGGCCAGCCTGCGCAAGCGCGCGCTCAGCGGCTCGGTGTATGACGGATCCGGGCATCGGCACTCCGCCACGCTGACCGAGGCCGGCCTGTTCGCGATCCTCGAGGCCGGCGACCTCAACCCCGCGCTGCGCGCGCTGCTGCCCGCCGCGGTGCAGTCGGCCCTGCACCGCGACCCCGACCCGCTGCTGCGCCTGCATCTGCTCTCGGAGGGGCTCATCCCGACCGTCCCGCGCGGGCGCGACGAAGAAGCGGGCGTGGAAAGCGCCGAGTCGATCGACGAAGCCCTGTTCGTCACGACCAGCTGCGAGGAGACGCTGTTCCCGTGGCAGCGCAGCGCCTCGCCGACCGTGCGGCTCAAGGAAGCGCTCGCGGCGCTGCACGCCCAGCCGGCCTCGAGCTTCGCTCCCTTCGACGCAGCGACGGCGTTCCAGGCCAGCCTGCTGGGAGACTGCGCGAGCTGGCCGGACGCCTCGCCGGCGCCTCCCGCCGCGGGGCCGCTTCCAGACGTCCCGACGCTGATCCTCTCCGGCGCGCAGGACCTGCGTACGCCGACAGCCAACGCCCGGCTCGTCGCGGCGCAGATCCCGGGCTCGCAGCTGCTCGTTGTCCCGTTCACCGGTCACTCGGTGCTCGGCAGCGACTTCAGCGGCTGCGCGGAGCGCGCCGTGAGCGCGTTCTTTGGCGCCACGCCGGTGCTGCCCTGCGGCGACGTCAAGAACCCGTTCCCGCCAACGCCGATCACCCCGACGAGGTTCGCGTCGGTCCGTCCGCCGCCCGGCCTCGGCGGCAATCCCGGCCGCACTCTCACGGTCGTGCTCGACACGATCGTCGACCTCGACCGCCAGGTGGTCGGCGCCACGCTGCAGGCCGACCAGGAACTGCCGAAAGGCTCGAGCTTCGGCGGCCTGCGTGGCGGCTACGCGCGATTGGAGCCGACGGCGCTCGTGCTCAAGGACTTCTCCTTCGTGAGCGGCGTGCGGCTCAGCGGCGCGTTTCCGATCAGAGACGGCGAGCTGCAGACGACGACGATCCATGTGTCGGGCCTCGGCGGCCGCGCGCGGCGTGGTGCGCATCGGCACGGGCACGACCGTCAGCGGAACGCTCGGCGGCAGGCACTTCGACCTGGCGCTCGCCACGGTCAAGGCGGCGCGCGCCGGCCCCGCTCAATGGCCTTCGCGCCCGATCGGCTTCCCGCTCGCGGGGCTCGTGCGGGCGTCATCCGCGCGCCTGCACTGAGGCCATGCCCAACGCGCTCGCCGCAGAGACCTCGCCCTACCTGCGCCAGCACGCGCACAACCCGGTGCAGTGGCTGCCGTGGGGACCGGTCGCACATCAGCGCGCGCGCGAGCTCGACCTGCCGCTGCTCGTGTCGATCGGCTACTCGGCGTGTCACTGGTGCCACGTCATGGAGCGCGAGTCCTTCGAGGACGAGCGCACCGCGCGCTGATGAACGAGAGCTTCGTCTGCGTCAAGGTCGACCGCGAGGAGCGCCCGGACGTCGACGCGCTCTACATGGAGGCCGTGCAGGCGATGACCGGCCACGGAGGTTGGCCGCTGAACGTGTTCCTCACGCCAGACCAGCTTCCCTTCTACGGCGGCACCTATTTCCCGCCCGAGCCACGGCACGGCATGCCGGCGTGGACGCAGGTGCTGCAGGCGATCGCCGAGGCGTGGGAGCACCAGCGCGATGAGATCCGCTCCGGCGGGGAGCGTCTGCGCGAGCGTCTCGCCGGAGGCGCGCTGCTCAGACCCTCGGCCAAGGCGCCCACGGCGCAGACGCTCGAGCAGGCCGTCGCGGGACTGGCCGCCATCCACGACGCCGTCAACGGCGGATTCGGCGGCGCCCCCAAGTTCCCGCAGGCCTCCGCGGTCGAGTTCCTGCTGTGTCGCGCCGCGCCGTCAGCGTCGCCCGAGCCCGAAGCGCAAACGGCGCGCGAGCTCGCGCTCGATGCGCTGCGCGCGATGGCCGACGGGGGCATCTGTGACCAGGTCGGCGGCGGCTTTCATCGCTACGCGGTCGACGCGAGCTGGACCGTTCCGCACTTCGAGAAGATGCTGTATGACAACGCACTGCTCGCGCGCGCCTATCTGCATGGCTCTCAGCTGAGCGGCGACGCGCAGCTGGAGCAGGTGTGCCGCGCAACGCTCGACTGGATGCTGCGCGAGATGCGCGGTCCGGAGGGCGGCTTCTTCGCCGCGCTGGATGCCGACTCAGACGGCGTGGAGGGACAGTTCTACGTCTGGACGCTGGCCGAGCTCACGCGCGCGCTCGGCGACGACGCGCAGGCGGCGATCGACTGGCTGGGTGTCACCGACGCGGGGAACTTCAGCGATCCGCACCATCCCCAACCCGGTCTGAACGTCCTCACGGCCCGCGGTCCGCGCCCGCCGGCCCAGCAGCGCGAGCGGATCCGCGCGCGCCTGCTCGCAGCGCGCGCCACGCGCACGCGCCCCGGATGCGACGACAAGCGCCTGACGAGCTGGAACGCGCTGGCGATCGCCGCGCTGGCCGACGCCGGCGCGGCGCTCGATCAGCCGGCCTATCTGGCCGCGGCACGCACGTGCGCGGAGTTCGTGCTCGAGCGATCTGCGCGATGACCGCGGGCGGCTGCTGCGCACCTTCTCTCAGCAGAGGGCGACGCTGGATGGCTATCTCGAGGACTACGCCTATCTGCTCGAGGCGCTGCTCGCGCTGTTCGAAGCGACCTGCGAGGAGCGCTGGTTTGAGCAGGCGCGCACACTGGCCGACGAGATGATCGCACGCTTCGCCGACCCGCAGTGGGGCGGCTTCTTCACCACCGCCGCAGACCACGAACCGTTGATCGCGCGTCGCAAGGACATGGAGGACAGCCCGATTCCCTCGGGCACCTCCAGCGCCGCGCTGGGGCTGCTGCGGCTGTCGCAGCTGACCGGCGAGCGCGAGTACGCGCGGCGCGCGGACTCAGCGTTCGCGCTGCTGGATGAGATCGCGCCGCGTCACCCGAGCTCCTTCGGCCACCTGCTGCAGGGACTTCACTGGCGCCTGGCGCCGGCGCGCCCGATCGCCTGCCCGGTGCCGGGCCCGGCCGGCGCGCCTACAGGATCGACAGGTAGCGGTCCAGCTCCCACTGCGTGACCTGCACGCGGTAGTCCTCCCACTCCTGGCGCTTGATCTCGATGTAGCGGTTGAACGTGTGCTCGCCGAGCGCGCGCAGCACGAGCTCTGACTCGGCGGTGATCTCGATCGCCTCGCCGAGGCTCTCGGGAAGCTGCTCGACGCCGAGGCGCTTGCGTTCCTCGGCGGAGACGTGGTAGAGGTTCTTCTCCATCGGCTCGGGCAGCTCGTAGCCCTTCTCGATCCCCTCCAGGCCCGCCTGCAGCAAAACCGCGAACGTCAGATAGGGATTGCACGCGGGGTCCGGACAGCGAAGCTCCATGCGCGTCGCGCGCTCGCTGCCGGGGTGATACAGCGGAACGCGCACGAGCGCCGAGCGGTTGCGCTGTGACCAGGCGACATACACCGGCGCCTCGAAGCCGGGCACCAGGCGCTTGTAGGAGTTGACCCACTGGGCGAAGATCGAGCAGATCTCGCGCGCGTGCTTGAGCTGGCCGGCGATGAACGCCTTGCCGACGTCTGACAGGAAGTGCTTGTCCTCGGGGTCATAGAAGGCGTTCGCGGTGCCCTTGAACAGCGACTGGTGGGTGTGCATGCCCGAGCCGTTCTCGCCGAACAGCGGCTTTGGCATGAACGTCGCGTGCCAGCCGTACTTCATCGCGTACTCCTTGACCGTGATGCGGTAGCTCATGCAGTCGTCGGCCATCTTCAGCGCGTCCGCGTAGCGCATGTCGATCTCGTGCTGGGAGGGGCCGACCTCGTGATGCGTGTACTCCACGTGGATCCCCAGCTGCTCGAGCGCGAGCACGGTCTCGCGGCGCACGTCAGAGCCGGCATCGAGCGTCGTCAGGTCGAAGTAGCCGCCTTCGTCGAGCACCTCCGTCGAGCGCGAGTCGCGAAACAGGAAGTACTCGAGCTCCGGGCCGACGTTGAACGTGTCAAAGCCCATCGCCTGCGCGCGCTGCAGCGCGCGGCGCAGCACGTGGCGCGGATCGCCCTCATACGGCGTGCGCTCGGGCGTGACGATGTCGCAGAACATGCGCCCCACGCCCTGCTCCTCCGGACGCCACGGCAGAACCGCGAAGGTGCTCGGGTCGGGCATCGCGATCATGTCGGACTCCTCGATCGCGTTGAAGCCGGTGATCGAGGAGCCGTCGAAGCCCATTCCCGCTTCGAACGCGTCGTCGAGCTCGGCCGCGTTTATCGAGAAGGACTTCAGCTGGCCGAGGATGTCGGTGAACCAGAAGCGGATGAAGCGGATGTCGTGCTCGGCGACGAACTCCTTGACCCCCTCGGCCGTCGTCGGGTGCTCTGGTGCCTGCTGCTCGTCCATCGCTGACGCGGACCTTAGTCGATGGCCTGGGGTGGACGCTATCGACGCCTGGCCAAACCGCGCCGCTCAGTGACCGGCTACCGCGGCCACGAAGCTTGCGACGTCTTCGGCTTCCTTGCCCTGGTAGAGCAACGCGGGCATCTGCCCCAGGCCACGAGCGCGTCCTTCGAGGATCGCGTTGAGCACGAGCGCCCTGCGTCCCGCCGCCGTGGGGATGTCATCACCGACGCGAACGTCGAGGTTTGGACCGATGCGCGCGATCGACTTCGTCGCCTGCAGCGTGTGGCACAGCGCGCACGTGTGGGAGAAGAGTTCGCGGCCCTTCTGCTGTTCGGCCGTCAGGTGCACCCCCCCGACCCCCTCGCTCGCCTTGTCGTTGCCGTTGTGCGCGAGCACGAGCGCCGGGATCACGAGCCCGAAGGCGAACGCCAGCACAACCACGAGCGTCACGAACCGGCGCCCGACCTTCGACTCGGTGTGCAGCGACTCGCGCGCGCCGCGCGGCCCGCCGCGCATCGCGACGAAGAAGACCCCAAGTCCCGCGAGGATCCAGAAGGCGACGAATGCGTAGACCATGCGGGCGGGAAGATATCGTCTGGCGCCTCGTGCCGGCGGCGCAATCGCGCCGCGCACAGCGAGGATGAGAGCGCTCTCACGCTTTATGCGCGCGCAAACTCGGCCGCTACGCTGTCTGTACAGGCCCCGCCCCGAGGTTCAGGAACGATCGCCTTGAACATCCTTCGCCGCATCTCCTTGACACGCCTCGTGCTGCTCTGCGTGCTGGTCGTGGTGATCGGCGCGTTGGCCACCGCGGTGGCCTTCGCTGTGACCACCGGCCCGACACCGGCGCCCAAGCCGTTGCCCGAGGCTCTTCACGACGCGCTCTCGGGACCCCAGGCGCAGGGAATGAGCGCGAGCATCCAGCTCACCGACCACCTGCTCGAAGGCGCCAACCTCGCCAAGCGGCGGCGAATCCGGACAGCTGACGTCCAGCCCGCTGATCAGCGGCGGCTCGGGCCGGCTGTGGATCTGCCACGACGGCCACGCGCGCCTGGAGCTGCAGTCCGAAGCCGGCGACACGCAGGTGCTCTACGACGGCCAGACATTGCAGGTCTATGACGCCGCGACCAACACGCTCTATCGCTACACGCCGCCGGCGCACGAAACGCCCCCGACGGCCGATAGCAGCCACGAAGTCCCGAGCGTCGCGAAGATCGAAGAAGCGATCTCTCACCTGCAGCAGCACGCCGACGTGTCCGGCGCGCAGCCGACCGACGTCGGCGGTCAGCCCGCATACACGGTGCGCGTGTCGCCCAAGCAGGCCGGCAGCCTGCTCGCCGGCGCGGAGCTGTCCTTCGACGCCGACAACGGCGTGCCGCTGCGCGCCGCTGTCTACTCCACGCAGAGCAGCGCCCCGGTCGTCGAACTGTCCGCCGGCGACGTGTCCTTCGGGCCCGTCGACAGCTCGGTCTTCGACTTCTCGCCGCCGTCGAACGCGAAGATCGAGGAAGTCCGACTTCTCCTCCGCGCCACGCCGCCGCTGAGCTCGAGCAGCGACGGCGCCGCGGACGCGCCGAAGCTGACGACCCACGGACAGGGGCCCGTCGACGATCGCGGTGCTGGAAAGCAAGGCCAAGCCGGGATCGGCGCAGGACGACGAAACGCTCGGCGAGCTGCCGAAGGTGACGATCGGCGGCGCGAGCGCCAGCGAGCTGCGCACCGAGCTCGGCACGCTGCTCACGTTCGAGCGCGCGGGCGTCCGCTACCTCGTCGCCGGCGCCGTCGCGCCCGCAGCGGTGGAAGAAGTCGCGCGGGGCCTCTAGCGTGCAGCGACACGGCCCAGCCCGTGCGGGCTCGGGGGCTCGTCAAGCGCTACGACGACGTGCTGGCGGTCGATCACGTCGACCTGAACGTGCACGCGGGCGACGTGTACGGGTTCCTCGGGCCAAACGGCGCCGGCAAGACGACGACGCTGCGCATGGCGCTCGGGCTGATCACGCCCACCGACGGCGTCGTCGAGCTGTTCGGACGCGATCCGATGCGCCAAGGCGCGCGCGCGCTCGCCGGCGTCGCCGGATTCGTCGAGGCGCCTCGCTTCTACCCCTATCTGACCGCGCGCAAGAACCTTCAGCTGCTCGCCGCGCTCGACGGCGGTCGAGCGCCGCGAGCGCATCGACGAGGTGCTGTCGGTCGTCGAGCTTGGCGCGCGCGCCAAGCACAAGGTCGGCGGCTACTCGCACGGCATGCGCCAGCGCCTGGGGATCGCGGCCGCGCTGCTGCGCCGCCCCAGCCTGCTGATCCTCGACGAGCCCGCCACGGGCCTTGACCCGGCCGGGATGCGCGACATGCGCTCGCTGATCCGCCGCCTGGCCGGCGAGGGCATCACGGTCCTGCTCTCAAGCCACCAGCTTCCCGAGGTCCAGGAACTGTGCGATCGGGTCGCGATCGTCGACTCCGGGCGCGTCGTCTATGAGGGCGCGCTGTCGGAGCTGCGCCGCCAGGGCGGCGCGGGCTACCGGCTGCGCACGACCGACGAAGCACGCGCGCTGCCCGCTGGCGCAGGCTCAGGCCGGCATCGAGCACGCCGCCGGCGATGAGCAGGGCATCTCCCTGCAGGCGCACGAGCACGACGTCGGCGAGCTATCGCTGGCGCTCGGCCGCGCGGGGATCGCGATCCTGTCGCTCACTCCAGAGCTCGCGACGCTCGAGGATCTCTTCTTCAGGCTGACCGAGGGTGCCGCGAACGGCGGCTCCGAGGGACCCGCGCCCGGCGATTCCAGCGACCCACAGCGCGCAGCGGGCCGCCGCCGCGGCACAGGTCGGATGAGCAGCGCGGCGCTCAGCCCCGCGGCGGCCGCCGCGCGCCCCGCGCGCGTGCGCCGGCCCTCGACGCTGACCGTCTACCGCTGGGAGCTTCGCAAGCTGCGCTCCCAGAAGCGCACGTATCTCGGCTTCGGCCTGATCGTGGTGCTGCCGCTCATCTTCGTGACCGTCGAAAACATCCACCAACACCACCACCACGGCGCCGACAGCATCTTCGCCTCGCAGATCACCCAGTCGGGGCTGGCCACGCCGGTCCTCATGCTCACGTTCCTCGTGCTCTTCCTGCTCCCGCTCGTCGCCTCGCTGGTCGCCGGCGACATCGTCGCCAACGAGGACGCGCAACGGAACCCTGAAGACGATCCTCACGCGCTCGGTCGACCGCGGTCAGGTCTTCGCCGCCAAGACGCTCGCGGCGATGACCTACGCGACGCTCGCGGTGTTCCTTTCGGCTGCGGTGGCGACGGCCGCCGGCCTCGCCTCATGGGGTTTTCACTCGATCACGAGCCTGTCGGGAACCGTCGTGTCGGCCTCGGAAGCGCTGCTGCTCGTGTTCGCCGCCAACTGCGTCTATCTGATCCCGCTGTTCGCGGTCGCGAGCATCGGCGTGCTGCTGTCCGCCACGACGCGAAACAGCGCGGCGGCGGTCGTCGGCACGATCGGCGCTCGTGATCCTGCTCGACATCATCTCGGGCATTCCGGGACTGGAAGGCGTACGGCCGTACATGCTCACTCAGCAATTCGAGGCCTGGCAGGGGCTGCTGCGCACGCCGACCGACTGGGCGCCGATCGCCCATTCGGCCTGGGTCTGCGCGCTCTACGGCGTCCCGGCGCTGATCGCCGGATATCTGGTCTTCCTGCGTCGCGACGTGGCAGGCGGCTAGCTCGGCGAGCCCCGGGCGCGATCGCCCGCAGCTTCGCCTGAGGGTCAGCCGACCTCGGCCGGCGACTCGACCTCGACCAGCTCTACGTCGCCCATCAGCCGCCTGGCCTCGCGCGGGTCGACCAGCCCGGCGCCGAGCCTTGCCGTCGACTCGGCGCCGCAGGCGACGCCGAAGCGCAGGCAGTAATCCGGAGCTCGCCCTTCATAGCGCGCGGCCACGAAGCCGGCGAGGAACGCGTCGCCCGAGCCGCGCCTGGCGATCGGCTCGCGGGGCTCCACACGCGCCCGTTTGAGGTGCGGGCGGTCGTCGACGAGCACCTGGGCCAGGCAGCCGTCGGGCAGCGTCATGATCGCCTCGCGCGGCCCAAACCCGGCGATCTCGCGCACCGCCAGCGCGCACTCGTCCTCGCCGGCGAACTCGTGTCCGATCAGCTCCTCGGCCTCGAATGCGTTGGGCGAGACTACGTCCGGCTCGGCGCGCACGGCATGGCGCAGCGGCTCGCCGTCGGTGTCGACGACCGTCGTGATCTCCATCCGCGCGAGGTCGCGGATCAGCGTGGCGTACAGCTCCGGCGGCACGCCCGGCGGCAGCGAGCCCGCGAACACGACGATCGCGGCCCCGCGCGCGAGGTAGAGGAGCTTGTCGGCGAACAGCTCGACCTCGCGCTCTGAGACGCTCGGGCCCCGTTCGTTGATCTCGGTCTGCTCACCGGACGTCGGGTCCAGGACCGAGGTGTTCGTTCGCGACTCTTCGCGGATGCGCACGAAGTCGTTGAGGATCGAGTCCTCGGTCAGCTGCTCGACGATATGCGTCCCCGTCGCGCCGCCGGCAAAGCCCGTCGCGATCACCGGCTGGCCGAGCGCCTTCAGCGTTCGCGCGATGTTCACGCCCTTGCCTCCGGCCATCGTGCGCTGCTCGACCGTGCGATGGCGCCGTCCCAGCTGGAAGTTCGGGACCGAGAGCGACTTGTCGATCGCCGCGTTCAGCGTGACCGTGATGATCATCTGCGATCACCTTACCCGAGCGTCGAGCTACCCAAGCGCCCAGGCAACCGCGCGCAGGCGTTCGGCCTCGGCCAGCGCGGCCTGCGCCGGCTCCCCGCCGCTTGCCAGGTGGGCGTTGGCGATGCTGCGCGAGGCGGTCACCAGACCGCCCGCCTTGCCCGGCGCAAACGCGGCGCCGAGATCCTCCACGCGCCCTCCCTGAGCCCCGACGCCGGGCAGCAGGAAGGTCGCGCTCGGCATCAACTCGCGCGCGCGCGCGAGTTGGCCGACGGCCGTGGCCGCCACCACGGCGCCGACGTCGCTCAGGCCCGCCTCGCCGACGCCGTCGCTCGCCCAGCTCTGAGACGATCGCCGCCACGCGCTCCCACACCGCCTCACCGCCGGCTAGCTCGCGCTCCTGCAGGTCGCCGGCGCCGGGGTTGGAGGTGCGCACGAGCACGAGCACGCCACCGCCGACGTCCCTCGCCGCTGCGATGAAGGGCTCGATCGAGTCCCGGCCGAGCAGCGGATTGACCGTGACGAGATCCGCCTCCAGCCCCTGTACACGTCCGAAGGGCGTCTCGATGCCGCCCATCAGCGCCTGCGCGTAGGCCTGCGAGCTGATCGGGATGTCGCCGCGCTTGCCATCGGCGATCACGAGCAGCCCGCGCGAGCGCGCATGGGCGCACACGGCCTCCAGCGCGCTCCACCCGTGCGTGCCCAGGCGCTCAAAGCAAGCGAGCTGGAGCTTGACGGCCACGCACGCCTGCGCGGTGGCGTCGATCACTTCGCGGCAGTGGCCGATCAGCGCGGCGCCGGCAAGCACGCCGGGCGTGCCGCGCGCGCGTTCGCGACCGCTCCCGGGCCACAGCGCGTCCGGGGCAGGATCGAGCCCGAGCACGATCTGAGACTCGCGCTCGAGCACCCGTGCCGCGAGAGTGTCGCCAAAGCCCCGGGCCAGCGTCAGCGACTTCCCTTCACGGCGCTCTTGAGACCGCTGCCGGCGGTGAAGCGCGGCACACGCGAGGCCGCGATCTGGATGCGTTCCCCGGTACGCGGGTTGACGCCGAGGCGCGCGCCGCGCTCGCTGACGTGGAACTTGCCGAATCCCGACACCGTGACGTCGCTCCCACGGCGCAACGCGTCCTCGACGGTCGCCAGCACGGCATCCACGGCGCGACCGGCGTCCTGCTTGGTCAGAGCGGCGCGACCGGCCACCTGATCGATCAGCTCGGACTTCGTCACTTGGACCTCCTCTCTCGCGAAACGATGCGTTTGACGCTAACACCAGACGCGGACGGGCGCATCGGCGACAATGTGCCCGTGTCGATCACGCGCGTCGCCTGGATCGCAACGGTGCTCGTTGCCCTGCTCACCGCGCTTCTGCTGCTGCTCGGGGGCTACAACGGCTACGCCGGCCTCGGCCTCGCCGTCGCCGTCGCCGCGGCGATCAACCTGCTGTGAGCCAGCGCAGCAGGTCCCGCGCCGCAAGCCCGCGGTGGCTGATCGCGTCCTTCTGCTCGTCGGAGAGCTCGGCCATCGTGAGGCCGGGCGGGCCGTCGTCGGGCAGGAACGCGGGGTCATAGCCAAACCCGCGCTCGCCGCGCGTCTGAGCCGCCAGCCGTCCCGCGCAGCGGCCCTCGAACAGCTGCTCGACCCCGTTGCCGGGATCGACGTATGCGATCGCGCACACGTACTGCAGGCCGCTGCCCGCCGGCGCCTCGCGCAGCAGCTTGCGCAGGTTCTCCTCGTCGGAGGCGTGCTCTCCGGCGTAACGCGCAGATCGCACCCCCGGCGCTCCGCCGAGCGCCGCCGCCTCGATGCCCGAGTCGTCGGCGAAGCTGACCTCGCCCGTCGCCCGCGCCGCCGCGCGAGCCTTGCCGAGGGCGTTCTCGGCGAACGTCTCGCCCACCTCCGGCGGCAGCGTCACCGAGTCGGGCAGCAGCTGCAGCTCATAGCGAGCGTGCGCCTCGGGCACGCCGTCGCCTGCGCTCCAGCCCCTCAGCAGGCGAGCGAACTCGCGTCGCTTGTGCTCGTTGTGGGTGGCCAGCACGAGCCTTCGCGTAGCCGTCTCGCATCGGCGCCGCCCGTCGGCGTCAGCTCGACTCCGCGCCGGCGGAGATCGCCTGCTCCTGGACGGCCCGCAGCTCCCCCACCCCGGCGGCGGCGAGCGCGAGCAGCTCATCGAGATGCGCGCGCGACAGCGGCGTTCGCTCGGCTGTCGCCTGCACCTCGACGAGGCCGCCATCGCCGGTCATCACGACGTTCGCGTCGACCTCGGCCGTGGAGTCCTCGGAGTAGTCGAGGTCGAGCAGCGCCTCGCCGCCGACCATCCCGCACGAGACCGCCGCCACCGAGCCCGTCAGCGGCGAGCTCTGCAGCGCCTCGGCGGCGACCAGCCGCACGCAGGCCAGCGACAGCGCCACGAAGGCGCCCGTGATCGACGCGCAGCGCGTGCCGCCGTCGGCCTGCAGCACATCGCAGTCGAGATAGATCGTCCGTTCGCCCAGCGCGTCGAAGTCGACGACGCCGCGCAGCGAGCGCCCGATCAGGCGCTGGATCTCGACCGTGCGCCCGTCCTGGCGACCCCTCGTCGCGTCTCGCTGCTTGCGATCGCCGGTCGAGGCCGGCAGCATGCCGTACTCGGCCGTCACCCATCCGCGCCCCTTGCCGACCAGCCAGCGCGGCACGCTCTCCTGGGCCGAAGCGGTGCAGATCACACGCGTCTCGCCAACGGAGATCAGCGCCGAGCCGGTCGCCGTGCGCATGAAGCCCGGCTCGATCGTCGTCGGTCGCAGCTGCTGCGCTGAGCGCCCGTAGCTGCGCGCGAGCTGCGCGCTGGCGTGCGTGCTCACGCGACCGCCTTGACCTCGGCGAGCCGAACGTGCTCCACCGCGCCCAGCGGCATCTGCAGGAAGCGCGTGCCGCGATCGCGAAACGCCTCCACGTCGCCGGTGCACAGGAAGCGGTAATCGCCCTCGTCGGCGCGCGGGTTTTGAAGCGCGCGCGTGCTGAGAGCGTGTTCGACCTGGCGCGCGAGCGCCGCGCCGGAGCTGATCAGCCTGACCGACGGCCCGAGGATCCGCTGGAGCATCGGCTGGATCAGCGGGTAGTGGGTGCAGCCGAGAATCACCGTGTCGACGTCGGCCTCGCGCAGCGGAACGCACGCCTCGCGTACGCTGGCCACCGCGCGCTCGTCGAACTGCTGCCCGGCCTCGATGATCGCCGCCAGCGTCGGACAGGCGACGGAGTGCAGCGTCACGTGAGGGTCGACGGCGTTCACCGCGTCCTCGTAGGCGCCGCTGGCGACCGTCGTGGGCGTCGCCAGCAGGCCGATACGCCCGCTGTGCGTCGCCGCGACCGCCTGGAAGGCCTCGGGACGCACGACGCCGAGCACATCGACGCCGAGCGTCGTCTCCATCATCCGCCGGCGCAGGCTCGGCAGCGCGGCCGATGTGGCGGAGTTGCACGCCACGACGAGCAGCTTGGCGCGGTGCGCGAGCAGCTCCTCGGCGATCTCCGCGGAAAAGCGCGCAAGCTCCTGCGGCGAGCGCTCGCCGTAGGGAAAGCGCGCGGTATCGCCCAGATACAGGAAGTCCTCGTGAGGCAGGCGCACGAGCAGCTCATGCAGGACCACGAGCCCGCCGACACCCGAGTCGAACACGCCGATCGGTCGCGCGCGCGGATCCGACGCGCGGGCCTCGGCGCCAGAGGCGCTCACACCGGGTGCTCCTGCTGGGGGACTGACCACCGACTCCATCATTCCAGAGCGCTACGGTCGATGGCTGGTGCGAGCGCTCGTGGTCTCAAACATGCTTCCCGACGCCGCCCACCCCGAGCGCGGGTCCTTCGTCCGCGATCAGGTCGCCGCGCTGCGCGCGCTTCCCGACGTCGACGTGGAGCTGTACGAGTTCCCGCCAGGACCCGCCGCGCTCGCGCGAGCCGCCGTCAGCCTGCGGCGCCTGACGCGCGCCCGGGCCGCGACGGGCGGCGCGGCGCGACGCCTGGACGTCGTGCACGCGCACTTCGGCTTGACCGCCTGGCCCGCGCTCGCGGCGAGCGCGCGCGTGCATGCGCTCACCGTCCACGGGACCGATCTGCGTCACCCGCGCACGCGCCTGGCGACCCGCGCGGTGCTGCCGCTCACAGACCTCGTCGCCGCGGTCTCCGCTCCGCTCGCGCGAGAGCTGCCGCGCGCCGCCGCCGAGCGCGCGCAGGTGCTGCCGTGCGGGGTGGACGTCGAGCGCTTCCGCCCGCTGGCGCGCGCCCACGCGCTCGCCGAGCTCGGCCTCGACCCGCGGCGGCGATACCTGCTGTTCGCGGCCGACCCCGCGCGCCCCGCCAAGCGTCACGACCTCGCGCTCGCGCTCGCGCACGCCGTCGATGCGCCGCTTTTGACGCTGGGCGGCGTGGAGCCCGCGCGCGTGGCGCTGTGGGTCAACGCGGCCAGCGCCGTGCTCGTGCCCTCAGACAACGAGGGCTTCGGGCTGGCGGTGCTCGAGGCGCTGGCGTGCGACGTGCCCGTGCTCGCGACGCCGGTCGGTATCCATCCAGAGGCCTTGCAGGACGTCGCGGGCGCGCTCTGCGCCCCGTTTGACCTCGACATCTGGCGCGCGGCGCTCGCGCCCCTTCTGCGCGCGGACGATCCACGTGTGCGCGGCCGCGAGAGCGCCCTGCGCTTCTCGACGTCGAGGATGGCCGAGCGAGTCGCCGCGGCGTGGCGAGGCGCGCTCGATCGCATCGGCGCGGGGGCGCGCTGAACGACCGCCCGTGGCGGGTGCCCTAGTATTGATTGGCTGTGGATCAGCCAGCTGCCACGAGCACCGAGGCCGCTGCGGCAAAAGCGCCGGACGACGGTCAGCCGGCGGACGCCGACGAGCAGCTCAAGTCGCCCGGCTTCAGAACGCGCGGCGGCGTGCGGCGGCGTGCGCGCTTTCTGCGCAAGGCGCGCGAGCTTGCCTATCGCGACCTCGGCGGGCTCGTCTTCGATCTTCACCGCTTCGGCCAGCGCAACGACGCGCTGGTGATCGCAAAGCTCGCCACGCTCAGCCAGATCGACAGCGAGCTGCGCGCGCTCGAGTCCTCGCTCGGGCAGGACAGCAAGGTGACCGTGCTGCGTGAGGCGGGCATCACCGCCTGCCCGCGCTGCGCTGTCATCCACAGCGGCGAGGATCACTTCTGCCCGCGCTGCGGACTGCCGATGAGCCGCAACGTCGACCTGCCGGTCGGTGGCGCGCCCGCCTCGACCGCCGCCGCCACCCCCACGCCGCCGGCGCCCACGCAGGCCCGACACGGCGTCCACGCCCCGCTCACGACCGCCCAGCCAGCCGTGACGCCGCCCACGGCCGTCCACACCCCAGCCGCAGCCGCAGGCGTCGGCGCCGCAAGCGCTTCCGGCGCCAAGGCGCAGGGCGGCTCCGGCGACGAGCCAACCGAGATCATCCGCCCACCGGCGACCGGCAAGTGAGCGCTGCCGCGCCGCACCCGCCGGCGACGGGCGCGCACGCGCACGCAGGGGACAGCCGGCCCCACAAGCCCCGCCGCGCCCGGCGCCGGCGATGGCGCCTCGGCGCCCGACGCCGATGCCTGCCCGCTGTGCGGCTCGCCGCTCGCGCACGACCAGGACTGGTGCCTGGTTTGCGGCGGCGCGGCGCGCACCCGCCTGGCCGCATCTCCGCGCTGGACGGGGCCGATCATCGCCCTCGCGGTGGTCGCGGTGCTGGCGCTCGGCGTGCTCGCGGCGGCTCTCGTCGCGCTCGCCGGCGACTCGCACTCAACGACCGCCCCCGCCACCACCACGGTCACCATCCCCGCCGTGACGGTCACCCCCACGCCGACGACGGGCGCGACCTCGGCTACCGGGGCGACGTCTGCCACCGGCGCGACCTCGAGCACCGGCGCCACGGCCGCCACCGGCGCGAGCTCCTCGACGGGTGTCACGTCAGCGACCGGCGCGACGCCCTCGACGGCCAAACCGGGCGCCGTGATCGCCCCGACCACGACCAAGAAACCGGCCCTCTCCCCGGCGGCCGCCAAAACGGCTGCGCGAACTCAAACAGCGCCTGAAGATCCAAGCACGCGCGCAGCAGGGCAAATCGGGCTAGCGAAGCCGGCTGGCTGTTGACGCGTGTCCCCGGCGCCGGCGGCCCCGGCCTGAAGAGTACGGTTCCCGCGATGGCCACCTCCCCGATGGCGGACCCCGCCGAGGCCGACGTCGCGGTGGTGGGCGCCGGTGCCGGCGGGCTGTATGCGGCGCTGTGCGCGGCGCGCGAGAACGCCGCGGTCGTGCTCATCTCCGCGACCCCGCTGGCCCAGACGGCGAGCTACTGGGCGCAGGGCGGCCTCGCCGCGGCGCTCGCGGCAGACGACAGCCCGCAGCTGCACCTCCACGACACCGAGGTCGCCGGGCGCGGCCTGGTCAGACGCTCGGCCGCGGAGGTCCTGGTCGCCGAGGCGCCGGACCGTGTGGAGGATCTGCAGGCGCTCGGCGTCAGCTTCGACGCCGATCGCTTCGGCCATCTCGCGCTGGCGCTCGAGGGCGGGCACTCGGTGCGGCGCGTCGTGCACGCGGGCGGCAGCGCCACCGGCCGGCGACTGGTTCGCGAGCTGTCGGCGCTGGCCGTAGAGGAGCCACGGATCACGGTGCTCGAGGGCGCTCGCGCGCGCGGGCTGTGGCTGTCTGACGGTCGCTGCCGAGGACTTGTCTGCGAGGACGGGCGGGTGATCGGCGCGCGTGCCGTCGTGCTGGCCACCGGCGGCGCCGCCGCGCTGTGGGCGCGCACGACCAACCCGCCCGGATCCCAGGGCAGCGGGCTGCTGCTCGCGCACGCCGCCGGCGCCTGCCTGGCGGACCTCGAGCTGCTGCAATTTCATCCCACGGCCGTCATCGGGATCAAGGGCCGCGAGGGCTTTCTCGTAACCGAGGCGATCCGCGGCGAGGGCGCCACGCTGCACGACTGCCAACGGCGAGCGCTTCGTCGACGAGCTCGCGCCACGCGACGAGGTATCGCGCGCGATCCTCGCGCGCCTGCAGCAGACCGGAGCGCAGTCGGTCGGGCTTGACATGCGCGAGATCGATCTCGCGCACTTCCCAAACGTCGTCGCGGCGCTTCGCGAGGCGGGCGTGGACCCCGCCAGCGAGCTGATCCCGGTCGCGCCGGCGGCCCACTACATGATGGGCGGGATCGTCACCGACCTGAACGCCAGCTCGACGCTCGCGGGCCTGTATGCCGTCGGCGAGTGCTCGTGCACCGGCCTGCACGGCGCCAACCGGCTCGCGTCCAACTCGCTGAGCGAGTGCTTCGTGTTCGCGCGACGCGCCGCCGCACACGCGCTGGCAGAGCCGGCGCCCGCATCCGCGCCGGCGCGTGCGCAGGACATAGCGGCGCTGCGGGCGCTGCCCGGACCGGCGATCGCCCAGCCCGCGACCCGCGCCGCGTTGTGGCGTGACGCGGGAATCGTGCGAAGCGCCGAGGGTCTGCGCGAGCTGCTCGAGGACGAGCATCCGCTCGCGCGGCTGATCGCGCGCTGCGCGCTGGCGCGCACCGAGAGTCGTGGAGCCCATCAGCGCCTCGACTATCCCGAGCGCGACGATTCACTGGATCATCGCCACGTGGTGCTCGATGGCGAGCAGGCCTGCTGGCAGACCTGGGAGTGAGCGCCGCGCCCACGCCGCCACGCCACCGAAGCGCCGGGCGCCGCAGCCAGCCCGTCCGACCGCAAAAACGGGCCCTTTAGATAAAAAGATCGTCCTCGTCTCTTTATGTCGGTCCATTCGGATCGAGGCTGTGTTATTGGGTGGAAGGTCTTCGGGGGATCGGAGTCTTGAGCAACGGGAGTGTTCAAAAAGGCAGTGTGCTCCAAACCACATCTGAGCAAGAAAGAGGGTGAGGGGTAGCCGTTATGTATCAATTCAGCAGGGCCATCTATCGGGAGCTCGCTCCCCAGATCGTGGCGCCCCCGCCAGGGGCGAGCGCGAGCAGCAACCACGAACACGTCCTGCGCGCCTGCGAGGCCGTGATCACGCGCCTGGCGACCGACCGCCACTCCTTCGCGCGCCCCGCGCGCACGCTGTTCTGCGACATCCGCAACTACTTCCCGATGTCCTCACAGCAGCACGTGTACGAAGTCGTCAGCCGCTACATGGACTACGCCCAGCGCTTCCTCATCGCGCACCCGCAGGAGGCCTACGCGGCGGTCAGCGGCGCTCCGCCACGCTGCCGCGCGATGACGCGCAAAGGCTCGGCCTGCCAGCGCGTGCCGCTGCCGCACAACGGTTACTGCCCGTCCCACCAGCACCTCGCCGAAACCGAGGACCGAGAGCTCGCGGCCGCCTGACTGACATAGGCTCCCGGGAGTGCTCCTGGGAGTCGATGTCGGCGGGACGTTCACCGACGCGGTACTCGTCGGCGCCGACGGCGTCGTGCTCAGCGCCAAGGTCCCGACCACGCCGCGCGACCAGCGCGAGGGCGTGCTGCAGGCCGTTGGCGAGGTGCTCGCGAAAGCGTCGGCGACGGCGCCCGACGTGCGGCGCTTTGCCCACGGCATGACGGTCGCGACGAACGCGCTGCTCGAGGGCAAGGCGGCGCGCACCGCGCTGATCGCCACGGCCGGCTTCACCGACGTCATCGAGCTCGGGCGCCAGGCCCGCCCCCACCTCTACCGATTGTGCGACGCGGCGCCCGCAGCGCTCGTCGCGCCCGAGCTGCGCTTCGGCGCGCCCGAGCGCTGCACGCCGGAGGGCCCGCTGCAGCGGCTGAGCTCCGCCGACGCGAGCGCGCTCGTGCAGGACGTGCAACGAGCGCGACCGCAGGCGGTGGCCGTGGCGCTGCTTCACTCCTACGCCCATCCCGAGCACGAGCGCATGCTCGGCAGCCTGCTGCGCGAGCACGCCGCAGCGCAGGACCTGCACGTCTCGCTCTCCAGCGAGCTCGTCGGCACCTTTCGCGAGTACGAGCGAACGGCGACGACCGTGCTCGACGCCGCTCTGAGCCCGCTCGTCGGCTCATACCTGCGCGCGCTCGCCTCGGAGTCACGGACGCTCGGGCTGCCCGAGCCGCAGATCATGCAGTCCTCGGGCGGCCTCGCCGACAGCGCGCGCGCCGCCGACCACGCGGCGCTGACAGTCCTCTCCGGTCCGGCCGGCGGCGTGGGCGGCGCGCTGCTGCTCGCGCAGCTCGCGGGCGTCGGCGACGTGCTCTGCTTTGACATGGGCGGCACGTCGTGCGACGTATGCGTGATCTCGCGCGGAGAGGTGGCCGAGACGGCCCAGCGCGAGGTCTCCGGGCGCCCGCTGGCGCTGCCGACGCTTGACATCCACACCGTCGGCGCGGGCGGCGGATCGATCGCCTGGCGCGATCCCGGCGGAGCGCTGCGCGTGGGCCCGCAATCGGCCGGCGCCGTCCCCGGGCCCGCGTGCTACGGGCTCGGCGGCGAGTCGCCGACGGTCACCGACGCCAACCTGCTGCTCGGGCGCCTCGCGCAGGACACGCCGCTGGCGGGCGGCCTGCGACTGGATTACGGCGCCGCCGAGCTCGCGATCGCGGCGACTGGCCGCCGAGCTGCAGCTCGACACGCTGAGCTGCGCGCAGGGCATCGTGCGCGTCGCCGAGGCGGAGATGCTGCGTGCGCTGCGCGTGATGACCGTCGAGCGCGGCATCGACCCACGGGGCTTTGCGCTGATGGCCTTCGGCGGCGCGGGCCCGCTTCACGCATGCTCGCTCGCCGCCGAGCTGGGCATCGAGCACGTGCTCTGTCCGCACGCCTCGGGCGTGCTTTGCGCGCTGGGTCTCGCCGCCGCCGCGCCGCGGCGCGACGTATCGCGCACGGTGCTGTTGAGCGCCGCAGCGCTGTCCGCGCAGCGGCTGCGCGAGGTCCGCACGGACATGCTCGACGAAGCCTCGGCGATGATCGCCGCCCCGGCGGGCCCGGTCCGCGCGCCAGCCGTCCGGCGATGCCATCGCTTCGAGCAGGACCGTGTATGAGCTTCGATATCGCGGGCAGTCTCACGAGCTGGCGGTCGAGGCGGACTCGACCGACCCGGCCGTGCTCCGGGAGCGCTTCGCGCAGGCCCACGAGCAGCGCTACGGCTATCGCGACGACGACGCCGAGACCGAGCTCGTGACGATCAGGGTGTCGGTCTGGGGCCCGACGCCGCGCGTCGCGCTGGACGGCGCCTCGAGTGCCGGCGAACAGCGCCTGCAGGGGCCGGCCATCCACGCGCTCGGGCAGGCGACGCTGTTCGTCGCGCCCGGCTGGGCCGGCGAGAGCGACGCCTGGGGCACCATCCATCTGCGGCCCGCCGCGCAGCCGTCGTGAGCGACCCGGACCCGATCGAGCTGCAGGTCGTCGCGGGCGCGCTGCGCGCGGCCTGCGAGGAGATGGGCGCGACGCTGATCCGCGCGGCCCACTCGGCCAACATCAAGGAGCGCCATGACGCCTCCACGGCGCTGTTCGACGCCGCCGGCGAGATGGTGATGCAGGCCGAGCACATACCGGTGCATCTCGGCGCGATGCCCGATGCGGTTGCGGCGGTGCTCCACGAGGACCACAGCGGCGGCGCGTCGTGGATCCTCAACGACCCTTTCGCCGGCGGCACGCACCTGCCCGACATCACGCTGATCACGCCCGTCAGCGCGCGCGACGGCGGAGCGCTCATCGGCTTCGCGGTCAGCCGCGCTCATCACGCAGACGTCGGCGGACGCGAGCCCGGCTCGATGCCCGCCGACAGCCGCTCGCTGCAGGAGGAGGGCGTCGTGATCTCGCCGCGCCCGATCGACGACGCGACGATCGAGTCGCTGGTCGCGAGGATGCGCCAGCCCGCCGAGCGCCGCGCCGACCTGCGCGCGCAGCTCGCCGCCAACCGGCTCGGCGCGCAGCGCCTGCAAGAGCTCGCGCAGCGGCTGGGGCGCGAGCGGCTCGCGCAGGCGACCGGCGAGGTGCTCGACTACGCCGAGCGGCGCACGCGCGCCTGCCTGGCCGCGCTGCCTGACGGGACGCGCGAGGTCGAGGATCTGCTCGAGGGCCCCGAGGGCGATCTTCGCCTGCGCCTGCGCGCGGTCGTCGCCGCAGAGCGGCTCGTGCTCGACTTCAGCGCCAGCGCCGATCAGCACGCCGGCAACCTCAACTGCCCGCTCGCGGTCACGCGCTCGGCCTGCCTGTTCGCGGTGCGCGTGCTGACCGATCCCGACATCCCGCCCTCGGCCGGCGCCTTCCGCCCGATCGAGATCATCGCGCCAGAGGGCTCGATCCTCAACGCCCGGCCCAGCGGCGGACGGGCGCCCGCGGTCGCCGCCGGCAACGTCGAGACCTCCTCGCGGGTCGCCGACCTGGTGCTCGCAGCCTTCGGCCGGGCCCTCGGCCAGGGCACGATGAACAACCTCACGCTCGGCGACGAGAGCTTCTCCTACTACGAGACGCTCGGCGGCGGACAGGGTGCGTGCGCCGATGCGGACGGCCCCAGCGCGGTGCACGTGGCGATGAGCAACACGATGAACACGCCGATCGAGGCGCTCGAGCGCGAGTTCCCGCTGCGGGTCGTCGAGTATGCGGTGCGCCGCGGCTCCGGCGGTCGCGGTCGTCATCGCGGCGGCGACGGAGTCATCCGCGAGCTTCAGGCGCTGCGGCAGATGAGCTTCTCGCTGATCGCCGAGCGCCGGCGCCACCGCCCGCACGGCGCTCAGGGGGGAGGCCCGGGCGCGGCCGGACGCGACCTGCTCGACGGCCGACCGCTGCCCGCGAAGATCACGGGGACGCTCGCCCCGGGCCAGCGGCTGCGCATCGAAACCCCTGGCGGAGGGGGATTTGGACCCGCCGAGCGAAGCGAACGCTGACGAGCGCGAGCTACCGCGGTCAAAGCTCGCATTTTGTGCGTTTGCCAACGCGAATCTCGCCAAAAAAGTGGCCTGTTTGCAGGTGATTTGGGATTTTCGCCGGAATTTCGTATCGTTATGTGGCCGGCGGCGGTCGCGCCTCGGCGGAACACGGCCCCATCACAGAAGTCCCTATCCCCTCGTTTTAGATGCCAATTGCTTTCAAAGAATGGGCTGTCACAGTACGCGCCCTAGCGGAAGGTGAGCAGCTGATAACCCTGCGAAAGGGCATGCTTCGCCAACCCGGCAAGCCCTTCCGCCTCGCGCACGACCGCTTCTTCCTGTACCCCACGTTCGACCGCCAGTCGGGCGACCTCGTGCGCGAGTCTCATCAGCCCGAGCTGCGCCGGGCGCTGGAGGAGGGCGTGTGGAGCGACGGCGAGCCGCCGCTCGGCGCGTTCACATCGGGCGTGCCGGTCCAGCAGCCCGACCGCGTGCGCATCCGCGCGTGGGCGGAAGTCGCCGGGCACTTCACCGTCGCGGACCCCCGCTGCGTCGACGCGCTGTCGCCGTTCTACGTGTGGACGCCCGACTACGCCGAAAAGCGCCTCGGCTGGCGCCGCCACCAACCGCTGCACGTGCTGCTGCTGCGCACATACCGCATCCCGCGGCCGGTCACCGTGAAGGTCAAGGACGATTACACCGCGCCCAACGCGTGGGTCGAGCTTCAGCGCGAACTGCCCTTCGAGGGGACGCCCGTGCTGTCCGACAGCGAGTTCGAGCGCGCCGCGGAGGAGATCCGCGCGATCACGAGCGAAGCCGGCCAGCCGGCCGGCCAGCCGGTTCTCGTCTAGAGCCGCTCGAGGTTCAGCGCTTCGCGCGCGGCGTCGGCGCCAGATTGCGGCACGAGCACGTCGCGCGGGCCGGCCGCCAGCGCTTCGGCCACGTCCGAGCCGGCCGAACGGCGCAGCATGCTCGGGATGCCCTCCTCGAGCAGCATCGCCTGGATGAACTCGGCCTCGGGCTGGTTCTGGGCGCCGCACGACCTTCACGAGCGCCCCTTCGGAGTACTGCGGCTTGATCTTGCGCGCCCTGCGCTGGCGCTCTGAGGCCGGGTCCTCGGCGCCTTGCTGCCCGGCGCTGTAGACGAGCGGCATGTCACAGGAGGCGCAGAAGCGCTCGCTGTCGGGATAGCGGCGAGCACAGCTCGGGCACACCAGCGTAGCCCGCTGCGGCCTCACCACCGGACGAGGGGTCGCCGCTCACAACGCGACCTCGCCGACGGGCACCTCTCTGACCTGCGCGCCCTCGATCAGGTAGGAGCGCACCTCGGGCTGCTCGCCGCCGAGGCCGACGATGATCCACTCCACTCCCGGCCAACCCGCCGCGAAGTTGATGTCGGTCTGCGACGGATAGGGCTTGCTGTGGACGTGCGAGTGATAGATCCCGCCGAGCTCACACCCGGCACGTTCGATCTCATCGTTGAGCCGGAAGAGCTCTTTGGGCTCGATCTCGAACTTCAGCGGGCTGGCGTGGAGGTTGCTCGCGCGATGGATGCGGACAGCCCTTGCCTCGCCGCCCGAGGCCAGCCCGCCCGCCTCGACGGCGACCACGCCGCAGATCTCGTTCTCGGGGTCCTGCAACACGTGCGCGACCAGCTCGCCGAGAAGCTCCTCGGAGATGTTCACGCCGCGTCCTCGCGGGCGTCGACGGGCCCGCCTACCACCAGACGGTCGAGTCGAGGTTCTCGATCTGGTCGAGCGGCAGCGTGTAGATGCCGCTGGACAGGTACTTCCAGCCGTCGTCGGCGACGACAAACACGACGTTGCCCCCCTCCATCTCACCGGCGACCCGCACGGCGATGCTCGCAATCGCTCCGCTGGAGACGCCCGCGAACAGGCCCTCCTCGTCGAGCAGCTTGCGCGTCCAGGAGATCGCGTCGCTGTTGGTCACGAAGATCTTGCGGTCGAGCAGCGAGAGGTCGATGATCGGCGGGATGAAGCCGTCGTCCAGCGAGCGCAGGCCCTGCACGGGCTCGCCCTGCATCGGCTCGGCGGCGACGATCTTCACGGTGTCGCCGAAGGTCTCCTTCAGGCGCCGGCCGTTGCCCATCAGCGTGCCACCGGTCCCCAGGCCGGCCACGAACGCCGACACCTCGTCGAGCTCTTCGAGGATCTCCAGCGCGGTGCCGTTGTAGTGGGCGTTGGGATTGGCCGGATTGCCGTACTGGTAGGGCATGTAGCAGGAGGGGTCGGCGGCGGCCAACTCGAGCGCCATCTCCACGGCGCCGTTGGAGCCCTTCGAGCCGTCTGAGTAGACGATCTGCGCGCCGTACATCTCAAGCAGCTGGGTGCGCTCGGGGGTCACGTTCTCGGGCATGACGACCTTCAGCCGGTAGCCCTTGCGCGAGCAGATCATCGCCAGTGAGATGCCCGTGTTGCCCGACGTCGGTTCGAGGATCGTCTGGCCCGCCGACAGCGCGCCCTTCTCCTCGGCGTCCTCGATCAGCGCGCGCGCGACGCGGTCCTTGACCGAACCCGTCGGGTTGCGCGACTCGAGCTTGGCCCAGATACGCACCTCCGGCTTGGGCGACAGGCGGGGCAGCTCGACTAGGGGCGTGTTGCCGATCGACTGCACGACGTCTGCGTAGCGACCTCCGCACGGCCTGTTGCTCAGCCTCTCCACCGCCATTACTTCACGGAATATAGCGGCCTCTGACAGCGGCGAGTCAGTTACCGCGCGTAGCGCTTAGGATGGTGCATCGTGAACGGCGACTTCGACTTCGACTGGCTGGTCATCGGTTCGGGCTTCGGCGGCAGCGTCTCGGCGCTGCGCCTGACCGAGAAGGGCTACTCGGTCGGCGTGCTCGAGTGCGGGCGGCGTTTCGCAGATGACGAGTTCGCACGCTCGACGGCCGATCTGAAGCGCTACCTGTGGAACCCGCGCCTGGGGATGAAGGGCATCTTTCGCATGACGACCTTCAAGGACGTCGCGGTCGTCTCCGGCTGCGGCGTCGGCGGCGGCAGCCTCGGCTACGCGAACACGCTCTACGTCCCGCCGAAGAAGTTCTTCGAGGACCGTCAGTGGTCTGACATGGGGATCGACTGGGACGGGACGCTCGCGCCGCACTACGCCGAGGCCCAGCGCATGCTCGGCGTCGTGGAAAACCCCCACGACGACCCCGCCGACCAGCTGCTGCGCGAGCTCGGCGAGGAGCTCGGCGTCGGCGACACCTACAAACGAACCCCCGTCGGCGTGTTCTTCGGCGAGCCGGGCGAGACCGTGCCGGATCCGTTCTTCGGCGGCGAGGGGCCAGAGCGCACCGGCTGTCTGCTGTGCGGACGCTGCATGGTCGGCTGCCCGCACGGAGCCAAGAACACGCTCGTCAAGAACTACCTGTATCTCGCCGAGCGCGCCGGAGCGCACGTGCTCGCCGAGCGGACCGTGATCGACGTGCGCCCGCTCGGCGACGGCACGGGCGCCGACGGCTACGAGGTGCGAAGCGTGCCATCGAGCTCGTGGCTGCGCTCGAACCCCACCGTCCACCGCGCACGCGGCGTGGTCGTCGCCGCCGGCCCGCTCGGTACCAACACGTTGCTGCAGCGCTGTCGCCTGAGCGGCTCGCTCGGGCGCATCGTCATCGCGCCTGGGCGAGCTCGTGCGGACCAACTCCGAGTCGATCCTCGCCGTCACCGTGCCCGAGGACTACCCGGAGAACCTGATCAAGCGCGTCGCGATCACGTCCTCGATCTATCCGGATGCCAACACGCACATCGAGACGGTCACCTACGGCAACGACGGCGACTCGATGCGCGCGCTGAACACACTGCTCGTCGGCGACGGCACTCGCGTGACGCGCCCGTTGAAGCTGATCGCGCATGTTCTGCGCGATCCCCGTCAGCTGGCCAAGCTCGCGTTCGCCAAGCACTGGTCGCGGCGAACGATCATCGTGCTCGTCATGCAGACGCTCGACAACGCGATCGCACTACGCCCGCGCAAAGGCCCGTTCGGTTCGTTCTGGCTGCAGACCGAACAGGACCCCGAGCGGCCCAACCCTACGTTCATCCCGGTCGCCAACCAGACCGCGGAATGGCTTGCCAAGCGTACCGGCGGCCTGGCTCAAAGCTCGCTGTTCGAGGCGCTGTTCAACATCCCGACCACCGCCCACATCCTCGGCGGAGCCGTGATCGCGCCCGACCCCGACCGCGGCGTCGTGGACGCGCGCCAGCGGGTGTTCGGCTATGAGAACCTGCTCGTCTGCGACGGCTCCGCGGTGCCCGCGAACGTCGGCGTCAACCCTTCGCTGACGATCACCGCGCTGGCCGAGCATGCGATGAGCCACATCGAGCCGGCCCAACAGCCAGCCGCCAACGGCTCGCGTGTGCGGGCCGGGTCGAGGCCGCAGCAGCGTATTCGGACGCTGCTCGGCGGACGCCGGCGCGGCGCGGCTTAAGCGGCGGAGGTCGCACCGCCGGCCATCGCCGGCAGGATCACGAGCGTGTCGCCGTCGCCCACCGCGGTGTCCAGGCCGCCGAGCACGCGCACGTCCTCGTCGTTGAGATAGACGTTCACGTAGCGGTTGAGCTCGCCCTCGGCGGAGAACAGCTGGCTCTGCGTGGCGGGGTGGCTGGCGGCAAGATCGCGCAGCACCTCACCGACGTTCTCACCCGAGGCGCTCAGCTCCCTCTCCCCGCCCACCGAGGCGCGCAGGACGGGCGGAATCTTGATCGTCGCCATCTCGCGCGGCAGACTACCCGGCTGCGGCGCAGAACGCCTCGTAGTCGGGGAAGGCGCCCATCTCCTCATCGGTGATCTCCTCGGGGTCGCGCGAGCAGATCGGGCACTCGGGGTCGCGGTGGACCTTGACCTCGGTGAGCGTCGCCGCGAGCGCGTCGTAGAGCAGCAGGCGCCCGATCGCAGGTTCGCCGATGCCGAGGATCAGCTTGACGACCTCGGTCGCCTGCAGCAGGCCCATCGTGCCCGGAAGCACTCCGAGCACGCCGTTGGCGCCGCAGGAGGGCGCGAGCTCGGCCGGCGGCGGCTCGCGGAACAGGCAGCGATAGCACGGCCCGTCGTACGGTTTGAACACCGACAGTTGCCCGTCGAAGCCGAGGATCGACGCCGACACGACCGGGATCTGCAGGCGCACAGTGGCGTCGTTGAGCAGGTAGCGCGTCGGGAAGTTGTCGACGCCATCGACGATCACGTCATAGCCCTCGATGATCTCCATGATGTTCGACGCGTCGATGCGCACCGGGTACTTGACGACGTTCACGTCGGGGTTGAGCGCGCGGATCGACTCCTCCGCGGAATCGACCTTCGGGACGCCGACACGGTCGGTGGAGTGGATCACCTGGCGCTGCAGGTTGGAGAGGTCGACGTCGTCGTCATCGACGATGCCCAGCGTGCCGACGCCCGCCGCCGCCAGGTACAGCGCCGTCGGCGACCCGAGGCCGCCCGCGCCGAGCAGCAGCACCTTCGCGTCGAGCAGCTTCTGCTGGCCCTCGGCGCCGATCTCGGGGATCAGCAGATGGCGCGAGTAGCGATCGCGCTGTTCGGCGCTGAGCGCGCGCGGGACCTCGACCTCATAGCCGCGGTCCTTCCAGAGCGTGATCCCGCCGGTCATCGAGCGCACGTGCTCATAGCCCATGTCCTCATGCAGCGTGCGCGCCGCATAGGCCGACCGGTTGGCGGACTCGCAGTAGAGGATCACCTGCGTGGCACGGTCGGGCACGACGCCCTCGATGCGCGACTCCAGATGACCTCGCGGGACGTTCTTGGCGCCCGGAATGTGGCCCGTCGCGAACTCTTCGCTGCCGCGCACGTCGACGATCGCCACGCCCTCGCTCAGCAGCTGTTTGACCTCGGAGGGGTCGACCTCCTCAATACTGCTCTTGACTTGGCGGAGAAGCTCTGGTCCAGACGCACTCATCTCGAAACTCCTAAACCACGGTCGGGTTTTAGTGACTTCACAAAGTATAGCGCCTGTTCGGCCGCGCGTTGAGGCCTCTCCCCTACCCTCAGCCACGATGCGCCCGCGCCCCCGCAACACGCTGCTAGCCGTCGTCGCCACGCTCGCCGTGGCGCTCGCGCTCGCGCTGGTGCTGCTCGGAATCTCCCACAACGGCGCCACATCGCCAACCCCGCCCGCGCAGCGCGCGCCCGGCTCGAGCGCCGGCGAATCGTCGTCGGGCTTCGACGGCGCCGCGCTGCCCGCGAACCTCGTGCCGCGAGACTTCACGCTGACAGAACTGCTCAGCGGGCGCCAGGTGGCGCTCAGGCAATACGCCGGCCAGGTCGTGATCCTCGCCTTCCCGTACTCCACATGCGCCGCCCCCTGCACGCTGCTCGCCCAGCAGATCCGCGGCGCGCTCGATGAACTGCCCCGCCCGGTGCCGGTGCTGTTCGTCAGCGCCGATCCCGGCGCGGACTCGCCGGCGCGCGTGGCTCGCTTCCTGGCGAACGTCTCGCTGACCGGACGCGTGCGCTACCTGACCGGCTCAGCGGCGCAGCTGCGCGCGGTCTGGCGCTCATACGGCGTCGCGCCGGCCAGCGCGGGGCGTGCCGCCTATCGGCGGCGCATCGCGGTGTTCGTGCTCGATCGCCGCGGCAGCGAGCGCGTCGTCTTCGGTCTTGAACAACTGACGCCCGAAGGGCTCGCGCACGACATCTGCAAGCTTTCGGAGAACTGCGCGTGACGCCGACAGGACACGACGCAAGCCATCACCATGCGCGCACCCGTTGACACGATCCCAGCTCCGCTGTTTCCGACGCACCTGCCGTGGCTGAACGTGCGTGGCCCGCAGGCGTCGATCCAGCGCGGAAGGCCGATGCTCGTCGAGTTCTGGGACTTCTGCCGGCCGAACTCGCTGCGCACGCTGCCCTACCTGAAGGCCTGGCACGAGCGCTACGCTCGCCCCGCGCAAGACGCGGCCCCCGGCGCCGGGCTGCGCGTGATCGGCGTCCACAGCCCCGGCTTTGAGGCCTCGCGCGAGGATCGCGCGGTGCGCGACGCGGTCGCACGGCTGGGCATCTCCTACCCCGTGCTGATCGACGGCGAGCTCGAGGTCTGGCGCGAGTACGAGAACGCCGGTTGGCCGGCGCGCTACCTGTTCGACGGCCACGCGCGCCTGTTCGACTACCACTACGGCGAGGGCGCCTACACGGAGACCGAGCTCGCGATCCAGGAGCTGCTGGGCGTGCAGATGGCGCCGCTTGCGCCGCTGCGACCCGAGGACGCTCCCGGGGCGCGGTTGCACGCCCAGACCGCCGAGCAGCCCGGCGCCTACTGCGGGCCGTATCAGGCGGGCGGGGTGTGGGCGGTGCTCGACGGGCACGGCAGCGTGAGCGCCACCCACCTGCCGCTCGGCGGCGAGCGGGCGCCCGACGGCGAGGCCCGGGCGATCGAGCGTCAGCTCACGGTGACCCACCCCGGCGCATATCCGCTGATCGAGCACGAGCGTCACACGGCCGGCGTGCTCGAGCTTCACGTCGGCGCCGGCGTGAGGTGCCTCGCGACGTGCTTCACGCCGGGCTTGGCCGCTGTCTAATCGCCCGCGCTCGCCGGCGATGGGGCGAGCTCGGCGTGGCTGCGGTCGGACAGCAGCCGTCTCAGCAGCGGCGGGCCGGAGTCGTCGACGAGCACGCATGTGCCCGGCCAATACGGGCTCTCACCGGGCGCGGAGGTGAGGAAGATCGACTCGTAGATCCAGCAGCCGGTGTTGACCAGGCGCACGCCCGACCCGTCGGGGGCGGGCACGCGCCCGCCGCGCCATTCCTGCTGCGCGTCGCCTGGAAACGGACCCGCGCGGTGGGTGTGCCCGAACAACACGTACGCATCCCCCAGACCGAGCCGCGTGGCGACCTCGCCCATCGCGCGCAGACCGGCGCTGCGCAGCTCCTCGCGCGATATGTCGGGACTCACCGGACCCATCCCCGCGCGGTTGATGCCGGCCACCGCGAGCTGAAAGGCGGTCTTTGATCGCATGCCCGCGCAGCGCGACCGTCGCCTCGCGCATCCCTTCCACGCGATCGCGAGGGGGCAGCGAGCCGTTCGTCGAAGCCCGCCCGGCGCCCAGCGCCCTCTGGGGGTCGCCGCCCGCCTCCGAGCGCGCGCCAGGCGCGCACCGTTCCGACCCCGTTGAGCGCCGGCCCAGTCGGCGCATAGCGGGCCAGCATGTCGCGCCAGGCATAGATCGGCGCGGTGATCGCCTCGTAGTCCTCGACGCTGCTCAGCTCGTACTCGCGGCGTTCGAGCAGGCGCCCCATCAGACCGATGCCGATGCGCTCGAGCGTCGGGATCGTCAGGTGGCAGTCCAGGTACTGGCCGTGCATCGCGTATACGTCTGGGCGCACCCACAGCCCCGGGTAGGCGCCCTCGACGCGCGCCGGGCTGGCCCAGCTGGCGATCTGCGCGAGCATCGCGGAGGCCTGCTCGGGCGCGATTCGCTGCTCGAGCGCCAGCGGCGCGGACTGCTGCTCGCCCACCGCGCGCGCGTCAAGCCAGGAGGAGACGAGCAGGTGATCGTGATTGCCGGCGGTGACGATCAGCTCGCGATCGCCCAGCGCACGCCCCACGTCCTCAAAGAACGGCCGCGACGCGGCCAGCGCATCGCCGGGCGGCCCGTGTCGCAGCTCGAGCACGTCGCCGAGCAGCACCAGGCGGTCGACGTCCTGCAGCGCCTCCAGCAGCGGCTCGCGCAGGTCGCGCCGGCGCAGCACGTCTATGCCCGTCCGCCCGCCGAGATGCAGGTCGGAGATGATCAGCGTGCGCATCGCGCGCGGCGTCCCGCGATCTACCCCGAGACCGCAGTCGCGCCTGCCGCGGCCCTGACCTGCTTGGGAAGCATGAAGCGAACGTCCTCGCTGACGACGTGAAACTCCGAGACGTCGCTCACCCCGCGCGAGCGGAAGAAATCGACGAGCTCCTGCACGAGGTTGTCCGGCGCGCTGGCCCCCGATGAGATGCCGACGACGCGCCGCCCCGTGAGCCACTCCTCGCGCACCTCGCTGGCGTTGTCGATCAGATGCGCATCGGTCTGGCAGTCGCGCGCCACCTCGACCAGACGCTTTGAGTTGGACGAGTTGCGCGAGCCGATCACGAGCATCAGGTCGCAGCTGGCGGCCATCTGCTTGACGGCCGCCTGGCGATTGGTCGTCGCGTAGCAGATGTCGTCGGTGCGCGGACCGACGATGTGCGGAAAGCGCTCGCGCAGCCGCGCGATGATCGCACTGGTTTCATCGACCGCGAGGGTGGTCTGCGTGATGTAGGCGACGTGCTCGGGGTCCTCGAGCGCGAGCTCGTCGACATCCTGCTCGCATTGCACGAGCACGATCCGATCCGGAGCCTCGCCCATCGTGCCTTCGACCTCCTCATGGCCGTCGTGACCGACGAGCACGACCGTGTAGCCCTCCGAGGCGAACCGCGTCGCCTCGCGATGGACCTTGGTCACCAGCGGACAGGTCGCGTCGATCGTCTGCAGACCGCGCGCCTGCGCGCCCTCGCGCACGCTCGGCGCGACCCCGTGAGCGGAGAACACGCACACCGCGCCCGCGGGCACCTCGGTCTGCTCGTCGACGAAGATCGCGCCCCGCTTGCGCAGCTGGGAGACGACGTGCTTGTTGTGCACGATCTCCTTGCGCACGTAGACGGGAGCGCCGTGCTGCTCGATCGCGCGTTCGACGGTCTGCACCGCGCGATCGACGCCCGCGCAGTAGCCGCGCGGCGCTGCGAGCAGCAGCTTCTGCACAGTGTTCGTCACCGTGGCCATTGTAGGGGCGTCGATGTACGCTAAGCGTCTGTGGCACAGCGTCACCTCGACAGGCTGACTCCGATCGACGCCTCCTTCCTGCACCAGGAAGGAGAGCACTCCCACATGCAGGTCGGAGGCACGATCGTCGTCGAGGGGCCGCCGCCGACGATCGAGGAGCTGCTGGAACAGATCCGCCGGCGGCTGCACCTCGTTCCGCGATACCGCCAGAAGCTCGCCTACACGGTGCTCGACAGCGGGCGTCCGGTGTGGATCGACGATCCCAACTTCAACCTCGAGTTCCACGTCCGCCACACCGCGCTGCCCGCTCCGGGCAGTTGGGATCAGCTGTGCGAACTGACCGCGCAGATCTTCTCCCAGGCGCTCGATCGCGCCAAGCCGCTGTGGGAGATGTGGCTGATCGAGGGCCTGGAGGACGGCGGCTTCGCACTGATCTCCAAGAACCACCACTCGCTGATCGATGGCATCGCCGGCGTGGACCTCGTGACCGTGCTGTTCGACATCAGCCCCGAGCCGGCGGAGCCGAGCGGCGCGCAGCGCCCCTGGAAGCCGCACCCCGAACCGGGCGCGCCACAGCTGCTCGCGGCCAACCTGCGCGGCGCGGTCAACGCCGGGATCGAGCTCGCACAGGGTGCGATTGGGGCGATCTTTCACCCCGAGCGCGCGCTGTCGCGCGTGAGCGAGTCCGTCGAGGGCATCGCCGAGATCGCGTGGGCGGCCCTGAACCCGGCCCCGAAGACGCTTCTCAACGGCCCGATCGGACCACATCGCAGGTTCGTCGGCGTGACGACCAGCCTCGAGGACTTCAAGCTCGTCAAGAACGCGCTCGGAGGGACCGTCAACGACGTCGTGCTCACCGTCATCGCCGGCGCGCTGCGCTCGTTTTTGATCGCGCGCGCCGGGCGCACCGAGGGCGTGGAGCTGCGCGCGCTCGTTCCGGTCTCGGTGCGCACCGAGGACGAACACGACCAGTTCGGCAACCGCATCGTCGCGATGCGCGGCCCGCTGCCCGTCTACATCGCCGACCCAATGGAGCGCCTGGCGTTCGTGTCAGAGGCGATGGACGGGCTGAAGGAGTCAAAGCAGGCGCTCGGCGCAGAGGTGATCTCCGGGGTGCAGAGCTTTGCGCCGCCGACGATCCTCGCGCAGGCCTCGCGCATCAACTTCTCCACGCGCCTGTTCAACCTGCTCGTCACCAACGTGCCGGGGCCGCAGCTGCCGCTGTACGTGCTCGGGCGCGAGATGCTGCGCGTCTACCCCGTCGCGTTCCTTGCCGAAGGGCACGCGCTCGCGGTCGCGATCATGTCCTACAACGGCCAGCTGAACTTCGGACTGCTCGGCGACTTCGACATCCTGCCCGACCTCGACGCGATCGGCGACAGCATCACCGAGGAGCTCGCGGCGCTCGTTCAGCGCGCCCGCGAGGCCACGGCCGCGCCGGCCTGAGCCGGGCGCCGCTCAGAAGCCGAGCGCGAACTTCGCGTCCTCGGACATCTTCTCCGGCGACCACGGCGGCGTGAAGACCATCTCTGACTCCACCGCGCGCACACCGTCCAGTTCGCCGACGAACTCTTCGATCTGCTCGGTCACCTGCGGCCCGATGGGACAGCCCGGCGTGGTCAGCGTGAACGTGACGTTCACCGCGCCATCGCTCACCTCCACGCCGTAGATCAGGCCGAGCTCGACGAAGTCGAGCCCCAGCTCTGGATCGATCACGTTCGAGAGAGCGTCCATCACGTCGTCGACTGTCGGGCCGGGCACAGCCTGAGTCTAGCCACACCCCGAGCGCCCGCGAGACGTGCACGCCCGACGACGGCTGAATGCGACGGTCCGGCCGCCGACAGCCCGATAGCCTCAACCTGTGGCTCTCGCGCGCATAGAGATCCTCGAGGGCCGCACGGCCTCCGAGAAGCGGGCGATGGTCGAGGCGGTACGAGAAGCGCTGAGCGAGGCGCTGAAAGCGCCCAACGGCGACCCACTCGTTCGGCTCGTCGAGCACGCGGCCGGCCAGCTCTCGCTGCCATACCCCGACCGTCACTCCGATCGCTTCGCCCTCGTCGAGGTGACGATGTTCGCCGGCCGCTCGCCGGAGACCAAGCGACGCCTCTATCGCGCAGTGGTCGAGCGGATGAGCGCTCTCGGCGTGCCATCGGGGGACGTGCTCGTCGTGCTACTCGAGCCGCCGATGGAAAACTGGGCCCTCGGGGGCGTCCCGACGAGCGAGGACGACGTCGGGTTTGAGGTGAACATCTGAGTTGGCGTCTCGCACCGAGGACGCCGCCCCGCGCCGCCCATCGGCCTCCTAGTTGTCGCAGCCGAGGCGGTCCCACATATACAGCTGTATGCACTCCCCCGCCAGCTCCACCGCGCGCTCGCGCGACAGTCGCGGCAGCACGGTGTCCAGCGCCTGCGCCTCTGACACGCCGGCCTGGAAGGCTTCCTCGCCGCGGAAGCCCGCGGCGATCTTCAGCGCCTCGCGACGGTTCTCGCCGAGGCTCGAGAACACGCCGACGAGAAACTCGGTGTTGGGGATCGGCTGACCCACCTCCAGCGAGGCGTGCCAGGCAGCGAGCAGGTGCAGGTCGTCCTCGTCGAGATCGGCGATCGCCTTGGCGTAGTGGACGGGCAGCTCCTGGTCGGGGATGTCATCCACCCACGCGCGCACGACCTCGCCCACCAACTGGCGGCGCGCCTCGCGACCGACCGACTCGGCAATCACGCGAATGGCATCCTGAGGCTCGATGAAGCAGAGTGGCATCGCGACTCCCGTGACGTTGGGAAACGGCTGATTGCCAAGACTGTAGGTGGCGGGGTGGACGGCTTTTTTCGCCCCCGCCGTGGGCCTCTGTGCTGGGCGTACCGGCTTCGATGCCCGGCCCGACGTGGTTCGGAGGCCCCTCGGGACCTTCATCTGCGTCGGCGTGCCCGGCAAGCCCGTCGTCCGCCGGCAGCGCGTCGGCGAGCGCGCCGTTGCGCTGGGCGGCCAGGTAGCGGTCGACCGCGCGCGCACACTCGCGCCCCTCGTTGATGGCCCACACGATCAGCGACTGTCCGCGCCGCGCGTCGCCGGCGGCGAAGACCCCGTCGACCGAGGTCGTGTAGGGCGCGAGCGTCCTGACGTTGCTGCGCTCGTCGCGCTCTACGCCAAGCTCCTCCAGCAGCTTCTGCTCGGGTCCGAGGAAGCCCATCGCCAGCAGCACCAGCTGGGCGGGAAGCTCGCGCTCGGTGCCCGCCACCGGCCCGAACGGCGGCGCCGGCGCGGCGTGGGCGATGTGCAGCGCCGCCACCCCGCCGTCGGCGTCGCCGGAGAGATGGGTGGTCGTGATCGAGTAGTCCTGCTCGCCGACTCCCGCGGTGAGCGTCTCCTGCATCGCGTAGGAGAGGCGGTACTTCAGCGGCCACAGCGGCCAGGGGGTGCGGTCGTCGGGCCGGTGCGCGGGCGGTTCGGGCAGAAGCTCGAGCTGCACGATCGAGCTCGCGCCCTCGCGCAGCGCGTTTCCGACGCAGTCGGCGCCGGTGTCGCCGCCGCCGATCACGACGACAGCGCGATCCTTGGCGGAGATCGCGCTGCCCTGCGCCGGCTGGGCGACGGTCGGCTGCGGGCCGTTCTCGCGCGCAACCCAGCGGTTTCGCCCATACAGGTAGTCCATCGCGAAGTGCACGCCGTCGAGCTCTCGGCCGGGCACCGGCAGGTCGCGCGGCACGCGCGAGCCGGTCGCGAGCACGATCGCGTCAAAGCTCTCGCGCAGCTCGGCCGCGCTCACGTCGACGCCGACGTCCACGCCACAGCGCAGCTCGATGCCCTCCGCGGTCAGCTGATCGACGCGCCGCTGCACGACCGTCTTCTCGATCTTGAAGTCGGGCACCCCGAAGCGCACGAGCCCACCGGCGGCCTCGTCGCGCTCGAACAGCGTCACGTCGTGTCCGGCGCGGCGCAGCTGCTGGGCGGCGGCCATGCCCGCCGGGCCCGAGCCCACGACCGCGACCGACTGGCCGGTCAGAACGCGCGGCGAGGGCGGCTGGGGCACGATCCAGCCCTCGTCGAACGCGCGTCCGACGATCGCGTGCTCGATCTGTTTGATCGTCACCGATTCGCCCTCGCGGATCTCCAGCACGCATGCCGCCTCGCACGGCGCCGGGCACAGGCGGCCGGTGAAGTCGGGGAAGTTGTTCGTGGCGTGCAGCTGGTCGATCGCCTCGCGCCAGCGCTCGCGATAGACGAGGTCGTTCCAGTCGGGGATCAGGTTGCCCAGCGGGCAGCCGTTGTGGCAGAAGGGCACGCCGCAATCCATGCAGCGCGCGCCCTGCTCGCGCAGCTCGCCCTCGGGCCGCGTGAGCAAGAACTCGCGGTAGTCCTGCGCGCGCTCTGAGGGGTCGCGCTGAGGCACCCCGTGACGCTCGATCTGCAGAAAGGCGCCCAGCTTGCCCATCAGGCGGGCTCCTGCTCGGGCTGCAGCGAGTCGGCGTCGCCGTCCAGCGACGGCGCCGCGCCCGCGTCCTCCGGTCCGCCCGCCCTGCCGTTGCCCGCCACCGCCTCGGCTTCGGCTGCCCGTTCGGCGAGGACGCGCTTGTAGTCGTGGGGCATCACCTTCACGAACGCGCCGCCGGCGAGCAGCTGCTCCCACTCGTCGAGCACGCGCGCCGCCACCGGCGAGTCGGTGCGCTGCAGGTGCTCGGCGATCATCTCGCGCAGCTCGATCGCGTCCGCCTCGGCCAGCGCCTCGAAGCCGACCATGCCCATGTTGCAGCGCTTGGCGAACGTGCCGTCCTCGTCGAGCACGTAGGCCACACCGCCGCTCATGCCGGCGGCGAAGTTGTGGCCGGTCGGCCCGAGCACCACCACGCGCCCGCCCGTCATGTACTCACAGCCGTGGTCCCCGACGCCCTCGACGACCGTCCACGCTCCCGAGTTGCGCACCGCAAAGCGCTCGCCGGCCAGTCCGCGGAAGAAGGCGCGTCCGCGCGTCGCGCCGTAGAGCACGGTGTTGCCGATGATCACGTTCTCCTCGGCCGCGAAGTCGCTGCGCATGCCGTCGCGCGGGCGCACCGCGAGCACCCCGCCCGACAGACCCTTGCCGACGTAGTCCTGAGCGTCTCCGTGCAGCGTGAACGTCACGCCGGGCGCCAGCCAGCCGCCGAAGCTCTGGCCCGCGGAGCCCTCGAAGTCGACCACGATCGAGTCCTCCGGCAGCCCCTCGGCGCCGTGCGCGACGGCGATGTGGCTGGACAGGATGCCGCCCACACAGCGATTGCGGTTGCGGATCGGCAGGCGAATCTGCACGCGCTGTGCTGCTCGATCGCCGCACGCGAGCTCTCCACGAGCTCCCAGTCCAGCGCGTCTAAGAGGACCTCGGGCGGCGGCTGCACGCGACGGCGCGGCGCTCCCTCGGGCAGCGGCACGTGCGTGAGGATGTGCGTCAGGTCGACGCCGCGCGCCTTCCAGTGCTCGATCGCCCCGCGCGCCTCCAGCAGGTCGACGCGCCCGATCGCCTCGTCCAGCGAGCGCAGGCCGAGCGAGGCGAGGATCTCGCGCACCTCCTCGGCGACGAAGAAGAAGAAGTTGACGACGTGCTCGGGCGTGCCCTCGAAGCGCTCGCGCAGCTCGGGGTCCTGCGTGGCGATGCCGACCGGGCACGTGTTCAGGTGGCAGGCGCGCATCATGATGCAGCCCGTCGCGATCAGCGGCGCGGTCGAGAAGCCCATCTCGTCGGCGCCGAGCAGCGCCGCAATCACGACGTCGCGACCGGTTTTCATCTGGCCGTCGGTCTGCACGATGATGCGCGAGCGCAGGTCGTTGAGCAGCAACGTCTGCTGCGTCTCGGCCAGCCCGATCTCCCAGGGCACGCCTGCCGCCTGGATCGAGGACAGCGGAGAGGCCCCCGTGCCGCCGTCGTGGCCGGCTATCAGCACACGGTCGGCGTTGGCCTTGGACACGCCGGCGGCGACGGTCCCGACGCCCACCTCTGCCACCAGCTTCACCGACACCTGCGCCTGCGGATTGCCGCAGCGCAGATCGTAGATCAGCTGCTTGAGGTCCTCGATCGAGTAGATGTCGTGGTGGGGCGGCGGCGAGATCAGCCCGACGCCCGGGGTCGTGTGGCGGATCGAGCCGATGTAGGCGTCGACCTTGTGCCCGGGCAGCTGACCGCCCTCGCCGGGCTTGGCGCCCTGCGCCATCTTGATCTGCAGCTCGTCGGCATTGACCAGGTAGTGGATGGTCACGCCGAAGCGACCGGACGCCACCTGCTTGATGGCAGAGCGGCGGCGATCGCCGTTTGCGTCGGGGGTGAAGCGCGACGGGTCCTCGCCGCCCTCGCCCGTGTTCGAGCGCCCGCCGAGCCGGTTCATCGCGATCGCGAGCGTCTCGTGGGACTCACGCGAGATCGAGCCGAGGCTCATCGCGCCCGTGCAGAAGCGCTTGACGATCTCGCTCGCCGGCTCGACCTCCTGCAGCGGTATCGGCGTCGGCGCGTCGGCGCCGGCGCCGCCGATCTGCAGCAGGCCGCGCAGCGTCGCCCTGCGCGCCGCCTGCTCGTTGATCTCACGCGAGTACTCGCGGTACTTCTCAAAGGCCGCGCTCTCGCGCACGGCCGCGTGCGCCTCCTGGTCGCCCGCCAGCGCCGCCGCGACGTCGCCGTTCGCCGCGCGCACGGCGTGCTGCACGAGCGCAATCGTCTCGGGGTTCCACATGTGATGCTCGCCGTCGCGCCGCCAGGCATACACGCCGCCCACCGGCAGCAGGTCGTCGTGCGGCGCCGGGTATGCGCGCGCGTGGCGCTGCAGCGCCTCGGTCGCGAGCACGCCCGCGCCGATGCCGCCGATGCGCGACGCGGTGCCGGTGAAGTAGCGGTCGATCAGCTCGCGCTCCAGCCCGACCGCCTCGAAGATCTGCGCGCCGCAGTAGGACTGGATCGTCGAGATGCCCATCTTGGAGATCGTCTTCAGCAGCCCTTTGCCGAGCGCTTTGATCAGGTTCTGCGCCGCCTGCTCGGCGCTCAGCGGCTCCTTCGCGCCGTTGTCGGCCGCGCGCACGACGCGCCCTTCCAGGCGACCGTGCAGCACGAGCTCGTCGAGCGTCTCGAGCAGCAGGTAGGGGTTGATCGCGCTCGCGCCGTAGCTGATCAGCGTGGCGAAGTGGTGCACCTCGCGCGGCTCGCCGGACTCGAGGATGATGCCGGCGCGCAGGCGCGTGCCCTCGCGCACGAGGTGGTGGTGCACGGCGGCCACGGCCAGCAGCGAGGGGATCGGCACACGGCGCGGGCCGATCAGGCGGTCGGACAGGATGATGATGTTGATGCGCTGCTCGATCGCCTCCGAGGCTTCGGCGCACACCCGCGCGATCGCCTTCGTCCATCCCCTGCGGGCCCTCGGCGATCGGCCAGGTGATGTCGATCGTGCGCGCCGAGAAGACGTCGTGGTCGACGTGGCGCAGCGTCTCGAGCTCGCGGTTGAGCAGGATCGGCTGGTCGAGCATCAGCTTGTGCGCGTGCTCGGGCGTCTCGTCGAACAGGTTGCGCTCGCTGCCCAGGCTGGTCGCGAGGCTCATCACGATTTCCTCGCGGATCGGGTCGATCGGCGGGTTGGTGACCTGCGCGAAGAGCTGCTTGAAGTAGGAGAACAGCGGCGGCGCCTGGTCGGAGAGGACCGCCAGCGAGAGGTCGTTGCCCATCGAGCCGATCGGCTCGGCGGCGTCGCGCGCCATCGGCGCGAGCAGCACGCACAGGTCCTCCTGGGAGTAGCCGAAGGCGCGCTGGCGCGTGTGCAGCGGCTGGTCTGAGATCGTCACCTGTTCGGAGGGCGCGAGCTCTGAGAAGGGCACCGCGTTGCGCGCGTACCACTCGCCGTAGGGCTGCTGCGTGGAGACCTCGCGCTTGACCTGCTCGTCCTCGACGATGCGCGCCCCGCTCCAGGTCGACGAGGAACAGCTTGCCCGGCTGCAGTCGCCCGAGGCGCTTGATCTCGCCGGGCGCGACGTCCAGCATGCCCGTCTCTGACCCGAGCACGACGTGCCCGTCGGTCGTCTCCACCCAGCGGCCCGGGCGCAGGCCGTTGCGGTCGAGCGTCGCGCCGACCACGCGGCCGTCGGTGAAGCGACCGACGCCGGCCCGTCCCACGGCTCCATCAGGCAGGAGTGAAAGGCGTAGAAGGCCTTCAGGTCCTCGGGCAGGTCCTCGCGGTCGCGATAGGCCTCGGGGATCATCATCATCGCCGCGTGCGGCAGCGAGCGACCGGCGAGCATCAGCAGCTCGAGCACGTTGTCGAACGTCGCCGAGTCGGAGTTGCCGGCGGCTGACGACCGGCAGGATCTTCGCGCAGGTCCTCGCCGAACAGCTCGCTGCGCAGCTCGGACTCGCGCGCGCGCATCCAGTTGACGTTGCCCATCACCGTGTTGATCTCGCCGTTGTGGCAGATCACGCGGTAGGGATGGGCAAGCTCCCAGCTGGGGAACGTGTTGGTGGAGAAGCGCGAGTGCACGAGCGCCAGCGCGCTCTTGGTGCGCTCGTCGCGCAGGTCCGGGTAGAAGTCGGCCAGCTGATAGCTGATCAGCATGCCCTTGTAGTTGAGCGTGCGCGAGGAGCTCGAGGCGACGTAGAGGCCCGCCGCTCTCGGCGCCTCAGCTCGCAGACGCGCCGGATCACGTACAGCTTGCGCTCGAACGCGTCCTGGTCGAAGTCGCCCTGGGCCGCGCCGGCGCCGACGAACAGCTGGCGGATCACCGGGCGGCAGGCGCCGGCGACCTCGCCCGTGTGCCGGCGTCGACCGGCACGTCGCGCCAGCCGAGCAGCGCTGGCCCTCCTCGCGCACGGTGCGCTCGAGCAGCGCCTGCAGGCTCTGCGCGCGCGGCGGCGTCGGTCGGCAGGAAGCACATCAGCACGCCGTAGCGCGCCCGCCGGCGGCAGCTCGAAGTCGACGGTCGCGCGCAGCAGCTCGTCGGGCATCTGCATCAGGATCCCCGCGCCGTCGCCCGTGCACGGGTCGGCGCCCGAGGCGCCGCGGTGCTCGAGGTTCTCCAGCGCCGTGATCGCCCGCGAGATGACCTCGTGCGTCGGCAGGTTGTCCAGGCGCGCGACCATCCCCACGCCGCACGCGTCGTGCTCGAAGCGGGGGTCGTAGAGTCCGACGGCCTTTGGCGGCTGCTTGATGTGCGGTGTCATGGAAGTGCTCCCTAGGGGCGGTGCCATCGCGCCGACGGCAACCCCATGGGAACCCGCCTGCACAGGCGGGCACCTGAGGCGTGAGCCGAAAGCGTATCAGCGCCGAGCCCGCCGAATCCGCGCCGCGAGACGCACATTTTGCCGCCGGCTCACTCGCGCTCAGCGTCGCCGCGGGCTCTCGCTCGTACCGGCGCCACAGCGCACGCCCCGCGCCCGGGCAGGTCTCACACAGCGCCCGATGCGGTGCGCGCTGACCGCAAAGCGCTCCGCGCGCGCGCGATGCGCGCGCGCAGCTGCTCCTCCAGCCGCGCGCTCTGGGCAGCGCTCGTAGCGGGCGCTCACCCAGTCGCCGCGGGCGTCAGGAACCAGTGCACGATCTCCACCCGCGGCGCCCCCGCGCAGCACCGCCAGCGCATAGAGCAGGCGCTGCGCGCCGTAGTCGCGCGCGACGAGCGCCTCCAGATCCTCCTGGCTCGCACGCGGTCGCTCTTGTAGTCGAGCACCAGCGCACCGCCGTCGGCCTCGCGCGCGAGCAGGTCGATCACGCCGCTCAGCAGCGGCTCCCCGGGGCCGAGCGAGAACGCAAACGGATGCTCTCGGCGCACGCTCGCGCGCCGCCACGCGCGCCGCGCAAGGCGCGCGCGGTCGCACTCAGCACGGCCCGCCCGAGAAGCGCGCCGCGAGCTCCTCGCGCTCCGCTCGCTCGGCGCCCTGACACGATCGCCGAGCTCCCCCGCCGCGCTCGAGACGCCTGCTCCGCGGTCGGCGCGCCCGGCGTGCGAAGTCGTCCGACTCGAGCAGCCGATGCACGAGCATGCCGCGCGCGCGCGCCTCAAGCCGCCGCCCCCGCGCCCGGACGCCGCGCGATCGCTCTGGCATGCGCCAACACCCGTTCGAGGTAGTAGCGATAGCCGCAGCGCTCCAGCGCGCGTCAGCGACGTGTAGCTCAGCGAGTCGACCGGCGTCTGCGCCCGCGCCGCCGCCGGGCGCGCGCTCAGCCCGCCGGGCGCGCGGCGCCGGCGGCACGCCCGCCCGCGTCGCGACCGCGACCGCCGGCGCCGGCGTGCTCGCGCGCGGGCCCTGGTCGAGGCCGCCTCGAGCGCCGGGCAGCGTCGCCTGCGGCGGCGGCGCCTGCAGGGGACCCGCACCTCGCTGTCGCCGCGGTCAGCGCCTCGTCGAAGGTCGCCGACACGCCCGCCGCCGCAGCGCGAGCGGGAGCTCGGCGCAGCGCCGGGGCCAGCCAGCTGATCGGCGGCGCGCCGCGCTCTCGCTCGGCCAGCGCCGAAGTCCACGGCGCCGCTCAGCAGCAGCCGCTCGCGCGCGCGCGTCATCGCGACGTAGAAGATGCGGTTCTCCTCCTCGGCCTCGCGCGCGCCGGCGCTCGTCGCCGCAGCTCGTAGTCGAGCGTCTGCGTCGCGCTCGCCCGCCTCGAGGCGCACCAGCCGCAGCCCGACGCGCTCGCCGTCGACGAGCAGGTCGGGCACCGCGGGTTCGGCCTACGCCCGAGGTCCGCCACGCAGACGACGGGGAACTCGAGTCCCTTCGCTGCGTGGATCGTCATCAGCCGCACGGCGTCGGGCTCGACATCCTCGACCGGTGCATCGGGCTCGGTGCTCGATCCGCGCCGTTCGCAGCTGCTCGACGTGATCCAGAAAGCCGCGCAGATCGCGGCCCTCGCTGGCTTCGAAGCGCGCGGCGAGGCGGAGCAGCTTGTGGACGTTCGCAAGGCGCGGCGCTCGGCGCCAGCTCGAGCACGCTGCTCCCGGTAGCCGCGCTGCGCAGCGCGCGCTCGAGCAGCTCGGAGACGCGCGCGGCGGGATGCACCCGCGCGCTCGGCCGCGAAGCGGGCGCAGAACCGCGCGAGCGCCTCGCGGTCGGGGCTCAGCCCGAGCCGCCTCGCCTCCGCGGCGCGAGCGCCTCCCCCAGCCCGCACCACCCGGCCCGGCGCCGCGGCCGCGAGCAACGCGAGCCCGTCGCGCGAGAGCCCCACCAGGGGCGAGGCGAGCACGCCGTAGAGCGCCTCCTCGTCGCAGCGGGTTGGCGAGCGCGCGCAGGTAGCCGTGCAGATCGGTGATCTGCTGGCGCTCCCAGAAGCTCCCGACCGTCGCCAGCGTGCGCAGGCCCTGGAGCTGCAGGGCCCGCTCGAAGATCTCGATGTCACCGACCGCGCGCAGCAGCACGGCGACCTCCCCGGCGCGCGCGCGCCGCCGCGTCGACAGCTCGGCACGCGCTGGGCGAGCAGCCGCGCCTCGGCCTGGCGCCAAAGCGGCGTGGGCGGCAGACCGGCGGCGATCGCGCGCGCAGGCGCCTCGTTGCTCCTCCCAGCCGCCGGCGTCGGTGAGCAGCAGCTCGACGACGGGGGTCCGCCGCGCGGGCTCGACGGCGCGCTCGCGTCGCGCGCCCGCCTGCAGCGGCGAGAAGCCCTCGAAGCGCTCGGCGAACACCGCGTTGACGGCCTCCAGCAGCGCGGCACGGCTGCGGAAGTTGCGCGCAGCGCAAGGCTCGCGCCGCGCTCGGCGAGCTCCGCGCGGCGTGCGCGGAACAGGCTCACGTCGGCGTGCCGGAAGCCGTAGATCGACTGCAGCTCGTCGCCGACCGTGAACAGGTTCCCGCGGTCGAGCGCGCGAGGATCGCGAGCTGGCGGGGGTTCGTGTCCTGGAACTCGTCCACCATCAGCAGCTCGAAGCGCTCGGCCCACTGCGCGCGAGCGTCGCTTGCCGGCGAGCAGCTCGCCCGCGCTCGAGCTCGAGATCGTCGAAGTCGACCGCGCGACGCGTCGGCCTTGAGCGCCTCGTAGCGAGCGCCGAAGCCGGCCAGCAGCAGGTCGAACAGGACCACGGCCGGCGCGCGCGTCGCGCCAGCGTCGCGGCTCGCCGCCGTCAGGCGGCCGCCTGCGCGGCAGGCGCGGCCGGCGCTCTCCGCGGCTGCGCAGCTCGGCGTAGGCCCTCGACCATCGCCCGCAGCTCGTCGACGCCCGTAGGCCGCCAGCAGGTCGACCGCCGCTCGCCGCTCCGCGATGAAGCCCCGAGCGCGTCGTCGAAGGCGCTGCTCGCGCAGCCGCGCCGCGCGGCGCTCGTCGAGGATCGCGAAGTCGCGGGTCGAGCCCGGCCAGCAGCGCGTGGGCGCGCAGCAGCCGCGCGCAGAAGCCGTGGAACGTGCCGCACGAACGCCGCCTCGCTGTCGCGTGCCGCCTCGCGCGCGCCCAGCTCGAGCAGGCGCTCGCGCACGCGCTCGCGCAGCTCGCCGGCCGCGCGCTCGGTGAAGGTGATCGCGAGGATCCGCGACGGGCGCGATGCCGTCCTCGCGGACCGCCGCGACGAAGCGCTCGACGAGCACCGCGGTCTTGCCGCTCCCCGCGCCGGCCGAGAGCAGCAGCGCGCGCGCCGCGCCTGCGCGACCGCCTCGCTCGCTGCTCGCCGGTCATGGCGCCGTGCGGCCGTCGCGCGATCGCGCGCTCATCGCTGCTCGCAGCGGCAGATCGTCGGGTGCCGGCAGCCGCTCTCGCCAGCCGCAGCTCCGCGGACGTGCGCTGCAGCTCGCCGCGACCCGCCTGCGCGCCGCCTCGCGGCGAGCTCGAGACGTCGTCGAGCAGCTCGCGAGCTCTCCGGCTCGAGAGGTCGGTCGGTACGCAGCCGACGCTGGCGTCGCGTGCTCGGCGCGCAGCGCGCCGCGCGGGCGCAGGTCGTTCGCCGCGCAGCGGCTGGTAGAGGCCGCCGACGACGCGCAGTCCGAGCAGCTGCTCGACCGCGAGCATGTAGAGCGCGAGCTGCAGCGCTGCCCTCGGAGATCCACTTCGCGCCGGGCGCGGCGTAGCGCGCCCTTGTAGTCGACGACGACGGCCTCGCCGTCGGCGCCGACGTCGATGCGGTCGATCCGCCCGCGCATCCGCAGGCCGCCACCGAGATCGAGCGCCGGCAGCTGCGCCTGGCCTCGTCGCGTCGTCGGCTCGTCCGCGTCGAAGCCGAAGCCGAGCTCGAGCTGCGGCGGCTCCAGCGGAGCTCGCTCGAGCTCGCGGCGCGCTGCGCGTCCAGGTAGCGCTCGAGGTCGGCCCGCAGGCGCCGCCGCGCTCGCCGCGCTGCGCTGCGGCGCGTCGACCGACAGCGCGCTCGCCCTCGGGGCCCTGCAGCGCCGCGTCGAGCAGCTCGCGCGCCAGCGCGCAGCGTCGCCGGCGTCGAGCCGCGCCGCTGCCGGTCTCGCTCGCGCAGGCCCGGCGAGCGTGTCCTTGAGCGCGGCGTGCGCGAGCGAGCCGCGGCGAGCGGCTCGGGCTCGGCCTCGAGGCGCGCCGGCGCTCAGCAGCCGCTCGACGAACCAGCGCACCGGGCAGCGCGACCCACAGCTCGAGCGCGGACGCGGACCACGGCGTGGTCGCGCAGCGCCTCGAGCAACGCGCGCGTCGCGCAGCGGTCGCCGGGCAGAGCGCCGCGCGGCGCGCCCGCGCGGCCAGCGGGCGCGGAGCCGTCGCCCAGCGCTCCGCCGGCGCGCGCCGCGCCGCGGCGCTCGCGGCGAGGTCTCGTCGAAGCAGGTCGCACGAGGTCGTCGACGAACAGCGAGCGCACGCGCGGCGCGGCGTCGTCGTCGCTCTGCGTGCCAGCTGAGCGCCAGCAGCTCCTCGGGGCGCGAGAGGGCGCGTAGAAGAGGTAGCGCTCCGCCGCGAGCGCGTCCTCGTGGCGCGCCGAGCACGCAGGCCTGAGGCCTGCGCGAGCGCGCCGCGCTCCGCGCTCGCCGAGCAGCGGCTCGCGCGCGCGCCGGCGCCGGGAACACCCCCTCCTGCAGGCCGCGATGAAAGCGCGCGCACGCGGCGCGCGCGCAGCGCGAGCGGGTCGAGCACGGCGACCGCGCCGGCCGCGGCGGCTCGCCGCTGACGACTCGACGCCGCGCGAGCACGCCGGCGAGCTCGGCGGCGTCGCCGGCGCGAGCGCACGGCGACGGCGCGCCAGCTCGCGCAGCTCGGCGAGCGCGCGCGCGCCCGGCCGCCAGCGCCCGCGCCTCGTCGAGCTCGTCCGCCGCGAGCAGCGCCGCCGCGCCGCGCCGCGGCGCGGCGAACAGCGCGTCGAGCTCGCGCGTCGGCGCGGTCGATCAGCGCCGCGCGGGCCGCGCTGCTGCGGCGCCGCGGAGCGATCGAGCGCCTCGAGCGGCCAGTGCGCTGCCTCCCACAGCGCCGCGCGCCGCGCGACGGCGCTCGCTGCCCGCCGCGCCGCGCGCTGCGCTCGAGCGCGTCGACGAGCCGGGCCGCGTCGAGCACGCCCGGCGCGCGCAGCCAGGCAGCAGGTCGGCGGCGCTCGCCGCCGTCCGGCCGGCGCAGCGCAGCAGCGCCGACGAGCGCGCGGCCGATCGCGGTGTCGGCGAAGCGCGCTGCGACGCGGCAGCGCGAAGCGGGATCGCCGGCGCCGCGAAGACCTCCGCGACGCAGCGCGCGACCGGCCCGGCAGCGCGTAGGACGACCGCGATGTCCTCGGCCGCGCAGCCCTGCGGCGAGCAGCTGCGCCGACTCGCGGCGACCAGCTCGGGCTCGGCGCGCTCGCCGCCGCCCTCGAGCAGCCGCACGCGCGTCGCCCGCATCGACACGCGCGGCGCGCTCGGTCCTCGAACAGCGAGCGCTCGAGGTGGTGAGCGCCGCACGCGAGGCCGCGCGTAGTGCGCGGCGCGCGCCGGCAGCGCCATTGCTCGTCGGCCAGCGGCGCGAGCGTCTCGAAGGTGCGCGGCGCGGCCCGCGAACGCGACGCGGCCGGCCTCGTAGGGCAGCGACGACCGTGACCTGCGCGTCGACGACGCGGCCGAGCGTCTCGATCGCGTCGAGCTGGAGCGGCGTCGAGGTCGTCGAAGCCGTAGAACAGCACCGGCGTGCGCCCCCAGCGGGCGGGCGCGCGGCGCAGCGCGTCCAGCGCGCGCGATCGCGCGCAGCTCGCCGTCGAGCGCGGCCGAGCCGCGCAGCGCGTCGTCGGTAGGCGCCGTAGAGCTCGCCGAGCGCCGCGCGTCGGCGCCGTCGCGCGCCGCCCAGCTGCGCAGAGCGCCGGCGCAGACGCGCCGGCGACGACGCGCCGCAGGCTCGAGCTCGGCGACGAAGCGCGCCGAGCGCCGGCACGAAGCCGCGGCGCCCGCGCGCGTGCGAGCCCGCCGAGCGCGCGCTGCGGCCGCGACCGCAGCATCCGCTCGCGGGCCAGCCGCGCCGAGCGCGGGCTCGCGACGCCGGCGCGCCTCACGATCTCGTCGACGAGGCCGGCGAACGCTCGACGCGCACGCCCAGCACGCGCCTGCTCGCCGGCCAGCTCGCGCCGGTAGTGCTCGACGTCGGCGCGCGTCGGCACGACCAGCATCGGCTCCGCGCCGCGCGCGAGTGCGCTGCGCACGGCCTCGAGCACGACGCTGCGCCTTGCCCGCGTTCGCGGGTCCGGTGACAGCGTGATCGGCATCGACGCCCATCGTGGCGCACCCGCCCGACAGGCGCGCTCGGCGCGTCGCCGCGGCGCTCAGCGCGCAGCGTTGGCGACGCTCATGCGCGCGCTGCGCGCCTGGCACGGCCTCGCCGGGCGGCGCTCGGCCTCGGCCTCGGCCTCGGGCGGCTTGGCGCCCTCCTTGGCCCACGGCTCGTCGAACTCGACGCGCCATTTGCCCTCCTCGGTCTGCTGCAGCGCGAGGCGCGCGCGGAAGCTGCGCCCGCTGCGCCCGCGGAAGCCGGTCACGGGCCGCGCGGTGTAGCCGCGTCTTGATCAGCTCGCGCGCGACCGCGACCGGCAGCTGCTTGCCGGCCTTGGCCTTCCAGATCACGAAGCCGCAGCCGGGGTCCTCGCGCGACCAGCACGAGTAGCCCTTGCGGTTCTCGACGATCTCGTGCCCGCAGACCGGGCACGGGCCGAGGTTGGCGCGCGGGATGCGCACGTCCTTGAGCGTCTCGTCGAGCTCGTCGACGGTCTCCTTGGCGAAGCCGGCGATGTCGCTCATGAACTTCTCGCGCGAGTCCTCGCCGCGCTCGATCTTGCCCGAGCCGATGCTCCCAGCTCGCCGGTCAGGTCCGGCGAGGTGAGCGCGTGCTCGCCGAGCAGCCGGATCACGTTCAGCCCCTTCTCGGTCGCCACCAGCGCGCGCCCGTCGCGCTCGACGTAGCCGACGTGATCAGCCGCTCGATGATCGCCGCGCGCGTCGCCGGCGTGCCGATGCCCGAGTCCTTCATCGCCTCGCGCAGCTCGTCGTCGTCGACGAGCTTGCCGGCGGTCTCCATCGCGCCGAGCAGCGACGCGTCGCTGTAGCGCCGCGGCGGCTTGGTTTCCTTGCGCGCGCTCTCGATCTCGCGCGTCTGCGACCTGCTCGTCCGCGCTCCAGCTGCGGCAGCTGCTGGTCGGCGCCCTCGTCCTCCTCGTCGCTCTCGGGCGCGCGTCTCGCTCGGCGCACCTCGTCGTAGACCCGCGCCAGCCCGGCACGAGCAGCAGCTTGCCGCGCGTGCGGAAGACGTGCCCGCTCGCCTCGCGGACGGTCGTCTCGACGCGCGTGTTCTCGAACACGGCCTCGGGGTGGAAGACGGCGAGGAAGCGCCGCACGACCATGTCGTAGATGCGCCGGTCGTCGGCGTCCATCTTCTCGAGGGTGCTCGGCGCGCGTCGGGATGATCGCGTGGTGGTCGGTGACCTTCTCGTCGTCGACGACGCGCGCCGAGCGGCAGCAGGTCGAGGCCGGTCGACGTAGGCGGCGGCCTTCGCGTACTCGCGGTGCGCGCCGACGAGCTCGGCGATCGGCTTGATCTCGGCGACCATGTCGCTCGGTCAGGTAGCGCGAGTTGGTGCGCGGGTAGGTGAGCGCCTTGTGCTCCTCGTAGAGGCGCTGCGCGGCGGCGAGCGTGCGTTTCGCGGAGAAGCCGAAGCGCGTGTTGGCCTCGCGCTGCAGCGACGTGAGGTCGTAGAGCATCGGCGCTTTCTCGCGCTGCTCGTTCTTCTCGAGCTTGGTGATCGTGCCCGGTCTTGCCCGCGCACGGCCGCGACGATCGCCGAGCGCCTCCGCCTCGGTCGCCAGGCGCGGGCGGTCTTTGAGCTCCGCCGGGCGGCGCGTGGTAGCGGCCCTCGTAGCACGCCGCGTCTCGCCGTCGGCCTGCGAAGCGTCGCGTCGACCAGCCAGTAGGGCTCGGGCACGAACGCGCGGATCTCCTCCTCGCGGCGCGCGACGATCGCGAGCGTCGGCGTCTGCACGCGCCCGAGCGAGACCGCGCCGTCGAAGGAGCTGCGCAGGCGGATCGTCGCCGCGCGCGTCGCGTTCATGCCGACGATCCAGTCGGCCTCCGAGCGCGACCGCGCGGCCTGCTCGAGCGGCGCGAGCTCGGCGGCCGGGCGCAGCGACTGCGAACGCCTCGCGCATCGCCGCGTTGGTCATCGAGGTCAGCCACAGCCGGCTGACCGGCTTGTCGGCCTTGGCCTTCTCGTACAGGTAGGCGAAGATCAGCTCGCCCTCGCGCCCGGCGTCGCAGGCGTTGACGACCTCGTCGACGTCGTCGCGGCCGAGCTGGGCGGTGACGACCGACATCTGCTTGCGCGAGCGCTCGTCGCGCACGACCAGCTTGAAGTGGTCGGGCACGATCGGCAGGTCGGCCATCCGCCAGCGCTTGAACTTCGGGTCGTACTCGTCGGGCTCGGCGAGCTGCACGAGATGCCCGACCGCCCAGGTGATCACGTGCTCGGGGCCCTCCAGGTAGCCCTCGTGCTTCTCGAACGGGCCCGGCAGCACGCGCGCGAGGTCCTGCCCCACGGAGGGCTTCTCGGCGATCACGCAGCGTCTTTGACATCGCGGTCAGCGTAGCGGGTGGAAGGCTGGCCAGGACCGTCGGCTGCCGCCCAGCTATCCCCCGACCGGGGCTACCGCGCGGTTTGACCGTCCCCCAGGGAACAGCTGCGTACCGAACATTCCGAGTCAGGTGCACGACGAATGATGTTGAGCACCATCGACTTGGCGGTCGCGCGGCCACCGGCCGACCGGACTCGTGCGCCATGGCCGTAGTAGCAAGCCGACGACTGCAGCGCGTCGGTCGTTTTGGATCAAGGTGGCACAGCTCACGACCGCTATCCGTTTGATCTGGTTGTTCACGCTGCCGACGTCTGCTCAAAGACAACATCGTCGGGCGTCGAGTAGTTGTCGGCAAGCACAACCATCAGCTCGCCTCGTCGGATCGGGCTGAAGAGCAACTGCTTGGTGAGCTTCTCGTAAGCCAGCCAGTGAGAGCCAAGCGCGGGATCGGATCGCTGGCCTCCCGATCGACCAGGAAGACGAGAAGGTTCAGTCGCTTGAGGCTACGAGATCGACGATTGCGAGATAGAAGGCCAGAGCGTCTAGGCGACGCCTTGAAGTGGATCTCGTGGCACGACTGTACATGAACGCGCAGCTACTGGATCCAGGCGGCAGCAGGACGCGTGGCTCTGGAAGCACAGGAAGATCATCGAGAAGAAGCGTCCCTCGCGACGAATCCGACCTCATCGAAGAACGCCATCGCGTCGGATGGTGGCACGGCAGCCTTGTTTGTTGGGGACTTTCTGCGTAGCTGGCGAGCGAGTCCGCCGGGGGCAAGGGCACGAGCAAGCCTAGCTACAAAAAATGCGAGCTAAGGACCAGAGGTCCTCACCCGCATGCATCAGTCTACGAAGATTGGTCTATCCGGTCAAGCTGATAGTGCGAGCTAAGGACCAGAACCTCGCACGGAAACGTATCGGCACTCCCGGCGGATCATATGAGAGCAGGCGTTCCGTCCGATGCAATGTGTAGTTTTGAGCTTATATAGCTAAAATTGACCCCCGCGAGGCTGGCAACCTCCGGGGGTCTGGATCAAGGAGATGAGCCTCCATGGACCACGCCGAACGTAGCACGGCGATCCGTCGCCGAAGACCTCTCGGGCATCCTCGACTTCGCCGCGAGATCGGCGCGCCTCATCGACGAGCTTCAAGCGACCCGATGGACGGGCGTCCCGGCAACCCGCTCAGGGCGATGGTCGGCATGGCGCTGGCGAAGTCGCTGTACGCGTCCCGACGTGGACGCGCACCGTGGCGCTCGCCCGCGAGCACCCCGCGATTGCAGCCTGATCGCGCCGGATGGCGACGATCCGTCCGTGTACGCCTGCTACCGCTTCACGGCGAAGCTCCGCGAGCACACGCACCTGCTAGAGGGCTGCATCGCGCCCGTGGTCGCGCGCGCTGAAGCAGCGAAACCCGCGACTCAGGCAAGGACGTCGCGATCGACGCCTCCGACATGCCCGCCTACGCCAACGGGCAGCGGTTCGTGTCGAAGGGCGGACGGGAACGCGCCGATGACGAGTTCTCGCGACCCCGACGCGTCCTGGGGCCACCGCTCGGCCGTCTCGACGCGCAAGGGCGGCGGCTTCTACGGCTACAGGCTGCACATGGCCGTCGATGCTGCCACGACCGACCTGCCGCTCGCGTGGAAGGTGGAGACGGCGCGAGCGACACGAAACGCTGATCGGTCGCGCCGCTGCTCGACAGGCTGCACTGCGCTCGCGGCATAGAGCCCGAGACGTGCGCGATGGACAAGGGCTACGACAACGAGCGCGTCTACGACGCCTGCGCCGAGCGAGCATCGTCGCCGGTGATCCCGCTGCGCGAGACGCCCGCCGTCAAGCGCGGGGAGCACAAGCCGCCGTCCTGCGAGCACGGCGAGTGGCGATTCGCCGGAGCCGACTACAAGCGCGGCAGCGACGAAGTGGCGCTGCCCGACGGGCGAGTGCAAGCCCGCGTCGGTGTGGGTGAAGGCCGACCGGCTGCATCCGCTGATCCCGCGCGAGACGCTGCGCTGGAAGGGCCTCTACCGGGGCCGCGCATCAGTTGAGCGCGAGTTCGGGCAGCTCGAAGAACGAATGGGGCCTGGCCCGCTGCGCGTGCGCAGGATCGAGCGTGTGCGGCTTCACGCTGACCTCACGATCCTCTCGCAGTTGGTGCATGCTGAGCAGCGAGTAGCCCGTCGCTCTCGCCGCATAGGTTGAACCACCGCCCGCCGCAGGATCAACGGCAAGGCGCGAATAAGGAGCATCGATGGACTGAGAAACGCCAGAGCTGCCAGATTCCCAGTAGCTACGGCCGTTCCTCCAACATGACGTTGTTGTCGCGGGCTGGAAGGTGCCGTTCCTGCACGCCCAGCCGCACGACGGGGGCCGATTAACGCTGCTCTCATAGCCGCTTCTCACTGGAACTGAGCCTGGCCGACGCCGAGCGCGTCGTGCCTTTCCTGGCTAACTCGATCGCTCTTGCGCTTGGCTTCGACGCTCATCGCCATGCGGTTGACGAGCTACCGCTGGTGCATCGCCGCACTGAAGCCCCAGCCGGTGATGGAAGTCGCAGACTTCAGATGCGACGAGGCGTCTGAGAAGACGGCAACATGTCGAGGTTGTCGTCTTCCACCGATCAGGGACGGTGCGGAGATAGATATGGCCGCCTTCGCGCAGTACTCGGAGGTCACACGAGCGCTGTGCCGCTGGGGCCAGCGGCGATGACAAGACGCCGCGTTTTATCCAGCCGAGCCTTCTTCCGAGTCAGCGTTCTACCGTTGGTCAACCGGACCCACTCGACGTGTTCGTGCGTGCCGTCCGATCACCTCTGCTGCGGCGGTGGCTAGCCACCGCGCGTTCCACGCTCGATCCCCTTTCGTTTCTGATTGATCAGGATCGCTGCCGGCCTGGCCACGCTGTCTCGACGAAGAAGCACGCGCAGGCCATAGACGTCGCGCACGAGCGTCGCGCCCGCTACGGTTTCGGGGTCGTTCGGGTGGTCAGGATGGCCCCGTCTCACGCCATGCAAGCACCGGCGAGGGGCCGCAGCACTCTCGGGCCGGTGCCTGCAAGCCATTCGCGTGGGAGATCACTTGCGCGGGTGCAGCTAATAGAGGATCACTACGGTATGGAGGGGTTCCGACGACGACAACGACTTTCGCTAGCCGTTTCGCTAGACCCTCCTAGTCAGCTCGCCCACGCGGCCGGCCGGCCAGCTTTTCCGTCGGTCACTTGATCACCAGGATCTGCGGGTGCGTGGCCAGCAGCGTCTGGGTGAAGACGTAGTTGAGCGTTCCAAAGCCGAGAAAGGAGATCACGACCGCTTCGTTGACCGCGCGCCCACGCCCTCGGCGCCGCCGGAGGCCGACATGCCCTTGTAGCAGCAGACGATCGCGATCAGCGCGCCGAACATCGTCGTCTTCAGCGTCGAGCCCCACATGTCGGTCGTGTCGGAGTTCGCGAACAGCGTCGTCCAGAACGGCCCGAGCGAGCCGCCGTTTAGAAGCTCGGCGAGGATCCCGCCGAACAGCCCGAACAGGATCGCGTAGATGTTGAACAGGCCCGTGACGAGCATCAGGGCCAGGAAGCGAGGCACGACGAGGTTCTTGACCGGGTCCACGCCGAGCACCTGCAGCGCGTCGAGCTCCTCGCGCACCTTGCGCGCGCCGAGATCGGCCGTGATCGACGTGCCCGCGACGCCGGCGATCACGACGACCGGTCACCAGCGGACCGAGTTCGCGGACCACGATCACCACGAAGAATCTGCCCAAGGCGGTCCAGCGCGCCGATCAGGATAAGGAAGTTGGCCGCCTGCAAGTCCTGGCGCCCCATAGGAGATCGCGACCGTGGAGATCAGCAGCGGAAACCAGCACAGCCGCAGCACGAACAGGAACTGCGAAACGAACTCACCGCCGTAGGGATAGGGCGGGCGCAGGGCAGACCAGATGGTTTTGCCCGTGAGGATCATCATGTCGCCGAATTCTTCGAGCAGGCTTCTCGCCGGCGCGAACGCCTTCGTCGCGACGTCCGGAGTGCTGACGTGCGCCGGCCCCGCACCGCGACTGCCCGATCTCGCGCGAGGACCCGTGATCCCATGCCATTGAGCTAGTGTACTAGTTGACTGAGTACACCGTAAGACCGGCGATCGGCGCACTACCCTTGGAGAATGGACACCGAGGTCAAGGCCGGCGCGGCATTCGAGCTCGACAACCTCGCGATCGACCGCGACGCCGAGGTGCCGATCGGCGTGCAGCTCGCATGGGCGCTGCGCTCGCGCATCGCCGACGGAAGGTTCAAGCCGGGCCAGCGCCTGCCGGGCCTACGCGACCTCGCCGAGGGGATCGGCGTCAACGTCAACACCGTGCGTGCCGTCTACCAGCGGCTCGAGGGCGAGGGGCTGATCGACAGCCAGCAGGGCGTCGGCACCTTCGTGTCGTCTGGCCGGCGAACGGGCTTCGCCGGTCGAGGGATCGCGGCCGACGCGGCGCGCGAGGCCGAGGCCAACGGAGTCGATCCGCGCGGCGGTCGCCGCCACCCTGTACGTCGCGCACGAGAGCGACCGGCCGGCAGCAGGCCTGGACGACACGCTCGCTCGCCGGCGCGATCTGCGCGCGCAGATCGCCACGTTGGAGCGCGCGATCGTCGCGATCGAGGCCGACCACCCCGGGGTCGCGCCGCCCGCAGAGGACCTCAGCCGGCGAGCTGGCCCCGCGCTGCTGACGGTCGCAGAGCTCGAGCGAGTGCGCACGCTGCTCGTGCGCCGCCTGTCGGCGGTCCAGACGGCGATCGACGCGATCCCCCACGAGCCGACCCGTTCCGCCGCAGAAGACGCGTCGCGCGTCCGAGCCGACCGCGACAGAGCGCCAACCCGGCCAGACATCCAGCCTCGCCGCCGCCCCGCAAACCATCCGGCTACGGCCGAGACCTGACGTCGCCGACGGGCGTCGCGGGCGCTGCGGCGGCGCCGCGAAGAGCTGAGCGTCACCCCGACGCGCACGGCCCCGTGCCGGCTTCTGCGCCCGCGACAGCCAGCTTCTGCGCTTCGGCGAGCACGCTCGCAACCGTCGCGTTGGCCACGCCGTAGCCGCCGGGCGGCCCGCCGCCGACCGTGCCCGCGAAGACCGTCGTCAGTACCTGGCCCGCGCCGTCGACCAGCGGGCCGCCGGAGTTGCCCGGGCGGACGAGCCCGCGCAGCGGGGTCAGCAGGCGCGACACCGGCCCGCGCCCGTAGGCGTCCTGCGTGGTGACCGTCTGCGTGCGCCCGATGCGCCCCGGCTGCACATCGAACGGCCCGTTCTCGGGATAGCCGAGGATCGCGCCCGCCTGTCCGGACTGCGGAGCGGGCACGAGCGACAGGGCGGGCGCGCTCAGCCCGGGCACGCGCAGCACCGCGACGTCGTCGGTCGGATCAAACGCGATCGCGTGGGCCGCCAGCGCGGGCGGCTGGCCGCCGAGCTCGACGGTCGTGTCCTGCTCACCGGCGACCACGTGCGCGTTGGTGACGACCTCTCCGGGCGAGGCCACCCATCCCGACCCCTCGATCGCCAGCCCGCAGGCCGTGCCGAGCACCCGCACGACGCTGCGCGAGGCCGCGCGCACGCCCGGCTCGCGCGCGACCGCCGGCTGCGGCGCGGCGACGTTGGGCGAGGGACCGGTGATCGCGGGCAGCGGGTCAAGCCGCGCCAGCGCGTCGAGGATCGGCCCCGAGGGCGGCAGCGCGCTGTTGAGCGCGCGCAGGATCTCGGAGTGCTGGATGTCGGCTCGCAGCTGCGTCTGCCCCGGCGCCTGCGCGAGCACGGCGGCGAGGATCCACACGATCGCGAGGCCCAGTCCGGCTCCCAGCACGGCGCCGAGCAGCCCGTCGAGCAGCCCGATGCCGGGAATGATCAGGACGCGGCGCAGCCGGAACGCCAGCCCCTCGAGCCCGGTGGCGAGGATCGCGCCGGCCAGCAGCGCGCCGACCAATCCGAACGCCGGCGCGTAGGGAGAGGCCGATCCCTGTGGAAGCAGAAGGGGCCCGACGCGCGTCCCGATGAAGGCGCCGAGCGCAAAGCCGCCGAAGGAGAGCACGCCCACGATGAAGCCGCGCCGATACCCGAACGAGGCCAGCAGAGCCGCGAACACCACGATGATCCAGTCGAGCTCTGTCACGGTCGCACGACATGTTCTACCGTTCCAAGGCGTGTGCGCTGCAAGCGGGGCCCTACGGTGAGCGCGCAACCGAGGCTCGGCCGCTCCGAACGCCCCGGTCTGAGCGCGCGCGACGGCTCTGACAGGCTGCGCGCGCGGCGCGCCGGCTGCCGTGGCGGCGCTCGCCGGCGTCGCTTTCGTGATCGGTGGAATCGTCGGCGCCGACCATTCCGGCTCCTCTGCGAGCGACGCTCGCGGGGCGCTTCACCGCGGCGTGGGCGCACGGCGACTATGCCGCCATGTACCCCGACATCGACGCCGCCGCCCAGCAGAACATCTCGGTCGAAGAATTCGCGCACGTCTACGAACACGCGCTGAGCACCGCGACCGCCACGCGCGTAGGCGTCGCCGGCCGCGCGCATGCTCACGCGGACGTCGTCAGCGTCCCCGTGCGCGTCCACACGCGCCTGTTCGGCACGCTGGCGCTCAGCTTTCAGCTGAAGGTCGTCAACGACCCGGAAGGCGCGCGAATCGCCTGGTCGCGCTCGCTCGCCTTTCCCGGGCTGCGACCGGGCGAGCGGCTCACGCGCGAGACCAACCTGCCCGAACGAGCGACGCTGCTCGCGCGCGACGGCAGCGTGCTCGCCGAAAGCCCGCCATCCGACGGGCAGGGCGCGAGCCCGCAAGCATCGACTCGCACCTCGCCGCTGGGAGAACTGGCGAGCGCGGTGCTCGGCGAGGTGGGGCCCGTGCCCGCTGCGCGGCGCGCCGAACTGTCCGCGCAGGGCATCTCGCCCGGCGCGAGCGTCGGCGTGAGCGGGCTCGAGCTCGCGCTCGACGACCGCCTGCGGGGAACGCCCGGCGGCGAGCTGCTGGCCAGCGGGCCGCGGCCGGGCTCAGACCGCGTGCTCGCCTCGGCGGCGCCGCGCGCCGCGCCGCCCGTGAAGACCACGATCTCGCCGTCGGTCCAGCGTGCGGCCGTGACCGCGCTCGGCGGCCAGCTCGGGGGCGTGGTCGCGATCCAGCCCTCCACGGGCGAGATCCTGGGCGTCGCCGGGATCGGCCTCGACAGCCTGCAGCCCCCCGGCTCGACGTTCAAGATGGTCACCGTCACCGGCGTGCTCGCGGCTGGAATCGCCAATCGCCACACCGTCTATCCCTACGCGACCTACTCGACGCTCGACGGCGTGAGGCTCAACAACGCCAACGGCGAGGAATGCGGCGGCACGCTGGAACTGGCCTTCGCCGTGTCGTGCAACTCGGTGTTCGCTCCGCTCGGGGTAAAGCTCGGCGCCGCGCGCCTGGTGTCCACGGCCGAACGGTTCGGCTTCAACCAGCAGCCGCCGATTCCCGGCGCAGCCAAGAGCACGCTGCCCCCGGCCAGCGACATCCAGGGCGAACTCGACGTCGGCTCGACCGCCATCGGCCAGGGACAGGTGCTCGCCAGCGCGCTCGAGATGGTCACCGTGGCGGCGACGATCGCCGACGGCGGGTCGCGCCCGCAGCCCACCTTCACACCCGGGCCGCGCGCCGCCTCGCGTGCCCGTCACGAGCGCCACGGTCGCGCGCACGGTGCGACACCTGATGATCGGCGTCGTGCGCGAAGGGACCGGCACCTCGGCGGCGATCCCCGGCGTGACCGTCGCGGGCAAGACGGGCACCGCGGAACTGAAGACCGCGAGCTCGTGCGCTCCCCAGGGCGAAGGCGGGGCCGGTGAATCGGGCAGTGAATCCGGCCAGGAAGGGTGCGGTTCCTCCAGCGAAGCCAGCAACACCGACGCCTGGTTTGCCGCGTTCGCGCCCGCGCTTGACCCGCGCATCGCCGTCGGCGTGCTGCTCGTCAAAGACGGCGCCGGCGGCGACACCGCCGCGCCGGTCGCGCGCGAAGTGCTCGAGGCCGGGCTGCAGGCCAGCCACTAGCTCGCGCAGCGTACGTGTCCCGCAGCTAGACGTCGAGCTCGGCCGACGCCGTCTGCGTGATGTTCGTCGGATCGACGATTTTCAGACGCAGCGGGCGGTTGTCGAGCGAGGCGACCTGGATCTTGTAGAGCAGCAACAGGCCCTGCGTGCCGCCGTTGGCGGCCACCGTGCTCGGCTGGGGCAGCTGGCTGTCGGCCGCGATGATCGTCGCCGTGCGATAGGCGAACTGGTTTGTGAGGGCTGGGACGATCGGCGAGTAGACGTTGTCTTCGGTGTCGCTGATCGTCGGGTTGTCGGCGATCGGATGCGGGATCGAGCTGTTGTTGTAGATCTGCAGGAACACCGCGAACCACTCCTGCCCGGGCACCAGCGCGCGCTGCGCCGGCGTGAGTCCCTGCAGGTAGGCGGCGTCTTCGATGTTCGCCGGGTTCAGCTCGCGGGAGAGTCTGCACCTGATAGACGAGCGGGCCGACGTCCAGATAGGGCGCGCCGGCGCCCGACTCGCCCGCGTAGGTTCCCGTCGTCACCCGCTCGTGCCCGTCGCCGCAGGCGCTCAGCCCCAGCGCGAGCAGCACGAACGCCAGCACGAGAAGCGGTCTGCGCGGTCGGGTTGGCATGCGAGGCGGCAGTTTATATGGGCGCGACGGACGCGCGCCCGAACCCCGCGCGCGCAGCGCGGCGGGCCGTGCGCGGCGTGCTACCCGCTGGCCACCGTGACGCGCTGTCCGGCGCCTTCGCCCTGCTCGAGGATCGAGCGCAGCCGGCGCAGCGCGCGCGTGTTCTGGCGCCTGGTCCAGCGGCGCGCCCCGAGACCCTCCAGCAAGCGGTCAGACAGCGTCGCCGGAACGGTCTCGAGCGTGAACTGCACGCGCGTGGAGACGCCCGGGCCCGGCGCGAGCTCATACACGCCAAGCGTGCGGATGCGATTGTTCTTGCCCGTGCGACCGGCCTCGACGATGCGGTGCGGGCGCTCGACCTCGACGAACGTCGCGTCGGCCCAGCTGAAGCGGTTCAACGGGGCCTTCACGCGAAAGCGCGCGCCGGCGCCAAGTCCGACGGAGTCGATGCGCGTCAGGTGCCACTCGACCAGGAAATGATCTGTGAACTGCGAGTGGTTGGCGATGTCCTGCAGATAGTCGAACACCTCCTCGCGGGGGGCTGATACGACGGCGGAGACGGTCAACGGGTCCACGGCGACCGCAGTCTAATCGGCGTCCTGGCGCCTCGCAGGCCTGGCATCGGCAAGCTTGTTATCCTCGCCACAAGCGGGGTCGCGTCAGCGTGCGGGCCGCGCGCAGCACTGGCAACGAGGGAGGAGCAGAGGTTGGAGTCACTTACTTCGGGCACGATCGTCGGCCCGGGTTCGTTTCGATGCCTCAGCTGCGAATACATCCTCACGCTGGCCGGCGCCGAGGAGCTCGGCCAGTGTCCGCGCTGTGACGGGCGCAGCTTCGTGCGTGCGTCGCTGTTCAACACCGAGCGCCTGACCGGCGGGCGCGGCTGCGCCGCGCGGCAGCGCGCTCGCCTCCACGGCGGCCGGCGAGCTCTCAGAGGGCGATCGCGACGCGCAGCTGGCGGGCGTGCGCGAGCTGGCCAAGCGTCCCGGGCAATACCTCTGCTTCGAGGCCGACGGCGAGCTTCGCACGGTCGCGCTGACGCGCGAGTGGACGCGCATCGGGCGCAGCCTCGCGGCCGACCTGCGCTTCGACGACCCGACCGTCTCGCGCCGTCATGCGCTGATCGTGCGCCAGGCCGACGGCGTGCGCGTGCTCGACGACCGCAGCCTCAACGGCGTTTTCGTCAACGGCGCGCGCGTGGAAGGCAGGACGCTGATCGACGGCGACGAGATCGTCGTCGGTCGCCACCGCATGAGCTTTCTGGACATCGCCGCTGCACCCGCGCAAGCCGCGGGCGACGAGCAATCGCGCTCGCCCGAGACCGCCGGCTAGCGCCGGGCAGCGCTCAGAGCTCCTCGACGTAGGCACCCTGGGACTCGAACGGCGTCCTCAGCACGCTCGCCCAGCCCTCGACCTCGCCCGCCAGCGTCTGCGCGACCGCTCCCGTCTGCTCGTAGAAGCACCACACGAGCACGGTCGGGCCCGCGCCGGAGATCGTCGCGCCGAGCGCCCCGAGCTCGCGTGCGCGCGCGGCCAGCTCATAGGAGCGCGGAAACAGGTCGGCGCGGCGCTGTTCGTGCAGGCGATCGTGCAGGCCGCGCGCGACGAGGTCCCAGTCGCCCTGGACGAGTCCGAGCGTCAGCAGCGCCCCGTGGGCGACGTTGAACACCGCCTCTGTGAGCGGCACCTGCTCGGGCAGCAGCCGCGCGCGCGGTGCGCGTGCGCACCGCGTCGCTCGGGCACCACCGCGAGCGCCTCCAGGCCCGTCGGCGCGTCAAAGCGCGCCGCCTCGCCGTCGGCGCACACGACGATGCCGCCGTGCAGGGCCGCCGCAACGTTGTCGGGATGGCCCTCGAGCTCTGAGGCGTGCGCGAGCAGGTCGGCGTCGAGCTCGAACAGGTGATCGGCGGCGACCAGGCCGGCGACGATCGCCGCGGCGCTCGATCCCAGGCCCCCGACGAGCGGTATCTCCGAGCGGATCGTGAACGTGAAGCGGTCGGCGGGGTGCAGGCGCTCGAATGCCCGCACGCACAGGTTCTCGCGTCCCCTGCTCACCGCCAGGTCGGTCTCCACCGCGAACTCGCCGCTCTCCTGCACCTCGAGCTCCATGTGCACGGCCAGCGCGGCGGCCATGCAGTCAAATCCGGGACCTAGGTTCGCCGAGGAGCCCGGCACGCGCACCAGGCGCCTACGGATCACCCAACACCGCTTCCTCGATCGCCGCCGTCTCGGCGGCGCACTGGATCACTATGCCGTCGTTGTTGGCGATCGCCGTCTCGGGGTCCTTCAGCCCGCGGCCGGTCAGCACGCACGCGATCTGCTCGGCGCCTTCGGCGCCGTACTTGAGCAGCCCCGCGACCGACGCCGCCGACGCCGGCTCGCAGAACATCCCTTCGCGCGACGCGAGCAGCTGGTAGGCGGAGAGGATCTCCGCGTCGCTGACGACGCGGATCGCGCCGCGCGAGTCCGTCGCGGCGGCCATCGCGTCCTCCCAGCGCACGGGGTTGCCGATGCGGATCGCGCTGGCGACCGTTTCCGGATGCTCGATCACTTTGCCCTCGACGATCGGGGCCGCCCCCTCGGCCTGGAAGCCGAGCATCCTCGGCGCCGCGCCCATCTCCTGAAAGCCGCGCCAGTAGGCGGTGATGTTGCCCGCGTTGCCGACCGGGATGCAGAGCGCTTCAAGGGCTCCGTCGAGCGCCTCGTGGATCTCGAACGCAGCGGTCTTCTGGCCTTCGATGCGGAAGTTGTTGACCGAGTTGACGAGCACGATCGGGTGCATGTCGGTGAGCTCGCGCACGAGCGTCAGCGCCTGGTCGAAGTTGCCCTGCAGCGAGATCACGCGCGCGCCGTGCACGAGCGTCTGGGCCATCTTGCCCTGCGCGATCTTGCCCTCGGGCACGATCACCGCGCACGTGATCCCGGCGCGCGCCGCGTACGCGGCGGTGCTCGCCGCGGTATTGCCCGTCGACGCGCAGATCACGGCCTTGGCGCCGTCTCGCACCGCCGCGGAGACCGCGCAGGTCATGCCGCGATCCTTGAACGATCCGGTCGGGTTGGCGCCCTCGAGCTTCAGGCGCACGGTCGCGCCGACGAGCTCAGACAGCACCGGCGCGCGCAGCAGCGGCGTCGAGCCCTCCTGCAGGCTGACGAGCTTGTCGCCGACGTCAAACGGCAGGCGGTCGAGATAGCGCTCGATCAGCGGCACGTGCACGCCGATGAAGGCCGCGCCTTCCACTCGCGGCAGCGGCACCGGCGTAAAACTCATGCGAACTCCTCCTCGATCACCCTGATCATGCGGGAAGGCGATCGTACAAAGTCAAACTCGGCTACCCGCGCCACCGCCCGGCGCATCGAGGACTCGAGCACCTGATGGGTGACCATCACGAGCCGCGCGCCCTCGCCGCCGCCGCGCTGCACGACCGACCCTATCGACACGTCGTGCTCGCCCAGCACCTGGGTTATCGCCGCGAGCACCCCGGGACGGTCGACGACGTCGAAGTGCACGTAGAAGGCGCTCTGTACGTCCTCGATCAGCGCCAGCGCCAGCGGCGGGGCGGGCGGGCGGGCACCGCCGGTCATCACACTCACGACGTCTCCGAGCACGGCGCTCGCCGTCTGCAGTCCGCCGGCGCCGGGGCCGGACATCGTGATCTCGGTGATCGTCTCTGACTCCACCGTGACCGCGTTGAACGGGCCCGAGACCGACGCGAGCGGGTGGCCCGCGGAGAGGAAGGTCGGATATACGTGCACCGACAGGCCTCCGTCGCGGCGCTCGGCGGTGCCGATCAGCTTCAGACCGAGGCCGAGCTCGCGCGCGTAGGCGAGGTCGTCGAGATGCACGTGCTCGATGCCCTCGTAGCGCACGTCGTCGAGGTGCACCGGCGTGCCGAACGCCAGGCGCGCGAGGATCGCCATCTTGGCAGCGGCGTCGCGGCCGCTGACGTCGTCGCTTGGATCGGCCTCGGCAAAGCCCCGGCGCTGGGCCTCCGCGAGCGCCTGCTCATAGGAGCTGCCGTCGGCCATCTCGCTGAGCATGAAGTTGGTCGTCCCGTTGACGATCCCATGGATGCGCTCGATCGGCGTCGCCGACAGCGACTCCTCGAGCACGCGCACGACCGGCACCGCTCCGGCGACCGCCGCCTCGAAGCGCAGCCGCACGCCGTGCTCGCGCGCGGTCTCAAACAGCTCCTCGCCGTGCTGGGAGAGCAGCTGCTTGTTGGCGCTGACGACGTCCTTGCCGGAGCGCATCGCGGCGAGCAGGTACTCGCGCGCGGGCTCGATGCCGCCCATCACCTCGACGATCAGGTCCGACTCGGCGAGGATCTCCTCAAAGCGCCCGCGCGAGCGCGTGAGCACGCCGCTGATCACCGGCCGCCTGCCGTTGAAGCGCTCGATCTCCTCCGCGCGCTCGCTCAGCAGCGCCTCGAAAGCCGACCCGACCGTGCCGTGCCCGAGCAGCCCGACGCCGAACGGCGGGCTGGACGCGCCGCCTGGCGTGCGCTCGCTAGGCGACATCGCGAGCGGTCAGTTCCTCGTAGGTCTCGCGCCTGACGACCACGCGCGCGTCGCCTCCTGCGCAGAAGACGACCGGCGCCCTGGGGACGCCGTTGTAGTTGCTGGCCATCGCGAAGCCGTAGGCGCCGGTGGCGGGCGTCACGATCACGTCGCCCGGCGCGCGGGTCTGACAGGCGCGCGTCGCGCACGATCACGTCGCCGGACTCGCAGTGCTTGCCCGCAAGCACGCACTCCTGCCCGCCGCCGAAGCGGTCGGCGACCTGGGCTTCATAGCGCGCGCCGTAGAGCATCGGGCGCAGATTGTCGGACATGCCGCCATCCACCGCCACCCAGCGCGAGACGTTCTGCTTGACGCTCTGAACCGTGTACACGGTCACGCCGGCGTTGGCCACGAGCGCCCTGCCGGGCTCGATCAGCAGCCGCCGATCGGGCCCGATGCCGTTGGCGTGCGCGCTGCGCACGAGCGTTGCGACGTACTGCTCGATCGACGGCGGCGGCGGCTGATCGGCCGTGTAGCGCACACCCAGGCCGCCGCCGAGATCCCACACCGGGAAGTCGCCGAGCGCCGCGAGCTGTGCGATCTCGCGCGTAAACGGCTCCAGGTCCAGCAGCTGGGAGCCGATGTGCGCGTGCACGCCCTGCAGCGACAGGCCCTCGGCCTCGCGCACGCGCGCGAAGGCCTCCTGCGCCTCTGACATCGCAAAGCCGAACTTCGAGTCGGCCTGCCCCGTCGAGATCTTCTCGTGCGTGTCCCCGCGCACGTCGGGCGTCACGCGCACGAGCACCGGCTGCTCGTCCGCCGCGCCGCCGAGCGCGTCGCCCTCGCCGATCAGCCGCGCCAGCTTGTCGATCTCGTCGAAGCCGTCGATCACGACCAGCCCCACGCCACTCTGCAACGCCAGCGAGAGCTCGGCGTCCGAGTTGGCGTTGCCGTGCAGCACGATGCGCTGCGGCGCGAACCCCGCGTTCAGCGCGAGGTGAAGCTCACCGCCGGAGGCCACGTCGCACCACAGCCCCTCCTGGGCGAACAGCGCGAGCACCGCCGTGCAGGGAAACGCCTTGGAGGCGAACACGACGTGAAGGTCCGCGTGACCGGCCTCGCGCGCGGCGGCCAGGAACGCCTGCGCGCGCGAGCGCAGGTCCTCCTCGGCCACCAGATAGGCGGGCGTGCCGAGCTCGCGCGCGAGCTCGACCACGTCACAGCCGCCGACCTGCAGGCGCCCGCGCTCGTCGATCGCGCTGTCCAGCGGAAAGGCGCTCAGCCGATCCGCGGTGCTCTGGCTGTGCGGTCATCTCGGCTGCCATCGCCGCTGATTATCGCCGCCCGGCAACCCCCGCGGCTTTGCCAGGCCGTCTGCGAGAATGACCTCGATGGCCAGACGACACTCGGATTTCGGCAAGGACACCGGCCTGCAGGCCCGCATGGCGCTGACGATCTTCCTGCTGGGCCTCGTCTACGTGGTGTTCATCGGGGCCTTGATCGCCGCCGGCACGGCGACCGCAGCGATCCTGCCGATAGCGCTCGTCTTCCTGCTGTTGCAGCTCTTCACCTCCGACAAGATCGCGATGGCGACGCTCGGGGTCAAGCAGGTCACCCCCGAGCAGGAGCCCGAGCTGCACGGCATCATCGAACGCCTCTGCGTGCAGGCGAACCTGCCCAAGCCGCGCGTCTGCGTGATGGAGACGCCGATGCCCAACGCCTTCGCGATGGGCCGCTCGCAGAAGTCGGCCACCGTCTGCGCGACACGCGGCATCCTCGATTTGCTCTCGAGCGCCGAGCTCGAAGGCGTGATCGGCCACGAGCTGACCCACGTGATCAACCGCGACGTGATGGTGATGACGCTCGCCAGCTTCTTCGCGACGCTCGCCGCGCTGATCTTGCAGTTCGCGCTGTTCTTCGGCGGCGGCTTCGGCGGCGGATACGGGCGCAACCGCGAACAGGAGGAGGGGATCGTGCTCGTGATCGTCGTCTCGGTGCTCGTCTACGCGGTCGTCCTTCCTGCTGCTGCGCGCGCTGTCGCGCTACCGCGAGTTCGCCGCCGACCGCGGCTCGGCCGTGCTCACCGGGCGCCCGAGCGCGCTCGCCTCGGCGCTGTTGAAGATCAGCGGGACGATCGAACGCACGCCCAGCGAGGACCTGCGCCGCGCGGAAGGGATGAGCGCCTTCTTCATCCTGCCGGCGCGCACCAAGCAGTCGCTGATGAACATCTTCGCCGACCACCCGCCGCTCGAGCAGCGCCTGGCCGCCCTGCAGCGGCTGGAGGTCCAGCTTCAGCAGCCGGCGGCCGCGTAGCGCCTGCTCAAAGCCGTGGGGTTGCGCGACATCATCACCGGCCGGCGCGAGCTCAAGGCGCCGGCGCCCGACCGGCTGTTCGCGATCACCACCGCCTACGTGACGCTCCAGAGCGCTCACGGAATCGACCCGACGGGCGTCGCGGCGATCGTCTTTCAGGCGCTCGCCACGAGCGACTTCGACGAAACGCTGTCAGACATGGAAGGCGTCGTGCGGGCGGCCGGCCAGGACAGCCACACGAGCGTCTCCACCCAGGACGACAGCTACGGCTATCGCTGGATGGTGCTGCGCAGCCCCGAGGGCGCCCCGAGCATCGAAGACCTCGCCGTCGGGATCAACGCGGTCGCCGGCTCGATCGAGACCGCCGGCTACGGCGAGCGCCTGCTGTGCGCCGTGTTCGCGTTCTCCGATCAGCACGCCACCGCGCAATCGCAGCGCATCTACTTCATCTACAACTACAAGCGCGGCTTCTGGTACCCGTTCGTGCCGAGCTCGGGCGCCGGCGAGGGACAGCAGCAGCGCGCGACCGAGCGCGAGCTGCAGGTCAAGGCGCAGATCGGCTCTGAAATGCCCGTCGAGCCGGAGATCGAGCGCTGGTTTCCCCTGTGGGGGATCCCGATTTAGGGGCGTGTGTCACTTGGCAAACCCATCAGGTCGATCTTCAGCGGCTCGCCATTGCGGCGCTCGGGATCGGAAGTCTTCTTGCGCTCAGACGTCGCGCCTACGCTTGAGCGCCCGGACGAGCATCAGATCGCCAACGACAAGTCCGATCACAACCACGAGCAGAATCAGCCCGATGACCATGCCCTAGACGATAGCGTCGCGCCTCATGCAAAGAATCGCGCATCACGCGCGCCCGATGCCGAAGTGCCGCCTGTCAGTCCGGGATCAGCCCCTCGCCCGTGAACTCGCCGCTGGCCTCCGCGAGCGTCAGGTCGGGCGGGGGCAGGATCAGGTCCGAGGACTCGATCTCGTCGTCGGCCACGGTGCTGCCGTGGTCGCGCACGAAGGCCAACAGCTCGGCGTAGGCGGCCTGGAAGGCCTGCTCGTCGCCGGAGGCGACCGCGTCGAGCACGGCGTTGTCCAGCTCGTTCACGCGCGCGTCCTGATCGGCGGCGAGGCGGTACTGGTCCTCGCCGGAGATCCGCACGATCATGACTGCTCGCCCTCGGCCGGCGCCGGCGCGGGCGCCTCCTCGGCGGGCGCGGCCGCGATCTCCCCCGCCGGGGAGCCCGAGCCGAGTTCGCCCTTCAGCTTGGCCAGGTCGTCGTCGACCGCCGAGCTGCTCGACAGCGTCTTGAGCTGGCGGTCGATGTCGTCTTCGCCGGAGCCGAGCGCGGTGATGTCGTCGAACGTGCCGGCCGATTCCAGCTCGGTCACCGCGTCGGCGCGCGCTTTCATGTTTTCGGTCTTGTCGACGGCGCGCTGCATCGCCAGGCCGACGTCGGCCATCTGCTCGCCGACGCCCGTCGCCGCATCGGAGATCCGCACCTGCGCCTCGGCCGCCGAGTACTGGGCCTTGATGACCTCCTTCTTGGTGCGAAACGCTTCGATCTTGGCGCGCAGCTTCTGCTCGGAGTCGGTCAGTTTCTGCTGCTGGTCTTCGAGTTCTGTGACCTGCGTGTCCAGCGACTGAAGCTCGGTCTGGGCGACGTTCTTTCGCTCGAGCGCGGTCCTGGCGAGGTCTTCCTTGCCCGCGGCCAGCGCCTGGCGGGCCTGCGTGTCGAGCTTGACGACGCTCTGCTGAAGGCTCGTCTCCTGCATCTGCAGGCGCTTCTTGGCCGTCACGACGTCGGCGATGCCCTTCTTGACGTTCTGCAGCTGTTCGACCTGCTTCTGGTAGCTGTAGTCGAGCGTCTCGGCCGGATCTTCGGCGCGGTCGAGCAGTTTGGAGACCTTCGCCTTTATGACGGTTGACATTCGCCCGGTCAGACCGGCCATCTGATCCTCCTATTGCTGTTCGCGCGTTGGTTGGCTCTAGCGTATCGAGACTGTCGCCCGCGCATCGAGCCTGCGCTCGCGGCCCGCGAGCGTGCTTAGAGCTACAGCTAGAGCCCCAGCGGATGGCGCACGACGTAGCCGCCGTTGGCCGGGCGCAGCGGGCGCCAGCGCGGCCCCTGCTGGTTTGAGGGGTCGTCGGCGGAGCTCGTGTCCAGGCGCAGCCCCGCGACGTCCATGTAGGCGTGGCCGGGGTTGGCGAAGATCGTCACCCAGCGCCCCACGCCGTGCGAGCCCCACACTTCGAATTCCGAGGAGTCCTCGGGGGTCGCGAGCAGCGCGGCGCCGTGCAGCGCGAAGGAGACCGTGCCCGAGCAGTCATAGCCCGGCGAGATGAACGATGCGTGGCCGCCGCCGAAGATGTAGGGCAGCCCGATGATCTGGTTGCCCGCCCAGATGATCTCCTGGACGGCGGCCGGCGCGGACATCGGCGCGGCCGCGAGGCCGTTGACGTAGCGAGCGAGCGTTCCCGGGACCAGCAGCTGGGTCGCTCGCGCTCGTCGTGCTCGCGGCGACGGGGCTGCCGCCGGTCGTTTCGCTGACCTGGCTGGCGGGCGCGGGAGGCACGTAGGGGATGACTTCGCCGGCGGCGGTGCGCTGGTAGACCGGGCCGCTGTAGGTGACGCTCGGCGTGCGCGCGGTGATCGGCGAGGCCCCCGGGGGAACGACCGTCGGCACAGCCGAGGCGCCGCCGTTTGCAGGCGCGGTCTTCTTCTTGGCGCTCTTCTTGGTCTTGGTCGCGTGAGTCGAGCTGGTGGATCCGGCGACCGCTCCGCCGGGGCCGTTCGCGAAGGCCGGCGTCGCCCAAGTGGCGAGGATCGTCAAGCTGAAGGCAACAGCGCTGCTGAGGGTTCGCACCCGCACTCACTACCTCTTTCGTCGGCCTGCGGGGTTAGCTGACGGGCTTGCGCTGAAAGAGCCTGCGCTTCTCACGGATTCACCGTGGGACTCGCCCCAACAACCTGGGTCCCCCGTTCCTTGGCTTCTGACCAAGGACTCGGCGTGTTTCGCGGCAGGCTAGCAAAGCGCAACGACGCTTGCACGAGATGCGTTGCTTTGCCGCGTTATGGCTGCAAATGGCGGGGGCGCGCTCGCGCGCGCTAGTCTGCCACCGGTGCGCCCGTCCCGACCCGTGTCCCTGGCCGCGATCGCGCTCGCGGGCGCCCTCGCCGGGTGCGGCAAGTCCGCGCCAACGCCAGACGCTCTCCGTGGGCTCGGCGGTGGTCGCGCCGCCAAGCGCCAGCGGAGTGCTCGCCCTGGCGACCAAGAACACGACGCGCGTCGGCGGCGCCGACCCCGTCCTCGCCGCCGCGGCCGTCGCCAGGGTGGTCTATCCCGGCCTGACGGCGACCACCAGACCGCAGGCGGTCGTGCTCGTCGACCAGCGCAACTGGGCGGCGTCGCTGACGGCGTCGGTCCTGGCGAGCGCGCCGTTGGGCGCACCGCTGCTCTACACCGAAGGCAACTCGCTGCCGCAGGCCTCCGCGCAGGCGCTGCAAGCGATGAAGCCCGCCGGCGCGAACACGCTCGGCGGCACGCAGGTGATCGAGGTCGCAACGGTCACCGCGGTGCCCGGCGGCTATCACGCGAGCGCCGTCGCGACCGGCTCGGAAGCCCCCGCCATCGCCGCGTCGCTGGAGGGCCTCATCAGCGCGATCGACGGCAGGGCGCCGCGCAGCGTGATCGTGCTCTCAAGCGAAGCGCCGCGGGCCTTCCAGATGCCCGCCGCCGGCCTGGCGGCCGAGAGCGGCGCGCCGATCCTGTTCGTCGACGCCGCCGGCATCCCCCAGCCGACGGCGGCGGTCCTCTCCCATCTGCACAGCCCCGACATCTACGTCATCGACGCCGACGCCGTCGGCGCGCACACGCTGTCCGAGCTGGCGCGCTATGGCCCGGTCACACAGCTCTCGCGCGGCTCGACGAGGTGACGAGCGCCGGCGCCGGCGTGAGCGGGCCGTCGGCGGTCGTCGGCACGAGCGCGACCGGCACGAGCGCGACCGTCGCGCCCCCGGCCGGGCGAGAGCGCCGCCGAGAACGCGATCGCCGTCGCGCGCTACAGCAACGGCACCTTCGGATGGGGGGTCAAAGAACCCGGGCACGGGCTCGTCTTCGCCAACTCCGCGCGACCGCTCGACGCGCCCGCGTCGGCGCTGCTGTCGGCCAGCGGCGACTACGGTCCGCTGCTGCTGCTCGAAGACCCGGCGCGGCTCGGGTCTCGCCTTGAGCCACTACCTCTCAGACCTCCAGCCGGCCTACAGCAGCGCCCCGCAGTTTCAGCCCGTCCACGGCGCGTACAATCACGGCTGGCTGATCGGAGACGAACAGGCGATCTCGGCGCCCGCGCAGGCCGAAATCGACTCGCTGCTCGAGATCACCCCGACCCAGACACCCGAAGCGACCGCCGAATCGCCCCCCGAATAGCCCCCGAACAGCCAGCAGATGAGCCAAGCCGAGGACCCCAGCCGCCTGCTGCGCAAGCAGCGCGCCAGCGAGGTGACCGTCGAGGACGTTCGCCAGCTGATGGGCGCCTCGACGCCGCACTTCGCGCTGCAGCTGCGCAACCGCATCGCCAACCTGATCGCCGACCTGCCGCCCGAGCACCCCGCGCGCGTGGAGGGCGAGCGCGAGATCGCGCGCCTGGAACGACTCGGCGTCGACGGCGAGGACCGCGGGCCGGCCGGTGACCCCGGCGAGCGCACGCTGCCGCCGCTGCTCGCGGCCGAGGCGCTGCAGGCGCCGCCCGGCGAGACGTAGCGGTCGGCGCGGTCCTCCGGCGCTCGGCGCGGCGTGGCGCTCGGCGCGGTGCCGCCGGCGCTCAGCGCGCGCCGCTGAACATGCGCTCGCGCTGCGCGTCGAAGAAGCGCGCGCGCAGCACTTTGTAGAGCGTCGTGAACAGCAGCACGTCGGGCACGAGCAGCGCGACGTTGACGAGCCGCGACACGTTGCCGAGCGCGAGCACGAGCGCGACGATCACGACCGTGTGAAAGGCGATCGTCGCGAGCAGCGAGAGCAGCAGCGCGTGCGAGCGATAGCCGCCCATGTGCTCGCGCAGGGTCACCTCGACGGTGCCGATCAGGATCGCCGCGATCGATCCGAGAAACAGCGGCGCGACCGCGACCCGCAGTCCCTCCAGCACGCTCACCGCGACGCCGATCGCGCCGATCAGGATCAACAGCTCTGACAGCGGCAGCGGATGCCAGGGCGCGGCCGGCCTGCCCGAGGAGTCGCGCTCGGGCGCGGGCGGGCGTCGGCGCCTGGGCGGTCTCGCGCGCGGCGCCGGCGGGCGGCGGGGCTGGGCGGCGCTTGCGCGAGCGCCCCTTGCGGCGCTTGTCGCGATTGGCCACGACGCGCGCAGCTAGCGGCGGGGAGAGCTGAGTTCGCTGCTGCGCATCCGCATCGATCCTACCGCGCGCCCCCCTATGCTGGGCCACGTGCGCGCACCCGAAAGCCCCGCCGCGGATCGTCCGCGATGAGCACGTGGGAGCTGCTGGCCGACCTGCCCGTCCAGATAGACGACTATCAGCTCGAGGGCCTGGAGGCGCGCGTGTCCAGCGACTTCGAGCGCAAGTCGACCGTCATCCATCTGCGCGGCGGCGGCGAGGAGGGGATCGGCGAGGACGTCACCTACGACGCCGTCGACCACGACGTGCTGCAGGCCGCGGGGCCGATCCTGCCGCTGGCCGGCCGCCACACGCTCGCCTCCTTCGCCGAGCATCTGGCCCAGCTGCAGCTGTTTGCGAGCCCTCCCCAGCGCGAGGTGTCACAGCGCTACCGCATGTGGGCCTATGAGTCCGCGGCGCTCGACCTCGCGCTGCGCCAGGCCAACACGACGCTTCACGCCGCGCTGAAACGCACGCCCCAGCCGGTTCGCTTCGTCGTGTCGCTGCGCCTGGGCGAGCCGCCGAGCATCGCGCCGCTGCGCGAGCGCCTTGCAGCTGTATCCGCAGCTGCGCTTCAAGCTCGACCCGACGAGCTCCTGGGATGAGCCGCTGATCGCAGAGCTCGTGTCGACCGGCGCGGTGGACTCGGTGGACTTCAAGGCCTACTACTCGGGCTCGATCGTCGATCAGCCGCCGGACCCCGTGCTCTACGGGCGCGTCGCGCGGGCGTTCCCGCACGCCTGGATCGAGGATCCCGCGCTGACGGCGGAGACCGACCCGGTGCTCGCGCCCTACCGCGAGCGCTTCTCCTGGGACGCGACGATCCACTCGATCGCAGACATCCAGGCGCTGCCCTACCCGCCGAAGATGGTCAACATCAAGCCGTCGCGCCTGGGCGGCCTGCGCAACCTGCTCGACGCCTTCGACTACTGCGCAGCGCAGGGCATCGGCAACTACGGCGGCGGCCAGTTCGAGCTCGGCGTCGGGCGCGAGCAGATCCAGTACCTGGCCTCGCTGTTTCACGGCGACGCGCCCAACGACGTCGCCCCGACCGGCTACAACCTGCCGCAGACGCCGAGCGGGCTACCGTCGAGCCCGCTCCCCGCGGCGCCCTCGGCGCTCGGCTTTCGCTGGGGCTAGGGTCGCGCAAGCGCTGCCACGCCCGCCGCGCGCGAGCGCAATCGCAACTTCCCTGCCAGCCGTCGGTTTTCGCAGTAAAGAGCAGCTAAGGTCTGTGGCCGCTTTTGCGGCTCGGAGGAGTTCTCGTGACGAGTGCAGGTATGAAAAAGCGATCGACGTTCGTGCTCACAGCGGCGGCCTGCGCGCTGTGCTGCGCGGCCGACCCCTCGCTCGGCGCCGCAAACGGTCCCGGCGGCGCGGCCGCGCCCGCGGCGCCGCGCTGCGATCACGGCGAAGTCGCCGCGCGCCCGCAAGAGCGCGAGCGCGCACGTCACGAGCGTGCGGATCATGACCGTCGCCTGCGTGCCGTCGAGCAGATGTAGCTCAAACCCCCACCAGGTCTCCACCCACGGCACGCTGATGATCGCCGGCAAGGGCCTCGCGAAGGGCATGACCGTGGCCTTCCCGCACTCGCCCGGCGCGCGCATCAGCCGGCTGTCGCCGACCGCGCACCTGCACGCGGGCAGCGCCGGCCAGCAGGGGCTGGTCGTGACGGTGCCAAAGAGCGCGCACTCCGGGCACATCATGGTGCTGCTCACGCACGGGCGCTACACGAGCTCCTACGGGCCGATCTACGTCTTCGCGCACGCGCTGCACCCGCCGGCGCCGAAGATCGCGCCCGCGGCGGTCACGCCCGCGCCGCCCGGCAGCGGCTTTGAAGGGTCGGGCATGTGGATCTGGTACCTCAGCCAGTCAGACGGCGGCAACATCGCCTCGATCGTCGCGCAGGCCCATGCGGCCGGGGTGACGACACTGTTCGTCAAGAGCTCGGACGGCTCGAGCAACTACTGGAGCCAGTTCTCGCCGGCGCTCGTGCAGACGCTGCACGCCAACGGCCTGAAGGTCTGCGCGTGGCAGTACGTGTACGGCACCAACCCGGCGGGCGAGGCCAACCTCGGCGCCGAGGCCGTCGCCGACGGCGCCGACTGCCTGGTGATCGACGCCGAGTCCCAGTACGAAGGCAAATACGGCGCCGCGCAGACCTACATCGGCGACCTGCGCGCGAAGATCGGAGCGACCTACCCGCTGGGCCTCGCGTCCTTCCCCTACGTCTATGACCACACGTCCTTCCCCTACTCGGTCTTCCTCGGCCCCGACGGCGCGCAGTTCAACGCGCCGCAGATGTACTGGAAGGACATCGGCAACTCCGTCGACACCGTCTACGCGAACACCTACATCGCAAACCGCCCCTACGGCCGCCCGATCTTCCCGCTCGGGCAGACCTACAGCCACCCGTCGGGAAGCGAAGAGCTGCGCTTCCGCGAGGAGGCGGTCGACTACGGCGCCACGGGCCTGTCGTGGTGGGATTGGCAGGAAACGCCGGCCGAAGGATGGAGCGCGCTGGCGACGCCGCTCGCGCCGCTGACGAGCGTCACGCCAAACCCCGCCTACAGCGAACTCAAGCAGGGCAGCAAGGGCGACCCGGTGCTGTGGATGCAGGAGCATCTGGCGACGGCGATCCCCAGCCAGGCCACGACCGGCATCTTCGACGCGACCACCGCGGCCAACCTCGCGCAGTTCCAGTCCGCGCACGGCATCGCGCCCAGCGGCCACACCGAAGCGGCGACCTGGCAGGCGCTGCTGGCGCTGCCGCCGATCGCAGTGGACTGGACCGGCGGCGGGCCTGAAGGGTAGAGCGCGCGCCTAGACGCGCTGGATGAGCGTGGCGGTGCCGAGGCCGCCGCCGCAGCACATCGTCACGAAGCCGATCTCCTTGTCGGAGCGCTCGAGCTCGTGCAGCAGCGTCGTCAGCAGCCGCGCGCCGGTGGAGCCGAGCGGGTGCCCGAGCGCCATCGCGCCGCCGTTTACGTTCACGCGGTCCATGTCGGGCTTGTGCTCGCGCTGCCAGGCGGCGACCACCGGCGCGAACGCCTCGTTGATCTCGATCAGGTCGATGTCGTCGATCTTCATCGAGTTGCGATCGAGGATTTTCCGCGTGGCGGGGATCGGCCCCTCGAGCATTTTCACCGGGTCACAGCCGACCGTCGTCTGGTCGACGATCCGCGCGCGCGCCTTCAGCCCGAGCGCGCTGGCCTTCTCGGCGGACATCAGCAGCACGGCGGCGGCGCCGTCTGAGATCTGCGAGGCGTTGCCCGCGGTGATCTTGCCGTCGGGCTTGAACGCCGGCTTGAGCTGGGAGAGCGCCTGCAGGTTCGTGTCGGGGCGGATCCCCTGGTCGGTGACGTACGTGTCGCCGTTGACCGCGTAGGGGATCATCTCGCGCTCGAAGCGCCCCTCCTCGGTCGCCTGATGGGCGAGGCGGTGCGAGCGCACCGCGAGCTCGTCGAGCTCTGAGCGCGGGATCTCCCACTGGTCGGCGATCATCTCGGCGCCGAGGCCCTGGCCGACGATGTTGTGCTTGGCCATCAGCGCCGGCGGGAAGGCCTGGCCGAACTCCTGCTGGGTCTGCGCCATCGCGGCGAAGGAAAGGTGGCCCATGTGCTCGACGCCCGAGCCGATCATCGCGTCGTGCACGCCCGCGGCGATCAGCGCGGCGGAGAAGTTGACGGCCTGCTGGGCGGAACCGCACTGACGGTCGACGGTCGTGCCCGGTGTCTCGATCGGCAGCCCGGCCTGCAGCCAGGCGTTGCGCGCGACGTTGATGCCCTGCTCGCCGAACTGCGCCACGCAGCCCGCGACGACGTCCTCGACCTCGCTGGCGTCGATGCCCGCGCGCTCGATCACCTCGCCGTAGCAGCGGCCGAGCAGCTCGTTGGGATGGACGTCCTTGTAGTAGCCCTTTTCGGCGTGTCCGCGTCCGATCGGCGTACGCACAGCCTCGACGATCACGACCTCGCGGCCCTCTGATTGCCTCATGTCGTTCAGTCCTCCTACGGTCTGTCGGGGCTTAGCCCGGCGGGTCTCGGTGGGCCGGTTGCCCGCCGCAGGGCATTACTCTATCGCGAAACACGGTGTAGATTGACTGGTCAGTCAACCTTTAAGGAGACCGCCTCAGTGACGCCAGACACGCCCAATCCAACCGAGCAGCTCGCCGTCGCGGGAAGCGGCGCGATCGCCTGCGGGCTGGCCTCGGCGGCCGCGCACCACGGCCCCGTGCTGCTGCTCGCCCGCTCCACCCGCTCGGTCGATCGGGCGCGCGCGACCGTCGAGAAGACGCTGGAACGGCTGGGCACCGAGATCGACCCGACGCACGTGGAGATCGTGACCGATCCCGACGCGCTCGCCGACGCCACGTTCGCCGTCGAGGCGGTCGTCGAGAGCTACGACGTGAAGTCCGGCGTGCTCGCCGACCTGCACGAGATCCTCTCGCCCGAGGCGATCCTCGCGTCGACGACCTCCTCGCTGTCGATCGAGCGCCTGGCGAAAGCCAGCGGGCGCGCCGAGCGCTTCCTCGGCCTGCACGTGTTCAACCCGGTCGTCAAGATGCAGCTCGTCGAGGTCGTCTTCCCGCAGGCCGCGACAGAGCAGACGCGCGCACGGGCGCTCGCGCTGTGTCAGATGCTCGAGAAGACCGCCGTCGAGGTGCCCGACGTGCCGGGCTTCGTGGTCAACCGGCTGCTGTTCCCCTACCTCTTCAGCGCCGTGCGGCTGCTCGAAGAGACCTCGATGGACCCGACCGACATCGACACGTGCATGCAGCTGGGCGCGGGGCACCCGATGGGCCCGCTCGCGCTGCTGGACCTCGTCGGGCTCGACGTGTCGGAGGCGATCGGCAAGACGATCGGCGCGCCGATCCCCGCGCGCGTGGAGCAGCTGATCGCCGAGGGCGCGCTCGGGCGCAAGAGCGGGCGCGGCTTTCACTCCTACTGACGAACTTTTCGCCTGCGATCAGCGGACTTTTAGGTCGCGTTGATCGCCGCGGCGAATACTGCTTGCTGCGACCTACGAAGTCGCAGAGCACATGAAAGCCTCCTCCCAGTGCGCGCGTCCGGTCCGCTCCCCCCGCGGGCCGGACGTGTTTAACGGCCGCCGC